>CAMPVF010000006.1 GCA_946997485.1 uncultured Atopobium sp.
GTCTGTCTGTCTGTCTGTCTGTCTGTCTGTCTGTCTGTCTGTCTGTCTGTCTGTCGAGGATTTTGTCAGTGTTTTCACGAATTGCCAACCTTTTATGCATAACTCTTAACTTGGGTATTGTACAAGATAAATCTTATATTGGTTAGCCTTCATATATTCTACATTCGATGTTTACCCGTCTATTTTCATTGCGCTAGTTAGGACTTGTTTTTACCGTCTACCGTCTTTGTATCGGTAGCAACTTGTTGATACTGCAAATTTGGATCTGCTGTATACGTAGCTTCATAAAAACGCACTGCCTTGCGGTTTTGCAAGGCAGTGCACACATTGCTTTTGTATGCTTGGATTAAAGCCTATAGGTGCTACTTAGCGGCGTACCACTTTATCTCTTCTTTGCGCCAACCATCTTTCACCATCTTGGCGATCTCGTCTGCGTCAGACGTGTAGTGGTGGTAGAACTTCTTTTCGTAGGGGTTGTACATACTTACCATGCCAACTGTCTGCTTATCCTCATCCAACACGCTAAAGAACTTCACACCTTCGTTTCTCCAGCCCGCCTTTACGCATGCTGCTACCTCGTCTTCTTTGGTGGTGTAGTGGTGCTCGCCCGTGTTTGGATTGTACAAGCGGTACACGCCGCCCTTTTCGCCATGCATGTACACTTTGCCAGTTATACCCTCAAAGTTCCAACCAAGGGAAACAAGGTTGTCCTTTTCGGCAGCATCAGTGGTAAACAGGTGCTCATGCGTGTAAGGATTATACAGGCGATACATCGCGTGCAGCGCGTAGAAGTCCTCCGCACCCGTAGGTTCTTTGCCATCGAGAGCTGCTTTTGCATCTGCTATGGCACTAAGCGCCTTATTGAGGGCATCTTGCTTTTGCTCCTTTGTTGTGAGCTGATCTCCGCCCTGTCCAGGCTGTCCACCAGGCTGTCCAGGTTGCCCGCCAGGCTGAGCGCCCGCGCCTTTTCCTGTCAGCTTATCAAGCAGCTTCTGTGCATCCTCAATTGCCTTGTCGTATGCAGCTTGCTTTTCCTTGTCGGCATACTTGTACTCTGGTGTATCCTTAGTTGCATCCGCACCAGCAACCTCGTCTACCAGCGGCTTTGTATCCACTCCATCGAGCGCCACGCGCGCCTTTATCAGCTTATCAAGTGCGTCGTCTACTTTTTTCTGCGCTTCAGCGACACTATCAGCTGTAGTCACATGTGTGGAGTTCGCAGCATCAAGGGCTTGCTTTGCCTCTTGCAACGCAGTATCAAACGCCGTTTTCTTATCGGGCGAAGCAGTTATATACTTCGAGCTTCCCGGCTTCTTTGGGTCTGTTGTATCATCGGGCACTAAGAGCTTGTCAGCATCAACTTCGCAGCTCAGTGCTTCAGTGCGAAGCTTACCCTCAACAGTAGAGTCAATCGCCTGCATTGCTTTAAGCAAATCGCTATACAGCGTGTTTACTTCGGCTGCGCCCTTGCTGTCGCCCTGCTCTTTATTAAGCACTGCAGCAGCAGCGCTTGCTGCTGCGTCAAAGTCGTTTTTCTTGCCCTGATCAGCGTTCTTATATTCGTTACCCTTTGCAAACGTGTCAGCTTGCTCTTTCAGCACCTCAAGACGCGCCATTGCGTTATCGGTGTTCGTTGCATTCGCAAGCGCGTCGTCAATGTCGTCCACACCTGTATCGTTGCCGTTAGCATCCTTGTGATTTTCGGCGTCGGTGCTGGAAATAATATCCTTAAACGCCTTCTTCTGCGCATTGTTTAGGTGCTTAAGCTCATCAATCTTTTTAAGCGCGTCGTCAATCTTCTGCGCCTTAAGCGCACGGTTGGCAATACCCGTAGCATCGCCTAGCCTGTACGAATTGTTGTCGATGTCGTCTTTAACCTTTTTCTTGTCTTCGGGCGAAAGATTGCTGCTGTCAATGCGCTGCTTTTGTGCGTTCTTCTCTTGGGTAAGGGCATCGGCGTTGTCGTTTGTGTTCTGCGATGTATCACGTGTGCCCTTCGCATCTTCAATAGCCTTTTTAGCTGCGTTGATGGTTTCGTCCGTTACGCTAGCAAGTGCAGTTGCAATCTGTGACGGCTTGGTTGCCTTCGTTACGTTCTCTTTAGCAGTTGAAATGGCGGTAGTAGCTGCTTCATATTGCTGCTTAGCATTTGCCTGTTGTTCAGGTGTAAGCTTGTCATAGGCATCCTTAAGCGCTTTTTCTTTCGCTTCAAGCGTGGCGGTAGCTTTCGCTTTTGCAGTTGCTTCGTTAATGCCGTTTTGACGCTGTGCAGCCTTAAGTGCGTTAGTAATGCTATCTGCTGTTGCGTTATCAGCCTTTAGTGCCTGCTCAAGCGCGGTAAGTGTTGCATCTTTTTGGGATGTACCGCCAAGTAGGTCGTTTAGTGCCTTATCCTCGTCTTTACCAGTGCCATGGTCGAGGAAGGGCAGCGCGCCTTTGTTTACATCATTTTGCAAAGCGTCCTTAGCGTTATTAATGGCTTTCGCTTTTTCTAGGATCTGCTGCACAGCAGCTGGCGTATCTGCGCCATTAATCTCCTGTTTCAGCTTGTCTTTTTCATCTTTTGTAAGGTTACCAAGACCATCAATTGTATCGCTGGCATCCTTTTTATCTTGTTGTAGCTGCTGATTTTGTTTGTCGCTTTGCTTCTGTTTATCTTCCTGTTCCTTCTTGTCGTTTGCAGCCGCTTGCGCATCGGTGCCGCTCTTGTTGTTTGTAATTTCCCCTTGTACCTTAGGATCGGTAGAAGTCTTGTTTGTATTTGCTTGATTTTCTGCCTTTTTCAAGATGTCTTTAATAGCATCAGGAGTTTGTGCGTTATCAATCTCACCCTTAAGCTGCGTTTTTTGGTCTTTTGTTAAGTTAGGGTTGCGATCGATCGTTGCCTTTGCTGCATCCTTCATCTGCTTCAGCTCTTCAGCGGTTACGGCAGGTGAAGTAGTTTTCTTTTTGTACGTTACACTAACAGTAAATAACTTATCACCCGTAGACTTGCAAAATACAAGCTTCTTGTACTCGCTATTAGTGTATTTTACGCTATCAATGCCGCCTGGGTTCGCGTCCGACGTAAGCTCCATCAGCACGGTACCCTTTTTAGGCGTAAGGGTCTTTGGAATGATATATGGGATCTTATCAATGGAAATGTTTTCCGCATTGTCGTAATTGGCCTGCAAGAATGCTTTCACTGCAGCTTTAAAGTCTTCTTCCGTTAGGTTATTGGGGTCGTCAACCTCAATATTGCCAATTGGATTAGGTTTACGATCAAGGTGCTTGGCCTCGCTGAGTTTCTTTATAAGCTCGCGCAGCTTGCCCTCGTCCATGCCATTGATGGTATCGTCGTCGGCGCTGTCAATGCCCACACGCTTAAAGTCGGCGTCAGTTACACCTTTCTGTTTCTGTTTATCACGGATTTGCTTAGCGAGCTCCTTCAAGTCAGAAACCGTATGGTCAACTGGAGTGGTAGTCTTTTTCACGTACAGTTCACTTACAGGAACAGTAAAGAGCTCCTTTGAGTTGTTGTCGCCCTTTTCAAACCCTTGAACTTTAATGCTGCCATCTGTTTCAAGACTAATCGTTGTTACACCCGCGGGTTCAGCTGCATCCTTATCATAATACTGAATACCTTCCGTACCACTCACAGGAGTATCCGTCTGTTTTAGCACGTATGTACCAGTATTTGCGCCGCTATCACTCGAAACATCAGTACCATAGTTAGACAGTACAAATTGCTTAAGCGCTTCTATTTGGTTTTGTGGTGTTGGAGTATTACCATCGATTTGAACTGGTTTAACCTTGTATTTATACTGCGTTTTACCTTGTGGATTATGCGCTGTTTCCTTTGGTGTTTGTTTATCGAGTTTTTGCTTAAAGAATACACCCATTGGATAGGTTGCATCCTCATAACCAGATGCCTTAAAGGTTACCGTTCCTGCACCATTTGCATCAACGCCATACTCAATAGTCAAAACAGTTAATTCGTCAACTTTCTGTTGTGTATCTGCGTCCTTTACGAAGCCCGCGAGCGTATCTTTGAGGTTGTCTAATGCCGCTTGGGTTGGACCTGCAGCAGTAAGATCCTCCGCTTTAAGACTAAACGGATCAAACGTTACCGTTGTAGGCTGCGCCGCGGGCGTTACCTTAAAGTGTTTTTTGCTCTCAGGATTAGGGTTCGGTTGCGGCTCAGGAGTTTTTGGACGTTCTTTGAGGAACTGCCAGGCCTGGATAGTGGTAGTAGAGCCGTCTTTCCATTTAATGGTTACGTCGCCGCTCGATACATTAACTTTTATGTAGTTATCAGCATCTGCTTTTTGTGCATCTTTATATACCGGCAAATCCTTGTTTGCGTCATTAAAAGCCTTTTTAATGTTGGCAAGATCTTGATTGTTAAGCGCCTTTACATTATCAACCTCAATGGGCGAAGGCACCGTGTACGGCGCCCACTCGGCAATAGTTGCACCTTGAAACACCACGTCAGAGGCGGAAAGCGTGTAGGAAGAGCCATCCGTGTAGGTTGCCTCTACATCACCATTTTCCTCAACGGTAAGGTCATACTGACCACCAGAATCCTTCTTGAGGTTCTTCAAAAAGTCGTTCGGATTCTCATTTCCATTCGCATCAATAATCGCCTGACGTACCTTTGTTTTTTCGTCGGGAGTGAGCTGATACAAATTTATAACAGGCGTTTTCTTGGGCAAAGTGGGCTTATACTGCTCGGACATTTTAAGCTTTTGCTCCACAAGCAACGTACCTGGCAGCACAACCGTCGTATTGTCGCTAAACGTTACCGTTGCAGTTCCTTCTTGGCCAATGGTAATGCCGTCGTCGCCCTCTTTAAGGAATTTGTTAAAGTTCTCGTTATTCTTGTTAGCTTCTTTAATAGCAGCAATAATTGCCTTTTTTTCGTCGTCAGAAACCGCGCGCGTGTTTACAACCGGCGTTACCGCAGGATACGCCACGGAAACATGCTCGGATATGGCAGGCAACACTTGTGTTAAACCAGCAGCATAGCGCCAGTTGCCAACCGTGCGTCGAATACCTGCAGCAAAACGCAGGGGCTTTTTGTCACGCTGCTTGTAAGCGCTATCGGTAATTTCCGCAACATAACTAAAATCGTAATAGCGCGTACCAGCCGATTCCCAGTCGGTAAAAATTGCCGAAAGACCATCGGTTGCAGGGTCGTCATCAGGTTTGTAATTATTCCATTGATTATTGGTGTTTCCACTGTTGTCATACTGGTTAAGGACGTAATCGTTGAGCGTTTTATTAAGCTCATTACCCTCTTTGTACCAGCGCGAAATACCCTGCCAATCCTGCGGATTTGCATAAACGTTGTCCGAAGCAATCACAAAGTCTTTACGCGTTGCGCATGCATTATTCTTTTCGCCACGCTTATGCACGGCACTTGGATCACATTTTCCTGCCTCGTTGCGCTGCAGCGTAATGTGCTGAACATTGGTTACACCCTCAGGCACGCCAAACCACCAAAATGGACGCAGCGCCCAGCGGTCGGGAGTTTTGCCTTGTTCGAGCGGATCGTTTGCAATATAGCGAACGCGTATAAATTTACCCAGCGGATTTTCCTGGCTTGCATCAGCATTTAACGCGCCTTGAAGCGTGTTGTAATAATGCACCTCAATACGCAGGCGATCTTCACTATACCCAGCATCGGCTTTGTAGCCATAATACGTGTTAGTGCCGTTTACATAGCCGTCGGCAAATGCCTTAGAAGCAAGACCCCCCCCCAGCAACATTGTTCCAGCAAGCACTGCAGCTGATGCAGCACATACTGGCAGCACTGGTAGCGAAAAACGACGTAGGCGGACGGGCATCGTGCGCGCGCCGCGAATGGTTTGCTCATGTTGTTGCAACGACATATGTTCTCCTAACATCAAGGCATAAACCTAATAAACCATAACAAAGCACCTAGAAGAGCATAAAAACACCTGGTAGGGCGCTTAGTTTGATTATGACTGAGTACAGGTATAGCGCTGGGTATAGCTATACAGCATCAATTTTAACGAAAGTTTCCGTTCGTTGCCGACGTTTTATCAGTTTTGTGAAGATTTTTTGATAGCCGACGGGCTGGCGGGCATGCAGGCGTGCAGGGCGTGGATGCATGCATGCTTGGGTGCGCGCGGAAATTTTCGGCGAGCTTTAAGGCGCACTTTGTGACGCACTTTTTCTTGGATTTGAAAATAATGCAGATTGACACGAGTTTGCGCGCGGCTATAAAGTGGCGCGGGTTGAAGATTTGAAAAATACTCAAATTGACACGAGTTTTCACGCGTAAAAACCTGCACGCCAAAGCTGTGCGGACAAGCTGCATCACGCTTAGTTTTCCTTTCCTGGGAAAACGTGCCGCTGCCGCAAAGCGCGCGTTAACCCCCTGCCCGAAACTCGTGTCAATGTGATTATTTTTCAAATATCGCTTCTCCCCTCAACCCAAACCTCTTGTCAAGTTGATTATTTTTCAAATATCGCGCCTGAGCGACGCCGAAACGCAACGGACGCATAAAAAAGTTGCCGCTGCGCGGATGCACAGCGGCAACAATCATTTCAGTGCAGCTTATTTGGTTCTTAGTTGTGGCTAGGCTACGCGCCTCACACTACGCCGCGCGCACAGCACGCCGCGCTAATTGCTCGAAAGCGCTCTCCACGACGTATCGGATGGATTATCGCGAAACGCGCGCAAACGCGGCGCGTCCTCAGCTTGGATGTAATTCTCCTCAACAGCAACGTCGATAAGCGTATCAAGGTCGCACAAACTGGTATTGTGCACGTGAGCTGCGCCTAAGCGTTCAAACGACTTTTTCATGCCGTAGGTAAAAATGCTTACAACGCCCAGCACGTCGGCGCCAACCTCGCGCAACGGATCGACGCATTCGAGCACACTGCCGCCAGTAGAAATGAGGTCCTCAATAACTACTGTTTTTTCGCCGCTCGAAATGCGACCCTCAATTTGATTTTTGCGACCGTGGTCTTTTGCCGAACCGCGCACGTACCCCATAGGAATGCCCAGGCGGTCGGCGGCAATTGCAGCATGCGCAATACCAGCGGTTGATGTGCCCATAAGAATTTGCACATCGGGGTACAGCTCGCGCACCGTTTGCGCCAGCGACTCGTCGATAAGCGTACGCACATCAGGGTAGCTAAGCGTGAGACGATTGTCACAATAAATGGGGCTAATTATTCCACTTGCCCAGGTAAATGGGTCGTTTGGACGCAAATACACCGCTTTAATGCTTAAGAGTGCCTGCGCAATTTGTTCCTTCGTTGCCATAGTGCCTCAATTCTTTTTGTTGTGGCTTTGTGCCTGTTGTGGCTGTGTGCCTGTTGTGAACGTTTGGCTTTCTTCCGCTTTTAGCCTACCTACGCGCTTTGAGCTGCGCAAACAGCCGAGCATTCTTCCGCTTCACAAACGAAATAAACGCCCCTTCACGGTATGCAAGCTGCGCATTTTTGTAGCGAATGGGCAGCAACATACAGCGCATCATCGCGCTTTTTGGCTGCGAATATAATACCGCTTTTTGTGCTTGAGGAGTTTCAATCATCTGCTGAATGGCTGCAATTTTTTCGGCCTTACTTAGCGTACACGCAGGATTACACACGTTTTCAATGCAGCCAATAAGCCGCTCAATATACCTGCGCTGAATCATCTCAAAACTGCGCGGCTCGTGCGCAAGCCCCCAGTGCTCATACAAATCGCACATCCACCGATGCTCTTCTTCGCGCTTTTCGTACATTTCCTTGCGCCAGCGGCTCGTTTCCGAATCGCTACGCTGACGTATAAAGTGGTAATACGGCTGCCCAACCACGCCTACCTGCGAAACGTCGCGAATGTAATCGAGCACAAACGGAAAATCGTCCCAAAACGTATCCTTAAAACGAACGTTGAGCTCCTCAATGCGGCTGCGCAAAAACAGCTTATTCCACGGCGTGTACAGCAAATTTTGGTCGAACAGCTGATACGCTGCCGCGCGAAACGCGTCCTGCGACGCAAACACGCCCGTAGGATAGGATTTTATTTCGGTTGTATGCTGATTGTCTTTGCCATAGTAAGTGTCGATGTAAAAACCGGAAATCACCAGCTCAAGCGCGTGCGTTTGCATGTACAACACCATATCGGCGAGCATGCGACTTTCGGCCCAATCATCGGCATCGAAAAACATAACGTAGGTGCCACGAGCGCGCTCAAGTGCATAATTGCGGGCTGCGGGCGCGCCGGCGTTGGGCGTGTGAAATACCGTAATGCGAAAATCGCGCTCCGCCGCAGCGTCGAGGATGGTACCCGTTCTATCGGTTGACCCATCGTCTACCACCAACAGCTCAAAGTCGCGCAGCGTTTGGTGCTGAATAGACTCAATGGCTCTGCAGATATAGCCTGCAACGTTATACGCAGGAATGATAATTGAAACAAGAGGTACCTTTGGTGCCATGACTATAAGTGCTCCTCCACATTGCCCGATATGTTGTATACGAGCTTGCCAGCACCTCTAGTATGAGTTATGTTGGCGCTCAATATGTGATGAACACGTGATAGTTCTATGTCTTCAAGACAAAACCAAAATTTGAGAAAAACGGGGTGGCGCGCGGGGTGCGGCGCGCGGGGTACGCGCTGCACAGGCGCGGGGTGCGCGGGTGCGCGGATGTCGCGGGCGTGGGGTCCGCGGGGTGCGCGGGTGCGTACTGCGCGGGCGTGGGGTCCGCGGGTGCAATCCAACTACTCGTGCCACGGAGTAAGCGTTTGCGCGGGATACGCCACATGTTCGAGCGTAAGACCGCACGCAGGAGCCGTTTGCGCAGCTGCTGTGCGCGTGCGCGCCGCGAGAACATCACCCAGCCACGCCACACTCCGTGCACCGCGACCCACCTCAAGCAAACTACCAGCAATAATGCGAACCATATTATGTAAGAATGCGTTGCCTTCAATATCAATGCAAATGAGCTGCTCGCCCAAAACGTAATCGCGATGCACGTTAATCGACGTAATGCAGCGCTGGAGCGACAACCCCTGCGCTTTAAGAACATCAGCCGAAGTAGCCTTGCAAAAGCTTTCAAAATTGTGCTCGCCAATGAGGGCTTGCGCGGCGGCATTCATGTCGTCCATGCACACGTGATGCACGTGGCGATTCCACCACACAAACGAAGCTGTGAGCACGGGTTTTAGCGGTGCGGGCGCTATGCGATAGGTGTAACTGCGCGAGCGCGCGTCAAAGCGCGCGGAAAAATCCGGAGCAGCCTGGTAAATTGTGCGGATGGCGATGTCGGCAGGGCACAGCATGTTGAGCGAGCGCAAAAGCGACGACTTGTCACGCGCGCATTCCTCGTGCGTAACAGGAAAGCTCACGTACTGCGCGTGTGCATGCACGCCTGCATCGGTGCGACCGGCGCAGGTAAGCGTTACGTCGCGGCGCAACACGCGCTGCAGCACATCGCGCAAGCAGCCCTCCACCGTGCGCTGACCCTCCTGAAATGCGTAGCCCGCAAACTGTTCGCCCTGGTAGCCAAGGCGCAGCACCATGGTTGCGGCAGGCTCTATTGATGATTGATTCGCAAATTGCACTGGTGTTGCAGGTTTTGCCGTGGTTGAAGTGTGGGGTGTTGTTTCGCCCGTAGCACCCGTACCGCCCGTAGTGCCCGTAGCGGGAGTGTGGGGTGTAACTTCGCCCAAAGGAGAAGCAGGCTGGTTGGTAGGCATGATCATGCGAGTCCTTTCATGCGCAGTGTTTGCGGTGGTGGTGTGCGGTGGTGGCGATTTGTGCCGTGGCGATGTGCACTATAGCAATGTGCGGTCTAGCAGTAATAATAGCGCACTTGCGGCACAGCAGAGTAATGTCCAGATGGCAAGGCGTAGGCGCTGACGCGCGGTGAGCGGCATGTGGCGAACGACGCCCGTGTAACCTCGCTCGGTCATTGTGGCGGCGCGTATGTCTACCTGGTAAAACACGCTCATGATGAGGGGCGCACACACGTAGAGCCACCGGCTGATGCGCGCAAAAAGGGAACCTCGCGCGAAATCTACCCCGCGCAGACGTTGTGCGCAGATGATGCGCTGCGCCGTTTGGTAGATTGACGGGATGGCGCTGAGGACCAGCGTTGTGATAAGGCCGATATGCTGGGATTTTATGCCCAAGCGAGAGAGCGGCCAGGTCACGCGCGACACTGTGGTGCCAATGTCAGTGGCCGATAGGCACGCGGCGGCGCTGGCAGTTGCAACGCTGGCTGCCAAGAGCTTTATCACCAGGAACACGGAGCGCTGGGCAGCCTCGGGGCGGATGGCAAACGGAATGGTGAATGGAATGGCAAGTGGAATAGTAAATGCAGTGGTAGATGCCATGGTTGCAGCGGATGCGGCGGTAGATGCTGCTTGCGGCAGGTAAACGAGGGCGTTGCATGCGAACGTAGCAACAAAAAGCCAGATAAGCGGCACCGAAATGAGTTTTATAGCACGCCAGGAAACCGCGCAGACGCGAGCACACACGAGCGCAGCCATCATGAGCGCGAGGAGTACGTACACATTGTGAACTAATGTGAGCGTTATTACATACACAATGAGGGAAATGAGCAAGCAGGCGGAGGAAATTGGCGTAGGTTCACGTGTCGTAGCTGGTGTAATGGACGTAGCTGGGGTAACGCTTGTAGCTGGAATATCGCTTGTAGCTGGGGTAACGCTTGTAGCTGGAACGATGCCGATCTGCTCAGCGGCAGCCGTAAACTCAGCCACATCAGTAAAAACACCTCGGCTTTGCATGTGACTAATGATCACAAATTGGGTTGCTACCTGCGCAAATGCAAGCGGATCGTGCGAAACGATAAGGACGCACGCGCCTTGTGCGCGCAGACGAGCCACCATGTGGAAAAAGTCGTGACGACCGTTGCCATCAAGCGCGCAAGTAGGCTCATCAAAAATGTAGACGCGGCGATGCAGCACGATTGTTGCCGCGATGCCCACGCGACGGCGCAGGCCGCCCGAAAGATCAAGTGGGTTTGACGCGTACAAATTCTCAGCAATACCCACCGTATGCAGGGCGTCTTCCGCACGTGCACGCGCGTCTTGAATCGTACTGCCTTCTTGCAGCGCGCCAAACATCACTTCATCGAGTATGGTTGCACAAAATAGCATGTCTTCGCTTTGCTGAAACACAAACCCCACGTCACCGGGCTGCACAGGCGCGCCGTTAAGCGTGAGAGCGCCATCGAGAAGCGGTGTGATACCCGCCAAACTAAGCGCACACGACGTTTTCCCGCTACCCGATTTACCTGCAAGAATGCATAGGTCACCGGAACGAAGCGCAAGCGTGAGTGCGCCTTGCGCTGCTGCGTGCGGAGCTGCGGCTGCTGAAGCTACGTTGCCACTTGCGCAGGTACCAACATGCACAAGTGTGCGCTTATGAACTGGACGTAGCAGCGCGCGCACGCCTGCAAGCGGCGCTTGCCACATTAAAGCCGATGCAACAAACTGCGGCGCTCCATGCTGATAGCTGTTATTACCTGGGTTTTTTTCGTCAATAAATGTATTACTACATAACTCGACGGGTGCGGAAAATTCAACCATACCCGCTGCCTCTACGAGCTGCGGATTTGCCAAAAACTCAGCGGGCGTACAATGCGCAAACATGCGGCCGTCTTTGAGCACGACCACCTCGTCAGCGCCTTGCACGTCCTGCAAATCGTGCGTGATTTCAAGCACGCCAATTGCGCCGCGGGCTGTAAAATCGTGCACAAGAGCCTTGAGCTCGGCATGAGCTGTAGCATCTAGGTGCGAAAACGCCTCGTCGAGAACCAGAATGTCGGGTGCCTGCACCAGCGCCTGCGCTATGGCCGCACGCTGCTGCTGACCACCCGAAAGCGTGTAAATGCGATCGCTTTGATGCGTAAGCTTGCACAACGTGCGGATGTGCGCTATGGCCGCCTGCATACGATCCTCAGACCAGCCAAAATTACCAAGCGCAAACGTCATACTTTCGCGGAGCGACGGACTTGTAAAGTGCAGGTGCGCGTCTTGGTGCACAAATGCGATGCGCTCGTGGTACGGCCTGCTTAACGCGGGCGCTACTGCCTGCAAAGCGGGCTCCACATTCGATGTATGCTCCTTGGTATTGACTGATCCCGATGCATGCTCCCCGGTACACGCGTCTTGATGCTCAGCGTCAACAAAGCGAACCCAACCCGTCTGTGGTACCAGCGCTCCGCTTAAGATACGCACAATGGTACTTTTGCCCGAGCCGTTTGCGCCCACAAGACAAACGCGCCTGCCTGCTGCAAGCGAAAAACTAACGTTTTGCAGGGCAAATGCTCCGTTTGCGTAGCGAAACCCTATGTTGTGTAACTCAAGCACAGCCATCATTTTTTACATGCGTCCAATAGTCAAAATATTACAAACTTTACGGCTGCAAACGTGCAGCTCATATTGCGCGACGTGCGCTTATTGCAGTATACAATGAAACGCTCCTGCAGGTTGGCAACGTGCCGTGCGTGCCGCAGGCGCACACACAATTCTCCACAGCACTCCTGGCGTCCTTCCATATGGCTGCTTTCCCAACTGCGTGCATGCAGCTTTCTCGGCTTCGTTCGCGAACCGTCCTCCCTAATTTTTCCTCGTTATTTGAAAAATAACCAAATTGACACGAGTTTTGTTTGCCAAAATTAGTATTTTTACCCCTACGCGCGCTCAATACATCAAGCAGGTATGTTGCTTCCTGCGAAAACGTTGCGCATGCCTTTTGCACAAGACGTCATGCGGCAAGAATCTCGTGTCAATTTGGTTATATTTCAAATATCGCAAAAACAAAACGCAAAAGAGCCGAGTGCACGGTTCATTCCACACACGGCAGAACCGTGAGACAGGTGCGCACGCGAACAAACTGTCCAATAAGCCAGAGCACATACGGCAAATTCCATCTTACAAGCAGTGAGATTAATTGGGCCATATAACCCGTCTTACCTGCGTATTTACCGTTCACCCTCCTTTACTACCTGCAGGTTTACCACTCACCGAAATTCCGGGAAAAACTTCTCGATATCAACCAAAATCGCGGCAAAATGTGTTATCACTTATACATGGAAATTGTCTTAGGTTACATAGAATCCCTCGCTTTTTGGCGCGCGCAACGTATCGCCAACAATCCCATTAGTATGTCGAAAAACCCGGTGATGCGGGACACGTATGCGGGCGTGGGCAACTACGAATGCAGGGTTCGTACCGTTGCGAGTCCGCATAAAAGTGCGCCCGCGATTTCGTTTGCCGAGCGTAGCCGTATTCCACTTGACGCCATAAAGGCGTATGCGGCGAGCAAACTCGACGCTCTTACGCTGAGCGAAGAATACCTTTTACGTGCGCAAACAACGCGCGACTACACCATGTCGTCGATGCGCACATACAACATGTATCAAGCTGGTAGCTGTGAGCACACCGGCGTTGCACCGCTGCACCGCCGCGCGCAAAGCACCTGGCTCAGCACGTCGCGTGTACATGCGGTGCGTTTTTCTCCCGACTTTTCGGAAGATGCGCCGCTGGGTATCATTGTGCCACCTAAGCAGCGCGGACTAAGCCAGCGTGCAAAACAACTTACGTACGTGCGCGGCTCACTTCCACAGGGGAGTTTCTACAGGCTTGTTATTACCCCAGCTGAGCGCGCGCGTTTCGATTTGCCTCGCTCGCTCACTATATACATTGCATCACCCGAGCTCATCGTACTTCTTGCAGCTCAAAAGCTAAGGCGCTTGTGCAAAAACCAACCATGCACGGTGCGGGGCTGCACGGCGCGAACGCGTGGCGATTTGCTCTTTTCGCACAATATAATCGGCCTGATACATGAGCTATGTGGCACGTTTGCGCGCGATCCGCTTACAGCTACAACTGCAAGCTACAACGTAAAGCCGCTCACATCGGTGCAAAAAATTCGTCGATACGTTGAAAAAACGAGGTATGTACATGGTCGCCGCGACCTGCTGCGCGCGCTCAATTTTTGCCACGACAATATAGCATCGATGTTTGAAAATGTGGTTTCAAGTGCACTTATGCTGCCATCGCGGCTTGGTGGCATTAATTTTCCTGAGCTGGAGATAAACCACACGCGCACGCTCAAAGCGAGCGACGCGCTTACACCGCACCACAAAAGCATTACGCCCGACCTGAGCTCCACACGGCATAAGCTGGCTATTGAGTGCAATGGCCTGGCGTTTCACTCGAGCAAGGACGCTATTAAGGAAGACCACCGGCGCCTTCGGGATTATGTGTCTCAGGGGTTGCGGCATGTACCGCTTGTAGTCGACGACATTAAAAATCCTCTTGTGTTGGCAAAAACGTTAAGCGAGATTGTTGCTACCTGCCATGACACGCTCGGCGCATATAAAACGCACTACCTGCGCAAAACAATTCAGAATAGTAAGTATCAGCCTGCGCGGCAGCTCATGCTCGATTTGCAGCTTTCTTAATTTATTGCAATATGTTTATAACGTTTTCAGAATTTTAGAATACCGCTCTTGAACAGCGGTTTACATGGCTTTGCGTGCGCATTCAGTAGTTTTCCCCGCATAGCATGTGCCTCTACACCGAACTAATAGATCCAACCACCACATCACTCATAGCAAAGCCATAGCGAACTCATAGCGAAGCGCTACGAGAGCTGCAGGTGCTGCAGGTGCTGCGAGCGCTCCGGCAGCATATTTATTTCTTTTGATATTTGAAAATAATACAGATTGACACGAGATTTTAAGCGCACAAATAGGACGATCCGCGCTCTGTGCTCACCATTGCGCGCGGCGGCAGGTTGCATCCTGGACAAACGTAACGATCCTTTTTGCTTACAGAGAATCCGCCGCGCATAACTCGTGTCAATTTGATTATTTTTCTAATCTTGTTACTTTTTTTATGCGGCAGGGTGCCGCTGCAGCGCTACACAGCAAACGCAGCGGTTCTGCATGCAAGCGCGGTGGCAAGCGTTGCGTACCAGCGTGGCGCACACCACCTCTCCACTTTACAAACATAAAACCCTGAAAATAAAAAAAAATCGACGCAGGTGAACAATGTTCATCTGCGTCGATATAATCACAAACTATGCAGGCAAATCTGCAATGCTGTAAGCGAACTACTCGGAAGCTTTGTCCTCAGCCTTGTCGTCTGCAACTTCTGCTTCTTTAGCTTCAGCTTCAGGTGCAGCAGCAGCAGCCTCAGCGGACTTCTCTTCAACCTTTTCTACCTTAGTAGCAGTAGTAGCACCCTTAACAGCTTCGGTTACAATCTCAATGATTACAACCTCTGCAGCATCACCTTTGCGAGGACCGAGCTTCATAATGCGGGTGTAGCCACCATTACGATCTGCCCACAAACCTTGTGCGGCTTTCTCGAATACCTCACGTACCAGCTCTTTGTCGCCTACCTTGGCAATAGCCAAACGACGAGAGTGAAGGTCGCCACGTTTAGCCCAGGTAATAACCTTGTCTACTTCGGGGCGAATTGCTTTTGCGCGCACGTCGAGCGTTTTAATACGATCGTTGGCGAGCAAGGAGCTTAGCAAACTCCTTTTCATTGCTTTGGTATGAGCGGCATTAGCACCGAGCTTCATACCTCTCTTTTTATTATGTCTCATGATCTAGTTTCTCCTCAATACAACACGTATCGCCAACTAGGACTTTAATCCCAAACCTGCTGCCTCAAGCTTTTCGCGCACTTCTTCAATCGACTTAACACCAAAGTTACGGATGTTAAGCAGGTCGTTTTCAGAGAACTCAACAAGCTGACGAACATTGTGAATGCCCGCACGCTTTAAGCAGTTGTACGAACGCACCGAAAGATCGAGATCTTCGATTTGCTTATCGAGCTCGGTGTTGTCCTCTTCCTCAACAGTGGAGAAAATGGACGCATCCTCGAGAGGCTCTTGCTCGTCTTCTGCTAAGTCCATAAATGCGCACATGTGCTGGTTGATGATATCAGCAGCCTGAATTACAGCGTCGCGCGGAGAAATGGAACCATTGGTTTCAACCTCCAAAATAAGACGGTCGTAATTCGTGTGCTGACCAACACGGCAAGGCTCTACAACCTTGGCACAACGAGTAACGGGCGAGAACAGAGAATCAACGTGAATAACGCCAATAGGATCATCTTCTCGCTCATTATCATCACCGGAAACATAACTACGACCCATACCAATCCGCATACGCATGGAAAGGTGTGCACCTTCGCAAAGCGTGCAAATGTGATGATCTTTGTTGATAAGATCAAACTCGGCCGGTATAAGGAAGTCGCCAGCAACAACAGTGCAGGGGCCATCAACGGAAATCGATGCCTCAGCCTCGCTGCCCGTGCCGTTAGAACGAAACACAAGACCCTTAACGTTAAGAACGATGTCGGTTACGTCCTCATATACTCCGGGAATGGTAGAAAACTCGTGCTGAACGCCATCAATAGAAATGGCTTCGACAGCTGCGCCCTCAAGCGACGACAGCAATACACGACGCATGGAGTTACCCAACGTGTCACCATAGCCACGCTCAAGCGGTTCAACGTTAACTCGAGCAAGGTTTTCGGATATATCCTCCACAACAACCTGTGGACGGATGAATTCTGACATGAATACCTCCTGCCTATCAGGTTATTTGGAATAGAGCTCAACGATGAGCTGAGCATCAATGTCGAGATCGATTTGATCACGAACGGGAATTTGAAGCACGGTACCCTGAAGCTTTTCGATATCAACTTCGAGCCATGCAGGAACTGCCATACGCTCGGAAACAATGAGAGATTCCTTGATTGGCAGCAAATCTTTTGCCTTGGGATTTACAGCAATAACATCCTGTGCTTTTACCTGGTATGAAGGGATGTCAACACGTTTGCCATTTACTGTAATGTGTCCATGACGAACAGTTTGACGAGCCTCTTTACGAGTGCGCGCAAAACCAAGACGGAACACAACGTTGTCAAGGCGCGTTTCGAGAAGGCTCATAAGGTTGTCACCCGTAATACCTTCGTTTTTAAGAGCCTTGTTGTAATATCCGCGGAACTGTTTCTCAAGAATACCGTAAATAAATTTAGCCTTTTGCTTTTCACGCAGCTGAGTACCATATTCACTCAACTGACGGCGACGCTGACGAGGTTGACGATTGGATTTTTTGTTAATACCCATCACCGTGGGCTCAATCTCAAGCTGACGGCATCTCTTGAGGACAGGAGTCCTATCAATTGCCATAGTTACTGTCCTTCCTTACTACACGCGACGACGTTTGCATGGACGGCAGCCATTGTGGGGTACGGGGGTTTTGTCTTGAATGCCCGAAACCTCGAGGCCAGCTGCCTGAAGAGAACGAACCGCAGTTTCGCGACCCGAACCTGGTCCTTTAACAAACACTGCTACTTTACGCAAGCCATGTTCCATAGCTGCTTTTGCGCATGCCTCAGCAGCAATTTGAGCTGCAAAAGGAGTAGATTTACGCGAACCTTTAAAGCCAGCAGTTCCACCTGTTTGCCAAGCAATGACGTTGCCTTGGGGGTCAGTAATGGAAATAGTGGTGTTGTTAAATGTAGTTTTAATGTGCGCTTGACCTACCGCAATATTCTTGCGCTCAGAGCGACGAATATGCTGGGTGCGCTGATTCTTTTTTGGCATAATCTACTCTCCTAGGCCTTCTTCTTTGCACCAATTTGACGCCTCTTACCCTTGCGAGTACGAGCGTTGGTATGGGTGCGCTGACCGCGTACAGGAAGACCTTTACGATGGCGAAGACCGCGGTAGCAGCCAATCTCCATAAGGCGAGCAGTATTCTGACGAACCTCACGACGCAAGTCACCTTCTGTTGTGAAGTTTGCATCGATGTAATCACGAAGCTTGGTAACTTCATCTTCTGTAAGGTCTTTTACGCGAGTGTCTGGATTAATTCCGGTTTCGGCACAAACTTTAGTAGCTCTTGTTTGCCCAACACCGTACAAATACGTTAGACCGACCTCAACACGCTTGTCGCGTGGAAGGTCGACACCGTTAATACGTGCCAACTTCGAGCTCCTCTCTTAGCCCTGACGCTGCTTGTGGCGAGGGTTCTCGCAGATCACGTAAACCTTGCCATGACGACGAATGACTTTGCATTTGTCGCACATCTTCTTTACCGAAGGGCGTACCTTCATCTTAAACTTCCTCCCAGTAGTACGAATAAACTGGTAGTTGCAACCGCTAGGTGAATGCTAGCGTTTGCATCATGCGCGCCCAGCCGCAGGCGCAATGCTGTGTTGCGCGTTTTCACGCGCGCCGTGTGCTGTATAGCAGCTTTGAGCTGTGTTCCAGCTTGTGTGCTGCGGTGCAGCGGAAACTGCTAGCAGCTACAGGCAACCTACTTATAGCGATAGGTGATGCGCCCACGCGTTAAATCGTAGGGAGAAATCTCAACGGTAACCCTATCACCAGGCAAAATGCGAATGTAGTTCATTCTTATCTTACCCGAAATGGTACACAGGATGGTTTTTCCATTTTCGAGCTCAACGTTAAACATAGCGTTTGGCAAAGGCTCCAGCACGGTACCTTCAAGCTCGATTCCGTCTTGTTTACTCACTGCACCTACCTTCTTGTTGGTTGTAATACATTTCACAGCGATGATCTATCATACATAAAAATCACGCATATGAATAGTACAACACCCCAAGATGCACGGTTTGTACATACTTGGGGTTATACTTGGGATTATGTATGAGCGAATTCCGCACTAGCCGCGGCTTTTACGTGTACTACCTGCAGCTTTAAGCGCCTGAGCAGCCGGTTGCCGCGTGACAGATGCACGCTACAAGCTGTACCCACCAACCATAGGACAGTCGGCGCCTTCATCATCACTGGTAAGCACCACAGGACCATCCTTGGTAATCGCAAGTGTGTTTTCAACGTGCGCAGCAAGCGAGCCGTCGTTTGTAACCACGCCCCACCCGTCGGCAAGCGTGTGACTTGCATAATCGCCCAAGGTAATCATAGGTTCGATAGCAATAACCATGCCCTCTTGCAGAGTTATACCTCTCCCCTTTTTGCCATAATTTGGCACGTTTGGATCCTCGTGCATCACGTGACCAACACCGTGACCCACGTAATCGCGCACAACGCCGTAACCATGCTTTTCGGCAAGCGCCTGCACCGCATGACCAATGTCGCCCAAGCGGTTACCAATAAATGCCTGGTCAATGGCGGCGTGCAAACAGTCGCGCGTAATTTCGCATAAGGCCTTAGCCTCGCTACTTACCTGACCTACATAAAAAGTCCAAGCGTTATCGCCAACCCAACCATCAACGGTTGCGCCGGTATCAATCGAAATAATATCGCCTTCCTGCAACACACATGCAGGCGAAGGAATACCGTGCACAATCATGCTATTGGGCGAAGAACACAGCGTTGCCGGGTAGCCATAGTAGCCCTTAAACGTAGGAGTGCCACCGTGCATGCGGATAAACTGTTCTACCTGCACGTCAATTGCCTTGGTTGAAACGCCCGGTTTAACAAGACTACCAGCAAAGCGAAGCGCCGCCTTAGAAAGCGAGCCCGCTTTTTTCATCTGGATAATTTCTTTTTGCGATTTAATATGAATCATAGTGAGAGTTGGCGCTTTACCTCGGCATATACAACGTCAGGATCGGCGTCACCGTCCACCTCCTTGAGCTTGCACGCATCTTCATAAAACGAAACGAGTGGCGCGGTTTGTTTGTGGTACGCATCAAGACGAATTTGAATTGCAGCAGGCGTGTCATCAGGGCGCTGAATCATTTCAGATGCACAGCTCGGACACACAGTTGTATCGGCGCCAGCCGTATAACCACACGATTTGCAGGTACGGCGACTGCTGAGACGCTTAATGATAGCCTCGGTTGCAACATTTACATAAAGCGCTGCATCAAGCGTAATGGAAAGACTGCTTAATAGCTCATCGAGTGCAACCGCTTGGTCGATAGTGCGCGGAAAGCCGTCGAGGATAAAGCCCTTTTTAGCATCGTCGCAGGCAAGACGCTCTTGCACAAGCTTAATAACGATGTCATCCGAAACCAGTTTGCCCTGAGCCATAATTTCTTTTACCTGCAAGCCAAGGGGTGTTTGAGCTGCAACGGCTGAGCGTAATAGGTCGCCCGTAGAAATGTGAGCAAAGCCAAACTCTGCAACAAGCTTTTGTGCTTGGGTGCCTTTACCTGCGCCCGGAGCACCAAGAAGTACAAGATTCATGGGTTGTTTCACCTTTCGTGTGTATCTTCGTGTAAATCAAATAGATTAAATAAATGTAACACGTTTGCACGCAAACAAGTGTCTGAAACGTAAAAAAGCGAAGTTCGAAAACTTCGCTTTTAACATTTGATATTGAACGCTAGAGTGCATTACAGTACGCACGGCATGCCACGTAAGAATCGCAGTAACAATCCTAGTGGAACAGACCCTCGTAATTGTGCATCTTAAGCTGGCTTTCGAGCTGCGAGATAGTGTCCATAGCCACGCCTACCAAGATAAGCACGCTCGTACCACCAAACGCCTGGAGCAGCGTGTTACCCGTAAGAGTAAAGAGAATTGATGGTATAACAGCAATTGCTGCCATGAAGAGCGCACCAGGTAGCGTAATGTGGTCGAGCACGTTTTTAATGTGCGCAGCCGTAGCACCACCAGGGCGAACGCCCGGAATAAAGCCGCCCGCTTTTTTAAGCTGATCGGAGGTTTCGTCGGGATTGAATACCATAGCCGTATAAAAATACGCAAAGAACACGATAAGAAATACCGACAACACCCAGTTTACCCAGCCGCTCGAAAGCGAGTTTGCAAACGTTTGAATCCAATCAACCTGCGGGAAGAACACAGCAACCTGAGCAGGCATATACAACAGCGCCGATGCAAAGATGATGGGTACAACTCCTGCGGTGTTTACCTTAATTGGCAAATACGTAGACTGACCGCCCATAATGCGCCGTCCGGTAACACGCTTTGCATACTGAATAGGAATACGCCTCTGACCACGTTCGATATAAATAATAACAGGCACAATAGCCACAATGACAATCAACGTAATAAGAGTGGTAACCGATCCAATAGTGGACGTGCTAATTGAATGAGTAAGCGCTGAAGGCAATCCAGCAAGGATGTTCGCAAAGATGATAAGCGACATACCATTGCCGATACCACGCTGCGTAATAACCTCACCAAGCCACATAATAATAATTGCACCGGTAAGAAGCACGCCAATAATCGTTATAGCAACAACCCACTCGGGTATCACCAGCTGCGAAAAGTCGATACCATAACTCTTAAAGAGGAAGTAGTACCCAATGGCGTTAACGAACGAAAGAGCAACGGTAAGGTAACGCGTATATTGCGTAATCTTACGCTGACCGCTCTCGCCCTCTTTTGCCAGCACGGCAAGTGAGGGAATAACTGCCTGGAACATTTGCAGAATGATCTGCGCTGTGATGTAGGGCATAATTCCCAAACTAAAGACCGATACACGCGAAAGCGCACCGCCCGAAAAGAGGTTTAATACCGCAAGAGCACCACTACCAGCAGATACTTCCTGAAATGCCTTCAGCATGCGCGAAAAAGGCACGCCAGGTGCCGGAAGATACGCACCAAAACGATAAAGCAGCAAGATTGCTAATGTGATAAGAATCTTGTTTCTTAACTCTGGAATGCGAAACGCGCTAGCTATTCCCTTAAACACGCTTACTCGACCTTTCCTCCAGCTGCCTCGACCTTTGCCTTAGCAGTAGCGGACACTTTGTCGACGTTAACAGTGAGTTTTTTGGAGAGCTCACCGTCGCCCAACACCTTAACGGGGATGTAGTTGTGCTTGATAACACCTTTTTCGACAAGGGTATCACCATTTACAACGTCGCCGTCGTTAAACAGGCCGTCAAGACGTGAAACATTAACAGCAGTGTATTCAATACGTGAGTGATTGGTAAAACCGGGGAGTTTAGGAAGGCGCATTGCCAGCGGCTGCTGACCACCCTCGAAACCTGAACCCTTACCGCCGCCAGCACGTGAGAGCTGACCTTTAGTACCACGACCAGCAGTAGTTCCAAAACCGGAAGAATTTCCGCGACCAATGCGTTTGCGAGATTTTTTGGAACCTTGTGCAGGACGAAGATTATTAAGTTGCATAGAATTGCTCCTAGTTCTCTTCAACCTCTACAAGGTGCTTTACCTTGAAGATCATTCCACGGACGCTCGGATTGTCTGGAAGACATGCTACGTCACCAATTTTACGAAGACCCATTGCACGACAGGTCTGTGTTTGATCCTTCTTTACAGAAGCAACAGCACTACGAACTAGCTTTACGCTGAGCTTTTTATCTGCCATAACCTTAGGCCTCCTTTCCATTAAACATTTCTTTTACGCTAAGTCCACGACGAGCAGCAGCTTCCTCAGGGCTGGTAAGAGATTGAAGACCCTTAGCTGCAGCTTTAATCATGTTCAATGCGTTACCAGTACCCAACGACTTGGCAAGAACGTTGGTAATACCTGCAACCTCAAACAGGGGACGTACAGGACCACCAGCAATTACACCAGTACCAGGAACAGCTGGTTGAATAAGTACGCAACCTGCACCATATGATTCTTTTACTGCGTGAGGAACAGAACCCTCTTCAGTAATATCAACATGGAACATGTTTTTCTTAGCATCCTCAACAGCTTTTTGAATTGCTTGAGGTACCTCGGCAGACTTGCCCATACCAATACCTACATTACCCTTGCCGTCGCCAACAACAACAAGTGCGAGCAGGGACATGCGGCGTCCACCCTTAACGGTTTTTGATACGCGGTGGATAAAAACTACGCGCTCCTGAAGCTCGGAGTCATCCTGGCGCTTACGTTCACGTGGCATTCAATTCCTCCTAGAACTTCAGACCCGCTTCGCGGGCACCATCTGCTAATGCTTTAATGCGGCCGTGGTAAATGTGACCACCACGATCGAAAGTAACTTCGGTTACGCCAAGTTTCATGGCACGCTCAGCAACAATTTTGCCTACAACGCCTGCGGCTTCCTTGTTTGAGCCAACCTTAATTTCTGCTTTTACATCGCTCGTAAGAGTAGATGCAGAGCACAATACTTTACCGTCTTTATCATCGATTACCTGTGCATAGATATTTGCGTTGGTGCGATGTACGCTCAAGCGTGGACGTTCAGCAGTGCCGAATATCTTAGAGCGAATGCGGCGCTTGCGGCGCAAAAGGCCTGCAAGTTTTGCCTGATTCTTGTTCATACTCTTCCCTTCAACACGCCACAACCTAACGGGGCTGCGGTCTTTCTTGTGAAGTAAGGCTCATGCGAAAGGTTATCACCGTCGCATGGAGTAGCAGGTACTACAGCTGCTCGTCACCAGTGAGGCAACGCTTCGCAGCGCAGAAGCCCATACTACTTAGCAGCCTTACCAAGCTTCCTACGAATGTGTTCACCTTCGTAGTGAATACCTTTACCTTTGTAGGGCTCAGGTGCGCGCTTCGAGCGAATTTCAGCAGCTACTTGGCCTACTTCCTCTTTTGAAATACCCTTAACAATAATGTGTGTGTTGTCGGGCACCTCAAACGACATGCCCTCAGGGCACGCATAGATAACAGGGTGTGAATAACCAAGCGACAGGTCGAGATCCTTGCCTTTAAGTGCGGCACGATAACCAACACCAGCAAGCTCAAGGCGCTTTTCAAATCCTGTTGATACACCAATTACCATGTTGTCAATAAGTGTACGCGTAAGACCTTGTTGTGCGTTTGCCTCAACAGTTTCTTCTGCAAGGGTAACGAGCACTTCGTTGTCTTGCAGAGCAATAGCTACAAGCGGCGAAAACGTGCGCTCAAGCTCACCTTTTGCACCTTTCACAACAACATGAGTTCCGTCAATGGTCACCGTTACTCCAGCTGGAACCAAGACAGGCTTTTTACCAATACGAGACATTGTCTGCTCTCCTATCTAGATACGTAACGATTACCAAATGTAGGCAATAACTTCGCCGCCCACGCCCAACTTACGAGCATCACGGTCGCACATCATGCCTTTAGATGTTGAAATAACAGCAGTACCCAAGCCACCAAGTACACGAGGAAGCTTGTTTGCCTGCGAGTAAATACGCAAACCACATTTAGAAATACGGCGAATACCACGGATAACGCGAACGTTTTTGTCGAGGTACTTCAGCGTAATGTGTAAAGTTTTTTGAGGTTGAGTGTCCTCTACTACATAGGACTCAATGTATCCCTCTTCGCAAATAACGCGAGCAATCTCAGCAAGTTGCTTGCTTGAGGGCATAGAGACCTCAGGTTTACCAGCGGAGCTCGCATTACGAATGCGAGTTAACATGTCCGCAATGGGGTCGGTAACCTTCATTGTTTCTTTCTCCTTCGTTCGTGATGAAACTGTGCGTGTGGTTCATCTTTGCCGGTAGCAAAGTTGCCTTCACACCAGAGCTTCCTACCAGCTTGCTTTGCGCACGCCAGGGAGCTCGCCTGTACAAGCCATTTCGCGGAAGCATACGCGGCACAAACCAAACTTGCGGTACACGCTGTGGGGACGCCCACAACGCTGGCAACGGTTTTGTGTGCGTGATGAAAACTTCGGCTCACGGTTTGCCTTGACGATCATCGATGTCTTAGCCACAAATCCTCCTTTTGTCTTGGTTGAAATATGTTCAACCAAACTACGTGCAGCTGCACAAGGCAGCCGATGCTGCTACTCGCAGCGAGGTGACTGCTATGCACCGCCATTTACCTGCGGTTTTGGCAGCCTGTGCCGCTATAAGCAATGATTGTGCTCTAGCGGCGTGTCTTCACATCAAACAGCACTTTGTCAGAGCTATTTTTTGAACGGGAAGTTAAATGCACTTAAAAGCGCACGGCCTTCGTCGTCGTTTGATGCAGAAGTAACGATAGTAATATCCATACCACGTGTGTGATCAACCTTGTCGAAGTCGATCTCAGCAAAGATGAGCTGCTCGGTTACACCCATGGAGAAGTTTCCGTGGCCATCGAAGCTCTTTGCTGAAATACCGCGGAAGTCGCGGATACGTGGAATGGCGATAGCAATGAGGCGATCCAAAAATTCATACATGCGGTCGCCACGAAGAGTAACCTTGGCACCGATAGCCATACCAGCGCGAAGGTGGAACGTTGCGATTGATTTACGTGCGTGAGTAACCATTGGCTGCTGACCGGTAATGTCGCGAAGGTCGGAAACAGCGCCTTCAATAGCTTTGTGGTCGCCAGCTGCTTCACCAACACCCATGTTTACCACGATTTTTTCGATCTTTGGAATTTGGTGAACGTTTTTGTAACCAAATTGCTGCTGAAGCGCGTCACGCACTTCGTTAAAATACTTTGCCTTTAAGCGAGGCATATTGTCGGTTGCGTTTGCCATGTGACACTCCTTAACTCTTGGGGTTTTAAGCGCGGGGATGAGCCTCGCGCCTCCTAGCCGGCTGCTAGGAGCCAACGTGCAACGATTGGGTGCAGGTGCGTACATGCGTGGTTGTGCACGTGCTTGCGTGGTTGCATGATTGCGCATGCTTGTACACGTCGCGTGTGCTTTACACGCAACAAGCTGTACAGGGACAATGTACATACGTGTACCCTATAAAGTTGCAACGCTAAATGTTACCTGTTTCTGCATGGCGGACATCTGCTCAATTTGGCAAACGCCCAAAAACTCAGGATAATTCCATATTTCATGCATCCGCGCGGGTGGCGCGGGCGCATGGCGCTCAGCACTGGCCATGCCTCATACAAAAACTTAGGTCAAGTCCTAATTTTGCGCCATTGTATAAAATTACTGGAGCTACTTTGATTGATTTTTAAACATCAGCTTGAACATACTTATAAGCGACAAAATAAATAATGTCCAAGAAATAATAAAGGCGATTAGCATATATGCGTTCGAAATAGATAATCCTAACGAATTGATGCCATATACACACATAAGCAGACTGGTAGCTGCCATAACCCGCGCATCGGCAATAGCAAATGGTCTTATTTCAATTTTATCTCTCTCTTCTTTGAGCATAGTATTGTAGCCTGAAATCAACATGAGCCACTTATTTCTAAACAACTGAATAGACATAACTAGAAAAGAAATAGAGAACGAAAAGAAGATCAAGGCATCCATACATACCCCTAAGGTTCATAGAGAGGTACTATACGACTTACGACGAAGAGCAGTACCCGTATAACGATATGCTCCTACAGGACAAAAAAAGTCAAGTACCCTTCTCTTAGCTATAATTTATTGGTCAAAAAAAATTAAAAACGAGGAGTGACAAAGGGCTCAAATCAATATTACCTTTAGTGAGAAAGAAATACTACGCTTATTTTCAAAAGATAAGACTGAAGGGCTTATAGAGTTGCTCCAAGCATGTCTTAATAGCATCTTGAAGGCTGAATCTACAGCTCAGCTCCATGCAGAGCCATATGAAAGAACTGTTGCACGTAAAGGCAGTAGAAACGGATTTCGTGAGCGATATTAGAAAATTACCCCACTTTGACACGCGTTTTGAAGCCGAAAATGGTCCTTCAAGGCACATGTGCTCACTGCGCAAAATTACCGCAACGCACTTACCTGGACATTTGTAAAACCGACTTTTTTGTGGCGG
Source organism: uncultured Atopobium sp. (assembly GCA_946997485.1). Taxonomy (GTDB): domain Bacteria; phylum Actinomycetota; class Coriobacteriia; order Coriobacteriales; family Atopobiaceae; genus Fannyhessea. The sequence goes on from CAMPVF010000006.1 coordinate 26,571, forward strand.
GCGGCAGCGCTCCAAAACGACGCCGAAACGCGTGTCAAAGTGGGGTAATTTTCTAATATGAAACAAAAAGTTTTGTAAACGCTCGCCCGCCAAGCCATGCGCATCGACAAAATGCCAGATAAACGCACGGACATAGCGGGCGAAGGTAGTCTTTCATGTATGTGTTGCTTGGTTGCGCGGCATTGGTCGCAAACCTTTTTTGGCAGTGTTGTGCAGTAAGCACGTCAAGTACGACTAGTACCGCTTGCGACGAAACGCTTCTGCAAGCAACCCTGCAGCTACTCCAAGTAGTGCACCAAGCTCCCCGGCGGTAGCACATCCAAGCGGGTCACCAGTTTGCGGAAGTGCGCGTGCGTGCCTGCGTGGAGCAACAGGCGTGGGGGCAGGCTGCACTGGTGTGGGTGCTGGTGCGGGCTGCGGCGTTGGCTTAGGCTCTTCAGGCGCAGGTGTTTGCGCTGGTACCACTGGCACTTGCGGCTCCTCCACCGGCTCAGGTTCCGGCTTGGGCTCCGGTGTTGGAGTTGGCGTGGGTTTTGGTTTTTCAGGCGTAGGCGTTGGCTCTGGTTTTGGTGTAGGCGTAGGACTAGGTGCAGGCTCGGGCTTGGGCTCGGGCTCAGCGCCTTCTTTCCACTCAGGAAATACAACAAACGTGTGATTTGTGGTGCAATACTGCGTGCCAAGCTTGCTACCAAACGTATTTACACCTTTGTTGTCCCGAAGCACAGCAAATAAATAGGGGTATGTAGTGGTCTGGGCGTTAAATGGCGAGTACATAGTAGTTGTACTTTTAAGAATGTTCCCATCATCATCTCTCATGCGGTCATAAGACGTATAAGGCCTATTATTTGCCTTTTTAGCAACATAAAACTGCCAACCAACAAACGTATACCCTTCTTTTTTGGGGTGGATTGGATTTCCGCTGTTATCCGTTGGGAACTGAATCGCATTATCCTTCACGCGCAGACGTTTAAAAATATTTTCGTCGGTATAAGTAAATTTCCAGTCGCCATCAGATCGATACTCACCATTATCTTTTTGTGGCTGCTCATATGAAAAACACTTGGCTGCTACCGACTCATCCTTGGCATAAACAATTTCCAGTGCATTTAAACGAAAGTACTTGTTCTGATACGTTTTATTAGATCCTTTTGATGGTGCCCAGGTAAAATGAGCAGCACCAGGATCGAACGCCTCGCTTTCATTCGTAGAAACATTGTTATACGTTACATAATATGGGCTTGGAATTGTGTTGTTTACCACTGATACTTCGTAGGTGTGTTTGGTATCGTAGCTGCCAAGACTTTTTGTTGCATACGTGGCAGTATCAGGATAAACGCCTTTTGTTTTTGTTATCTCATTAGTAGTAGTATCTTTTATCTGAAATTCGATGTTCTTAAACGCATCCTTTACGTCTTGCCTGCTTGAATCAAGCGTAGAGCCAAAGTCCCAGTTCACAAAATTCAACTGGCCAAAATCGCTATCACCTTTAACGAGGGCGTTGTTGTTATCGCCGTTCATGGTTTCCCAACAAAGACTAACTCGAAGCTCAGTTTTTTCTTGCTGCTCTTGCGGCTTGGCAGGTTCTGGTGTAGCAGGTGTTTGTTCTGTTGCAGGCTGCGGATCATTAACCGCGCGTTTAGCTCTCGTATGGGAGGCAGCATTAACATGCTCGCTTGCTGGCGCAACAGCAGTGTGTCCAGCGGCTGTATCAGACGTAGCGTCAGATACTGCAGCATGTTTTGGAACAGTTGGTGTGTTAGACGCTGAAGCTGATGTTTCCTTTGGTGCGGCTGGTATCGCAGCATGTTTTGCAGCGTGTTTCGCAGATGATGTACCTAACGTACCTGCTACAGACGGAGCATTAGGAGTTACCTTTACGCCGGGTTGCACTGCTGTTTTTTCAACCTTGGGCGTAGCTTCACCCGCCCATGCCACATGAGCGCTGAGTGCAAACGATGTTCCCATGAGTATTGAACTTAAGCCCGTAAGCAAAACAGCACGGCCAATAGATGCAAACGGTTGCTTTCGCGTACGCAACCCTAAAACCTGCAGGTCACTTGCATTGTTTATGTGCGATGTAGACATAATTCCTCCATGTCAGAACCGCCTTAATCTGAAGTGGTTTCAATTTTAAGCAACCTTTCAGCATAGAAATGGACAGCCCCCCCCCCCGCTCCATAATATCTCCATATTTTTTTGTACCAGCGCGGAAATAGCGCGGGATAGCTGGGAGCTGCCATGCTGCTGTTGAGGGTTGATGTGCAAAAATGCGTTACACTATACAGCCATACCGCAATGCGCCAAGACGATTGAAAGGAGACATATGTCGCCTGAACACAACGGACAAATGCCTGAACACACTGCACAAATACCTAGTCACACTGCGTGTGCACAACAGTGTTCACAACAAATGAGCGCGCCTTGGGGAGCGTACTTGCTCAAAATAGCGTCCATCTGTGCCAGCGTATACGGCATGAGCATGAACTGGGAAGGACTGTTTTCCCTTACATATTTTACGAATTTATCCAATATTGCTATGACGTGCGTACTGGTGGCTGCTCTGTGGCGACTGCACAGACAGCAACAACAGGAAGAAACGCATAATTGCAGCAATGCAGCTCAGAGCAGGTGGTATCGCATTAAATTTGTTGCAACGCTCTCGATTTTTGTTACATTCTTTCTGTACACATGCTTTCTTGCTCCCACGAGCAGCCATGGATTTTTGGGCGCGTTTATGCAAAACTATGGCGCAAGTTTTGCAACTCACGTGGTAGGGCCACTGTGTGCAGTTGCCGATTTCTTTTTTTACGACAGGGATTTTGAGCCGCGCCCATCTGAGCTGCTATTTGGCGTAATTCCGCCGCTGGTGTACGTGGCATACGTGTGCGTGCTCTCGCTTGCGTTTGGCGTGCGCTGGAAGCAAACTATGCTCGCGCCGTACAATTTTCTCAACTTTGGTGCACAAACAGGGTGGTTTGGCTTTAACCCCGGTCACGTGTCGTCTACCAGCCTCGGCATTGGCGTGTTCTACTTTATCGTAGTTTTTGCGCTGATCTTTTTGGGGATGGCTGCCGGTTTTTTGCACATTATGAAGTCGCGCAAACGCTAAGCGTGGCCGGTGGTGCCGCGCTCGCCCAGCCACACGCCCCCCCCCACAAAAACGGCGCACTCATTGCTCTTCTGACTTCTTGTATTGGTGATGCAAAAAGTAAGTGAGATACACAAACGGGCAGCTGGGAGCTTTGTTGTGGCGAAGTTTCGCTTTAGCGCACTTCCAAAGGCAAAGAGCGTATCTTTCGCGTTCTTGCACGTTAAGTAAGCTTACCTAGTGGCACACTGCTGTAATGTGCACCATTTAACTTCTTCCTTGCGCCAGCCGGCCTTTACCATCTGCTCGATTTCTTTCGCGTCTGCCGTGTAGTGATGGTAGAACTTCTTCTCATACGGGTTGTACATGCTATAAAGTTTGTTCAGTGTTACATCTTTGTCTTGTGCGCTAAACCACTTTACGCCTTCGTTTTTCCAGCCTGCCTTAACGCATGCTACTACTTCATCTTCATTCATAGTGTAGTGATGCTCACCTGTGGTTGGGTTATACAGACGGTATACGCCACCTTTTTCTGCATGTTTATAGATGTAGCCCACGCCACCTTCACCCTTCCAGCCAAGACGCACCAGGTTATCATTTTCTACCGTTTCTGCGGTAAAGAAATGCTCGTGCGTGTATGGATTATACAAGCGGTACAAAGGTGCTACCTGAGGCTCTTGTTTCTCATCACCCGCTTTTTTCTTTAAAACAAAGGTTACTACCTGCTGTGTTGGGTCGCCAACATTGATTTGCTTAGCCACAGTAACATCAGCTTGCGACTTTTGTTCGGATCCCGTTGTTTCAACTACCCATTCATAACCATCAGGTGCCTTGGCCGTCGGCTTTACCGTGTATTTTCCGGGCGCAAGGTAGGCAAGCCCTTTTGATACATAGCCTGCAGCATCGCTCAAAAGCGTTGTATTCTTGTCTTTGATTAGAGCTTCGAGCTCTGCTTTTGTGAGTGCAGTCGCTTCCTTAACCGATTTAAAATCACCTGGAATCTGCTTTTCGGCGGCATACAATTCGTATGGTTTACCCACTTCAAGCGCGCCGTCGGTATTTTTGTACTGCACAACCAACTGCGTTGGGATAGGTCTAAACGTCACGTAATAGTGCTTCGTTGTGAGCTGATTATCGTCTTTGTCACGAGCGATACCATAATCATAGTTGCCAAAATTCTCAGTATTATCTTTGGTAAATTTACCACCTTTGGGCGTGTCTATGTCATTACTATAGTAAAGATAGCCGGGAATGTTTGTGCCGGTCAGCTCTTCCATTGTTGGGCGCTTGACAGAATCTTTCTTGGGATCGCCTTCGTAGCTTAGAAGAGGCGTATACATATTTCTGACAACCTGATTATTACCAAACCTCACTCCGGCAATATTTTTCATGTCAGTCAAATCGGATAAATTCAACTTGGTAAACGGTTTAGTAGAGAACCTATCGGTTTCACTAACACTACGTTGATAAAGTTCACCGTTCCCTTTAATATTTGCTACTTTACGATATTGCAAATCGTCTACAAAATGGAATTGCGCACCACATTCTGGAACAAACGCGAAATATCCAGGAGCTCCAGAGGATTGTTCATGATTAAGCCCTTCATAACCAAAAATAGCTTCATTATCAGCACTCCCCTCCATAACAACATGAATAAACGTTTGATTCTTTCTCATTTGAAATTTGATATTGGTTTTATCAGCTATATTGGATCCAATAAGCCTTCCATTTACCTCAAGCTTGTATGAAAGTTTTTCGTCAGGAGCTTTATTAAGGTCAAAATCTACTGATCCATCTGAGTTTTTTAATTCACGAGATGACCTGTATGGATAAAATTGACCATCACCTGTATATACACCTTCTTTATCAACACGTGGGACAAATATAAAAATATCAATTCTTCCAAGCCTGCCGCTATACGTGTTGATGATTTCATCAATACTTTTAGTATCACCAAATGCTTGACCATTCTTTACAGAAAAGTTCTTTCCATAAGCCGTATAAAAATTCTTTTGAATAAAAGGTAAAGGGCTAACAGATTTCGTTTTGTCCTGCAGCGCTTTGACTTCATCCGGCGTAATTACATTGGGGAAAGGATTTTGTATATTCTTGTCATCACTAAAATCATAAACTCCATCTGCGTTTGGCTTAACAGTTGAGCCTTCCACAACAGGATCTGCAATGGCATATGTCATGGTGGCGGGACTTGCGAACTGTAACATGCCAAGCGCGCACACAATTGCAAACGGTGCAGTATATTTTGGGAAGTGGCAGTAGGTACTACGTTTAATCTGCGGTTTCATTGCTACTCCAATGCTGGCCGTTAACAGCGAGAAAATTCTCACTGTTACCTTTGAGTTCCACATCAATCTGATGTCACAAAGCTGAAAATAGCCTTATTACCCTGATAGTACCCCCCCCCCGGAGGATTTTTCAATAGCAAAAGGTAGACTAGTAAAAAAGTGGCCAAGAAATACTCAGCCACTTCTTACAAAATTCCATGTCAACCGCCAACAACAGCGCAAACAACAGCGCTATTGTCTACGCCGTCTTAAAACGATCGTCGCCACCCTTAAGTGCAGCCATTACGTCCTTCACATACTGCTCAGTGTGTTCCTTGGCATCCTTAAAGTTATAATCCATAACATTATTAGCATCAAGACCAAACTCCGTAGCCTTATCTGGCTGTTTAGCGTCGTCGATTACCAAGAATTGATATGCGCCAACCTCCTGCGCACGCTCCACACACTGTGGCGAAAGCGCAAACTCAACCCATAAACGCGCAGCATTTGGATGTTTTGCACCCTTAAAGATCGCAGTTGCGCCCACTTCGTACGACGCGCCAGAACTAGGCACAACCATGCCAATATTTGTATAACCATTATCAACCGTTTGATAAATTGCACCATGCAAAAAGTCGATACCAATAGTACATTCGCCGCTACCAACGTTTTTCGAAGGCCCTGAACCACTTTTTGTGTATATCGCAATATTTTTATCAAGCTGCACTAAAAACTCAATGCCTTTATCGTGCCCATATTTTTGAATAACGGTATTCATAATAAGCTTGGCTGTACCTGCAGTATTATAATTAGACGCCCAAATTAAACCCTTATACTCAGGCTTTAGTAAATCGGGCCAATCTTGGGGAGGCTCCAGCTTTCTGCGAGATAGCTCATCTTGGTTATATAGAAACCCTAATATACCTTTGTAAATGCCATACCAGTAGCCATCCGGATCCCTAAATACGCTTGAAATAAGATGCGACGCATTACGTGCTTCATAGGCTTCAAGCAGGCCTTTTGTTACGGCAACATTATAAGGATCGAGCGTTCCACCAAACCACACATCCGCCGATGGATTACCTGCTTCTTCCTCAACTTTTGCCTGCACTTCACCTGTTGAAAGCCGCTGATAGCTTACGTCAATACCAAAAAGCTCCTTAAACTTTTCGGCACACGCTTGGACATGCTGCTCTTCGCACGACGCATAAATAACAAGGCTGCCATCTTTTTTTGCTGCATCGATGGTTGCCTGATCGGCAATACGGCTTGTGTCTGTTGACTCTTTCGATTGTTTAGTTGCTTCGTTTGTTTGTTGCTCACAACCAGCAACCGAAAGAAGTCCAGCTGCTACAACGCTTGCCGTAGCTGCAGAAATAAAAGAGTGACGATTAATACAGTGTGGAGCATCCTTTAACGAGCATGCAGAATGTGGCAACTTAGCAATATCCATGGCAATCAACTCCAAACAAAAGGGTTATGGCAATGCACAGATCGTAAGATAACGCGAAATGCAACAGGTTGTGGCTACAACAGGTTGCGACTTAAACAACTGCAGCAACACCATACACACCCAATAACCAACGTGACAACAACGCAAGTATATAGTAAGGCCGATTAGGTTACTTAATGATTGTGGCGAGAGGTCATTTTTTGAACGCTGATGGTTTAAAGGCCTGAAATGCGCCTGAAAGGATGAGCGGGCGGAATAACGCTATGCATGTGCTGCATGGAGTTTCAGATGTGCCGGAATGCAAAAGTCAGAAAAACAAGAGTCAAGGCAAGTTTTTTAGCGATAGGGAGAGCGCACAAAAAGATGGAGCGCTTGGCACAACGGTGTATGGGCATGCGCGGGGAAAATGCGTCCGCACACCGAACAAAGTGTGATATCATATCGATATTAAATTACGGCGACGAGCCCTTCGAAAAAGGAGCGCTTATGCTTTACATAGAGCACCTCACCAAAACATACCAGGCACAAAAGCCGGGCATGTTCAAAAAACTGGCACATAAGCTTACTTCCATTACACATGCATCCAAAGACGCAGGTAAAAACCAAGCTAGCCAAGCCAGTCAAGCAAGGCAGGCAAACCAACCATCCCGTCCGCAATCGGCCACTACGTTTGCTGTACGCGACCTTAGCTTGCGCGTAGAGCCGGGCGACATTTTTGCATTTATCGGTCCTAACGGCGCAGGTAAAACAACCACCATAAAAAGTGTTGTTGGTATTCACTCCTTTGACAAGGGCACCATTACAATCGACGGCCACTCCATTGTGGACGACCCCATCGCAGCTAAACGGGTGTTTTCGTACCTGCCCGACAACCCAAGCGTATACGAATACCTTACAGGCATCGAGTATTTGCAGTTTGTTGCCGACATGTATGGCATCTCGCAAGCTCAGGCTAAAACGCGCATGCAAAAGTATGCCGACATGTTTGGCATAACTTCAAAGCTGAATATGCGTGCTGCCGATTTTTCACACGGTATGAAGCAAAAACTTGCTATTATAGCTGCACTTTTGCACAAGCCGCAGCTTCTTATTCTTGATGAGCCGTTTGTTGGTCTCGACCCCGAAGCAACGCTCCATTTTAAGGAAATTATGCACGAGATTTGCGAAAACGGTGGTGCGGTGTTTTATTCAACGCACGTGCTTGAAGTTGCAGAAAAGCTGTGCAATAAAGCGGCCATGATTAAAGACGGCCGTCTTGTTGCACAAGGCACCATGGCGCAGCTTACGCAGAATGCATCGCTTGAAACGCTGTTTATGGACGAGTTAGGCGAAGGCACGCAACAAAACGCGCAGGCCAATGTGCAAGCAAACGAGCAGAACGATGCACGTCCAGCCGCAAACGAGCACGAAACCGATGTGATGTAGCATGACGCGCGATATAACCACCTCCACGCAAAGCGCTGTACCAACGCCGATTCGCCAAATTATTACCATCCTAAAAGCCGATTTACGCAATAGACGCAGGCAAGCGTTTTTACCAAAACACATGACCAAAAAACGCCTGATAAACCCCAAAGTATCAAGCACAATCCTTACGGGCTTCGTGCTTATATACATAGGCGCTATACTCATAAATTTTTATGCTCAAATTGCTAACATTTTTGGTCCGGGCGTAATACCGGCGTGGGCACTCATGACAAGCGTTATTGTTATCCTTACCAACGACTTTATCTCACTTGGCACAACGCTCTTTGAAACGAGCCGCTACGAACAAATCCGATCCTTACCCGTGTCAACAAGCACTATAGCCTGGTCACGCATTATCACCGCTTTAACCGGATCGTTTATAACGGCACTTTACTTTTTGGGCTGCGCTTCAATAGTGTGGATACGTTTTGCCGACATACTCTCGATAATGCGCCTTATGCTGTTTGGCACCATCATAGGTCCCATGTATGTGTCGATAATGAGCTTTGGCGTTTTTATCATCGGCTACGAGCTCAACCGCACGTTCCGCGCAGGAAAAACGCTACTTGTTGGCCTTATTTCCTGCGTAGTTATTGCGCCCTTTATCATCTTTTCCTACTGTATGATTATTCCCGAAGCGCGCGAGGTGATAGTTCCTCTCGTGGACAAATTCAATATAATACCGCAAGGCCTCAACCTCTTTACTCAGGCGTGCGAGGGCGATCTGCTTGCGCTTGTTATGATTGCAACGCCGGGTGTCGTGGTATATGCCGTGTTTATGACGTGGATTTCACGCAATCTCGACGCCATTATCGCGCTTAAAGGCGTAAAAAAATCAGCACGCACGTTTACATTTGACCAGCTAACAGGTGGTAATACGCGTAATGAGGCTGCTAATAGCAACGCGGGCGCTACTGCGATTGAAGATGCTGGCGCTGCTCACGAAGCAGTATTACCCGCAAGCTATAAATCAGCATTCCGCGCCATTATTGCCAAAGATGTCCGCTTCTTTAAACGCACGTTTGCACTGTTTATAAACCTGGAGATCATATTGCTTTTGATGGTTGTAATCGCGTTGATATTTTGCTTGGTGTACCAATTCATGCTTGCCGACGCACCATTTCCAACACGCATAGCATGCTTCGTAGCCGCATTTATACCCGTGTACATGATGGCTGCTCCTATTGCGCTTTACACAATTACACTCGAGGGTAATAAATGGTGGCACATGCAAACAGCACCCGTACCTGCGAAAACGCTATACCATGCAAAGCTTGCCGAAGCGTTAATTCCATCGTATATTGCCATTGCTCTGTGCGAAATATTGTACAACGTATTTCTACCGCTCGGGTTGGCTGAACGGTTTGTGCTGCTCATAACCCCAATTTCCATAACGCTCTTTATGCAAATGCTCGCATTTTCTATGGACGTACACCAGCCCAATTTTTCATGGGATGATACACACTCCATTACCCAGGCGATAAAGCGGCCCACATTCGCTTTTGCTATGATGATTATGGCGTATGTGAGCGTGAGCATTACCGCGCTTGTATGCTTTAATCCTCTCACGTTTATTTTTCCAAGTGACATCTTATATTGTGGGTGCGCACTTGTGATATGCGCTATCTTTTGTGGAGTTACCTACCTGATTTACCTTAACCTTATGGATACGCCGCTGGCTGAAAGCTAGAACGTTGTAGGCGTTATTCGAGCGTTATAATACCAAAGAGCTGCACATACACGTAAGGTTATGCCAGCGCAAGGGTACGCCAACGCAAAAGTTAACCAGCGCATGCTTTAGATAACACAAAAAGCTCCGTGCCCAAACGGGTACGGAGCTTTTTTCATATCAAACATTCAAACACTACAAGCGCTGCTACATACAGCCATGCAACAAACGTTGCAGGTTAGAGCTGCGCACACGTGTTTTCCTACTTGATAACTTCGCCAGATTTCTTAGCAAAGCGCACCTTGGTGCCATCGTCGAGGAACTTATAACCAACACGCGTAGCCTTGTCGCCAGTTGGGTCAACAAGAGCAACGTTAGAAACGTCGATTTTAGCTTCCTTCTCAACAATACCACCCTGCTGATTTGGGCCAGCAGCTTTTTGGTGCTTTTTGGCAACGGCAACGCCAGATACAACAACCTTGTGCTCTTGTGGCATAGCAGCAAGAACCTCACCACGTTTACCCTTGTCTTTACCGGCGATTACAACAACCTGATCGCCTTTTTTAATTTTCATCTTAGCCATGAGCATCTCACTTTCTACAGCGTCTCAGGAGCGAGCGAGACGATCTTCATGTACTTGTGATCACGCAGCTCACGAGCAACAGGTCCAAAGATACGGGTGCCCTTTGGCTCACCTTGCTTGTCTACCAAAACACACGCGTTTTGGTCGAACTTAATATAGCTGCCATCTTTACGGCGCGTTTCTTTAACGGTGCGTACAACAACGCAACGTACAACGTCGCCCTTCTTTACCGAGCCACCGGGTGTAGCTTCTTGTACTGCACACATAATAACGTCGGCAAGACCGGCGTAACGGCGCTTAGAGCCACCCAGGACTTTGATGCATTTGACACGCTTGGCGCCGCTGTTGTCAGCAACGTGAAGCATAGTCTCCATCTGAATCATACGTCATCCTCCAACCCCGAAGACTCCGATTATGCCCCGCAACTTAAATTGCTGCTCAAAGCAGCCAGCGCGGCTGCACAATCGGACGTCGGGACAATCGTTATTTAGCGCGCTCTACAATTTCAGCAAGACGCCAGTGTTTAGTCTTTGATAGCGGACGTGTTTCCATAACACGAACCGTATCGCCCAAGCCACATTCGTTCTTCTCGTCGTGAACGTGAAGTTTCTTGTGGATGGTCATCATCTTACCGTATTTAGGATGGTGCTTACGGTATGTAACTTGCACGGTAATGCTCTTGTCGCCGGAAAGGGAGATAACCTCACCGGTGCGAACCTTACGTGCATTCCTGCTTTCGGTATCTGCCATAATGACTCACTTTCCGATTCTAGTTCTCTTGCGCTTTTTCAGCGGCAATTTGACGTGCACGAATTTCAGTTTGAAGACGTGCAATGTCATGTTTAACAGCCTTTACACGAGCGGTGTTATCAAGCTGGCTCGTTGCCATTTGAAAACGAAGACGGAAAAGCTCGCTGCGGCCATCTTGTAGTTTTTGGGCGAGCATATCATCAGAAAGCTCACGAATTTCAGTGTACTTCATGCTGTTTACTCCTCCACATTCGATGTGGCGCGCATAACAACCTTGGTCTTGATAGGCATCTTGTGCGAAGCAAGACGCAATGCCTCTTTGGCCACTTCTTCGGTAACGCCGTCGATCTCAAACATAATACGACCAGGTTTTACAACGGCTACCCACTCTTCGGGGTTACCTTTACCAGAACCCATACGAGTTTCTGCTGGTTTCTTTGAGATTGGCTTGTCGGGGAAAATTGTAATCCAAACCCTACCGCCACGCTTCATGTAACGCGTCATAGCAATACGCGCAGCTTCAATTTGACGGTTGGTAATCCAGTGAGCTTCCAGAGCCACAAGACCATACGAACCAAAATGCAGTTCGGTGTTGCCCTTTGCGTGACCCTTCATGGAGCCGCGCTGTACTTTACGATGGAGAACACGTTTTGGTGCCAGCATTAGCGACTCCTCCTCTCGTTGCGACGGCGAGGACGTGGTGCACCCTCAAGAGCAGGATTTGGAGCTGGTTGTCCGGGGAGCTTCTCGCCTAAATAAATCCAAACTTTAATACCTACAGCACCCATGGTTGTGCTTGCTGTAGCAGTTGCAAAGTCGATCTTTGCACGGAGCGTGTGCAGAGGCACGCGACCTTCACGCGACCACTCAACACGACCCATTTCAGCACCGTTCAAACGACCAGAGCATTGGATACGAATACCCTTAGCACCAGCCTTAGTAGCAGCCTGAACTGCTTTACGAACAGCACGACGGAATGCTACACGGCCTTCGAGCTGCTCGGCAATGCGGTCGGCAGTAAGCTGAGCGTCGAGGTCGGGTTGCTTAATTTCGACAACCTCAACATGAACGCTACCTTTAGGAAGGCCGGCAATGCGCTGTACATCATTGCGCAAATCGTCGATCTCGCCACCCTTTTTGCCGATAACGATACCAGGACGTGAGGTGAGAATTGATACTTTTACTTTGTCGCCAGCGCGCTCAATTTCTACGCGAGATAAAGCGGCTTTAGCAAGGCGCTTCTTGAGGTATTTACGAATCTCAAGGTCGCCGCCAATGTTTTTAGCATAATTGCCCTTATTGGCGTACCAGCGGGAACGCCATTGCTCGGTAATACCAAGACGGAAGCCAGTAGGCTGTACTTTCTGACCCATACTTCCCCTACGCCTCCTTTCCAGGTGCAACGACAATAGTAATGTGGCTCGTGCGCTTGTTAATGCGCGATGCGGAGCCTTTAGCACGAGGACGAATACGCTTAAGCGTTGGTCCTTCGTTAACGTATGCTGCAGTAACAACCAAGTTGCTTGCGCGCAGGTTGTTGTTGTTTTCTGCGTTTGCTACGGCCGAGTGCAAAACTTTGCTAACCGGCTCAGCAGCTGCACGTGTAGTAAATTGCAAAATTTCGAATGCACGCTCAACAGATTTGTTGCGGATGGTATCTACTACCATGCGTGCTTTGCGAGGTGCCATGCGAACAAATTTCGCAGTAGCTTTAATCTCGTTTGCGTTAGTGTTTGCCATGTTGTACTACCCCCTTTAAGCCTTGTGGCCACGGAATGTACGAGTTGGGGCAAACTCGCCCAACTTGTGACCTACCATAGACTCAGTAAGATATACAGGCACATGTTTACGACCATCATGAACCGCGATTGTGTGACCTACCATCTCGGGAAAGATGGTTGAAGAACGCGACCATGTTTTGATTACGTCTTTGGATCCTGCCTCGTTCATAGCGGCTACGCGCGCAAGGAGGCGAGTCTCCACAAACGGGCCCTTCTTGAGACTTCTGCTCATTTTGTAAATCTCCTCTTACTTAGGTATCCAACTATTTAGAACGACGACGACGAATGATGAGGCGGTTTGAAGCCTTCTTCGGGTCACGAGTCTTGTAACCCTTGGTTGGTTTACCCCAAGGTGTAACAGATGGACGACCAGAAGTGTGGTTCTTACCTTCACCACCACCGTGTGGGTGGTCTACAGGGTTCATAACCGTACCACGAACAGTTGGACGAACGCCGCGCCAACGCTGACGACCAGCTTTACCAATAACAATATTGGAGTGGTCGGCATTGCCTACCTCGCCGATTGTTGCACGGCAGGTAAGAAGAACACGACGAAGCTCGCTTGAAGGCATACGCAATACGGCATAGCCGTTGTCTTTACCCATGAGCTGAATAGACGTACCAGCAGCACGTGCCATTGCAGCACCTTTACCAGGCTGGAACTCTACCGCGTGAACGAGCGTACCAACAGGAATTTCGCTTAAGGGCATTGCGTTACCAGGTTTAATATCGATGTCTTTTGCACCAGATACAACCTTATCGCCTACATGCAAACCCTCAGGGCACAAAATGTAAGCTTTTTCACCGTCAATGTAGTGAAGCAGTGCAATACGAGCAGAACGGTTTGGGTCGTACTCAATGGTTGCAACCTTAGCTACAACATCGTCTTTACGACGCTTAAAATCGATCCTTCTGTATTTGCGCTTGTTGCCGCCACCTTGGTGACGAGTAGTAATGCGACCGTTATTGTTACGACCACCTTTGCTTGTAAGCGGCTCGAGAAGTGATTTCTCGGGCTTTGTGGCGGTAATCTCCGCAAAATCGGAGACAGTTTGCCAACGCCTACCAGCACTGGTTGGCTTTAGGTGCTTTACTGCCATAAATAAATCTCCCCTTCTTGTTCCGTTGGCTAGTACACGTAGGGTTTAATGTGTACTAACACCGGATTACCACGTTGCCGCGCGTATCCATTGCGCACGGCACCACACCCGCCTCATGACGGGTGCGTACTTACTTTTCGTCGGCCGCAGCTTCTTTGTTAGCAAAGATTTCGATTTCTTCGCCAGCAGCAACAGTTACTACAGCTTTTTTCCACTTGCGGGTTTTACCAGCAACATAGCGAACGCGCTTGGTTTTTGGTTGTACCCACATGGTGTTTACCTTAACAACGTGTACACCAAAGATTTTCTCGACTGCATCGGCAATCTCTTCTTTTGGAGCAGCAGCTGCTACTTCAAAGGTGTACTTTCCGGAGCTCATCAAATCGTACGAGCGCTCTGATACAACCGGACGGATGATTACTTCATAGGCGGAAGTCATTAGTTGAGCGCCTCCTCAAGTTGCTTAGCAACTGCAACAGTCATAACTAAAGCAGCATTGTCAATAAGAATGCGAGTGTTTACTTCACTTGCAGCGTAGATGATAACCTTTGGAAGGTTGCGGAATGACAGGTACGATACAACATCGTCGTCATCAACAACAAGGGTTACGCGCTTGTCTTGCAAACCAAGTGCCTTAATAATTGCAGCAGCCTGCTTGCATGATGGCTCCTCAAAAGCAAGTTTGTCGAGCAATACAAGCTCGCCATCGGCAACTTTGCCCGAAAGAACCGAACGCATAGCAAGTTTCTTTTCTTTTTTGTTGCTACGAAGTGCATGTGAGTGGGGCGTAGGACCAAATACTACACCACCGCCAGCCCATTGAGGTGCACGAATGGTACCTTGACGAGCGCGACCGGTGCCCTTTTGGCGGAATGGCTTAACGCCACCACCGGAAACGGCAGAGCGGTTTTTGGTTGAGTGTGTTCCTTGACGAAGACATGCCTCGTACGCAACAACAACCTGATGCACAACGGCAATGTTTGGCTCAATGCCAAAAACGTTAGAGGAAAGCTCTACGGCGTCTGCCTTCTTTCCTTCAACGTTCAATACATCAATTTTGGACATGTAAATCTCCTTGGTAGCCTAGGGTGTATATGTGGCCTTAGGCCATACGAATCGTAAGAAGGGCATTTTTGCCGCCAGGTACTGCACCTTTAACAAGCAAAAGATTTTGCTCTTCGTCGATACGAACAAGCTTAAGATTTTTAACGGTAATGCGCTCATCGCCCATGTGACCAGCCATGTGCAAGCCCTTACGAACACGTCCGGGGTATGCACACTGACCAATGGAACCTGGCTCGCGCTGATTGCGAGAACCGTGAGCCTTAGGGCCAGAAGAGAAATTCCAGCGTTTGATAGTACCTTGGAAACCCTTACCTTTTGATACGCCGGTTACGTCTACTGCGGTAGCGTCGGCAAAATCTTTAACGGTAATGGTGTCGCCACATGCGTGTTCTTCGCCGTTTTCAACGCGAACCTCGCACAGATGACGCAAAGGCTCTACATTGTGAGCCTTAAAGTGGCCTTCCATTGGCTTGTTGACGTGCTTTGACGAAACTTCGCCAAAACCAATTTGAATAGCGTCGTAGCCATCGGAAGATTTGGTCTTTACTTGTGACACAACGCAGGGACCTGCTTGAATAACGGTTACTGGAACTACGTTATCGTTTTCGTCCCATACTTGCGTCATACCGATCTTGCGACCAAGAATCGTTGTGACCATATACAATCCAATCACTCGGTGGTCATGGAACATCGTGTGCCAGCATATTGAATGCTGAATCCAGCGGACCACATCTTCTCCTACGTGCACATGCAGGTGTTGCGCGCCAACGTGCGGGCAGTTGTCTTTAACACAGGATAAGACAAGCACAATCGGCATAGCTATCCCATAAATGTGCAGCCTTAATAGCTTACTTATATCGAGAAAGAAAAAGTCGCTCAAATAAAAATTCATGAAGAACGCATACTTTGTGCGGGCTGGGTGGGTGGTTTGCGGGTGGTTCGCACGGGATTGGTGGGTGCGGGGTTGGTGGGTGGTGCGGTGGGTGGTGGTTGGTTGCTGCTGCGGGGTTGGTGAGGTTGTGGTGGGTGCGAGCGGGGTTGGGGTGGGATTTTTTGCGCGCGTTGCGCGGACAAAATTCACTCGCAGGAAAAAATGTGTCTAGCAAAAGTTGTACACTGTATCCAATCCCGTTTTATCACAAAGCTGGTTGTAAAGGCGGTTTATATGGACGAAGAAACGCGAGTTGTTTTTACTTTAGATGCGTCGCAGCTAACGTCGCATGTGCATGCCATGGCTCCGTGCACGGTTTTGTGCACCCTGCTGCAAATTGTTGCCGATGCAAACAACGCGCTCTGGCTTGTATTGCAGTTGCAAAACAATGCTTTAGCTGCACAAACGTGCAAGTTTAGCGTGTCGATGACCGATGATGCAGGATATACCGCTCTTGTGCCCCAGCAAGCCTTTGCTGTAGAAGTTGGCGCAGAAAGCACCTGCAATGTTATGCCAATTGCACTTGGCGATGTGCCACTTCACGCAAATCTTACCAGCGTTGAAATGTATATATGGCGCTCGGATACGCCCGCCGATGCCGCGGCACCTGAGGCTGCACCTGTTGCCGTTAATGCGGCGCCCGCGGTTGCACCTGTTGCTGCTGTTGCAGGTGCTGTTGCCCCTGTGGCAGTAGCTCCAATAGCTGAAGCTGCGGCTGAACCCGCAGTTACGCCCGTTACGACTCATGCTGAAGCTGAAACAGTATCTCCCGTTGCTGAAAGCGTTACACCCGTTGCAGCGCCTGCAGCTGATGCAGAACCTGTCAACGCAGCAAGCCCGCAAGCTGCACAAACAACCGTTATGCCAGAGGCAAATCCACAAGCAGCAGATACCAACGCACCCGCAATGCCCGCAGCGCAGGTGTCGCAAGCAGCAGAGGCTGTGTTGCCAACCCTAGGTGATGAGGGTTTTTCTCAACAAAAAAACGAAGGCGAAGCAACACCGCTTTATCCCGAGCATGCTGATGCTGCCCCCACCGAAGTTGTAGACCCGCTGGCAGCTGAAACGCCGCTTGCACCCGTTGCAGCCGAAACCGTGGTTTTACCTGCACAAACGCCGCAACAGCCAGTCCAATCTATGCAAGCGGCGCCCATGCCAGGCATGCCGCAAACGCCGCAACAGCCATTGCCGCAGCAGCCATATCAACCTGCGCAAACGCAAACACCAACGGCGTTTACCCCCTATGCTACCCCGCACACGCAAGGCACTCCAAGCGCGACGACTATGCCAAGTATGGCGAATATGCCGGGCATGCCAAGTGCTCATAACGCTGCAAAACAAGCAGGCACCCCTGCTGGTCATGCAAATAAGGGGCTCATCATAGCTGTAATTGTGCTTTCTGTTGTGCTCGTTGGCGTTATTGGCGGATTTTGTTATTACCACTTTGTTATCCAGCCAAACGAAGCTACAAAACAGCAGGCAGCGCAATCGAAAACAAGCACGTCAGCCAATACCTCAAACGACAGCACTCAAAATGGCCAAGACACAACCAGTCAAAACGACGACAACACGTTTTTAGCTATTACCAACAACACGTCGGAACCCTTCTGGGGTGTGTGGGCGTATGAATCGGATAATAAAAGCGACGCAGAAGCGCGCGCACAAAAATTCACGCAAAAAGGCTATCCTGCCGTTGTGGTTGACACCCGAACGGTGCCGTCCGCGCCGCTACAAAAAAAGTGGGCAGTAACAATAGGCACGTGGAAAACAGAAAACGATGCTAAAAAGGCTATAAAAGCGCTGCAGGACGCAAACGTTGGAACGTTTTACACGGCATACAGCGGCGACATTAAACCGCAGGCAAATACGTCAGACCCCGTGACGCTTGAGTGCGAATTAGCTGCTGGCGGCACTATTAGTGGCAACGTTCGCAGAGACGCCAACGGCTATGTAATTGCCGATTCCGACACGCACGAATACACCGAATCGGAAGTGCTCGCGCTTAATCTTACCCCCGCTGAGCTGTGCGTTGCTTGGAATGAGCCGTTTGCGCGTCAGGGGTACGTGTTTACTAACACAGGCATTCAAAAGTATTTTGAATCGTGCCCGTGGTATCAGGCAAAAGGAAGAGATATTACCTTGGTGGGCGCTCAAGCAAAGAATAACGAGCTTTTTAAGAGCATTGCAAAACAGCGGGGTGATTTTAAGCCGTGGTTGTATCTTAAACCGTAACGCTGTTACCTGGCGGTATAACGCTGCGTGCAGTGTTTTGGTAAGGGCGTTTTATTGAGGGTATTTTGTTGAAGGTATCGCAGCGCGGCATTGCCGTGCTGCGGTTAAGCTGCCATGTTGGCTGTTTGCAGATTGGTAATTATGAGCGCAACAACAAATCATACAGATGCGCGTTATAGCGCTGGCAATAGCGCTGCTGGTAATAGCGCTGGTAGAGAAGCCGCAAGCAGTGCGCAACGGCGCAAACATGCCGCGGTGCAACCAGCGGCGCAGGCATATGCACAAACAGCGGTGCAGCCGCTCTCTCATTCACCCAACCTTATACAGAACGCCCACGCGATGCTGCACGCGCCATCAAAACGAGTCATTATATTAGGCTCGGTAGCAGGCGTGCTTGCCGTAGCTGCCCTAACAGCAGGATTGTTTGTACTTACAACAAACAAAGCCAATACAACGGCCAAGCAAGCTGCCCTTGAGGAATCTGTGCAAACAAATACCAGCGCGCAAGACAGCGGAGATACCGCTACAAACGAAAGCGACGCGCAATCTTCGAGCAACAATGCCACACCAGACGCATCCAATGCAAACGGACGCGATGACGCATCCGCGCAGCTAAGCGCCCTTAAAACCGAGTTAGAGCAGGTAGTAACTCCATATGGCAATGCCGTTTCGGTATCGGTTGTTGCCATACGCACGGGCGCCACCTGCGACATAAACGCAAACAAGCAGGTTATTTCGGCATCGATGATTAAGCTTGCCGTGATGGCCGCCTATCTTCAGGCAGTTGACGCAGGCACCATTAACCCGCAACAAGCACTGCCCTTGGCACGCATAAAAATTGTGGGTGGAACAGGCAAAATTCAGTCTGAGCGCGCGCGGACATACACCTATGATGCGTTATGCCGCTACATGATTATGTATAGCGATAACACCGCAACAAATGCGCTGATAGATGCCCTTGGCGTGAACGCTGTTAATGCGCGAGCACGCGAGCTTGGCTGCACGCATACAACACTTAATCGCAAGCTTATGCAGCTTAATACTGGTGTTGAAAATTACACGTCGGCGGCCGATGTAAGCCGACTTCTTTGTGCGTTTTACACGCAAACCGCCGCAAGCGCAGGTCAATGCACCAAAGCCATGGACTTTTTGCTACAGCAAACCGATGGGGACGGCATTCCGCAGGGACTTTCTGGCGTGCAGTTTGCACACAAAACGGGAACGCTGAGCGGCATTCGTCACGATGGCGGGATTGTTATGGCGCGCAGCCCTTACACGATTGTGGTGATGTGTGAGCTGCCCGAAGGAAAAGCAAATGCCCTGATGGCGCAGGTTGCCCGCAAAACGCAGCAATATTTTTCCCGTACGCAGTAGCGGCAAATAGTAGCGGCAAACCAGCGTTTTCCCGCACGATAACAGCGCTATAAAAGCAAGGACAGAAAAACGCAGCCGCAAGCAACATGTGCCCACGGCTGCAGCAATTAATGCAACGCTTTGCGCAGCTTACAGCATTTACAGCAGGTGAAATGCGCCTAACACATTTTCGAACACTGACATTATCGACGCCAGTGAGAATATCATGTAAATAATTGCCGATATAATTGAGCCCAACATCGGAAGATACACAAGATGCATGGTTTCGTGCGCGTCAGTGGAGCGACCTTCTGCAAGAACAACAATCGCGGCGGCGTAAAAGATAGGTCCGCTCATAACCAGCAAAATACCAGATAGCACCGCCACATTGATAATGCCAAACAGCATTGCTAATACAGAAAACAGCAGGTTAATGTTGGAGTACTGCGCCACACGCGTTACAAAACCCAAAAACGAGAGCGGCTCTTTGTGATTCATACGATATGCCGCATACGTAAGCGCAAGGAAAATAAACTGACAAATAACCGTAACAACCACCATGTTAAATGCCGTGCCAACAATTGAATGCCCAATGTTGATAGTCACATGATTAACCGTTCCCGTGAAAAGCATGTCAAGACTTGCGTTGCTCGACGGCTGTATGGGGTTATACATCCTTCCCACCGAAACAGCAACCATCAGCGCAATGCAAAGCGGCTGCAACACAAGGGAAAGCACGCCAAACCAGGATGGGACAACATCGTTAAGTGATGGATGTCTAATTGACGCCAAAACCCATCCAAAAAAGTTTGAGGCTGTTTGCTTTGCCTGCTGAACGTTTGCCGACGACGCAACCTGTTTCAACTGTGCAGCTGCAGCTTCGGTGGCGTTGGCAAATGCTTGTGACGCCTGAGCTGATGCAGGTGCTGCTGCTGAGAAAGGCTGATTGGTTGCAGGCTGCGGTTGAGGCGCAGCATGAGGGGCTTGTTGCGGCTGCGGCTGGTGAGGTGTTCCGGGTATGGAGGCCGGCATAGGCGTGGGTGCGGGCATAGGCGTGGGTGCGCCAGGTACGCCCGGTATTGCTTGCGCAGGTGCTGGTGCTCCCGGCACGCCCGGTATTGCTTGCGCAGGTGCTGGTGCAGGCGCAGGTGCTGGTGCGGGCGCAGGTGCCGGTACAGACGTGGGTGCCGACACACCAGCATACGCAGCCGTGTTAATGCGCACGCCACATCCCTTGCACTGGGCATCACCAATCGCAAGCGGCGTTCCGCATTTCGGACAACTAAAAGACATGGTAGCCATATCAAACCTTCTTTCTTTATCGCTCACATGAGCGCACATTGCTCGCACTCACACCAGCAATCATATAAACAAACTCAACCAACTTCGCCACATGCGCCAAACTCAACTACATTCGTCACATTCGCCAACTTCGCCACATTCGACCAAGTGTAACCAAGCCGCAGCTACAGCCAAAATTAGGGTTTAACCCAAAACGCAGCTAAAACACAGAGCTGCCCTACTGCTTTTGCTTATCCAACGTAAGCGTCCTGTTAAAAGTAACATTCCCCTTACCCGCATTCGGAAACGCGTCGTTCTTTATATTAACAACCATATAGCCCCGGTCGGCTGCGTGCCGTTTGCGCTGCCCATCAACACCGCGTATCAGCAACGTTACGTTATTGGACGTATCGTGCACCTTAAGCACCACATCGCTGCTGGTAATCGCCACCGTTGCCGCCAGTCGACCGTTAATTACCAGGGGCTTAAACTGCGCGGTAGCATCAATGGGCTTACATTCGTACGTATAGCTCACGTCAGCCGTTTTATCGTTTACATTATTAATCGTAATTGTCATGGTTTCGGTGCTATCCCGATGCATGGTATCGCTGTTAGTAAAGGTTTTACCAGCTACATCCCATTCCACCGAAGTTGTTTCCTTTGCATCGTTATGCTTGTTGTTAATAACTTCCCAGCCGCTTTTCTCAAAATACGCAAACGAGTACAGGTAGTTAACCACGCGCTTGCCGTACCAGTTACTTTCCGTATACCGGCACGGAACTGCGCATACATACTTACCGTCTTTTTGTTCAACGGGCGCTTCGTCGGTTTGCTCAAACGCATAGCCATCTTTTTCGTCTTTGTCCAGCGTAACGCCCTTTATTGGTACCGTTGTTACGTCGGAATATGCCGCAGGCGCGAGCTCGTTGCTATGCCACTCCCCGTTTTTGTTTTTGTCAAGACGCACACGATCGGTAAACGTCGTTTTAAAGTTGTCGTTTTGGATGGTGGCATGCACGGTACAAATGCGCATGGCATACACGCCGCTCTCTTCAGGTCTGCCAATCGACTCCTCAATGTCGTGCTGCGGCACCTTTTCTTCGCTCACAATGGTTAGGTCGGTAATTTTGTAATCGGACTGCTTTACAAACTTGCTTTTCATAAGACCGTTTGCAACAAAATCGGCATTTTCCATGTAGACGGCTTTTATGGTATCGGGCGAAATGGTGTCGTTAAAAACGTGTGCTGCCACAAGGTATCCGCCAATGCCTACTACCAGCACAAATACGCAGGGCACCAAAACACAAAGGAACTTTTGCCAGGATTTAAGCGCTTTAATATGGTTGAGAAAAGACCTGCGGTGCGCTGCGGGTTGTGGCTGCGCCATGGGCTGCGGTTGCAGCGGCGGTTGCGGCTGCATCGGTTGTGCGGGTTGAGGCTGCGCCATGGGCTGCGCTTGCAGCGGCACTTGCGGCTGCATAACCGGATTTACCACGGGGTTTACAGCGGGGTTTACCACGGAATTTGCAACTGGGTTTACAGCGGGATTCATAACAGGTTCAACCACAGACGCATCGGGCATGCCGGGCAGAGCAGCGCCGCAGCACGGACATGCACGAGCGGCAGGGTCAACAGCGCTTTTACAGTGTGTACATTGCATACAGCCTCTTCTCTAACAAAGTTAAGGGCATTTACCTGCATGTTTTCAAAATGATCGCACGTTGGCGTAGTTCATTAAAACGGAATTATACTCCTTATCACCTTGTCACCACCCGAGAAACCTCACCTTTCCGCAGCTATACGTACACAAAAGTTGCGAGGACGACAGCCACGTGTAATTTTTCGGCAAAAATATTGAATGAAATTGGACAAAAACCCCACTTTGACACGAGGCAAACGCCCAAAATCGCCCAAACGTGCTCGCCGGGCCACGTGGTTAATCATGTTAACTAACGTACTACCTGCGGGAATGGAAAATGCTGCCAAGCAAGGTGCAGCAGATTTGCCTTCAACCACGCTCAACCTCGTGTCAAACTAGGGTTTTTGTACAATTTCGGCCAAAAAATCAACCGAAAAATTGTCGCACCGTTGTGCGCGCAAGGCTGTACAAAGCAAGGAGTAGCTGCGTATTTCTGGCGCGTGTAGATAAAAAAATGGCTTTTGCTTAAGAGCAAAAGCCATTATCGCGTGCATAGTAACTGGTATAGCACGTAGCAAGAAAACGTGTACCTACTAGTGGTTTTTCTTGCGACTATACGCAAAACCCGCAAGAGCTGCGCCAAGTGCCGCCAACGGCGCGGCAAAGCCAAATAAATCGCCTGTTTGCGGAACCTTAAGCTCGGGAGTTGGTACCGGCTCGGGTGTGGGCGCGGGTTCTGGCGTAGGCTCCGGAGTAGGTGTAGGCGCCGGTTCTGGCGTAGGCGCCGGTTCTGGCGTAGGCGCCGGTTCGGGGGTTGGTACCGGGTCGGGCGTAGGATCAGGGATTGGCTGCGGCGTAGGCGCAATTACGACCGTATACTGAATTGTCTTATTGTTCTTGTCATCTTTAATTAAAAAGTCTTTTCCATCTTCAGTTTGTTCTGCAGTCCATTTATAATTATAAACTTCTTTTTTACCGGATTGTGAAGTTGCCTTTCCTTTAAAATTACCATAGACATTACCTACAACAGTTAACTTACTTCCATCAGATACACTATCTTTCACTTTAATTCCAGGCACCTTTAAATCTAAAGTATCTGGTACAGATGTTACATCATTATATAAATCAGTAAATTTATTATAATTTGCATTTTTTAAAGTCATTTTAACAATGATTTTATTTCCATCAAGCTTAACATCTCCAGCTTTAACTTCAAAAAGTTTATTTTCTGTTAATGTTGCTTTTACATCAGTAGGAATTTCTAATCCTTCTGGAACTGTAAGCTCTGCTACAAATTCACTTTTTATATTCTCTGTTGTTATAGTGTCAGAATCTCCTGCATAATTATCTTTTAAAAGTTGTATTTGCTTTTTAATACTAGATACATCAAGTCTACCAGTGTATTCGAGCGATTCTCCACGATTTACCTTATGTAAGGCATTATGTTCAGTATCTTCACCTATTAAAATATCTCCACCAAGGGTTAATTGAACGGGTTTTGAAACCATTATTGTATATTGGATAGTAGAATCATCTTTTGCTTCTACATCTTTTCCTTCTTGTGATTGCTTACCAGTCCACTTAAAGTCAAATTTTTTAATTGTATCGCCATCTTTTGCTACTGCAGAAAAATCTCCTTTAACTTCTCCTTTAATCGTAAATTTTTCGCCGTCTTTTCTTTTATCAAAATCTTTTAATTTTAGCCCACTAACTGTTACTGAAAGTGTACTATCTTTATCACCTGTAGATAAGACTGCATCTTTTAATTTTTTATAATCTGTCATTCCATCTTTAAGTTTAAATGTTACAGTTATTTTTTGTCCATTTACTTTTGTATCACTAACTTCAAAACAATCTCCAAGTCCCTTGGCTTCTACTTGTAAATTTTTAGGAGCTTCTACTTCTTTAGGTAAAGTTAAAGTAGCAGTAAAAGTTGATTTTGCTCCAGTTAGGGAAATTTTATCAAAGTCCTTTTCTTCTTTATTGAATATATTTTCAATTGCTTTCATTTTGTCCTTTATAGAAGATACATTCACTCCACCTGTTAAAGCAAATTCTTCATTTTCAGAAACGATTTTTATATCTTTACTTGTTTCTTTACTGTCTGACCAAATGTCAGAGTCAATTGTTTCTTGTGAAGAAATTTTATTTTCGTTAGGAATACTCGGATCATCTTTCCAAGTTAAATAGTAAGTTGTATCTTTAGTTATCTGCGGATTTTTACCTGGAGTATTAAAGATGTAAAACTTATGATCATCAAATCTTATTCCAGTTCCGCCAGGTTCTGCTGTAGTTGACCAGTTATCCTTATTTCCAATGACAAAACCTATTTTTGTTGCCTTAACATCTGGTTTTAACTCGTTATGGTCAAATCCATTTAGTAAATCAAATAACTTATCATTGTATTTTGCCTTTTTATTTAATACTGCAACATCGCCACCATTTGCATCTTTTTCTATAGTAAAGACATCTGTTTTAGTTTTAAAGATTGAATTTTCACTAAAAGTTCCGCCATTTGCTGAAAAAGAAACTTTATATTCATCATCAGTATATTTTGCGTAAAGGTCTATTTGACTTTGACCTTCAGCAAAGTCTATTTTATCTTTTGCATTATAAACTTTTCCGCTTCCATTAGGAGCTATTGTCCAGCCTGCAAATTTTTTACCTTCTACTTTAAAATCATCTTTTTCTTTTAAGATATCATCAAAAGATAAAACTTCTATGTCTTTTGCATCTTTACTTACAGAAGATATATAGTCTTTACCAGCTCCGTTGTGATAGATAACTGTTTTTCTTTCCCATTTTGCATAAACTTCTGTGTCAGCAGTTAGTTTTTCATTCCAAACAAATGCTTTTTCTTCGCCTTTAGCTGTTTTGTAAAACCAGCCTAAGAATTTAACACCATTTTTATCTGTTGGATTACCAGGATTAACATTTCCTACAACATCATCAAGTTTATAACCTCTTATAGTCTTAAATTCTTTGTCAGCATTAGTATTATCAGCAAAGCTTGCATCAGCATTGTTTAATTTAAAAGTTACTTTAGCTGCTGGCGTCCAAACATATTTATTGCCATCATCAGATGGATTCTTTACAGAATACTCATAAGCGTTTCCATTTTTATTTATAGGATTGATTTTTTCTATATTTTTATCTGTTAATTGGAACCAAGTAAGTTTTTCGTTGCCATTTTCTTCTCCATTAACTGGAATTGCAAGACCTCCTTGATAGTTAGGAGAATATTTAACTTTGTGTGAACCACCTATTACAATGTAATTAGTTCCACTTTGACCAAGTCCATTATCAGAGTCGGATTTCATCGGTGTATTTACAACTGAATCTGCTCCAAAAACTATCTTAGTATTTGGTTTGTCTTGTGCTCCAAATAATGAACCGCTATGTCCATCTCCTTCAAGATAGCCACCACTAAAGGTTGCTATACCTTCATTTGCATTAAATCCGCCATTTCCATTATTTTTTACAATTATTTTAGCCTCATTATCTACAAGCACTTTATTGCCATAACCAAAAGTTATGCCTTTTGCTCTCCAATGTGTGTTAAAGTTTTTTACCTCAAAAATAGAATGATTTGTAAAATGAAATTCTCCTACTTCCCAAGAATTTTCAAAATATGCTCCTGTTTGATAATTAACACCTTTTCCGTCGATTACAAATTTTGTATTATCAAGGTATAAAGGACCTTTAAAATATACTGGTAGTCTATATAAATTAATTTCTGAATTAAGAGCTTTAAAACCATTCCACTCATAAAGTTCCCACTTATCATCATCATATCTTTGATTAATAGTAGCATTTCTTAATTCATTATCTTTACTATGGAACATAAAATATCCATTTGTTATGTCCATTTTAAGCTTGTCTTTGCTTGTTCCTACAATATTTCCACTTGTTTCAAAAGCAAAACCACTTTTAGGAAATTTAAAAACATAATTTCCGTCGTTTATCTCTGCACCTTTGGCTACTTTTATTGCAGTTCCATAGCCCGACATAGTAAGTTTTTTGCCGTCTGCTACAGATACATGAGCACCTTCGGCAAGGTCGATACCTGTGCCGGTACCAGTCATTTTTACGTCCTCAACAAATTTCAAATTTCCTTTTTTGTTAAAACTAATATTTGTTTCAGTAAGACTGACAACGTTGAGCGTGTCGCCGTCTTTAGTCTTTTCTATTGCCTTAGCAAAGGTTTTAACTGGCTTTTCTTTTGTACCGTCATTAGCATCATTACCGTTGACTGCATCCAAATAAATTTCGCTAGCAGACGGAGCGCCAACAGCCCTGGTATTCTCGGCCTGAATGGTATATGCGGGTAACAAAACCACAGCAACTGCAAGCATCAATGTAAACAGCAGAAACTTGGGGGTTGCAATTTTTTCTCTCATATGGCCCTCCATAACATAGTAGGAATACTGCGAAAATAAACAAGCAGGTAAATACGCTAACAGTAAAGCGCACTTACCTGCTTATTTCGTAAACTGATATAGATTGTGCAGAAACGGATAGTACTAGCCTGCCTGCCTGCCTGCCTGCCTGCCTGCCGATGATTGTATTTGAACGTTCATACTTTGGCAACCTCGTATACTGATGGATTCTCAAAAATTTCTTATTATATTATAAACTCAAACACTGCATTTAGACAGCGCAAATTCAAGAATTTTTCAATTGTCGGAATATACGCTAAAAGTACTATACTGACGTTAATTCCACCCGAGAAACCTCACCTTTCCGCAGCTATACGTAAACAAGGTACCCTTCATACAGGTTACGATCGCATACAGGTTACGATCGCAATATCTCTCACACAAACTTGCAGCCGCGATGTTGACGCCCACGTGTAATTTTTCGGCAAACATATTGAATGAAATTGGACAAAATACCCACTTTGACACGAGGCAAACGCCCAAAATCGCCCAAAGGTGCTCGCCGGGCCACGTGGTTAACCATGTTAACAAACGCATTACCTGCGGGAATGGAAAATGCTGCCAAGCAAGGCGCGCCAGGTTTGCCTTCAGCCGCGCACAACCTCGTGTCAAACTAGGGTTTTGTACAATTTCGGGCAAAAATTCGCCCGAAAAATTTTTGCGTTAACACTAGACTAATAAGATTCCCCCATAGTTCTTTTTTTTGGTTATTAAGGTAAACTATCTGCCGCAAACTCACCAAAAGAGACTCGCATACAATAATACGCCCGGATGATACTCCTGCTAAGACGCGTACAACTCCATAAGAATAGGAATATCTGTTTACCTGTTGTGCTGAATTGACAATCTATTTTGCAAAATATGAATCTAGGCTAATTTAAACGTTTGCTTAGCTACAAAGCATGCAACTTATAACACGATCTTCAAACCGGCTATTTGGTCCAACAAACATCAAGTAAGTAGAAACCCAACTACCGTCTAGCAACTACACACTCGTAATGTTGATATAACAGAAAAAGATATGCCGCCCTACCGAAGCAGGGCAGCATATCTGTGGGGACTATATAGTGTTATAGTTTCTTCAGATAATCCTTAAAGGCATCTTTTACATCTTCAACACCTAGACCTATTATCACTTGGATATGTTTTGGTTTTACTATATTGCCATTGGCTGGATATTTATCTAAAAGCTCCTTCTTAACTAATGAATCGTCCTTAACGCCGATGCGAAGGCGTGTTATACAATTGTTAATACTCTCGATATTATCTTTGCCGCCAAGCCCCTCGAGCAAGACATCGAATTTCTTGTAAACAGCATCGCCATCGTTAACAACTGTAGAAAGTTCATCCGCTGTAGCAACATCATCTGAAGAACCGTCTAAACATGCTTCACTGCGCCCTAAGGTATGTAAATGAAGCGTAACGATTAAAAACTTAAATGCAAAATATTCAATTGCTGTTAGTACAACAAACAATATCGGTATGAGCCATTGTCTACCCATTTCAACGGGAACAGCAAGAGAATACAAAATTGTCTCGACGAGATTGCCTACAAATGTCTGCAAACCAACGATACTTGCCAACCAAAGGCCAAAACCATAAATAACTGCATGAACAAGCCATAGAATTGGAGAAGTGAATAAAAATATAAACTCAATAGGCTCAGTAATACCAGCTAAAAATGACGCTACCACTGCCGGTATAAGGGTACCTGTAACCTCTTTACGCTTGTTTTTATCTGCCGTATGAATAAGTGCAAGCGCAATACCAGCCGGTAATGCTGTATAACCAAAGTTCATAAGGTAGCCGATAGATGGATGCAATGTGGTTATATTTGCAATGTTGCCTATTTCAGCAAACCAAATATTCATACCGCCATAGTATGTTGTGCCAGCGATCTCTGCGGTGCCGCCAAGTGCCGTATAGTACAAAGGCATCCACAAAAAGTGATGAAGACCAAATGGAAGGAGCAAACGATTAAGAAAACCGTACATAAAGTATCCAATTGGCCCCTCTTTCGCCATCCAAATCACTGTTTGCTCAATTGCATAATCAACCGGCGGCCAAATATAGGTTACTAGAATAGCTAATATGGCAACAATTGCAATGAGTACCAAGAAGGCAAATTTGGTTCCCTCATAAGGCGATAGATACTTAGGAAATTTAACCTTATAAAGTTTGTTATGAACGTAACCAGTAATACAGCCGAGTATGATACCCAGGAAAACGCCCATGTCAGTTACCTGAACGCCAAGCACCATAGCCTGTCCAGTTCCCGCTAGTCCAAACTTACCCGCTTCCGCCAACATACCATTCTGTTGCAACCAAAAATTATTCGCATAGAGAAAAATAATAAAAACACTAACGGCAAGAATTGCAGCATCGCTAATCTTTTCCTTAGCCATAGCAGCTGCGATACCCACACAAAAGATAAGAGAAAGATTCCCCAACATACCATTAGTAAGCATTCTAAAGAAGAACTTACCAATGTCAGAGAGAAACAATGGCATAAAATCAAGACGCAGTACAGCTGAGATAGCAATCACAATACCAGCAACTGCCATAAACATAACAGGTTTAATGATTGAGCGAGAGAATGTTTGCATGCCCGCATAAAGTTTATCTTTCATCACGCACTCCTAAATATCGTTAAAAGTTACAAGAGCATGATCATTGTCAATAAGCAATTTCTTATAAAATGGATTAACAGCTTCGTGAAGTGTATCAGTACGATTGATATTTAAACCAGAAAGGTGCATAAGTTCATAGTCAACATAACCTGGATGACACATAAACTCTAACGAACCGCACTTTGTTAACTTATCAAGCATTTCCTTTACCAACAGTGGCTTCCAAAGCTTACGCTGGTGAGCAAATTGGTCAAAATTCATAAATGAACCAGTTGTTTTGATGTCTGCAGGGACAGCAAAATTATTCCGAACGGGTAGCTTAAACTCACGCGCAAGCTCAATAAACACATCCTTCACCTGCGAGGCAGTATTAATGTGATGATGAGAGTCTAAATGACTTGGCTTAATGCCCGCATGAATAACACGCTCGATTTGAGCTTTCCATTCACGATAAACATCATCTTTACTAACTACGCCATCCTGTTCATAAAAATCAAGATAATGAAACGTACCGTCTTCTTTAACCAGCGAAGGAACGTCGGTTAATAGAGGCTTATACGTAGTAATATTTAGATGGACGCCTACAGCAAGTGATGGATGATCCTTTGCAAGTTGTACTGCTCTATCGAAACTTGGCATATTTGCCATTACGGTTGTGGAGGTAATGATCCCCTCAGTAAACGCCTTAATAATCCCAAGACTTATGGCTTCCGTATATGCAAAGTCATCCGCATTAACTATTAACTTACCCATATTATATAACCCCTAAATTGCAAAACTTTTAACATAACCTTTCACACTATCTGTAATGTGCTGCACAGCACAAAGTTGGTTTAGATTAGTGCAGGTTAGCCCAAAAATCTTTATTTGCCACGAGCAGTTCATCCAATACCGTCTTTGCAACATCTGCATTTGGAATTGTTTGATTGAGAGTAAAGGCTTCAAACGCCTTCTGGTAGGACTGTTCGAAGAAGGCATCTACAAGCATCTTTTCTGCTGCAACCTGTGCTTCCATAATTCCTTTATGAAAATCTGGAATGTCAAAGCGTAACGAAATTGGTTCAGCACCAGTTGCGTTAACGTGACATGGTACCTCGACGACTGCATCCTGTCGCAAATTAGGAATGGCGCCTTTATTAGGAACGATAAGCATAAAACGATCATTTTTATTGTGTAAAATCGACGCGGCAATATCAACAATATACTTTCCGTGTTCTGTACTGGCAAAAACATCAGCCGCATCGGGGTCGCCGGCCTTAATTGCGCGCACCGCTTCCTTGATTGTTTTAAGACGGCCATCCATAATTTCATTTGCTCGTGTATAGTTTTTGTCTGACTCGGCAACCATGCGATTGGGGTACAAATAATACTGCAAGTAGTTGTTGGGGATGTTGTTGGGGAAATGCTTCGTAATCATACACATATTATTGTATGTGTGTGCCCAGCTTGGTTCCATGCCCTCTGTATTAACCCCTTGCGTTTGCATTTTTTTAATAATCTCTGGCATTACATCACGCTCAAGTTCAATATCATAAATTGAATGATACCAACCAAAATGATTTAATCCGTAATAGACAGGCACCCAATTATCACGGTTGTAGCCAAATGACTTACATAACAACTCTTCAATGGCAATGGTCATATCGCAAGCATTAATTATCTTTGCCTTAGGATATGCGCGACGAACGCATTCTGCAATTATGGACTCGGGATTTGTATAATTCAGAACCCATGCATTAGGAGCATATTGTTGGACGTAGCCAATTAATTCAACAAAGCCCTTCATTGAACGTAGCCCGTACGCAAAACCACCTAAACCACACGTTTCTTGCCCAACTACATCGTGCGCTAAAGGAATTTTTTCATCCTTCTCACGCATTTGCATTTTTCCCACACGAAGTTGTGAAAATATGTAGTCGATGCCACTAAAAGCAACTGCGGGATCCTCCGTCTTAATAAGCACTACATCAAGTTTCTTCTTAGCAAGAATAGTTTTAACAATGAGGTACATATCATCGTTTTGCACCGAATCATTATCGTATAAGCGAATTTCATCTACCGGAAATTCCTTATGATTAAGCAATGTAAGGATAATACCTGGTGTATGACTCGCTCCACCGCCTGCAATAGCAACCTTAAGACCCATGGCATACTTCCTTTCGGTATGGAATACTATTAAAAGCACTAAGCACTTCTTAATTGCTATCGTATGCGTACTACAATGCTCAAAGCATGAAATCAGGGCTTTAGTTAATTTAGTTATTAAACGTTAAATTTTTCATATTGCGTAAAAGCTTCCATACTAAAATAGTGGTAATTGTTAACTGAGCCAATTGCGCATTGTCAAATGAAAGAGCAAGCCATGAACCTATTACAGATGAGAATAACCGATCATTTCTACGAACTCAACTCAAACGAGAAAGAGGTGCTAAAAAATATCTTACTAAAATATCAAGAAATACCAACTTACACCATAACCAACCTTTCCCATATAGCGTATACATCGACAGCATCTCTTTCACGCCTTATTAAGAAATTGGGCTTTTCTTCGTTTAGCGAATTCAAGGTTAAGACTCAAATTGACTTGGATGCAGAGCTGGAAAAAAATTTACAAACTGATATAGAGTTCGACGAAAAAGAGTACCTAAAAGTTGTTATACAAGACATAAAGCAAACCCTCGCCATGAACCATGCTTTGATAGATGAAATTGCACAGCTCCTTGCAAGGAAAAACGAACTGTATATTTATGGAACAGGCTCGAAACAAAAGGAAATAGTAAAGGATTTTGCGAATGATTTGCTCTATTTTGGAAAACGAGTCCAGGCTATACGCAATAGCGGTGATTTATCACATATGTGCTCAAATGTGATGTCAGCAAATGCAATACTAGTCGTATTATCACTTAATGGCCGCGGAGAAAATATTGAGAATTCACTTACAACTGCAACAGCCAGAGGAATTACACTAATAACAATCACGATAGATAGCGTTAACACGATAAGCAAACTTGCAAACTATGCGCTCTACTACAAAGATAGCATGGCCAATACAAGTCTTTACTGGACGACCCATAGTATATCCATGCTAATTGACGTGCTAGTACGACGAATTATCCAACAGTGTTGCTTATCTTCACAACAACAAACTTACAACGAAGACGCATTGAGCTCTAACATCTCGAAAGAACCCTTGAATATGCACCGTTGATAAGGCTGAAATAGACTCCTATCTGCTAAAAATTAGAATATGCCGAATACATGAATGTATCCGGCATATGATAGTTGCGTTCGTCTAGTAGTCATAAAACAGATAAAGCAGTGCTTCAATTAAGCTGTCATACAAGTGCCAACTACGAGTTAAGGTAACCGACTATTCAATATACAGCTGAGCTTTGCCATCGCTGCCAAACACTTGCAACTTATGTTCAACAATGGCAGTAACAGCATCCTTGACCGGCTTCATAAAGCACCTAGGATCAAACTCATCACTACTTAGTTTTTCACTCATTTGTCGCAGCGCGTTAGAAAAGCCCGACTTAAGCTCCGTTCCAACATTGACTTTTTGAATCCCTAAGGATATGCACTTCTTAAATTCATCATCAGTTAAACCGGAACCACCATGCAACACTAATGGACAGTCAGTAATTCCAGCTATCTTCTCTAATCTAGCAAAATCAAGGTTCGGTTCTTTTTTATAAAAACCATGTACTGTTCCAATTGCAACAGCAAGTGCATCAATATGGGTTTGCTGTATGAATGGAATGACATCCTCTGGGTCTGTTAAAACATCTGCATTATCAGCAACAACTATATCTTCTTCTTTACCTCCAACTTTCCCTAATTCTGCCTCTACTGAACAGTTGTAATCCTTTGCATAATGCGAGATCTCAGATGTAATGGCTATATTATCAGCATAAGCATGTCTCGAAGCATCAATCATCACAGATGGAAAGCCGATGTCAATTGCTTTCTTAATTAAGGCGACATCAGTTCCATGATCAAGATGTAAGCAAATTGGAACTGTAGAAACCTCCGCAATACCTAATACCATATGATATAGCTGATGAAGCCCCATGTATTTTATCGCACCCGATGAGGCCATTAGTATAACTGGTGCATTCTGAGAAATGGCCGCATTCACGATCGCTTGAGCATCTTCGTAGTTATTAAAGTTAAATGCACCAACTGCAAATCCATTGCTACGCGTTTGCGCCAATAGTTCTTTTAACGTAAATAATCTCATACTTACTCCCAAATATATTACGCAATCCCTGATACAAAACGTCGCTTACTTGGCAACTGTTAGATTTTTGTCAAAACGCCGCTTTGCATGTAAAAGCATGAGTACCGTAACAATAAGAACACCGCACGCCAATGCAATCAAAAAACCAACGATGTTATCAACAATAGGCCACATGAAAAAGCCATATGATGAGCCAGGAAACACATTAGAACCCATGGCAAAGCCTAATGCGCCGCCAACGCCTGAACCGATCATACAAATTGGAATAATTCCAACATCTGAGATGATAAAGGGGAGCACGCCTTCAGAAATCCCCAACAAGCCGAGAATTAAACAAGACAAACCGCCTGCTTGCAATTGTGGTTCGAAAACCTCTTTTTTGAAAAATAGTTTTGATAATTGTGTTGACAGTCCTACACCGATAGGAGGAATTATCGACCCTAACATAAGAGCAATATAAGAATAGCCCGTGTCGAAATACAGCTGTTTTCCTATTGTCCCCGCCATCTTGTTAACAGGTCCACCAAAGTCAAAAGCGCGAGCAGCAGCAAGAGCAGCAGACAACACAGCACCGCCGCCTTGACCGATTGAATTTACAGCAAGTTTACTTAACTGAGAAAACGCAGTCCCGATAGGTCCAACAACCCACATGGATAGCACATACACACAAGCGCTTCCCAACACAGGTAACAAAAACAGTGACTTGACACCAATGTATTTGCGCTCAAGTTTAATAATACGGTTTAAGTAAACAATTACATATCCCGCTACAAAACCAATAAGTACAGCTCCAATAAATCCTGCATTTAGTTTTACAGCCAATAAACCGCCCAACATACCAGGTGCCATACCAGGGCGATCGGCAATAGCGAAAGCAATATAACCGGCAAGAACAGGATACATTAGACTAAACATACCCTTTCCGCCTATTTGGTTTGTCCACGCCAGAAACTTAATGATTCCATCACTCTGTTCTAACAATTCTTTTTTACCAACGTTAACACCAAAAAATACTTGTCCCAGCAATGTCGTAACCCCAAGGGTTACTCCAGCAATAACAATAACTGGCATCATGTAAGAGATGCCCGTCATCAAGTTGTTTCTAAGTTTTTCAATGCTGATTTCTTTCATGATATAAGACCTCTCTTCTGACACTCGTTAGCAACAATTTCAGAACCTTTTGCTATTACATCCTGCAAAGAAATATTGAGTATCTTATCTTCACAACCATCAAAACGTTCCATGTTTCTTAAGGCCATGCCAGCAGAGATAACAACAAGGTCCGCCATGGTAATATCATGATCGCTTAACTCATTCTCAATACCAATTGAGCCTTGAGTCTCAACCTTGTAACCTGCACCAAGTTTTTGAGCTGCAGTTTCTATTGCGTCTGCAGCCATATAGGTATGTGCAATACCAGTAGGACAAGCACATATTCCCACAATAAACATAATGGCCTCCTTCTTTAAATAGTTTTGTTAAATGAGCCAAAAAGAAAGGTTCGGGTTGTGATCGAATGCTGTGGAACACAAACAAGAAAACAAAATGCCTATTTTTGTTACAATTGCAAAACAATGTGGGGATTTATTTTGCAAACTAGAACAAAAGTAATTGGCTATAGTTCATACGACATACTAAGCAAATTACAACCTGCAATGAGTGAAGTAGGACCACTGATTAACCATAATCATTGTCATAAATATGTGCATATACCTGTTGGTTTTTCATATTAACACTCCCTTCTCCCTTGCCATTACAATACACTGAAATACGGGGTTGTGCTAAAATAACTAGGTAAACGGCAGTTATTTATTAATTGCTAAATAATCAATATTCTCATGTGACGACCACGAAGGATTTTGCACAAATGTATGATAGACAGGAATACCTTCACATCATATCTACGTTATATTATAAAGAAGGCAAGACACAGCAGGAAATCTCAGACCTATTGCAGATCACAAGACCAACAGTCTCAAGGCTTCTTAAAGAAGCACTTCAACGCGGAATTGTCACTATTACCATTAACAATATTGAGGAAAATTACCTCGACTTATGTAAGAAGATTAGAAAAACTTGGAACCTCAACTCTGTCGTTATTTGTAGTAGCACACCAAACGAATTGTCGACAAAAAGTAATCTTGCCAATAAATTGTTGCCGAACCTTAAACAAATATTAGATACCTGCGAAACCGTTGGTATTGGTTGGGGAACAACCCTTTATGAGCTGTTAAACTTTTTCCCGTCATTCCACACTAATATAAAAGAGATCATACCATTGATAGGCGGCTATGGCATAACTAACATGCAATATCACTCTAATTCACTGGTCATACGAGCGGCAGACAAATTCATTAGCAAATATACTCTTAGCTATACACCACCGTATGATAAAGACGAGGAAACCGTTAGAGAATTATATCAATTTCCTTTAGTAGCTAAGCAAATTGAAAAAGCAAAATCAGTCGATATAGCACTTATAACACCTGATGCCATTACTGAGCACTCAACTCTAAAACGCTTGGGCTATGCCGATAAGGAAGAACTTGACACTTTTCGTGCGCAAGGAATTATTGGAAATATTCTCTGTTCGTTCTATGATATAGCTGGTCATACACGCAAAACAACTTTTACTGATAAAATGATAGGACTTAAATTGGATGATTTAAGGAATATTAGGCGCGTATATCTATGCGCTGCAAGAAAAGAAAAAACCCTTAGTGTATTGGGCGCCCTTAATTCAGGAATTATCACCGATCTTGCAATAGATGTTGCACTTGCTGAAGAATTAATTATAGACATGGGGGCATCAAAATAGTCGGAAGAACTCACCTATCCGTGCGCAAAAAACGGCGCAGCCGTTAGGTACGGTTACGCCGTTTATAAATCCGTTTAGTAATTCGTTTACTAATTCATTTACAAATTTGCTTTGTGATTATCTGTGGACTATCAATCGCGGGCATTACCTGGCGGGTATTACCTGCGTTTACGCGTTCAAAATCGACGCACCAAGCGCTCCACCCGGATGCCATTTTACATACTGCTCGGGCGTAAGTTCATACTCGTTTTGCAGCAAAATAGACAGCGTCTGCAGCGCAATAAGCTCAACCAAAATCGACGCACGAGGCGGCTTGTTCATACTGTCGCCCTCCTGCTTCACGCCTGCAATAAGCGCCACATCCGCGTTCTGCGCAAGCCACGACGTTGCCTTGCCCGTAAGCGCAATAATATGCACGCCAATCTTTTGCAAGCACGAAACGGTAGCCTTGAGCTCGGCAGTTTCGCCCGAGTTAGAAATGGCAATAACCACGTCGCCCGGCTTTGTTTGCCCCGCAGATCCATGCACGCACTCGGTTCCGTGCAGCTCGTAGGTGGGTGTTCCGGTTGAAGAAAACAGCGACGCCGCGTAACCCGCCACGTGTCCCGGCTTTCCAATTCCCGTTACGTGCACGCGCCCGCCCCTGGCCTGCACGTCTAAAATTAGCTTTTTAGCTGCTGAAAGAGACTCAACGTCTATGGCATTCATATACTCCGACACCGATTTTTCAATTGAGTCTAAATAGCTTGCTACCTGCTCTTTATTGTTTGACATTCACAATCCTCTTTCCTGCACTTTAACACGCTCGTGCACGCTTGTGCACGCTTAGGCGCGCTAAGCTGCGCACATGGCACACGCGCGCTAATCTGCACGCAAATTGCCTGCTTACGCCTGCTCGGTAACCTTTTTCCAATCTGCCTCAAATGCAGCTAATCCCTGATTTGTAAGCGGGTGCAGTAAGCATTTTTTGAGCGCACCAAACGGTACCGTTGCAATATCAGCGCCCAGAAGCGCAGCTTGAGCCACATGATTTGGCGTACGTACCGAGGCCGTAATAATTTCAGGTCCGCCTTCTTGCTCCCAGTAGCCATAGTCAAAGTTCTTTACCGCATCAACCACCGCTTCGAGCTCGTGCAATCCATCTTCTGCAATATCATCGAAGCGTCCAACAAAGGGTGAAATATAGCGCGCACCAGCACGAGCAGCCAGCAGTGCTTGCGTTACGCTAAAGATGAGCGTCATGTTCACGCGAATGCCCTTCTTTGCCAGCGCATGGGTTGCCGGCAGTGCAGCCTCACAAATAGGTAGCTTAACCACGATATTTGGCGCCAGTGCGGCAAGACGCTCACCATCGGCAATCATGTCTTCGGTAGTTGTGGCGCACGATTCCGCAGAAACTGGCACGTCGTTGCCCACAATCTTGCAAATCTTTACCATGTGGCTTTCAAAATCGGCAAGCGTACCGCCGCAGCGGGCGTACAGCGTTGGATTAGTAGTAACGCCCGATAAAATACCCCAATCAGCTGCTGCTTTAATGTCGTCTAAATTTGCTGTATCGATAAAAAATTTCATAGTAATCCTAACCTTAACGGAAACCAAACTCACCGTGTTATAAGCTGTTACAAGCTGTTACAAGCTGTTACAAGCTCTTATAAGCCAAACGTATAGCGAATGCCATGCTCACGCCGCAACCCAAGTGCACGGAAGCACGCACACGCACAACCGCGCGCAAACATGCGCAAAACCGCAGGTACACAGCGCGAACGCGAGCGCAAACACACACCCGCGCGCGCTGCCAACCGAAGCCTGTTTTAATCTTTTTTCTCCAATTTAGGCTTAAGCACAACCAAAATCGCAACACCAACGGCAACACCAATTGCCATGTCAAGCGTGTACAACAGTGGATTATTTGTTGCAAGAACAACAATCATGCCGCCGTGAGGAACAAAGCATTCAATACCATGCAAGCCTGCTAAGCCGGAGCCAACTGCACAACCAATCATAATTGCAGGTAAAACGCGCTTTAAGTCTTTTACGGCGAAGGGGATGGCACCTTCGGTAATACCAATAAGGCCCATAAAAATCGACGTAATACCAAGTTGACGATCGGCATCCTCAAACTTGTTACGTGCAAGCCAAGCAGAAATACCGCAAATGATGGGTGGAATACCACAGGCAACACGGAACATACCGTTTGGTGCATAAATTGCGGTAGTCATCATTGCCATCGTAAACGTAGAGGCC
Organism: uncultured Atopobium sp.; assembly: GCA_946997485.1. Taxonomy (GTDB): domain Bacteria; phylum Actinomycetota; class Coriobacteriia; order Coriobacteriales; family Atopobiaceae; genus Fannyhessea. Next base: position 65,619 of record CAMPVF010000006.1, read on the forward strand.
GTTTTGTTAACGGGGCCGCCCATGTCAAATGCCGTCATCATACCGATTACCGCGCCTAATACAACTGCAGAGCCGCCATTGAGATTGCCCAATACGTCGGTAAGGAAACCCATGAACAAGCCCAGTGGATATGCAAGAATGTAAATATAAATCATGCCCAGTACAAACGAGGTAAGGATTGGCACAATAAGAATAGGCATGATGGTTTTAATGGTGTCGTTTACCTTCCAGGTTTTTGTCCATCTAACAAAATAACCTGCGCAAACACCTAAAAGCATGGCACCCAAAAAGCCGGTTGATACCTTTGTGTCGTTTGCAATAACGGGGTTATTTGCAAGGTAACCAAGCACAAAACCAGGGGCAAGTGCCGGTTTGCCACCCAGCGAGTATGCGATGTATGCCGAAAGAACAGGAATCATCGTGCAAATACCCGCCATACCAATGGTAAGCAGGTTGTTCATAAACGGGTCGGTTACCTGCATACCCGACGCACCAGCTGTACCTGTTGCAAGAGAAAATGCCAGGAACACACCACCAATTACAACAATGGGAATAAAGTACGAAACACCAGTGTTAAACGCCTTAAGTAGGTCTTTGCCTATCGTTTTAAACATTGCATCTCCTTTCAGAACCATTACATGTCAAAACCACTACATTGCAATAAGACGATCGATAATCTCAACCGGGTGCGCAATTACTTCGGAAGGGTCGATGGTGAGACATTTGCCAGCATCTTGCAGCGCTTCAAAACGCTCCTCACCCTCAATACCAATCGCAATGGCAAGCAGCGCAAAATCGGCTTGCTCAAGATCGTCGTCGTCGATCTCGTTTTCAATGCCCATACCGCCTTGCGTTTCGCACTTGCACTCAATACCGCGGCGTGCGCATTCGTCCTCGATTGCTTTTTGCGCAATATAGGTATGAGCAATTCCCACCGTACACGCAGCAACAGCAACTATCTTCATAAACAACTCCCTTCAACCATCCGATACACAAGGAATCGATACACGCTCTCACAACTTCCCGCATCGTCGCCACGGGCGCAATCGGTTATCCTTGTTATGCAGAATTAATGTATTTATTCCTTACTCGTCATAATAAATTGGCTTTTTCAAATTCATACAGTCAATTCGGCGAATGGTTTTTTTCGCATAAAATACCTTGTTTTACCTGGTGTTTTACCCATCTAACTTAAACGTTTAACCAATTTCGTTTCCTGGTGTTATACAAGTTATCTAAAATGTCAAGTGTTATTTATTAATTTCGGCAAATGGAGTAACCTATAAACAGGAAAGGAGCCTCTGCGGCTCACGCATGTGCAGCGGATGGGGGCTGCGTGCGGGCACGTACTGCATTTTTTCCTTCTGTTTTGCTATTCTTATGTACATGCTGCCAACGTTTTATGTGCGTTCGCACGTAAATCGTAGGTCTGGCGCATACACGGCGCCCATGTTTTATCAACCTGTTTTAATGTGCGAGAAAGGAGTTAGTTTTGAAGCCACGACGCATTACCATATCTGATGTTGCACGCCTGTCGCAAACCTCAACAGCAAGCGTTTCGTATTACCTCAACAACAAAAAATACAAGTTGAGCGAAGCTACGCAGCAGCGTATTGCAAAGGTTATCGAGGAAACAGGCTACATCCCAAACGTGCAAGCTCAAACGCTCCTGGGCAAAAAAACGCATGTTATAGCCATTATCCTGCTTAATAATACCAATTTATGGGCAGGGCAGCTGCTCGACGGCATTGAGCAAATTGCCCTGGCAAAAGACTATCAAACGGTAGTGTGTACCAGCAAGTTTAATCAGGAAACTGAGCTTATGTACGTTGATAAAATGATTGGCCTTGGCATTGACGGCTTTATTATTCAGCCTACAAACAACTTTAAAGCGGTTGAGAAGCGCATTAAACAAGCAGGTAAACCCGTAGTTTTTTGTGACTGTTCGCCACTTGGCATGGACAATTACTGGGCAAAAACTAATTTGTACGACGGTATTTATACGGCCACAGAAACGCTCATTCAACAGGGTTACAACGATTTTATAGCCGTTGGCGCAAAAATTGGCAACTCACGCACGCGCATTGAGCGGCACCAGGGCTTTATTGAAGCTGTTCAGGCGTATGGCAAAACGGCAAAATTTGTAACCGTCGATTACACGGTGCCGACCATTTCGTATTTGCGCGAGTACTTTAAGCAAAATATTAGTCCGGCGCGGCGCACGCTTATTTTTGTTGAAAACCAATGGAATTTGTCGCGGGTATTTAAGTCGCTTGAGCCACTGTACCCGCTTATCCCCAACCAACTGGGGCTTTTTGGTCTCGATTGCAGCGAATGGACGTGCCTTACCAAGCCAACAATTACCACGCTTATAGAGCCGATACACAAATTGGGTAAAGAGGTGGCGCGCACGCTTATTGACGTGCTTGAGCAAAAAACGCCAGCTGAACGCCATATATTGCTATCGTGCGATATAAACTGGCAGGAATCGACCAACTATCCTTCGGCGCCGTAAACGAGCATGCAGCCCAAAATTGTGCCGTTAGCAACACCAATGCACCCGCAGGTAAGGTTAGCAGCACCAATGCACCCGCAGGTAAGGTAGCCGCGCTATACACAACATAAGCTGCCCGTTGCCATGGTGGGGAGCAAACGGGCAGCTTATTGGTACAGAGGATACGAGCGGATTTACGTAAGCAGCTAGTTTACGCAAGCAGCTGCGTTACCGTTTGAACCAAATCGCTCGCCGTGAGCTTAAATTCTTCCTGGAGCCAATCTACGGTGCCTACCTGGCCAAAGCGCTCGTCCACGCCATGACGCTTAAACGGTACGAACACACCCGCCTCAAAGAGCGTTTCGGCAACGGCAGAGCCCAGGCCGCCGATCACGCCATGATTTTCAAACGTTACTACAGCGCGTTTACCTTGGGCTTCACGAATCACAAGCTCACTATCAAGCGGCTTTATGCAAAACATGTCGATAATCTCGCACGACACACCCTGCTTTTCCAACTCATCCGCCGCGCACATAGCGTCTTTAAGGAGCTGACCTGCGCTAATAATAAGAGCGTCAGTACCTTCGCGAATAATGTTGCCCTTGCCCATTTCAAACGTGGCGTCGTCGCCGTAAATTTGATACGAGGTTTTTCGGCCCGCGCGCACGTAGTGGATGCCGTCCATCTGCGCAAATTGACGGATAATCCAGGCAAATTGCACGGCATCAGCAGCATCGCACACAACAGCGCCGGGCAGCGTGCGCATGATAGCAACGTCTTCCCAGGTAGTGTGCGTACCGCCGTTTGCGCCCACGGTAAAGCCAGGGTCGGAGCCCCAAATATTAATCGTGTTGTGCGCGTAACCACCCGACAAAAATATCTGGTCAAAGGCGCGGCGCGTAGCAAACGGACCAAAGGTATGGCAAAACGGAATAAACCCCTCTGAGCTTAAACCGGCGGCCATACCCATCATGTTTTGCTCGGAAATGCCTGCCTGTATAAACTGGTCGGGTTGTTCTTTTTGAATTTTGAGCGAGCCGTTGGCACCACCCAAGTCGGCTTCAATCATGAGCACGCGCTTGTCAGTTTCCATGAGCGATAGCAGCGTGTTAACAAATGCGTCACGATAGGCTGTTCCAGCTGCTCCGAGGTTTTTTGAAAGTGTAATCATGAATCGTCTCCTTTGTGGATGTTCCTCTTTGTGGATGTTGAATACATAGGTTGCATGGATGAGTGCCTGAAGGCATGTACGCGTAAATACAACTACACCACGCGCCGACCCTCACGCAGGCACGCACGCCCTCACGCAGGTGCAGGGATTTACGCACCAAACGCTGCAACCTTTGTTTCAAGCTCAGCAATACGCGCATCAAGAACCTCAAGCGCGTCTTTTGTTACCGCTTTTATTTCGTCGTTATTCCATTTCATAGCGTGATTCATAAGAACGTTTTCAAAATACGGAATGCCCGCACCCTTAACGGTGTCGAGCACGATGCAATTTGCCGCATCTGTATTGCGTTTAGCTGCGCAAATAGCGTCGTCAAGCGCGGTTATGTCCTGACCATTTACTTTTTGAGTATAAAAGCCAAACGACGTCATTTTTTCAACATAATCAAAGGGATACAGCACGTCTTTGGTGTAGCCATCGAGCTGGCGTTTATTGTCGTCGATAAACACAATGCACTTGCTGAGCTTGTGAGCCGCAATAAACTGGAACGCCTCCCAGCACTGACCCTCATTGAGCTCGCCGTCGCCCACAAACATGTACGTGTATGCGTCGATGCCCCTTTTTTGCAAACCAAGGGCTATACCTGCAGCTTCGCTGGTGCCCTGACCAAGCGATCCCGTTGTGGCGTCCACGCCGGGCGTTTTAAGGCGGTCGGTGTGCGACGGCAGACGCGTGCCACCATCGTTAAGCGTAAAGAGCCATTCTTTGGGGAAAAAACCACACTCAGCCAGCGTTGAATACATAACGGGGCCCGCGTGACCCTTCGAAAGTACCACACGGTCGCGGAGGTTCCAGTGCGGGTCTTGCGCGTTATAGCGCATATGCTTGCCATACAGCACGGCATAGGCTTCTACCAGGGATAACGACCCACCAATGTGGCCGTATCCACGATGATACAGCATCGCCAACACGTCGCGTCTTATCTTTGCGGCAAGCAATTCTACTTTACAATGTGTGCTCTCTTCCACTGCAGCCTCCTAAAGCATTTCGTCGTACGCGCACGCATCGCACGTGTGTCTTGGTTCGCGTAATTGCGGGTTCACGGGTTCGCTCGCTTTGCGAGCTTCACAGGTGTCGCCTACCTGCGCCCTTACGCTGCGACAATGTGCGCTGTTCTTTGCGTTTATTAATACATAGCTCAAAAATTTGTTAAATGATTATCACTAAGAAAACACCGGATTATTTGGTGAAACGCATAACTAAGCAGCCAATTTACAACACCCTGAAAGCACTTTTGTTCCAGCGCAGACGCACGCGCACACAGGTTATATTTTGGAGGGCACAGTCGCGCACCGTTTGCACAACAGCGCATCTTACGGAAATCGGCTCGGCTCTTACAAAAACTTATGAGCGATATTAGAAAATTACCCCACTTTGACACGCGTTTTGAACCCAAAAATTGCCTTCCAGAGCAACTCTCAGCACGGAGCAAAACTGCCCCACCGCGCCTACCAGGGAAAACACAAAACGCACGTTTTTGCGGCGAGCCGCAGCGAGCCTGAGCGACGCCCAAACGCGTGTCAAAGTGGGGTAATTTTCTAATATGAAGCAAAAAGTTTTGTAACACCCGCTCGCCCAGCCGCGCACTGCATAAAAATGTTGCTGCAGCTATAACGCCGCGCTATAGCCATACGCCATAGGCGCGCGTACTGTATACGCGTGCACGCAATGAAGTTATGCAACCTCATAAGTGATATATTAGTGAAGTAAGTCATGTGCAAGGGCGCAAGGATGCAAGAACTTAAGCTCCAACAGTGCAAAAGTGCCGCCTTAGCACTAAATAATGTGTAAGGAAGTGATAGTATGAGCGAACCCGATATTCTGCTTACAAGAATCGACAATCGACTCATCCACGGCCAGGTAGGAATTACCTGGACAAAAACCATTGGCACCAACCTACTTTTGCTGGTAGATGATGATGTTGCACAGGACGGCGTCCTGCAGCAAATTATGACCCTCACCGCAAAACAAGCAGGCGTTGACGTGCGTTTTTGGACAGTTGAGAAAACAATTTCAACCATTCACAAAGCCTCGCCACAGCAACACATTTTTATTGTGGTAAAAACGCCTCACGTAGCACGTCAGCTGGTTGAAGGCGGCGTTAAGCTGGGCGAAATTAATGTTGGTAACATGCATTTTTCTGAAGGCAAATGGAGTATTTCAACAAAAGTATACGTAAACCAGCAAGACCTCGACGACTTGCACGCGCTTGAGGACGCCGGCTGCAATGTGTATATCCAAGATGTTCCTGGCGACAAAAAAGAGAGCGTAATCTACCAGCACTAATGCGGCACTGACGCTGTTAGAGCACCCTAGCGTGCATAAACGCTCGTGCAGTGCAGCGCACCAGCGACACACATTACAACAACTCGAAAGGAGCAACAATGGCGATTACTCTTACGCAGGGCTGCCTTCTTGCAATTATGGCAGTTATCTGCGGTATCGACTTTTGGCTTGAAGGCCTGTATATATTTAGACCCATTATCGTTGCATCGATAACCGGTCTTATCCTGGGCGACCCCGTCCTTGGCATGATGTGCGGCGGTTTTTGTGAGCTGGCTTTTGCCGGACTTACGCCCGCAGGAGGAACCCAGCCGCCTAACCCCGTTTTAGCTGGCGTTATGTCGGTCGTTATTGCCTACACTACAAAAACTGAGGCTGCTGGCGCAATGGCGCTTGCCCTGCCGTTCAGTTTCCTCATGCAGTACATCGTGCTGTTTTGCTACTCCGCCTTTAGCGTGTTTATGGCGAAGGCCGACGAAGCTGCAAAACAGGCCGACTGCGCTACCATCGTCCGCATTAACGTGTTGTGCACGGCCATCGTGGCGATGCTGTACGGCGTAGTTGTATTTTTGTGCGCGTACGTTGCGCAAGATGCAATGAAATCCCTGGTAGAAAGCCTGCCTGCATGGCTTTCGCATGGTTTCGAAATCGCAGGCGGCGTATTGCCCGCTGTTGGTTTTGCCATGCTGCTTAAAGTTATGTTCAAAAAGGAATTTTTGCCGTTTTTGCTCATTGGCTTTGTTATGGCATGCTTCATTACCTTTAGCAACCTGCTACCCGAAGCAATAATCGGCCTGGCGTGCGCGCTGTTTGTGTACAACGTTGAGCAGACGCGCGAAAAGGATATTAAAGAGGCTATCTCGCATGTGAGCGTAGCTGGAGCGGAGGGTGAAAACAATGGCATCTAACGACATGAATCAAGCACCGCAAACGCAGGACCAAACCCAAACCACTGGTCACGTGCTTACAAACGCCGACATCACCAAGCTCGCATACCGCACCGTTCTGCTGCAAGCAGGCTTTAACTACGAGCGCATGCAGGCGGCTGGCTGGCTTCTTACGCAGCTTCCCTGCCTCAAAAAAATCTACAAGGACGATAAAGAGCAGCTCGCAGCCGCTATGTCCGACAACCTCGAGTTCATTAACACCAGCCCGCACATTGTTGGTTTTCTAAACGGCCTGCTTATCGCTATGGAAGAAGCTCACGAAAACCGCTCCACCATTAAGGGTCTTAAGGTGGCACTCTTTCCGCCCATTGCCGGCGTAGGCGACGCTATTTTTTGGTTTACGTTGCTACCCATTCTTGCAGGTATTTGCTCGTCAATGGCGCTTGAAGGGAACCCAACAGGTCCCGTGTTGTTCTTCTTGGTATACCTGGCACTCTTTCTCATTCGCCCGCTTTGGACGCACCTTGGCTACAACCTGGGCACCAAGGCAGTAAGCATGCTCAGCGACGCGTCGTTGCACATTAGCAAGGCGGCAACGGTGCTCGGCTGCACCGTTATTGGTGGCCTTATCGCATCGTACGTGCACATTACTCTGCTGTGCGAGGTTCCCATTAACGACACGGTAACCCTCAACATTCAAAAAGATTTTCTTGATAAAATCTTTCCGAATCTTCTGCCGTTTGGCTACGTATTTTTGCTGTATTTCCTGCTTACGAAGAAACGCGCTAATCCCATCGTTCTCATTGTGATTACGTTTGTGCTGGCTATTGTGCTTTCCTTCTTTGGCATTTTATAGCACGCACGCGCGTGGCAGGTGCAGAGCGTCGGTCACGCGCGCGTTTAGTGCGCAGTAGACGCACAGTAAAGAAAACCCCCGCTGTGGAGCATGTACACCACAACGGGGGTTTGTTTTGCCTTTTGTTTTGCCTTTAATTAGGACCAAGCAATAACGTAAGCTTTAAACCTAGAGCTTAATGTTAATGTCTACACCAGCAGGCAAGTCCATGCGCATAAGGGCGTCAACAGTGCTCGAGCTTGGGTCGAGAATGTCGATAAGACGCTTGTGCGTGCGCATTTCAAACTCTTCACGGGAGTCTTTGTCCTTGTGCGGCGAACGAATAACAGTGTACAGGTTGCGCTCAGTTGGCAGGGGCACCGGACCCGAAACGCGTGCACCAGTTTTTTGTGCGGTGTCTACAATAAGCTTTGAGGACTGATCTACTACTTCGTGATCATAGCCCTTGAGGCGAATTCTAATCTTTTGGCTTGACACTTCAATACCTCCATTACAATGCAGCGCTCAGCTGCGTTAGGCTACGAATACTACTAGGCGTTTGCGCCCGATTTAGAAACAATTTGCTCACGAATGCTCTTTGGAACAGCCTCATATGAGTCGAATTGCATGGTGTAAGACGCACGTCCTTGCGTTTGCGAACGAAGGTCGGTTGCATAACCAAACATCTCACCTAATGGCACCTTCGCACGAATAAGCTTGGTGTTAGCGCGATCTTCCATACCTTCAATCTTACCGCGGCGGCTCGTAAGGTTACCCATTACGTCGCCCATGTACTGCTCAGGTGTTTCTACAACAACCGACTCAATTGGCTCGAGCAACACAGGATCGGATTGCTGCAATGCAGCCTTAATTGCCATAGAACCAGCAATCTTAAAGGCAGCCTCTGAGGAGTCGACCTCGTGGTACGAACCTTCAACGAGGGTAACCTTAAGGTCTTGTACAGGATAGCCTGCAATAACACCAGAGGTAAGTGCCTCTTGAATACCCTTGTCAACAGAAGGAATGTACTCTTTTGGAATACAACCACCAACAGTTGCATCTACAAACTCGTAACCAAAGCCGGCTTCTTTTGGCTCGAGGTCGATGATGGCGTCACCATACTGACCACGACCACCAGACTGGCGAACGAATTTACCCTGAACATGTTTAACCTCGTGACCAGCGGTTTCACGGTAGGCAACCTGTGGCTTACCAACGTTGCAGTCTACGTGGAATTCACGGCGCAAACGGTCGACAATAATCTCAAGGTGAAGCTCACCCATACCAGCAATAATCGTTTGACCGGTTTCGTGGTCGGTGTGAACCTGGAAGGTTGGGTCTTCTTCGGCAAGCTTAGCCAAACCAACGCTCATCTTATCCTGCTCAGCCTTCGTTTTTGGCTCAACAGCAACGTCGATAACAGGGTCGGCAAAGTCGATGGACTCAAGCACGATTGCGTGTTTTTCGTCGCAAAGCGTATCGCCCGTTTGAGTGTTTTTAAGACCAACGCAGGCAACAATGTCGCCGGCGGAGCACTCGTCACGGTCTACACGATCGTTTGCGTTCATCTCAAGAATACGACCCAAACGCTCGCGGTTGTCTTTAACCGAGTTGTACACGTAGCTACCGGATTCAGCCTGGCCAGAGTACACGCGGATGTAGGTAAGCTTACCTACAAATGGGTCGGTCATAATCTTAAATGCAAGTGCGCTAAAGGGCTCTTTTGGATCGGCGTGACGAACAGCGTCGTTGCCCTTGAGGTCTTTACCATCAATTTCAGTAACATCGAGTGGTGAAGGCAAGTAATCAACAACGGCGTCGAGCAGCTCCTGAATACCCTTGTTTTTGTATGCAGAGCCAACAAAAACAGGGTTAAGCTCGCCAGCAAGAACACCCTTGCGGATTGCAGCCTTAAGGACAGCTACATCAATGTCGCCCTCTTCGAGAACAGCTTCCATGAGCTCATCGGAGAAGTTTGAAGCAGCGTCGAGCAGCATTTCGCGACGCTCTTGAGCAACGTCGAGGAATTCGTCTGGAATAGCATCCATAACCTCGGGGTAAATCATGCCCTTTGCGTCTTCCTTAAAGTCCCATGCTTCCATGGTAACAAGGTCGATAAGGCCCCAGAAGTTAGACTCAGCGCCCATTGGGATTTGCGCAGCTACTGCATTTGCGCCCAAGCGATCTTTCATGGTTTCGATTGCATGGAAGAAGTCGGCACCAACGCGGTCGTACTTGTTGATAAATGCAATACAAGGTACACCGTAGTTTGAAGCCTGACGCCATACGGTTTCTGATTGGGGCTGTACGCCTGCTACTGCGTCGAACACGGCAACAGCACCGTCGAGAACACGCAAGCAGCGCTCAACTTCAGCGGTAAAGTCTACGTGACCCGGGGTGTCGATGATTTGAATTACGTGGTCTTTCCAAAAACAGGTAGTTGCAGCAGAGGTAATGGTTACACCACGCTCTTGCTCTTGAACCATCCAGTCCATGGTTGCGGCACCATCGTGTACCTCACCAATTTTGTGAGTTTTACCTGTGTAATAAAGAATACGCTCGGTTGTGGTGGTCTTACCAGCATCGATATGCGCCATGATACCAATGTTACGAAGATCTTCGAGCTTATACTTAACTTTTGCCATCTATGAACTACTTTCTTTGCGTTGAGGGTAACGGTATTAGAAACGATAGTGCGAGAAGGCGCGGTTTGCCTCTGCCATCTTAAAGAGGTCCTCGCGCTTTTTAACGGACGATCCAACACCATTTGCTGAGTCCATAATTTCGTGAGCGAGGCGCTCTACCATGGTTTTTTCTTTGCGTGAGCGAGAAAAACCAACAAGCCAGCGGATAGCAAGCGTGGTTGCACGACGAGAATTTACTTCCATAGGAACCTGGTATGTAGCACCACCAACACGCTTTGGTTTTACCTCAATTGTGGGGCGTACATTGTCCATAGCTTTTTTGAACACGGCAAGAGCGTCTTGCTCGGTATTTTGCTTAATGTAATCGAAAGCACCGTATACAATGCGCTCGGCTACCGATTTTTTACCATCCAAAAGTACCTTGTTAATAAGCTGAGTAACAAGGCGATTGTTATAAACTGCGTCCGGCAAAACCTCTCTGCGGACTGCGGCTGAACGACGTGGCATATTGTTCTCCTTTTGTTGTTGTGCTGCGCGACATTCGCCCATACACAACGCTATCGAATATCAACTAAAACGCAGCATTGCTGCAGGTGGTTATTCCTTAGGACGCTTTGCGCCGTAGCGAGAACGTGCCTTTTTGCGGTCTTGAACTGCTGCACAGTCGAATGCGCCGCGGATGATTTTATAACGAACACCAGGAAGGTCGCGAACACGACCACCACGGATAAGCACAATTGAGTGCTCCTGGAGGTTGTGACCCTCACCGGGGATGTATGCGGTTACTTCGATACCATTTACCAAACGTACACGAGCAACCTTACGAAGTGCTGAGTTAGGCTTTTTTGGCGTTGTAGTAAACACACGAGTGCATACTCCACGCTTTTGGGGGTTGTGCTGAAGGGCAGCGTTTTTAGACTTTGCTTTGTGAGTAACGCGTCCCTGGCGTACAAGCTGATTAATTGTAGGCAAAGCTTTCTCCTTACTAGAAGATACAGATGAGCGGCGCGCGAGCACCTATGTATCACAAGTTTGTGCAGCACCACAACTTGAGATTGTCGAATTTAGTTATGAAGTAAGTGAATCTTGGGGCAAACGATAGAGCGGGTGAACACGTGCTCATCGTGTGCGCTGAAAAACTACGACTGATGAAACGGGCTCTTTGTGCGCGTGCACGGGTGTGCACGACGAGCTGCTCCACGAGTAACGTAGCATTCACTCACGATTTTCATAAGCGGATGAATTTTACGCCGAATATGCGCATATGTCAAAAGTACGCGCAGCCGGGCGTAGCCATACTTCACAACTCCTCTACATTGCTGCGCGCGTTGTATACGTGTTATTCTGCAGGCGTGTTATTCTGCAGGCGTGTTAATCATCACCAGCTGCAAGCACGAATTTTCGCGTGCAGAAAGCGCATGCGGTGCGCCAGGCGCCAAATACACACTGTCACCTGCATGCATGTGCGACACCACACCTTCAACCGTAAAATCAATCTCACCCGAAAGCAGCGTTACCACAACCGCACGCGGGGACATGTGCTCGGTAAGCGCCTCGCCTGCCGCGATTGCCAAATAGGTGAGCTGAAACAAATCATTATCAATGGGAACTTTAGAAACAATGCTTTTAGCTGCATAAACGGTGTTGGGAAGAACGTCTACAAAACACTGCGACGTGCCATATTGAGCCTTTGACATATGGTTCCTTTCTTCAAAAAAACATCAAAATGCACGCGTGGGTAAGGAAATACGTGCATGGATGAAGAAATACATTGGTGAGAGAATACAATAACAGTACACGCTGCGAGCACACAGCAAAACCCCACGTTACCTGCGCTTTTGTGCAACAAACGCAATGCCGGCAAGGTTGTCGTGATGGCGCGTAAACACGCTGCGCATTTCCATCACACGCTTGCGTGCACCAGGAATGGTGAGCACGTTACGCATAATGCGAATAGCGCCGCAAATACCCTCGTCTGCTATGGTACGCTGCGGATTGAGCAAGTTCATTGGCGCAGAATTTGTCCACACAACATCAAGGCCGGCACCTTCAAGCAGCTGCTTCCACTCCGAAGCGCGCAACGGCTTTGCGTTAACGCGAATCGCACGCGACACATCAGCCTTAATTTCTACTGCCTTTTTCTCGTCGAGCGTATCGGGGCAAAGACCAAGCTCATGGCTCACAAAATAGCCGCCCGGACGCAAAATACGTGCAACTTCACGCAAAATTTGCGCTTTGTGCTCAGGCGTTTGCATCGTAAGCATGGCTTCGCACACGCACACGTCGCACGACTCGGCCTCAAGACCAGTATCCTCGGCCATCGCCTGCTTGCAGGTGCCCTTATTACCCACCAAATTGGACACAATCGCCACCGAATCGGCATTTGCATCAATACCCGTGTAGTAGCTTGGCTTTTGCGCCATTATTTCCTGCGCAGTTCGTCCAATGCCACATGCCAGCTCAACTACCTGCTTGCCTGGAATGTGCGCATGGGAAAGCGCCTCTTGCGTAAGCGCAAGTCCGCCAGGACGAAGAACGCGCTTGCCAAGGCGCGCAAGTAACCAGTGACCCGGTACGTTTTCGATTGATTTATCTTCAAACTGTGGTTTTGCATTTTGCGGTTTTGCATCCATGTGAACTCCTTTACTAGACATGTATCAGTAGTTACCCAGACGCAACTTATTTAATCACACGTCCGGACGGCGCACAAAAAAACCGGCTATCCACGTGTGTGGACAGCCGGTTGTAATGCATAAAGCAAAGGCGTTAAGCAAAGCGCCGCAAATCGTGCACTAAGCACTACGCTCAAACACCACTACTCGTGGTCGTGGTCGCGCGGCTCCTGCTTAATTACGCTGGTAAGCAAGTCACCAAGCGAGTTCAAATTCTCGTTGATGATGTCGCTATCCTCGTCTTCTTCGTCGTCTTCTTCTTTTTCTGAGGGCGCACCAATGAAGTCTTCATCGTCAAACGAATGCGTCGACGGTACAGCAGTACCAAGCATAACGTCGTTATCGGGATCGGGCGAGAATACCATGTTAAGCAGCTGCGAGAGGTCTTCGCTGTCGGCTTCGTCTTCATCGGGCTCAAGCAAGTAAAGCAAGTTACGTGCTTCAAGACCCTCGCGGAGCTCTTCTATAGCCTTAGCGCCAATACCATCGATGCGCAGCAGCTCATCTTCGGTTTTACCAATAAGGTCGCCAACAGTTTCGATACCAACTTCGCTAAACTTGTTAGTCCAGCGCTGCGAAACGCCCAGGTCGTCAAAGAGATACAGCTTCGCATCCTCAGAAGACAAGCAACGTCCGTTCTTGGAGTACACGCCACCGTTAGAGTAGTCGTCGCCAATCCAGTCGAGCTGTTTAGGCAGCTTTTCTTCAATCTCCTTAAGCGAATCGGGTGCCCACTCAGGAAGCGATTTTGCGTGCGAGGACGCCGGACCGCTCACAGGAATGCCGTTAAATACAAGCTTAACATCGTCGTAAGCTTTAAGGCCAGTACCTGCAGGAATCTTCTTTCCGGCAATAACGTTGCTCTTAAGGTCGAGCAAGTGATCAACCTCGCCCTTAATTGCCGACTCAGTAAGAACGCCAGCCGTACGGATAAACGATGCACTTGAGAGCCACGAGTCGATGGAGCTTGCAACCTTAAGCGTACCCAAGATAACAGCTTCAGCCTCAGGCGCCTGACCACCAGCAAGACGAATGTTTTCTGCCGTTTTTGCAAATACATACCGGTCAACATACTCGCCAAGCAGGTAGGTTGAATCGCCAGGGTTGGTAACCTGAACACGACGCAGCATCTGACGTGCGATAACTTCGATGTGCTTGTCGTTAAGGTCTACACCTTGTGACGTGTACACGTCTTTAACCGACTTAACAAAGGTATGCATCGTCGATTCGATATCGGTAAGCGCACGCAGCGTTCTAAAGTTTACAAAGCCGCGGGTAATTTGGTCGCCGGCTTTAACCGTGCACCCGTCTTCGATGCCAGGCATAAAGCGTACCGACGCAGGTACACGCCATTGCGAGAGTACCTTGCTGGGATCGTCGGCATCGGTAATCGTAAGCTGATACTCGGTTTGCTCGGGCGTAATAGAAAGCACGCCACCAAAGCTCGCAAGATCGGCCTCGCGACCAAGGATTTTTTCGTTAACATTGCCAACAACGTCGAACATACGCGCAACCGTTGGCAAACCTTGCGTAATGTCTTCTGCACCAGCAACACCACCGGAGTGAATGGTACGCATTGTTAACTGAGTACCAGGCTCACCAATGGATTGAGCAGCAATAATACCAACCGACGTACCAATGTTAACCGGACGACGGGTAGACAAGTCCCAACCGTAGCACTTCTGGCATACGCCGTAACGCGATTTACAGGTAAGCAGCGCGCGAAGCTCAACTTCCTTAAAGCCGGCGTCTACAAGCTTGAGAATGTCGTTCTTGCAGGTAATGTATTCGTTTTTCTCAAAGAGCACTTCGCCCGTTTCCGGGTTCACAACATCGTTTAAGAAGCAACGGCCAACAAGGTCGAGGTCAACGTCGCTCTCGCCCGCTTTTTGCAAACGGTACGAAACACCTTCGTTGGTTCCGCAGTCTTCCTCACGCACGATAACATCTTGTGCAACGTCTACCAAACGACGAGTAAGGTAACCGGAGTCGGACGTGTGGCTTGCCGTGTCTACCAGACCTTTACGAGCGCCATAGGTAGAAATAAAGTACTCAAGCGGCTGCAAGCCTTCGCGGAAGTTTGCCTTAATTGGCAGGTCGATGGTATCACCCGACATATCCGCCATAAGACCACGCATACCAGCGAGCTGACGAAGCTGCGTTTTAGAACCACGAGCACCCGAGTCGGCCATCATGAAAATGGGGTTGTCGGAGCTAAAGCCCTCAAGCATTTCGCTACCAAGCAAATCGGTGCACTCGGTCCACACGTTAATTACCTCAGCGTGGCGCTCTTTTTCGCTCAAGAAACCGTCTTCGTAGTAATCGTTAATTTCGTCTACCTTTTCCTGGGCTTCTTCCAAAAGCTCGGGCTTATCGGATGGGATAATTGCGTCCCATACCGAAACGGTAAGGCCGGCGCGGGTGGCGTAATGGAAACCAACCTGCTTAATAGCATCGAGGATAGGCTCAACGCGCGACAGCGAGTAGCGGTCGCAGCAGTCGTTTACGAGGGTTGCAATGTCGCCCTTTGCCATCTTAAAGTTCATAAATGGATAGTCGTCGGGCAGGCACTGACGGTTAACGATAATGCGGCCAACCGTTGTTGCAAAACGCACATTGGGCTCGCTCAAATCGATGTCTTCAATCTTTCCACGAGCGCTGTACGTGCGGAAATAGGGCTTTCCATCTTTGTGATAGTTGGCGTCGTTGGCCGTAAGGCGCACCATAATCTTCGCCTGAATATCAATGCCACTCAAGCTGTCAAACGCCAAGAGTGCATCGTTAAAGCTGGCGAAAACGCGACCCTCACCTTTAAGGTTGTCCTTTTGCGTGGTGAGGTAGTACACACCAAATACCATGTCTTGCGACGGGATGTTAAGCACCTTACCCGATGCAGGTGAGCGCAGGTTGTTGCTCGAAAGCATAAGCACACGTGCCTCGGTTTGTGCTTGCGTGCTCAATGGTACGTGTACCGACATTTGGTCCCCGTCGAAGTCGGCGTTAAATGGCGCACATGCAAGCGGGTGAAGGTGGATTGCTTTTCCTTCTACCAACACGGGCTCAAACGCCTGAATAGACAAACGGTGCAGCGTAGGTGCACGGTTAAGCAGCACCAAACGACCGCGAATAACCTCGTCGAGAATATCCCAAACAACGGTTGCACCGCGCTCGATAGCACGTTTTGCACCCTTGATGTTTTCGGCTTTGTTAAGTTCAACCAAACGGCGCATGACAAACGGCTTAAACAGCTCAAGTGCCATAACCGATGGCAAACCGCATTGGTGCAGCTTAAGACGGGGGTCTACAACGATAACCGAACGACCGGAGTAGTCTACACGCTTACCCAACAGGTTTTGACGGAAACGACCTTGCTTACCTTTAAGCGACTCAGCAAGCGACTTCAACGGACGTCCACCACGGCCGGTAACAGGGCGGCCGCGACGACCATTGTCGAACAGGGCGTCTACCGACTCTTGCAGCATGCGCTTTTCGTTGTTAACGATAATAGCAGGCGCATCGAGGCTCAAAAGACGCTTTAAACGGTTGTTGCGGTTAATGACGCGACGATACAAATCGTTGAGGTCACTGGCAGCAAAACGTCCACCATCAAGCTGAACCATAGGACGAAGATCGGGCGGAATAACAGGGATAACGTCCAAAATCATGTTGGCAGGATCGTTGTTGCCCTTCAAAAACGCATCAACAATCTCAAGACGCTTCACCGCACGCTCGCGCTTTTGTTTTTGCGCGCTATCGGTTGCAATAATCTTGCGCAGCTCAGCGGCCTCAGACTCAAGGTTAACGTGACGCAAAAGCTCACGGATGGCGCTTGCGCCCATGTCGCCCTTAAAGTACAGCTTGTAGTAGCGCTTCATTTCGCTAAAGAGCGACTCATCACTAATGAGCTCATGCTCTTCAAGGCGCATAAACTTGTCAAACGCTTCTTTACGCAGGCGTTTTTCATCTTCGTATTCTTCGCGAATGTCAACAGCGGCGCGCTCAACTTCATCGTCGGACATCACCGTATCGTCGGCAAACTCGTCGTTTTGCGACTCTTGTGCTTGCGCACGCAAACGATCGATTTCGTCTTGGCACTCGGCATCAAGCTCTTCAAGGTCGGCGGTGAGCTCTTCTTGAAGGTCTTCAGCATCTTGCTGACGAGCATCGGTATCTACCTCGGTAATTACATAAGAGGCAAAGTAAAGAATCTTTTCGAGATCCTTGCTTTTCATATCGAGCAGGCGCGCCAGAGGGAAGGTTGCCGGGCTTTTGAAATACCAAATGTGCGAAACAGGGCATGCAAGCTCAATGTGACCCATACGATCACGACGAACCTTAGCGCTGGTAATCTCAACGCCACAGCGTTCACACACGATACCCTTAAAGCGGATACCTTTGTATTTGCCGCACGCGCACTCCCAGTCTTTAACCGGTCCAAAGATCTTCTCACAAAACAGACCATCTTTTTCGGGCTTGAGAGTACGGTAGTTAATGGTTTCATCTTTTTTTACTTCGCCATACGACCAACTGCGAATGTCATCTGCACTAGCAAGCGAAATCTTAATAGCATCAAAATTTGTGGATTCAAAGTCTGCCACGATTGCTACTCCTTATCACTCGTTGGTTCGCCGACAAGAACTTCCGAACTATCTGCACTCATAAGCGTTGGGCCACCAATAAGGTCGTCTACGCTGTTTGCCTGCGCAAATACGTCTACGCTCTCAGCCTTTTGCGGTTGTTGCTCGGGCGTATCTTTCTTGTTCTGTTTATACACAATAGGTTCAATGTCAAGCGCAAGGGAACGAATTTCCTTAACGAGTACCTTAAACGACTCAGGAATACCCGGCGTTGGAACATTTTCACCCTTAACGATAGATTCGTAGGTTTTAACACGACCGTTGGTGTCGTCCGACTTAACCGTCATAAGCTCATGGAGAACATTCGATGCACCGTATGCGTACAGTGCCCAAACTTCCATTTCACCAAAACGCTGACCACCAAACTGCGCTTTACCACCCAGCGGCTGCTGCGTAACAAGCGAGTAAGGACCAGTTGAACGCGCGTGGATTTTGTCGTCGACCATGTGGCCAAGCTTAAGAATATACGAGGTACCAACCGTAATGGGGCTTTCAAATGCCTCACCGGTACGGCCGTCGTACAGGGTGGTTTTGCCCTTTTCGTTAAGCTGCGGCACAAATGACGTGTTCATCTTTTTGCCGTAGGTGCGCATTGCTTTGTTAATCATGTTGATGTTAGAGCGGCGAATAGCATCGGCAACTTCAACATCGGTAGCACCGTCGAAGATTGGCGTTGAAACGTACATTGGGCCATCAACAATTTCTTTAGAGTTGGGGCTTTCAACGTCGTAACCGTGCGCTGCTGCCCAGCCCAAGTGGCATTCGAGCAACTGACCAACGTTCATACGCGAAGGAACACCCAATGGGTCGAGAAGCACGTCGATAGGCGTACCATCGGCCATATACGGCATGTCTTCGATAGGAAGAACGTTACAAATAACACCCTTGTTACCGTGACGACCAGAGATTTTATCGCCCTGCTGAATTTTACGACGCTGAGCAACAAACACGCGAATGAGTTCTTTAACTCCTGGAGGAAGCTCGTTGTCTTTAGATTTATCTTCGGGACGAACAAAGCGCATAACGTCGACAACACGACCATATGCACCGTGTGGCATACGCAGCGACGTGTCGCGCACGTCTTGCGCGCGGTTACCAAAAATAGCAGCTATAAGGCGCTGTTCTGGCGTTGGCGCGGGCTCACCTTTTGGCGTTACCTTACCAACGAGAATGTCGCCCGGGCCTACCTCGGCACCAATACGCACAATACCATCTTCGTCGAGGTTAGCAAGTGCTTCCTCAGACTGGTTTGGAATTTCGCGCGTAATTTCTTCGGCATGTTTAGCAGAAATGTCGCGGGCATCAACTTCATGACGTGAAATGTTAATTGAGGTAAGCAGGTCGTTTTGAACAAGACGCTCAGAAACAACGATACCGTCCTCGTAGTTGTAACCTTCCCACGGCATGTATGCAACGGTAAGGTTTACACCAAGCGCAAGCTCGCCTTTATCGATAGACGTACCATCGGTAAGAGGCTGACCTTCGTCTACGTGCTGACCTACGTGTACAACAGGACGGTGGTTAATGCACGTGCTTTGGTTGGAGCGCTGGTACTTGGGGAAATCGTAGCGAATGGGGCCGTCGTTTGTTTGAACAACTGCGTGAGCTGCATCAACTTCAACAACTTCACCCGCAGCGGTAGCACACACCGACTCACCTGAGTCAAATGCAGCAGCACGCTCAAGACCCGTACCAACAAATGGCGCGTGTGGACGAATTAATGGCACGGCCTGACGCTGCATGTTTGCACCCATGAGGGTACGTTTTGCGTCGTCGTGCTCAAGGAATGGAATGAGGTTTGCCGCAGCAGAAAGCATCTGCGAAGGCGATACGTCCATGTAGTCGACATCGGTTACATATACCTCGGCAGGAGCACCAAAGCTACCGTCGAAGTTGCGTGTACGTGCAACAACACTGTCGGGGTAATATACCTCACCATTAGACTTAGTGGCAACAAATTTGCCCGTCTTTGGATCAACTGCAGCATTGGCAGGCACGATTACGTGGTTTTCCTCTTCGTCGGCGATAAGCCAATCGATATCGTTGGTAACTTTACCGTCAACAACGCGGCGATACGGAGCCTCAATAAAACCATACTCGTTTACGTGCGCAAACAGTGCAAGCGAGCCGATAAGACCAATGTTTGGACCTTCGGGCGTTTCGATTGGGCACATACGCGAATAGTGCGAGTTGTGAACGTCGCGAACGGCGGTAGGTACATTGGTACGACGGCTTGAACCCGACTTATGACCAGCCAAACCACCAGGGCCAAGTGCAGACAAACGGCGTTTGTGCGTAAGACCAGCTAGGGGGTTTGATTGATCCATAAACTGCGAAAGCTGCGAGGAACCAAAGAACTCTTTGATAGCGGCAACAATCGGGCGGATGTTAATAAGCGACTGCGGCGAAATTTCGTCGGGGTTTTGCGTTGCCATGCGCTCGCGCACCACGCGCTCCATACGGCTCAAACCAATACGGAACTGATTTTGCACAAGCTCGCCAACGGTACGCACACGACGGTTACCAAAGTGGTCGATATCGTCTACATGTTTGGTGGTGTCTCCGTCATGTAGTGCCAAAAGATAACGAAGAGCTGCAACGATATCCTCTTTGGTAAGGGTTTTTACATTTGCATCGCAGGTAAGGCCAAGTTTTTTGTTTACCTTGTAGCGACCAACGCGGGCAAGGTCGTAGCGCTGGTTGTTAAAGTACAAGCCTTCGATAAGCGTACGTGCAGAATCTACTGCAGGTGGCTCACCGGGGCGCTGACGACGGTAAATTTCGATAAGAGCATCCTCACGCGTGGTGGCTACATCGCGCTCAAGGGTAGCTTTAACAATCTCGTTGTTGTCAAACAGGCTCAGGATTTCTTCATCGCTTTCGGCAATACCCATTGCACGCAGAAGCAACGTTGCGTTCTGACGACGTTTACGGTCGATAGATACAACAAGATGGCCGTGCTTGTCGACTTCGAACTCGAGCCAAGCACCGCGTGCGGGAATAAATTGAACGTGATGAGTTTGAACGCCGTTATCAACCTCTTGCGAGAAATATACACCAGGCGAACGAACGAGCTGCGAAACAACAACACGCTCGGTACCATTGATGATAAAGGTACCGCGATCGGTCATGAGTGGGAAATCACCCATGAACACGAGTTGTTCTTTGATTTCGCCCGTTTCTTTGTTGATAAAACGAACGTTTACCAGCAAAGGCGCTTGATATGAAATATCTTTAGCGCGGCACTCAGCTATGGTGTGAGGAGGATCACTAAATTGATGCTCTCCAAACGTAACTTCCATAGTTTTGGCAGCGTTCTCGATAGGAGAAAACTCAACGAACGATTCGGCAAGACCGTCGGTCATAAATCGTGCGAAGGACTCCTTCTGAACAGAGATTAAATTGGGAAGCTCCATAACAGGAGCTATTTTATTGAAGCTTACGCGCGTGCGTTGCTTCGGACGTACACCTTGAGTTGATTTTTGTGTAGGCACCAGGCTGTTCCTCCTTCAAAAGGGTGGAAGGCGGCAATTTGTCGCAACGATATAATTTATCTAAGCTGCTAGATAACGTCAACCGTGCAAGCAACATTACTCTTGACATATTGTAGTTGAGTGGCTAGTTTTTTGCGTTTGACGAGCTAGCATATGGCATAAAACGCCAGCAACAAATGGTCAATTGTGATGAGTATGTGAGCGAGCGTTGTGTATCATCAACATTTCTCCACACGTTGCGACAATGACGAAAAGAGCTAGACCCACCAGAATCTAGCTCTTCGTGTTTTAATCAAGAGATGAGCAGCGCCTTAAAGGCACCATTTAACGTACGCAATCTTCGTACGTTTGCGGCGCGCACGTTAGCCGCTGCATCATCTCAAAGCAACTGCAAAACGAGTTACTTAAGGGTTACGCTAGCACCAGCCTCTTCGAGTTGTTTCTTAGCGGCCTCTGCGTCCTCTTTCTTAGCACCCTCAAGAAGTACCTTAGGAGCAGCCTCAACAGCGTCTTTAGCCTCTTTAAGACCAAGAGAAGTGAGTGAACGAACAACCTTAATAACAGCAATCTTGTTAGAACCTACGCTCGTAAGCTCAACGTCGAAGTTGGTTTTCTCTTCTTCAGCAGCACCAGCGCCAGCTGCAGGTGCAGCAGCAGCTACAGCTACAGGAGCAGCAGCAGATACGCCGAATACGTCTTCGAGTTCGTGAACGAGCTCAGAAAGCTCGAGAGCTGGCATAGCTTTAATAGCCTCAATGATTTCGTCTTTAGTTACGGCCATGATATCCTCCTTACAAGGCGGGCAAAGTGCCCGATATGTTAATGAATGCGCAGGTAATTGCGCACAAGTGATTACGTAATACTACAGGGCTGATAGCGCGTGCAATAAAGTTCGCGGCAATTATGCAGCGTTCTTTTGCTCGACAACAGCATCCAATGCAGTAGCAAGTCCACGTGCAGGACCTGCGCAAACAGAAGCAATACCCGACAAGGGGCTTGCAAGAACGTACGTAAGCTTGGCAACGAGTTCGTCGCGGCTTGCAAGTTCGGCATACGCTTTTGCACCTTCTGCGTCAAGAGCTTCACCATCGGCAAGGGCTCCGATCCACTCAATCTTTTTGAGCTTTTCAGATTGCTCTTTGATAACCTTAGCGGCATCTACCGGGTCGTTTTCGTAGAAAACGTACGCACAAGTTCCTTCAAGATGCTGAATCTCAGGCAAGTTTGCGTTAGCAAGCGCGATTCTTACAATGTTGTTTTTGTACACCTTCATGTGAGCACCAGCTTCGCTAAGTGCGCGACGAAGACCTTGTGTTTCTTTAACAGTAAGACCGTGATAGTTGATAACGAACACGCCTTTTGCAGCAGCAAGAGAATCTTGTGCTTTCTCGAGCATAGAAACGTTGAGTTTGTTTGGCATGATACACCTCCTTGTAAATTAATCGGGCACGAGCGCAGCTGCAATCGAGCCTTCATAATAAAAGACCCTCTCTTGGCAGATGCCAAAGAAAGGGTCCTCAAGAAGACAATTCTTAAGACCACCTCGGCAGGCGGGTTACCATGTGGCAACTTCCTTTAAGTCCGTGCAGGACACCGGCTGTCTTTGGCAGCGAACGTGCTATGTGCACAGCACAGGTTAGCTACACAAAGCAACCTGCAATTAAATTATTGTACGGTGTTTACTTAAAAATGCAAGCTATGTGCCGTAATTTTCGCGGCAGGGGCGCTGGCGTCCACACGATTGCCACAAATCCTGCATGTGTGTGCCAGTGGGTATAGGTAGTGCGGTTGAGGTGATGGGGTTTGCATCGCTCAAAAAACTAATGCCTCACGCAGCCCGCGCGCAACACGCGCGTGCACGCAGTACGCACACGGAGTAGCATACCAAAATTGCGCATACCCTGCAAAAATGTCATAGCCTAAAACAGCTGCTTGTGCTTCATTAAAAGCACACTATTTCGCTATACTGTAAAGCACAATACGTTGCGTATCCAAAGGAGATGACGCCATGCATAGCCATCAACCATTACTTCGCCGCATTATGATTATCATGCTCGCTGTTGTTACCATTGCTTTTATTAAACTTCCCATATCTGCAGCTGCACAAGACATGTGGCAAAAAACCAATAATCGCTGGTGGTATCAGCATGCCGACGGCACCTACCCTGCACGCGCCTGGGAGCGCATTGACGGCGTGTATTACTACTTTAATGCCTCGGGCTACATGGTTTCAAATTGCTGGATTGGCTATTACTACCTGGGCGCAAATGGCGCCATGCTTACCAACACCACTACGCCCGATGGCTATAAAGTTGATGAAAACGGCAGATGGGTTCCGCAAAATGTTTGGAAACATAACGGGCGCGGTTGGTGGTATCAGCATGCCGACGGCACCTACCCTGTACGCGCATGGGAGCTCATCGATGGCGTGTACTACTACTTTAATGTCTCAGGCTACATGGTTTCAAATTGCTGGATTGGCTATTACTACCTGGGCGCAAACGGCGCCATGCTTACCAATACCACTACACCCGATGGCTATAAGGTTGATGAAAACGGCCGGTGGATTCAGGACGCAGGCTCGCTTGGCAACTTACCAACTGCAAATCAGCTGGTACGTGCACGCGTGGTTCGTGTAGTAGACGGCGACACCATTGTAATCGACCGCGGATACGGCAACGAAAAAGTACGCCTTATCCTGGTAAATACCCCCGAAACGGTACATCCGCACAAACCCGTTGAATATTATGGGCGTGAGGCGTCGAACTTTACAAAGTCGCAGCTCAGCGGCAGATACGTGTATCTTGAGCGCGATGTTTCGGAATATGACAGATATGGGCGTCTGCTGCGTTATGTGTGGACCGACATCCCCAACAACTCACACGAGCTTGCAAGCAAGTGCTTTAATGCAGCGCTGCTGCTTGGAGGATATGCACAGCTTTCAACCTTCCCGCCCGACCTTAAATATGTAAACGAGTTTCGCGCGTTCCAACAACAGGCGCGCAACAATCAAGCAGGTCTATGGGGCAACTCAGGTGCAGCGCCAAAACCCGCAGCGCCGCAGCATAACGGCAGTGCGCAGTATAACCCCTCCGACCCGGCGTATAAGTACGCACAAGGGCAAATTATCGGCAATACAAACAGCAAGATTTATCACATGCCATATGGCAGGTTCTACACCAAAGTGTCGATGAAAAACGCGGTGTTCTTCAAAAACGAAGCTCAGGCAGAAGCAGCGGGCTACGTCGCTTCACGCGTGTAAAGAACGCGCGCAAGAGCAGCCATAAGGCACGTAACCAGCGCATATAACGCAACAAAAAAGCAGCCAGTTTCCTGGCTGCTTTCTTTTGTACACATTGTTCTGCACGCATCAAAGACAACATTCACGCCAGATAATGCGTGTACAGGCTCCTTGTGTTACTCGGCAAAGTTGCGGGTTACTGCTGTATCAACTTTAACGCCAGGACCCATCGTAGAAGAAAGAACGATCGACTTAACGTAGCGACCCTTCGCGCTCGATGGTTTTACGCGCAAAATTTCGGAATACAGCGCACCGTAGTTTTCTGCAAGAGAAACGGCATCAAATGAAACTTTACCAACTGGCACATGGCAAATACCGTAACGGTCGGCACGATACTCAACACGACCTGCTTTAAGCTCGGAAATAATCTTAGCTACGTCCATGGTAACAGTACCAAGTTTGGGGTTTGGCATAAGACCACGAGGACCAAGTACGCGACCAAGACGACCAACTTTGCCCATAAGATTTGGTGTGGCTACAACAGCATCAAAGTTGATGTTGCCAGCTTGAATATCGGCAATAAGATCGTCGGAGCCAACGATGTCAGCACCCGCTTCCTGAGCTTCTTTAGCTTTTTCGCCCTCAGCAAATACAGCAACGCGAACGGTTTTACCGGTTCCGTGAGGAAGTGAAAGTGAACCACGAACGTTCTGATCTGCTTTACGCGTGTCTACACCCAAGCGGATGGCAACTTCAATAGTTTCATCAAACTTAGATGCGCTGAGCTCTTTGATAAGCTCAAATGCTTCTTTAGGAGCATACAGCTTACCTTTTTCGATTTTGTTAAACGCATTACGATAATGTTTACCGTGCTTAGACATGTCCTACCTCCTGTGGTAGTTAGGTGGTGTTAACGGGTGTCTACAACCCTCCCACGTGTACAAATCCTCAAACGCCGCGCGCGTCGTCTTGCACGAATATTGCAAGACGCAAGGCCAAATACCAACGCACGCGCTGTAAGGCTAACGTTAAGCGATGGTTACGCCCATCGAACGTGCGGTACCAGCAACAATTTTCTTTGCTGCATCAATGTCATTAGCATTGAGGTCGGGCATTTTAATCTCAGCAATTTTAGTAAGTTGCTCGTCAGTAAGAGCACCAACCTTATCGCGCTGAGGAACGCCTGAACCACTTTCGATACCAAGCTCTTTAAGAATGAGTTTTGCTGCAGGAGGAGTTTTGCATACAAAGTCGAATGAACGGTCTTCGTACACCGAAATCTCTACCGGGATAATGTCGCCCGCCTTGTCGGCAGTTGCAGCATTAAATGCCTGGCAAAACTGCATAATGTTTACCTGAGCTGCACCAAGGGTAGAACCAATTGGAGGTGCAGGAGTAGCTTTACCTGCAGGAATTTGCAGCTTAATAAACTTTACAACCTTCTTAGCCATGTTGCTCCTTTAGACGCATAAGAATGTAATACAATGCCCGCACATTCCACGTTGTGCGACCACAAATTTCATCCACGCTTTACCTTGCATCCTCACCGATATAAAGCGTGGCGAGAAGCCAATACGTTACACGATGATCTCAATTTGATCCATCGTGAGTTCAACCGGTGTTTCACGACCAAAAATCGTAAGCGAAACTTTTACTTTGCCTGCGTCGGTCATGACTTCAGTAATTTTACCTTCAAATTTTTCGAGAGGCCCGCGAACCACACGAACCGTCATACCAACCTCAAACTCGGTTTCAACGGTGCGTTGCGGTGCCTCCGGTGTAGTTGGATTAGCGCGACGCATCATTTTGTTAAACTCAGAACGACGAAGCGGCGTTGGCTTGCCTTCAATACCAACAAAGCCCGTAACACCATTGGTGTTGCGCACAACAGCCCATGAGTTATCGTCCACTTCCATACGAACAAGCACATAACCAGGGAATGCGTTTGCTTCAACGCTGGTGCGCTTACCGTCGTTCTTAATTTTTACAACCTCTTCGGTTGGAATTTGAATATCAACAATCTGATCTTCAAGACCGTAGGTTTCAATGCGGTGCTGAAGGTCGTTTTTAACTTTGTTTTCGTAGCCCGCATACGTGTGAACTACATACCAGTGTTTAGCCACGTTAACCCCTTAAGTTTGTGTAGGTAATAAGCAACGAGATAAATCCGGTGTCGATAAGCCAGGTAGCAATACCGCACACAACAAGCGCAGCAACAGTGGCTATCGAATAGTTTTTTAGCTCGGCCTTGGTTGGCCATACAACACGGTGCATTTCAGATTTAACGTCAGCAAGATAGCCAAGAAAACGTCCACGTTTCTTGCCCTCTTTTTTGCTGTGCGAACGCGACACGCTAGCAGCTAGACGACTAGAGGCCGAAGACTTCTCGTCAACTGCTTGAGTATCGGCGCTAGAACGCTCACGCTCTTGCGAACGCGCTTGACGAGCACTCCTTTTTTGACGCTCTTTTTTTGCCATTGTCTAACTCCTTTAGAGCAACGCTACGATACAAGGTGACGAACAATACATAAGCAGCTTGCACACAACCAGATTGCAGATAAGCAACGCCATGTACACTACGTATCATACACCACCATACATGCATAAAGCCGGCCAACCCCATGTGGAGTAAGCCGGCGGTGTATTCTGGCACGCCAGGTAGGACTCGAACCCACAACGAACGGTTTTGGAGACCGCCGCTCTACCATTGGAGCTACTGGCCTAATTACATCCGCTAATTAGCGGGTTTCCCTATGAAGGGTGTGTTTATGACACCACGGACAATATTTCTTGAGCTCCATACGATCTGGAGTGTTGGACTTATTTTTGTCCGTAGTATAGTTGCGACGCTTGCACTCGGTGCATGCAAGAGTAACTAAAGTACGCATGAATCCTCCTGTAACTGTTGCCTTCGATAAGACAACACGATAGCTAACGCTATCATTCAACAGTTAAGACTGTCAATAATTGTTTAAGCAAATTACAGAACTTAACAAAACCACCAAATTATCAAACATCGCAGCAAGTCATCTGAGTGATTTCTTCTGTATAACTAAAACGGTAAAATAGGTCCAGCGTCCCTATGTGGAGCACCGGACCTATTGTTTGCTGTAATAAACCTTACGGAATTTAGCAAGCAAACGAGAATGTACTACTCAATAATGGTAGATACACGTCCATCGCCTACGGTGTGGCCACCTTCACGAATAGCGAACTTAAGACCTTCCTCCATAGCAATGGGGTGAATAAGTTCACAAGTAACGGTTACGTGGTCGCCAGGCATAGCCATCTCTACTTTACCACCGTTAGCATCGGTAAGAGCTTGTACGTCACCGGTTACGTCAGTGGTACGGAAGTAGAACTGAGGACGGTATCCAGAGAAGAATGGAGTGTGACGTCCACCTTCGTCTTTAGTAAGAACGTAGATCTCACCAGTGAACTTCTTGTGAGGAGTTACTGAACCAGGTTTGCAGAGAACCTGACCACGCTGGATGTCTTCGCGCTTAATACCACGAAGAAGAATACCTACGTTGTCACCAGCCTCGCAGAAGTCAAGCGTCTTGCGGAACATTTCGATACCGGTTGCAACGGTGGATTGGGTGTCTTTAATACCAACGATTTCAACGGTGTCGTTAAGCTTAAGCTCACCACGCTCAACACGGCCGGTAGCAACAGTACCACGACCAGAAATGGTCATAACGTCTTCTACAGCCATAAGGAATGGTTTCTCGTTGTCACGAGCAGGGGTTGGAATGTAGGAGTCTACGGTGTGCATAAGCTCAACTACAGAGTCGACCCATTTTTGCTCGCCATTGAGAGCACCAAGTGCAGAACCACGGATGATGGGGATATCGTCTCCGGGGAAGTCGTACTCGCTCAGAAGGTCGCGAGTTTCCATCTCAACGAGGTCGATAAGCTCTTCGTCGTCGACCATGTCGCATTTGTTAAGGAATACGATGATGTAAGGAACACCAACTTGGCGAGCAAGAAGAATGTGCTCACGAGTTTGTGCCATAGGACCATCGGTAGCTGCAATTACGAGGATTGCACCGTCCATCTGAGCAGCAC
>CAMPVF010000007.1 GCA_946997485.1 uncultured Atopobium sp.
GGTACGTGGTACGTGGTACGTGGTACGTGGTACGTGGTACGTGGTACGTGGTACGTGGTACGCGCTTGGCGGGTTACGCGCTACGCGTGCTTGGCGTGCACATCTGTACGCTGCGCTTGCACCATACTTCTATCAACCTCAAGCACCGCTCCCGACTTAACTTTAATATCGCAGGTATCTTTTCTGATAGCTGCAATCTCACCATAAATGCCGCCAATAATAGTTACCTTCTGGCCAACTTGCAGTGTTTGCTGAACAGCAACAAACTTTTTTTGCTGCTTTTTGTTTGTTCTGCTCATAACAAAAAACACAACGACGCAGCAAATGGTAAGCAAAATGGCAAGCGCAAGGCACGACGCTAAAAACGCTGTTGGAAACACGTCGCTCATTAAATGCCGTCCTCTTCGCTATCGGTATCCTGAGAAGATGCGTTGTCGTTGGACGATTTGAGCATTTCAGCCCCCACGCGATACACGCCCGCTGCACCTGCCTCTTGAGCCGTTTGTGCAAGGTCGCTTAGCTGGGCTGTGTCGAGCATAGACGTAAGCTCAAGCAGCATGGGCAAATTGGCGCCGGCAACAACTTCGGCGGGCAAATTTTGCACAGCGAGAACAGTTTGATTAAACGGCGAGCCGCCAACAAGATCGCAGCATACAAGCACCGATCCGTACTGTTTGATAGCTGCGTGAATAGCGGCTTTAAGCGTGGTAGGAAACTCGGCAGCGGCATTTTCGTGGAACGGAACGGCCTGGATGCATGGCTGTTCACCCGCAATCATCGTAAGCGCAGAAAGCATACCCGTAGCAAAATCGCCGTGACCAGTAATAACGCAACCAACCATAGTGTCCTCCAACTAGCTTTACGTGTGCGCGCATGCAGCTGCGCGTGCACCTGTAATGCGACTTAAACTCGTCTCAAACGCGGTTCAAATCCGCAAGTGGTTGTAACCACATGTATAGTTTAGTACGACGAGAACCAATTTTCATTAAGGATTGTTACGAACCCGTGAGCGGTAGTAAAACGACGGTAAGCGCAACATCGCGAAGAAAGAGGTATGTGCGAATACATACCTTTACGTTGTGTTTTAATATAACCAGTGCTCTGCGCATGTTCCCTTTGTTAACCAGTTTTATGCTTAAGCATTGCGAGTAAATTTTTCGGTAAAAATATTGAGTGAAATTGGACAAAAACCCTACTTTGACACGAGGCTGGAGCCCAAAATCGCTCAAATGTGCTCGCCGGGCCACTTGGTTAAACAAGTTAACAAACGCGCTACCTGCGGAAATTAAAAATGCCGCCAAGCAAGGCGCGCCGGGGTTGCCTTCAAGCGCGGTTAACCTCGTGTCAAAGTGATGTTTTTGTACAATTTTAGCCAAAAAATCGCCCCAAAAATTTTTTCGGATAGGCTCCATAAAAACGTTGCCGCGGTGCGTTAGCACTGCGGCAACGGTAATTGCTCTTCTGACTTCTTGTATTGGTGATGCGGAAAGTAAGTGAGATACACAAACGGGCAGCTGGGAGCTTTGTTGTGGCAAAGTTTCGCGTAAACGCACTTCGCCCACAACAAAGCGTCTGCCCGTTTGTGTTTACAAGTAATGATACTTACTTAGCGGCGTACCACTTGATTTCCTCTTTTCGCCACCCGTCTTTCACCATCTTAGCAATCTCATCTGGATCAGACGTGTAGTGGTGGTAGAACTTCTTTGCATACGGGTTGTACATGCTGTATACAGGCACGGTGCCATTTTGTACGCTGTGGAACTTTACGCCTTCGTTCTTCCAGCCAGCCTTTACGCAAGCCTCAACTTCATCCTCTTTTGCGGTGTAGTGGTGCTCATGGGTGTAGGGGTTGTATAGGCGATATACGCCCTTGCCTTGCTTCGTAGCAACACTATCAATCTCGCCTTCACCTGTCCAACCTGCAGCTACAAGGCTGTCGTACTCATCCTTATCAGTAGTAAACAGGTGCTCATGCGTCCATTTGTTATACAAGCGATACATTGCTGTTGTTGCATGTGCAGCTTCTGCTTCGGCTATATCGTCGGCATCCCAACTACTCGACGCGCCGCCTTCTTGCGTTTCACCCTGCTCACCTGGCTCAGGTGCGGGTTCTGGCTCAGGCGCAGGTGACTGCGGCGTAGGCGCGGGCTGTTCTTCTTGCGGCTTTACAGGCGGCAGCGATGGCCGCTTATTCGGATCGAACTTCTTGTTTACCACACGATAGGTAGCTGTTGTTTTTCCATCCTCGCTCGAAATTACGCACAAACTTTCGTCGTCCGACACCTTAACCATAGTTATGCCAGCATTCTTACTGCCAAACTTAGTTGTAAGTGCTACGGGATCGGTCGTATTGAGTTTGTACAATCCTTTATTAAACTGCGTGAACAAAAGCTGCGTTGAACCTGAGGCAAGCGTTGCATCGCAATCTTTTGCAGCAAACGAACTCAGCAAAGGTACGTCGTTATATGCTTCTATCTCGGTAAAACCAACGCACGCACCAACCCGAGGCGCCTTTTCCCAAATACGCAGCTTCGTAGTTGTAACTGCATGCTCAAACGAATAGGGTGTTCCATCTTTTTGGTAATTTTCCTGCGTGATATTTGTATGCTTAATATCTTTCCATGCGTTTGCTTTTTCATCCAAGTATTGGAACTTTACATTTTCGTTGCCCGGAATAGCGGCACAGTTATCAACAAAATGCCATAGCTTAAGATTACGAATTGGGTGTGCCTGCTTCCAATTGAGCTGCACGTATGTCCATACAGGCGGATTTTCATTACGCAATCCCCAGTTGGTCCAGCGCTCATGAGTATCATCGCCATTTGCAAACGTTCCATTATTAAGCTTGGTTAAACTGTCATTGATTGCCGTTGTACCCTTATCTTCAATGGTACCATCTGCGTGCTGATAGCCATTGGTAAACGTTGGCGCATCGCTATACGAAGCCGAAGAAATCGTTTCTTGCTTTGGAATATCAAGCTCACGCACGCGTGCTTCAATTGGCAACTCACGACCAAACGCATATACAGTTCCTTTATACACTGTACCTTGTATACTGTTTGCTGCATTCTCGGACGCAGCAGCACTGCCGTCCTGCGTATCAGTGCTTCTATCCTGCATAGCAGACAAGCTGCGTTTTGCGCGTTTGTGTTTGGACGAAGCGGAGGCCTCTGTCTTATCAGCACCCGCATTAGCGCCTGCATTAGCACCAGCACCTGCGACGGAGGCAGCAGCATCAGCGCGAGCACTGCCGGCAACACCAGCAGCAATCGACGTTTTATGCGCAGTGTCCCACACAACAGGAAAGTCGTTTTCCGAAACGCCATCAACTGAAACAACTTTTGCACGCGTAGGCAAATGCGGCGTTTCGCCCTCACGCGAAACCATTGCAATATTTACAGCAGCAAGCGCTTGTCCCACAACGTGAACCTGAGTTTGTACGGTAGAACCATTCGGCAACGTTGCAGAAAGTGTATAGACACCTTTTTTACAGGTAAGCTTTGGATCTACGTTCTTCCAGGTAAGAGGCTGCAAATCTTGTTTACCACTCGCCCAGTTTACCAGAAGATTCTTCGGCAATTGCAAGTAGCCGTATTGTTCAACATATAAGTGCGCCGCTAAATCGTAGCTGCGAATATAATCTTCTGTTGCAGCAGGTGCAGCAGGTGCAACAGTTGTTGCAGTGCTGGTAGCACTCTGCAAACCCTCTGCAGTGGCAGTAAGCGAAACCTTACCTGCCTGCGCCGACGGGCGAACAATAGCCACAAGCTTGCCATTAAAAGCAGCTGAGTGATTCGCTTTAAACGAATCGGTATCAGTAGGATTACCATTGTCAACACCAACAAGCGTGCCGCCTTGCACCGCAAGCGTTACATCATTATTAGCATCGGTAACAAGATTTCCATCATCATCGCGCACGCTTATTTCAAAGTACAACAAATCGCGACCGTTTGCCTGCGCATGTGCAGTTATCTCATCTTGCTTAATGGCAAGCGTGGATGCATCGTCATGCGTAGTAACTTCTTTGGTGCCAACTGCCGATTTGGTAATTTCCTTGCCATCTCTATCGTAACCGCGCACGCTCAACGTACCACTTTGATACGGCACCTTAAACGTCGGATAAAGCTGACCGTTATCAAACACAGGATAGGTGTAGCCAGCAGATGTTGTCTTAAATGTAGCGCGCGATTCGGCAACCTTTTTATTGTTGAGGTATAGCTCAACCTTAGCGGCAGTGGTAAACACTTCTACCGTAGCTTTACCTTGTCCATCGCGAGCAAGCTCGTTAGCATTCCAGGTTCCCGGCACTACGTGCAGCGTATCACTGGCGTGATTCCACATAGCGCGGTAGAAATAATATGTGTCTTTTGGCATGCCAGCCGTGTCGATAATACCAAAGTAAGACGAATTTGGTCGAGGGCCTTTGCCTGTTACAGAGCCTTGACCCACACCATTCCATGGCGTTGGCTCACCTATGTAGTCGAAGCCTGTCCACACAAATTCACCGGCATTGTAGTCGTTTTTAATAACGCGCGACCACGATTCACTTGCCGATGCGCCCCATCCAACACGTGCAGTATCATTGTCATAGGCGCTCATCTGCAAATTCTCGTTGTCTTTACCAAACGTGCTATACACACCACGGCTGTGAATTGCACTTGCCGTTTCGGATCCATACATCTTCCAGCTTGGATGGTTGCGGCGTGCCTCCTCAAAGCGTTGTGGCGTACGGTAGTTTTTACCTACAACACCGCCTGCATCTGAAATCTCGTCGTCGATTGCGTCGTTTTCGCCATCGCGATTATCGCCCATCGTTACTGGACGTGTGTCATCAAGGGCGCGTATCCAGCTAATAATTTGTTTCCCAACAGCAGGGTACTCTTGCAGTGCCTTGGCATGATCTGAGCCGGTTAAACCTTCATTAATCTCGTTACCAATCGACCACATAATAACGGACGGTGCATTAAGCGCCGAGCGAACCATGGCATGCGCATCAAACTCGCCCCAGGGCATATCGGGCTTGCCACCAAGAATCGCGTTGCCAGTGCCAATAGGCTGTTTAAGGTATTTGGTGTAGTCTTCGCTATTACCATTTTTGCTATACGTCCAGCCGTCAAATGCTTCGTCAATAAGCATCATACCCAGCCTGTTTGCTGTGTTGATAAGGGTTTTAGCTGCCGGGTTATGAGTAACACGAATAGCATTCACGCCCATGTCTTTTAGCATGCGCACTTGGCGCTCAATTGCCGTAGGCTCGGCTGCAGAACCAAGGGCACCCTGGTCGTGGTGCATGCTTACGCCTTGAAGCTTCATCTTGGTGCCATTGAGTGAGAAGCCCGTTTCGCGATCAAACGCAAACCATCTAAAGCCGTAGTCCTCTTCATATGTATCAAGCACGCTACCATCAGCTGCAAGGATAGTAGTTTTGACCTTGTATAAATACGGATCGTCCACGCTCCATAAATGTGGTTTCTCAACAGAAAGCTCGGAGGTATCCTGAGCACATGTGCCTTTCGCAACTTGTATAGCGCTTGGATTAGCACTTGTTGCAACACAGGTACCGTCAGCATCAATAAGCTCGTGTTTAACTGTAACGGTAGCATCCTTTGCGCCGGCATTATAAACCGGTGTCGTAATCTTCATGGTAGTAGTTGCATCGTGCGTGCTTTCAAGCTGCGGCGTGCGAATGGTTGTGCCTTCATAGCTCACATGCACATCGTTGGTAACTGTAAGATGAACATCGCGGTAAATGCCGCTTCCCGAATACCAGCGGCTCGACGGCGTTTTATGATGTACTCGTACAGCAATAATGTTTTGCGTTTTACCATCACGCTTGAGAGCGTCGGTAATATCAAACGAAAATGCCGTGTACCCATAGGGGTGGCTACCAAGTTTTTTGCCGTTTACCCACACGTCGGCATTCATATACACACCGTCAAAGTCTAGGCGGAAGCGCTTGTCCTTAAGTTCCTTGGGCACAACAAGCGTTTTTTGATACCAGCGCGTACCACCAAGCAAAAAGCCACTTTCTGCTTCGCCTTGCGTTGTAAACGGTTGAGAAATACTAAAGTCGTGTGGCAAGTTGGTATTTTCCCACGCGGTACCCTCAGCAGGCTTTGTGGCATTGGCTTCGGTGTCTTGTTTTGTTACATTCCAGTTTGAATTAAACAATACCGAACGCTCGCCTTTACCAATTAAGCTTACAAAATGCTCCTCTATAGCGTTTGCAACTGTTGTTGTGTTAGCTTTTTGTGCTTTCTCGTTTTGCTCTTTGGTTGTATCAATTGGCGCAGGTTTTTCGTCTTCTTTTTCGAGTGAAGGATCTACTTTGGTATCGTCTTTTGTAGCTATTGGCGTTATCGTTGAGCCTTTTTGCCATATATGCTCAAGCTGCGTTAGGCTGAGCTTGTCTGCATCTTCTGATTTGGGTTTCAAAAGACGAAACTCCGCAGCGCTTGCGTAACCGTTATTACCAACGGCAGAAAGACGCAGCTTGGTTATGGTTTGCGGCTGCTTAAACGTAATGGTGTACTCACCGTGCTTACCTTCAAACGAGCCTGAACCAAGCTTTACCCATGTTCCATCGTGCAAGCCCTCAACCGTAAGCGTTTGAATAACGCCGTTTTCGGTACCATCGCCGCCACCCGGGCGTGATGTATACGTAAGCGCGCCTGCAAGGAACGGCTCTTTAAGCTCGGCTTCAATGGTGTACGTTTTTCCCTTCTGCGCACCACCCCATGCGGTGTGCCAGTACGTTTGTGGGTTTCCATCAAACGCAAGTCGTGCTGGTCCCTCATTAGGCAAGCCGCGCGTTGGCTCCTCGGACGACGTTGTTATTTTCGAGTACAAATCTGTTTGTGGCTTTTCGGCTTCGGTACACACAAAGTCGTACATATCGCCAGAAAAACCACCGATTGTTTTAAGCGGCATGATAAACGTACTGCAATTTAAGCGAGGATATTTCTCTATAGGAAGGGGCTTTACCTCACTGCCATTAACAAACACACGCGTGCGCTGATTACTCGTGGTAATCGTAAGCTCAAACATTTTGTTAAAGGGCAACTTTTTGTCGAACTGCAGGTGAACATGCTCAAAGTCGTAAGCAATGCGCCCATCTTTATCGCGCAAATAAAACTTTGCACCCGTGTCGGCGTTTTCAAACAGCACCTGCTCCCCCGCCGTTTTCTTATCACCATTAAGCTTCATACGCACAGTTACACTGTGATCAACACCAAGCGCGTCAACACCTGTTGAAACAGACGACGTGACGTCTGAGCTTTTTTCAAAATGTAAGAAATTGCCGCGCCGACTCAGATGGTGCGCCGCACTCACATCAAGATGTGCTAAATCGAGCACGGGTAGCTTAGACGCATCAAGCGCATGTTCAGGATTGGTGCCTGGCGCATATATCTTATCGAGTGAAAGTTTAGGCAGCTCACCTAGGGTTTTTGGATTGGCAGCTGAAGCAGCGTTACGCGTTGCTGCAATGGGCAACACGTGCATAAAGCGCTTTAGAATGTCGTATGACGTAATACCTGTTTCACGCAAATCACAATTGTCATTCCAAATTGCAAAGCCACCGCCAACGATATTTGATTCTGCAGCTGAGTATACCTTACCTCCACGAATTGAGAAGTTGCCCGGCGCCCAGCGCTCATACATATCTTTTGTATTAACGAAGTCGCCATACGCACCCTGGCTACCGTTTCCCGAAGGAACCGTGTACGTAGGATTATCAATAATATTGATAACCTTTGCACCTTGTTCTATTGCCGACTGGGGACCTTGCCAGCCAAGACTCCAAATGCATGCCTGCACGTTTTTAAAGTCAACAGGATGCGTTCCCTTTTTGGCATCAAGCGAGCCCCACACGCGCGGCGTTAAACCCTTCGATTTGATATAGGTTACCAGGTCATTTACATAACGACGATAGTCTTCTGTAGACCCATAGTACTCGTCGGTGCCAATGTGAATTGTGTTTATTCCCTTAAGTGGGCCGCTCAGAAGCTCGTCGTATACCGATTTTACAAACGAAAGTGTTTTATCGTAATTTTTTGAAAGGTCGAGCATTGCAACGCGCTCAACATCATCTTTACCATTAATTGTTCCCTGATACATAAGGTCGGGGCGCACTTTTACAAACGAAAGCGCATGACCGGGAGTGTCGATTTCGGGAACGATGTTTATACCAAGTTCTTTTGCATACGTAATAATGTGCTGCATTTGCTCTGTTGTATAGTGATCGGCGCTCGTTAGTTTAGTACCGTCGCTACCCTGTATCTTTGAGGGTAAACGGAATCCGCACAGTGCATGCGTGAGCACGTAATTGCGCTTTTCCTCTTGCGACATGCCCTGCTTATCCGCAATGTGGTCTTTAAGGAAGATAAAGTTATCGTTCATGTGCAGCTGCAAATCGTTCATTTTGTAGTATGCCATTTGCTCAAGCACATTAAGTACCTGCTCATAAGGGATAAACTTTCTACCTGTGTCGAGCATGGCATTGCGCACGGGATAAGTAAAGAAGTCGCGGATTTCGCCGTTTTGTAATTTATTCTCGCCCATTTGAAGCAGCGTGCGTGTTGCATAAAAAGCACCAAGGTTGGTTTCTGCTTCAATGGTGATGCATCCATTCGCAATGGTAATACCGTAGCCCTCGTTGCCATACCCTTTATTAGCAACTTTTTTGAACCCAACACTATTGCTTGAGGCAGCAGTTGCAACTTGAACAGTAACACCACGCGCTGCAAGGTCTTTTTTGTATCTATCGCGTGCTTGCACAAACGCTCCCGAGGTATCTACCAGCGTTGTTGATGAAGTAATATCACTTGTACCGTCGGTGCCATGCCACTGCTGTACCACAGGAACAACCTTAGGGCGCACGCCTACACCTTCATCTTTGTATGTGCCATCAACACTCAGCCTAAAAATTTTGGCCTCGGTAGTGCCGTTAACTACGTGTTCAAGTTTAAGTTCAACCGTTTGCATAGTAAGCGGTTTATACACCACACCCTTTGTATCAATAACACCCGGCAAACTACTCCCTACAATTTGAACTTTCCCAGGTAGAGAAGGAAGTTCAACTTTGGAGCCATCCGCGGAAAGCGCAAGTTGCGCCACATCGTTAAGCGTTTGGGGCTGGGCGGAAGCGGGGGCCGGCGCAGCTGTTGTTTGAGCGGCATTTGAAGCAGCATTTGCAGCAGCGCCGGTTGCTGTCGCGGGTTGAGGAGCGGCAGGGTGTGTTTGCTCATCGGCAATAGCAGCAGTATGGACATATGCAACAACGCTGGCCGAACCTGCACCAAGCGCAGCAACTACTGCCATTGACGCAACAAAACCGCGTGTTTTATGCGTCATAAAAGAAGATTTCTTTATCATAATAGGCTCCTTTGAACCTTAGTTACCATCCGATTTTGTCCGATGTACGCCTTGCACTCCTGCGCTCCAAAACTAAAACTGTGCGCCC
The DNA here is from genome assembly GCA_946997485.1 of uncultured Atopobium sp. Classification (GTDB taxonomy): domain Bacteria; phylum Actinomycetota; class Coriobacteriia; order Coriobacteriales; family Atopobiaceae; genus Fannyhessea. The sequence continues at coordinate 9,464 of CAMPVF010000007.1, forward strand.
GCTTTCAGTACATATACCTACTTCTTAGGAGCGGCATACCACTTGATTTCCTCTTTAATCCAGCCGTCTTTCACCATCTTTGCAATCTCGTCTGGATCTGATGTGTAATGGTGGTAGTACTTCTTTGCATACGGGTTGTACATGCTGTATACAGGCACAGTGCCATTTTGTACACTGTGGAACTTGATGCCTTCATTCTTCCAGCCAGCCTTAACGCAAGCCTCTACTTCGTCCTCTTTTGCGGTGTAGTGGTGCTCGTGTGTGTATGGGTTGTACAAACGGTACACACCCTTGCCTTGCTTTGCAGCAACGCTGTCAATCTCGCCTTCACCTGTCCAGCCTGCAGCTACAAGACTGTCATACTCTGCTTTATCGGTAGTAAACAAGTGCTCGTGCGTCCACGTGTTATACAAACGGTACATTGCCACTGTTGCATGTGCAGCTTCTGCTTCGGCTACGTCTTCTGCATCTGCAGATGCCGATGCAGGTGCGCCACCCTCTTGCGTTTCGCTCGGCTCACTTGGCACAGGCGCGGGCACTGGTGGCTCAGGTTCAGGTGCAGGTGGCACAGGCGCAGGCACGGGCGGTTTCGGCACATCCTTGTCCAGCGCTTGTTGCGCAGTTTGCAGCGTTGCTATCGCCGTTTCAATTTCTTTTGGATTTGCTTTATCAGTAAGCTTTGTAAGCGCGTCATACGCCGCCTTAAATGTTGCCACTTTTGTTGCGTCTTTTTTGCTGGTACCAGTTATTTCTGCAGCATATGCAGCTTTTGTTTTATCAAGCACCAAGCGTGAGCGCTCATAGGTGGCTGTATCATACGTAAGCGCACTATATGCCTTTGCGCACGCGTCTTTAAGCGCTGTTGCGCGCTCTTGCGTAAGGTTATCTGCAGCGGCAAGCGCCGTCTTAATATCTGCGATAGCTGTCTGATAAGCGCTATAAGAATCCTTCGTGTAATAGCTCGCCTTCACGCCATTAAACACATTGACAAGTGTGTTTAATTCTTTTGTATCTGCACGTTGCGGCACATTTTTTGAAGCTGCAGTAAGCTGCGCGAGCTGTGATTCAAAACTATCCTGTGTTGCTGTACCTTCAAGCATGCGCTTTGCAACTGCTATTTCATGTGTTAGTGCATCTTTTGCACCTTGTGTCCATGTTGTGGTATCTATCTTTTGTGCGGCATCAAGCGCGCTAGAAAGCTTAGTTACGTCGTCTGTGGTTGCTGAGCGCGCGGTATCCATAAGCGTAATTTCAGATAGCTCAAGCGGCGCACCTTTCCAGTCAATGGTAATACTTTTTACCACAGGGCCACCATTGCCATTAGCAGCGCGGGCGGTGCGCTTTGCTGCTGTTGGTTTTGGCTTTGGAAGCTGAGTAAAACTAAATTCATTCAGCAAATTGTCAAGATACCCTAAAGTAATATCTGTTGTTTGATTGTAATTGTCATCGGTATACACATGCGCAGTAACTTTTGCGCCCGAAGGCTTGCCCACACACGTAATGCGAACGCCCTGTTTAGCTGCGCCTTGCGGCGTTTTTGGATCGCTTACATTGTACGTAAGCTCGCCTTGTTGCTTTGCGCTCTTCCACGTAGTAGACGTGTCGTTATCAAGCAGGCTTGCAAGCGATGTTGTGCCTTGATCGGTGGCTGCAATATCTGCATTGCTGTAGGTGCTTGGATGCTCGCCTGCGTTAATGAGCAGCTCGCCAAACTCCACCCAACGAAAATCGTAGGTTGACGTAAAGCGTATGCGCAGGTAACGAGCGTGTACATCAAGCGGCTTGGTGCCGTTTATATCATTAGCATTTTTTGCCGTGTCGTCGGTTTTTGGATTTGACGTATACACGTTACCCGGGTTTTTAGAGTCGTGCGTAAGCCAGGGTGCCTCTTTTGCTGTATCACCCGTCCAAACGTTTTCAACTTTCGTTTTGCCGTTTATCGTGAGCACCTTATGCCAGTCGCTATCAGGCGCGTCTTTAGAATCGGCAGCTTCAATCACAGCGTCGCGAATAAAGTCAAGCGAGGTTTCGGGCACATAGTATGCAAGGCTGGTAATGTGGCGCTCTTGCCCCAAGTCGAACACAACTTTTTGTCCCTCTTTAGGACATTGCGTATTTTTGAATGTAGTCGAAATGTCACCATCAAACAGGGCTTTTGCATTAACGGTGCCAATATCGCTTGACACGGTTGAGGGTGCATGCTTTACATCGAAGCTAATACTTGTGTTATTGGTGGTAATTTGCGCCGAATTAGTTGCACGCCATGCAACAAAACGCGCTGTTACAGGCTTGTTGGCATACTCGCTCCACGCAAGGCCGTTCTCAGAATACATGAGTTTAACACCCGCCGGAAGTTGAGGCGCACCTGTTACCGTTACGTGCTGGCGAATTGCGCCCAAGTCGGCGCCTACATAATCGCCTGCTTCGAGCTTTTGTGTGGCATTACTCAACGAAATAACATTGTCTTTTGCATCCGAACTAATGGCAACAATGCTGGGCGATTCAATATTTGAAAAGGCTGCAGTTTTTGGTTTTACTACTTCGTGGGCAGTGATGTCGTTTAACACCCACCACGCATTGGTATCTTTAGTTGAACGCACACGAATATTGGTAACAGCTGCTTTTTCGATATCGTACGTTTTGTCGTTATCGCTACCAATTGTACCTGCCTGTTTCCAGTTTTTTCCATTATCGCAGCTATATTCAACCACGCCAGCTTGCAGCGTATCGCCTTTTGAGCCACCTGGCTTATAGCCTTGCCGCACGAAAATCTTATCGATAGTTTTTGGCGATGAGAAATTCAGCTGCACCGCATCACCACTCTTAATATTGGAGCCTCCTGGCTCATGCAGCCATGCAAGCGTTGATTGCTGCCCATCAAGCACGTATTCTTTCTTGTTTTGTTGATACTCTTGAAGGTTAATAAGATCAACCGTTGTCGTTATCTTTTTTGTATCATCGCGGTTTATCTCAATATCGGCAATCGTTGGCCATGCATCTTGTTTGTTGTCGCGCGTTGCAATAAGACGCACGCCGTACACCTGCTTTAAGGTAAGCCCCTTTACGTCTACCACCGACGCTCCGCCAAGATTTGTTTGACCTTCAACGTCTTTCCAGGTTTTACCATCAAAATACTGCAGCTTAGCCGCATCCATAAAGTCGCGACCCTGACCTTGTGTAAACGTTACACGCGTTATATCAAACGGCTTATTGCGCGTAACGCCAAAATACGTGCCACTGGTAAGCTTATTTGGCGACTTGTAAATAAGCTTTGTTGAAGGGTTGCCATCAAGCACGCTTGTCGCCTCGCCACCTTCAGGCGTATCACTACGATTTGTTACATATGTAGTAAACACCTTATTTGGATTGAGTTTTTCTTGCGTCATGCGCACGGCAAACTCGTTAAGCTCGCGGGCAAATGGCTCAACAGTGCGCTTGCCCACACGGGCATATTCCGTGTGATCGATGTAGTGAAAACCATGTGATTGATACGCCTTAAACGCAGCATATCCCTGCGAAGCATGCTCGAGCATCGCCGACGTATTGTTTGCTTCTTTTGCAAGAACAGCGTCGCAGTTTTCACGCACACTCAAAAGCAGGTCTTTCCACGCATCTATCCACGGCTTAATTTGGTTATACGTGTATGGATTGCCTGGATTTTCGGCATATTGAATGGCTGCCTGCTCAAGTGGAGCTAACAGATCTTTTACCTCTTGTGCCTGCTTCGCTGTGAAGTTTGATGCTTTAGCTGCAGCACTATACGCAGCAAGCTTGTCTTGCATTGCCTGCGACTCATCATTGTCCCAGGTTGTGCCACCGCCAAACATACGGCGCATGTTTTCGGAAATAAGTTTATACGCTTTGGACGAACGTGTTTCACGGCCGTTATTGTGATCGATATAACTAAACGAATCGTCCCACGTTTGAGCGCTGTGCTTCGTTGATTTCCACAGGTTCCACGTAAAATCGGCAGTCATGAACATACCCTGTTTTGAAGGCTCCGACTCCTGCATCGGGTTAATAACAACACCTTCTACCTCGCCTGGCGTAAGATCGCTACCAAGGAAATTATCGTGTCCACCCATGTGAAGGGCATTTTTATCGTTATCTGAGCACGGCCAGTTTATCCACATAAACGGTGCACGGCTCGAGTTATTCTTAAACGAAGTTGCAAAATTGCGATCGATTTTGCCCCATACACGACCGCCTGTATTAATTACCTGAATATTGCTCGGCAAATTCTTATACCAGCCTTCACCGTAGCCCATGTAATTTACAGGACAAAATACAATGGTGTCTTTTAGACCTGGGTAGAGCGGCGAGCCATCCTTAGTCGTTTGTTTTTGGAGCCCCTGAATCCAATCGCTCATATCTTTAAGAAGGCGTGTGTACAAATCTGCACCCTGATTGCCAGCATCGTCTGCCAAAATAGCAATTTGACGCACACCATGGTCGATGGTTTGTTTAAATTTCTTTTTGAGAATGGCAACTTTTGTATCATAGTTTGCCGAGGTAATTGGATCGTACATAAATGGATGCAACGCATACAAAAAGCGTGTTTTCGATTCGTTTCCAGCTTTTGCCAAAGGTTCAATAACGCGTTTGAGTTCTTCTGGCGTGTATAATTCCTGCCAGTGCTTGTTGTGCTTTGGATCGTCTTTTGGCGCATACACGTAGGCATTAAGCTTGTAATAGCCTGCCCACTTCATAAGGTTAATACGATCTTGCACGCTCCAAGGATTGCCGTAGTAGCCCTCAATAAATCCGCGCGTTTTTACATCGGCCCAGTCGTTAATAACTGTTTTACGCAATGTTGAACCAGGCAACACCGAAAGCAAATGGTACAAGGTTGTTGCACCATAGTACGCCGAATCGCTGTCCTTGCCCAAAATAACAATACGGACAGGCGTTGTGCTAGTTGCAGGCAGAACACAGAGCGTATATGGATCGATATTGTTCCACATACCTCCATCGGTGATTGCGCCCTGCTTCACCAAGTCGTTATAGAGCGTATCTGCCTTGTCGCCCGATCCGTGAATACCCATATATATTTCGGCAGGAGTTTGCATGAGCGATGCGCTTTGTTTGTCATCAACAATGTCCATTTGTTGCTGGCTAAGCGCTTCCTTTAGACGATTATACGTATCGCTATCTATACCTTTTTCTGCATAAACATGAGCGTAGCTGGGTAAAGACACCACATCTTTAGTTGTAGTGTAGCTATGCGGCGTTGGATACAATTTATATTGTGCCTGAGTTTGCTCGCTGGTATTTTGCGCGAGCGTAGGCGGTTGTTGCTGCTGTGCATACAACTGAGTTGTTGCATATGTACATACAAGCGCTGCACTCAACGCGCAGCTACATGCAAGCGCTGCAATAACGTGAGGACGTGTGCGTAAAGATGAAATAGGGTTTATGCAGCGCATATTCACGTGAATGTGCGACGTGCAACGCGAAACTAACGGGAGTGTTTGATTGGTTTCGGCAGATGCTACAGCTACACCGTTCGCATGCAGCGGACGATGATTGTGATTGGTTTGAACGTGTTTATACATGGAGAACTTCTTCCCTCTGACATGGATACACGTTCACAATATCAACTATTGAAAGCCCCCCCCCCCTCATTTTTCGCTTAATGGTGGCATATTTGTCGTAAACGTTAGTGGTATTACGTGCATATACACGTATTTTTGTATACATACCAGTAATTCATACTGAGTTCTTATTTGTTCTCTTTGTTAACTTTTTGGGTTAGCTACACTAAAACGCGGAGTGCGGGATGCGGGGTACGCGGGACGATGACATGGCGCCACGAGGCACCAACAGGGACGGCACCACGCCTTTGCTCAACATGTGAAACAACCTGGAGCATGATACACTTACGTTGCACGAACGCACGCAGGCAACAACGCCCCGGAAAGGATCGCCCATGACCCAACATACCACCTACACCGTAACGCACGATGCCAAAAACCACTTCGCTCACCTGCGGAATCACTGGTTTTTGCCTGCCATGGCGCGCGAGGGCTCCATTGACGGGCACCCCAGCGAAGCGCTCATTAGCTATTACAACACCATAACGCAAAAGGGCTTTGGCCTGGTGATATTGGAGCATGCGTACGTTAACAAAAGTGGCAAAGCGTCGCCAAAACAAATGGGCATCGACGCGGCGGCGGATGCTGCCATGGATGCCAATGGCGAGCCCGATAACGGCGCGGGCGAGCACAACTCAGATCGTCACACCTTTGAAGCCATCGCCCAAGCGATTCACCAACACAATGTACCTGCAATTATGCAGCTCTCACACGCAGGCCAGCAAACCCGAGCCACGCTGCCGCAGCTTACAGGCCCAAGTGCGGGGGTCGTTATGCGCGCGGGCAAGCCTACTGCCGTCCGCGAGCTTTCGTGCAGCGAAATATCATCCCTGGTAGACGACTTTGTTGCGGCGGCAAAGCGCGCTCAGTCGTTTGGCTTTGACGGCGTGGAAATACATTCGGCGCACGGCTATTTGTTAAGCCAGTTTTACTCGCCGCTGGTAAATAAGCGCAACGACAGCTACGGCGGAAGTCTTGAAAACCGGTTGCGCTTTCATTGCGAAATTTTGCAGGCAATTCGCCGCGAGCTTCCCGACTTTCCTTTGTTTGTGCGTCTTGGCGCGCGCGATTATGAGGACGGCGGCAACACGCTAAGCGACGCCGTGCAGGCGGCGTGCATATTGGCGCCGTACATCGATTACCTGGACATATCGGGCGGCATTCACGATGTAAGCCGTCACGATACAAACCCGGCGTATCCGCTTGGCTATTTTAGCGAAACCTGCGCGGCAATTAAGCGCGAGTTTGCGCAGCGTATGAGGTCTGCAAACGGCACGAGCACGGACAACGTGGACAGCGCTCACACCGCAGCTATCACGGGTGATGCGCGCTTTAACGTGCCGGTGCTCATGGCGGGCGGGCTTACCTCTACCAAGGATGGCGACGCCCTTCTTCAACAGGACATATGCGATTTTGCAGGATTTGGTCGAGCAGCTCTTCGCAACGGATTTATGCTGTAATTAGTAACCTGAATTAGGTAACACATGCATTCCCAAAAACGTGAGTATGCACAAAAGAACCGTGTTACAGCTCCTCAACGCGGCAGCCATCGTATATTTTGGCCCAATTATTGCAATTAATATACCCCGTTTTTGCTTCGAGCGCATTAAGCGTACCGCAGGTAGCACCATATTTGAGCACCTCGATGGGGTCTTTGTGCTTGGTTAAGGCATATGCAAAACCGGCAATGGTGGAATCGCCCGAACCAGTTGCGTTAACTGCGGAAATAGGCGCAACATGCAAACGCAAGCGCTTGCCATTATGCAGCGCAAACAATCCGTCCTTTCCCATCGAAATAACCACCCAGCTAATACCTACAAAACGAGCGTCAGCCTCAATGGTATCGGCAAGTTGATGCAGCTCATTTGGGGTAAACGACGTATGCAACATTGCATTTACTTCCGAGAGATTTGGCTTAATAAGAAACGGTTTCACATCGCTTTCAAGCGCATAATCAAGCGCTGGCGACGACGTGTCGAGAAGCACAGGAACGTGCTGCTTGTGAGCTTCTTTGATAAGCTGCACGTAATAGCGCGGATCTACGCCACGCGGCAGCGAACCCGACATAGTAACTACCTCGGCCTGCGCAAGTGCACGTGCAAACGCGCTGGTAAACGCCTCAAGCTCATCGTTTGCAACTTCAGGACCGGCTTCCAAAAGCTCCGTTTGCTTACCCTCGTGAAGCACCGCTACACACGTGCGCGTCTCGCCAGCAATGTGCGTAAACTCGTGCGGCGTGCCGTCGGCATCCATAAGTTTTTCGAGAAGCACGCCCATGCAGCCTCCCGCAAGACCCATCGCACGCACGTCACTTCCCAGCTCTTGCAGCACGCGTGCCACGTTAATACCCTTACCACCTGCAGTTTTGTGCGCCTGTACCCTATTAACATCATCAAGGGTAAGAGTATCAAGGCTATAGCGTGTGTCGATAGATGGATTCATCGTAACAGTGACAATCATGTGAACTCCAGTCTGATGGTAAACCATGTATACAGTGCAACTTCTTCGCCGTAATGGCGTGCGCAGCGCTGTAGCGCCCTCGTTGGGTGTGCTGCTACCGTAAGTATACGCGGAATTTGTGTGCACCTCAACTGGTATCAACCACTTATTCCTCAATACGTGATACAACATAATTACTACTGTTTTACGTATGCAATGTACGTATGTAAAAACTCTTGAAAGGGGTTTGCATGTTAGTTTCAACGAAGGAAATGCTGCAAAAAGCATATGAGGGTCATTATGCCGTTGGTGCTTTTAATGTTGAAAATCTTGAGTTCGTTATGGCTGCTATTCGCGCCGCTCAGGACAAAAATTCTCCAATCATCGTGCAAACGACCCCTGGTACCTTGCGTTATGCAAGTTTAGACTACTTTAAAGCAATGGTAACCGTGGCCGCCGAGGCTGTTTCGGTTCCTGTAGCGCTGCACTTGGATCATGGTGACACCTTTGAGCGCTGCGTTCAAGCAATGCGCGCGGGCTACACCTCGGTTATGATCGACGGCTCGCACGTACCCTACGAGGACAACCTTGCTGTTACCTCGGCCGTTACCAAGGTTGCAGGCCCCATCAACTTGCCTGTTGAAGCCGAGCTTGGTAAAGTTGGCGGTAAAGAGGACGACGGTCCACTCGTTACAGGCGAAAATCCCTACACCGACCCCGACCAGGCAGCAGAATTTGTTGAGCGCACACACTGCACCTCGCTTGCTGTGGGCGTTGGTACCATTCACGGTGTGTACAAGGGTGAGCCCCACATTGAGCAGGGTATTCTTAAAGAAATTGCCGCACACACATCACTGCCCCTGGTTCTTCACGGCACATCGGGTGTGCCAAACGACCAGGTACGCGAGGCAATCGCAAACGGAATTTGCAAGGTTAACTATGCAACTGAGCTTCGTCAGGTGTTTACCGCTGGTATGATGAAATACATGGATGCTAACCCCGAAACCTTCGATCCCAAAAAGTCGCTCACGCCGGCTATGGACGAAGTGTACGCGCTTGTGTGCTCGCACATGGACAACCTCGGCAGCACCAATAAAGCGTAACCGCCGCAAGGCTCCTACCTGCAATTTATTTGCATCACGCGTGCCGTAGTGCAGTAAACACGGTCGAACTAAATAATGCAGCTAGCATAGGTGCTGGCTGCATTTTTTATTGGGCACTTTTCAGACGTTTTACTGTGCACTTTTCAGACAAATCATTATGCACTTTTCAGAAATTGCTGAAAAAGTGCAGCATAATGCGCTCGCGCGCACAGTAGCTGAACGCAAGCTGCACGCGCGAGCGCAAACGAGTTACAACCCGCTTTTACTTATCGTTTTTCTCAAGAAAATGCTTTACCACACGAATGTAACGCGGATTGTCGTCAATATAGCACATGTGACGGCAGCCCTCAAACAACTCCCAGGTACTGTGCGGTATTGCGTCGTACATGGTTTTTGCAATAAGCGGCGTGCACTCGTCGTCGGTACCGCTAATAATAAGCGTTGGCTGCTCAATTTCGTGCAACCTATCAATAACATTCCACGAGGCCAGCGTACCCGTTGCATTAAGCTCGTTGGGACCCCACGCCACCTCATATGCCTCTTGACCAAATTTCTTTTTGCGACGCAAACACTCGGGCGCATCCTCATCATACGAAGAATCGCAGCAGTGCAGCTCCATAAAGTGGTCAATTGCCTGCTGATATGCCTGCGACGAAAAATCGCCCGTACGCTCAGCCGCACACAGCGCACTCCACTCAGAAAGCGGCAGCATGCGCGCCTGACGATGGTTTTCACTCGCCCAAAGTTGAGAAGCAGGCAGCGTAGACGAAAGAATACAACCCTTAAGACCCTGCGGCTTTGTTTGCAGCGTGTATTCAAGCAGCAGCATGCCGCCCCACGACTGTCCAAGCAGGTAATATTCGCTGATGTTAAGGTGCTTAATGAGTGCTTTGAGCTCATTTACCCACGTTTGCGCAACCCACAATTCGGGGTGATTGGCAAGGTAGGACTTGCCGCAACCAAGCTGGTCGTAAAAAACAATGGCACGACCGTTTAAGCCAAGCTCGTCGAGAACTTCGAGATTATTGTGAGTAGAACCAGGACCGCCATGCAAAACAACAAGAGGAGCCATGCCAGCTGCAAGGGAGGCTTCGATGTTGCCTACCACGCGATAGTATGTTTTGTATCCAAGATACGGCATGTGACCTTCGCTTACAGATAAGCCAAAGGCACTTGATGCTTGACGCATATCGGCTAATGTATGTTCGCTGCTCATAATACTCCTTTAATACCTTTCGTTTTGCTTGGGCAAACTGCCAAGTACAGTATGAACGATACTGCCCGCGTGCTTGCGATGTCACACAATCTGTGCAAAAAGCATACGACATGTGCACGAACCAAAACCTGGGTGCGCGGTGCGTGCGTGTTCCACAATGCTATCAGCCAAACACAAACGCAGCGCTATCAGCCAAACCATCAGCCAAACACAAACGCGGCGCTATACCTGCAGCATAGCAAACAGCGCTTCGGGAAGCGCGCCTTGACGCAATATTTCGTCGAGCTCAGCCTTACCAATAACGCATACACCCAGCTCATGGGCTCGTTCGAGCTTAGATCCAGCGTTTTCGCCCGCAATAACAAACGACGTTTTTCTCGACACCGAACCGCTCACCTTTGCGCCAAGCGCGCGCAACGCATCAGCGGCATCGGTGCGCGCCATGCCATCAAGCGTGCCGGTTAGCACAAAGGTGTAGCCGTGCAGCGTTTGCGCCGTAGGAGCTGCATCTTCTCGCTCGCGTAACCGCACGCCCGCCGCCGCAAGACGCGAAATAACGGTACGATTTTGTTCTATCGATAAAAACTTATGCACGCTTTCTGCAATTTTTGGCCCCACACCGTCAATGGACGCAATTTCGGTGGGCTGAGCTGCCATAAGCTGCGATAAACTGCCTGCATACGCTGCGATAAGCCCCGCTATGTTTTGACCAACGTGACGAATGCCCAGGCCAAACAACACGCGTGCAAGGCCCGCCTGCTTCGACGCTTCAATCTGCGCGTAAATTTTTGTTGCAACCGTGTTGCCCACAAGAATTGGATCGCCTACGTTGTGGGTTCCTGTGCTCGTTGTGTAGTAACGGCCAGTATCGAGCGTGGCAATCATATCGCAGGTAAGACGGTCGTAAAAATCGGCAACGTCGCGCACAAGCCCGCGACCAATAAGCTTTATGATGAGCTCCTCGCCCAGGCCGTCGATATCCATCGCCTTACGGCTCACCCAATGTACCAGGCGCTCTTTTGCCTGCGCGGGACAATCGATAGACACGCAGCGAAACGCCACTTCGCCATCCTCTTGCACAACACTGCTGCCACAACTTGGGCACACACGGGGCATCTGCCAGCGCGGACGCGCCGCGTGAGCTTCGGCCATTGCGCCCTCAAGCACCGGCCCCACCACTTCAGGAATAACGTCACCCGCTTTATGCACAATAATGGTATCGCCCACACGCACGTCGCGGCGGGTAACTTCATCGAGATTGTGCAAGGTAGCACGGGCAATGGTTGAGCCTGCTACCAGCACAGGTTCAAACTCGGCAACGGGAGTAAGCACGCCAGTACGCCCCACCTGAATGCAAATGTCGCGAAGCAAGGTTTGCTTTTGCTCGGGCGGAAACTTATACGCAATTGCCCAGCGTGGAGCACGTGCAGTAAAGCCCATTGCGTCCTGCGCGGCCATATCATCAACCTTAACCACTACACCATCGATGTCATAATCGAGCTCGCTGCGGTGCTCAAGCGCACGTTTACAAAAATCGTGCACTTCGCGCGCGCTGTGACAGGTGGCAAACTTGGTATTAGTGCTAAAGCCGCACGATGCAAGCCATGCCAAAAACTCGTGCTGCGTATGCACATCAAGGCCGTCGCGCGTAGCCACGGCATACATAAAGGTTTTAAGGTCGCGATGAGCGGTTATTTCGGGATTTTTTTGGCGAAGCGATCCTGCAGCAGCATTGCGCGGGTTGGCAAACGTAGCAGTGCCTTGCGCATCTGCTTCCTCATTTAAGCGAACAAAACTTTGTTTGGGCATATACACTTCGCCGCGCACTTCAAGCGCATAGTTAAGACCGCTGTTGCGCACGTGCGCAAGCCCCTGCGGCTTAAGCGCGCGCGGCACATCGGCAATGGTGAGCACGTTCGCGCTCACATCCTCGCCCACAGCCCCATCACCACGCGTTGCTGCACGCACAAACTGACCGCTTTCGTACGTAAGCGCAATGCCCAATCCGTCAATCTTAAGTTCGCAGGTAAACGTTGGTGAAAGCAACGCCTTGCGCATGCGTGCGCGCGCATCAGCCGCAGCTTGAGCTGCAGCGCTTGTACCCTCAGGCACGGGTGCAGACGCATCCTCATAACTTTCGGCAAGCTTAGCAAGCGCATCGCAGGTGCGCTCAAGCCATAAGTCGAGTTCATCGAGGTTCATGGCATCGTCTATGGAATACATGCGCTTAGCATGTGTGCACGCAGCAAATTGGCGCGACACAAAACCGCCTACACGCTGCGTATACGACGTTGGAGAAGCAAGCTCGGGGTGCGCCTGTTCAAGCGCAATGAGCTCCTGCAAATAGGCATCAAACTGCGCATCGCTAATAAGCGGGTCGTCAAGTGCGTAATAGCGCCACGCGTGATAGGTAAGCAGCCGGCGAAGCTCCGGTACACGAAGCGCAGCCACTGTTGCATGAGTATCAACCGGCGGCTCCTGCTGCGATACATCCAGCTCGGGCATGTTTGGCTGCAGCTGCGCGGGCTGCGGGTTCGCTGTGGGCTGCAGGTTCGCAGTGGGTTGTGCAGACGGCTCAGGTTGCTCAGCCTTCTCAGCCTGCGCGGGCTGCTCAGCCTGCTCGGCCTGCGCAGACGTTTCCCCTGCTACAGACGCAGTTTGCGCTTGTTGCAGCAGCTCAAGCAACGGATTGTGTGCTTCTTGGTTTGGTTGAGTGTGTGCCACAAAAGCTCCCTTACCTTGTTACCATTCCTTGGCGCGCGGCCATCTTACCTGCTTTGCGCAGCTACTCCTGCGCACAAAACTAAGGGCGTGCTAGTTTAGCTCTTGCAAGTACTCTTTTAGCTTTTGTATAAGCTCCTGCTTATTCATGCCGCCATTGCCATCAGGCGCGCCCAGCGGATTTCCTTGTTGCTGCTGCATACGTTGCTTCTGCATCTTTTTTTGCAGCTCTTGCAGCTGTTCATCGGAGCCCAACGTTACATTAAACGTTTTTTCTTCTTCGCCACGCTTTACCGTAACGGCAATTGTTTGCCCAATTTCGTGCGAACGCACTTCAAGCAACATGCTATCTGCCGAGGTAATTGGCTTGTCGTTAACCTTGGTAATAATGTCGCCGCGCTGAATGCCCGCTTTTTCGGCAGGGCCTCCTTGCGCAACCTCGGCTACAAACGCGCCGGCACTCACCGGCAAGCGGTAGTGCTCCGCGTTTTGCGGATTAATGGTTTGCATCGACAAACCAATATAGGCGTGGGTTACTTTTTCGCCCTTAATAATTTTTTGAGCAACACTGGTTGCATAGTTAGACGGAATGGCAAATCCAATGCCCGAAAACGCGCCCGAGGTAGACGAAAACAGCGTGCAGATGCCCACAAGCTCGCCCGAGCTATTTACCAGCGCACCGCCGGAATTGCCTGGGTTAATTGAGGCATCGGTTTGGATGAGGTTGGTGTACAGCGTAGTTGCGCCGCCCTTGGTAGTAAGCGACTGGTTTCGCGCAAGGGAGCTTACGATACCTGCAGAAACAGACTGGTTTAAGCCGTAAGGACTACCAACCGACATCACCCAATCGCCCACCTGCAGCTTATCTGAATCGGCAGTTTTAATAGGCGTTACTTGGGCACCCTTAAGGTCGGCTTTTACAACCGCTAGATCGCTTGAAGGGTCGCTGCCTACCACTTGCGCGGGGTACGTTTTGTTGCCGATAGTTACCGAAACTTTTTGCGCACCCTCAATTACGTGGTAATTTGTAAGAATATTGCCGTCTTTATCGAGTAGCACGCCCGAGCCAACGCCCGAGGCATCTTGCTTGGCAACGCCAATTGATACAACGCTTGGCAAGGCTTTTTTTGCAGCTTCGCGCGCGGTAGTTGCATCGATGGGCTGACCTGGACCTGCAGAAGATTGCTGCTGTGCGTTTTGCGACGCCGCGGAGGTATCGTACTGGCTTACGTACGATTTAATTTGATTAAAACCAAACACCGCAGCAGCGATAACAATAACCACAATGAGCAGAGCACATGCGATGTGCTCGAGTTTGCGCGCTCGTGCGGATGTGGGCTTGTGTGCGTGTGAGGCAGACGTAGACATCTGGGGTGGAACAGGCATTGCGGACGTGGCTGCGGGCGCTGCGGGTGGCACTGGCGCTGGTGCGGGAGCTGCGGCTACATGCGGCGTAGCGCCTGCAGGTGCGGAGGGAGCGGCTACGGCTGCGTGCGGCGTAGCGCCTGTAACGGGAGCTGCGGGCTGTCCTGTAGCAGGAGCAACAGGTTGTTCAGAGGCTGCGCGCGCGACAGGCGTGACGGCATCAGCTGCAACAGGTTGCACACCTGGTGCGGGAGTGCATACAGGCACAACAGGTGCCTTATCCTGCGGCGTTTGCAGCGGCATGGTTGGTGCAGCATGCTCTGTTTCATCGCCCAGATGAGAAACGGTGGGCATTATCGGTTCTGTAGCCGATGAGCATTCGTGTTGGTTGTGTATATCGTTGCTCATAGTAACTACCTTTCTATAGCAAATCATATGCGCACGGTGGCGTTGTGGTTATTATAGCCACCCTGCGCGGGCACGCGCGCAAACACACGTGCTATACGCGATACTGAATCGTATTTAAGCTGATGCACGAAATGCATCCACATAACTGTATGTAAGCTTAACGAAAACCTGCGTATACCATATCTGCTCCTTATGAGCGCGTACGTGTATGCCTTACGCGCGGAAAAGATAGCCAACGCCACGCACGGTACCAATGTGCGATGCAACTTGCGGACCTACTTTTGAGCGCACACGACGTATATGCACGTCAACCGTGCGCGTACCGCCGCAATATTCAAAGCCCCACACTTGGTGAAGCAGCTTCTCACGTGAGTACGCACGCCCCGGATGCGATGCCAAAAACGACAGCAACGAATACTCCATCAACGTAAGGTCAACCGGTTTGTCGTCGATATATACCTGGTAGGTAGCAAGATTAATGGTCATGTTGTCGATGCTAATTTCATCATCGGGCGCCTCTTCGCCGCCGTTCCACATAAGCAGCGCACATCGTGCCTGAAACTCGTGCGCCGATGCATCGGTTACAATAAAATCGTTTTTGGTGTTGTTAAAAAACCGCAGCTTATTAAGGGCGTTTTTGTCTTGAACCACCAGCGTACCAACCGTAGGGTGCTCGGCTATGTAAGCGTCAATGCGAGTGTATACATCATTTTGAATATCTTGCATGTCGATAATAATACAATCGAATACATGCTCACTGTTAAGCGCTTGCGGCAGCGTAGCAGATGCGCTTGAAAGAATGGACACGTCAAGTGCCTGTTTTAATTCGCGCATAATAGGAACGCATCGTCGTGTTTCTGCCACAAATAAGATATTTTTATGGTGCATTGCGCTTCCTTCCCTTAAGTAGAGCAGCCACTTGTGATGCAGTCTCTACGTGTTAGCCCCTACTTGAACTGTTAGTTTCTTCGTTACCCTCTGCTTGAACCTTTACCCGAACTTGAACTTTGCTTGAACTTGAACTTGAACTTTGCTTGAACTTTTGCAGCTACACGCCAATGTAAAACTTTTTACACTCCCAGTCGGTAACAACAGAACAGTACTCGTCCCACTCTTTTTTCTTTTCGCTTAACACGTAGGAATATACGTGCTCGCCGAGCACTTCCTTACAAAAATCACTTTGCTCAAACAGCGCAATGGCCTCTCCCAAGCTCTTTGGCAAACGTAAATAGCCCTGCTCGCGACGTTCCTCAACGCTCAACTTTTCAATATCGATGGGCGCTTCTGCGGGCATGTCGAGGTTTTGCTCAATACCCTTCATACCAGCCGCCAGCGAAACTGCAAGCGCAAGGTAAGGATTTGCTGTAGGATCGGGACTGCGTAGCTCAACACGGGTAGATTGGTGCTTGCCCGGCTTGTGCATCGGCACGCGCACCAGCGCCGAGCGGTTTTTGCGACCCCAGGTGGTGTACACCGGCACTTCACCATTAGCTACCAGGCGCTTGTATGAGTTAACGCAGGGATTGGTGATAAGGGTAAATTCGGGCGCGTACTTTAAAAGCCCCGCTACGTAGTGCTGTGCAAGGGGCGATAAGTGTGCAACGTTTGTTGTTTTTGGCGCCCAAAACAAATTGGTGCCCTCTTGATCGAAAAGCGACTGATACAAAAACATGCTCGAGCCCGAATGCTCGGTAAATGGTTTTGGCATAAACGACGCCATCAACCCATTTTCAAACGCCTGCTGACGAATAACCAAGCGTGCCGTCATAATGTTATCAGCGCAGCTCATTGCATCCGTATAGCGCAGCTCAACACTGTTTTGTGAAGGTGCGTTTGAGTGATAAGAATATTGGATAGGAATACTCATGCGCTCAAGCATAGTTGTAGTACTTCTGCGCAAATCGGTGGAAGAATCAGACGCCGTAAGGTCAAAATAGCCCGCAGTATCAAGCGGGGTTGGACGCACATCAACGCCATGACGCGAACGGTCAAAATAAAAGTAGTCAATCTTTGGACCTACGTTAAGCACGTACCCTTTGTCTTGAGCAGCAGCAAAAATACGCGCTAAGCACGAGCGCGGATCGCCCAAAAACGGTTCGCGACGTGGGGTTTTAATATCGCAAATAATACGCGCAACGCGATCATCGTCTTGCGTGCGCCACGGCAAAATCTGAAACGTCATCGGGTCGGGAAACGCCAACATGTCCGACTGCTCCTGAGGCATAAAGCCCTCAACAGCCGATCCATCAAAGCCAACGCCTTCCTCAAACGCTTCTTCGAGATCCTCAGACGAAATAGAAAGCGACTTGAGCGAACCAAGTACATCGGTAAACCATAAACGAACAAAGCGGACGCCGCGCTTTTCCACCGTCCGTAAAACAAAATCGACATTCTTGTTGCTGCTCATACAACCTCCTTATACCGTGTTTTAGATAGTTTCTCATAATCATTCCAAACTGCAGAGTTTTTTGAAAAATCGAACTATAAAAGCTAATATCCACCACAATTGCACCATGTGCGCAGGTACGCGGAGCAGCGCTGCACGCAAACTGTGGGTTTGAAGTGGCACAGCAGGTAAGTGCGCACGCAAGCTGCGGCGTTTCAAGGTTTGACCCAAGCCAAACGCTGCGCGGCACCTTCTCTTACAAAAACTTTTAATCGATATTAGAAAAATACCCCACTTTGACACGCGTTTTGAACCCAAAAATTGCCTTCCAGACCACTTTTGAGGGATGTACACAATTACCCCAATCCTTCTACCTGGACAAATAAAAAACGCCCTTTTTCGCTCCGAGCCGAGTCTGCACCAAACCGCGTGTCAAAGTGGGGTAATTTTCTAATATGAGTCGTTTGAAATTGTAAGCGCATCATCATCGTTCGTGCGGGCGGGCGCAGCCACACGCAAACCGCACGTAAGCCGCGTGCATACGGACGAGCGTTTATGCTGTAGAACGCAGCAACGGGAAACAATGTGTGTAAAACGTGCGCATCTACAGGTTTGCGAAGGTATTATGTCAACACAGCTATGAGCATGCTTATATGCTGAAAGTAATCTTAAAATTATCATACATATTATTATCGGCAGTTTTATATAGTAAAGGACAGGCATGCACGGTATCGACTACATATTACTTGCGTGTATAGGCGCGCTGTTTGTGCGCAGCATTTTGCACATTGCACGCGGTGTTGTTGGCAGCGGATGCGATAGCTGCGGGTCGAAAAACGCGTGCCCGGCACATCTAAGCGCAGTGCCCTTCCTAGGTACAAAATCGCGTAAAAACGCGAGCATAGGTATGACAGCAGGTGCTGGAGCTGCAAGTATGCAATGTCCCGTAGCACAACGTATGGTAACAAAAATGAACGAATCACTTGCCACACGCCAATCAGCTACGCACAAAACGCGCGCACACAAAGGCTGCTGCTGCCACTCAAAATAGCAGGTTTAACGCGCACGCCAGAACGTACAAGGCGGCGGGGTGCGAGCCTTCAGCTATGGATACGTCCGCACGTACTTCAGCCTTTTTATTACGCAGCGCATCCCTTTCATTACATCTATATACTTACATATATTGAGTGAATACCCGCTGCCTTTGGCAATGGTGGGTATAACTAGCTATATACTAAAAAGATGTATCGAAAGGATCAGTGTGGTACGACTAACAAAAACAACGTGCGTATACGCTGGAATACTTTGTATGTCCATAGGTATACTCTTTTTGGTTGCAGCAAATATATATTCTGAACTGTGGTTTGCGCTGGTTGTAGGGGCAATCTGTGCTAATGAGCTTGCCGTGGTGCTTATGGATCGCGCGGGCGTGTGGGATGCCTTGCGCAAATACGGTGCACGCCGCAAGGCAGCAGATAAAGCAGCTGATGCTCAGACAGACGCGGGTGCTAACGCCGCGGGGGCAGACGCTGGGGCTGCAGGTGCAGATGCTGGGGCTAACACTGCACCAGCTCAGGCAGCATCAGTAATGGCTGAAAGTAAAACGGCTGCATCGCAAACTGCAACGGCTGGTCAAGCTGCAACGGCTGCAACAGATAGTCAAACTGAAACAGATGCAACAGATGCGCACCATGAAACGGCTGAAACAGATAGTCAAACTGAAACGACTGCACAAACAACCACAGCAACAGAAACGCAAAAGCCCACTGAACAAAACCTCACAACACACCTGCTTGAGCTTGGTCGCGACGACTCATACACCGACGAAGACGCTCTGCCCTCGCACGCAAAAACACATGGAAAAGTAGGTATTACCAGCTCAATTGCGGCGTACGTTGTGCCCAAAGAGCCGGAGCCGGAATACGACTGTGATGACTTTCTTCCAACCGATGAAGATTTGGAATATTTTCGCGAGATTATGAGCGAACGCGATGAGGACGAAGATGCCAACGATACAGACGATAGCGCGATGGACAACGACGACGCGACGTCTCATGAAACGCACAAAAACAAGGATGCTAACGCCGATGCCAGTGCAGACGCACACATGACCGAAGATGACGACGACGAATACCATGTGCAGGCACTTAAGGAGTTTCTCGCGCAATCGATGGACCCCATTGGCGCACTTCGCACCTATGTTGTTGATATTGAACGGCGGAAAGCACAGGCGTCGCGAAAAACGGCACAAATTTATAATCGCGAGCTTGAGCGCGCGGGCTTGGATCTTTCGCCGGTGGTACCATATATAGACCAAGACGAGGCCGTTAATCTTGAAGAAAGCCAGGTAGAACACCTGCAGCAGGGATTTCTCGCCGATGGTGCCTCAGCGCAAGCAAACGCCGATGCAATGGGCAACGATGGTGGGGTTGCTGGCGAAGCTGACGCGGCTGCGAGCGGCGCAACGTTTGGCGCAGCGCAGGTTGAGCACAATAGCGACGACAAAACGGTATCCATGCCCGAGCTGGTACTTGCTATGCAGCTCGTTGAGGCAGGTATTTTTTCGGACGAGGCTAATCTTGATGATGTGCGCGTGGTTATACCACCTGCATCGGGGCTGTTTTACCTGCAGCGTCAAAAGCCGACAAGCGATTTGTTACAGCGCATTCAAATTGAAAAAATCGAAACGGCGCTTAACTTGTTCCTTTTGTTTACTAAATATTATCCTGAGAATACGTATTACGAGCCGGCAGATGTGCTCAATTTTCAACAGGCGTACGCTCGCAACATTTGTGCGTTTACCGAGCGCATTTCTGAGCCGTTTTATTTAAATAAGAACGATATGATGCAGGAACACACGGTTGATACTGAGTGGAACGTGCGTCAAAGTTTAGCGTATGTAATTGAAACGCTGCAGCTACCCTATCGTTTACGTGCAGATTTTCGCTGCAATGTGAAGGATGGCAATGTTGCGATTGAGTTTTTTGCCACGCATGAAGACGCGCTGCCCTACCTTACCACCATGGGTTCGGTGGACGCAGACCCCGCGTGCGAAACCTCCGCAGGTGCTGCGGGTAGTGCGAACACTGCAGGTACGGCGGGTTTCGCTGGGAAAACAACTACAAACGACTCCCAACATGCCGAGTATGACTATCGCAAGATATTTCCTCACATTCCACTCGCAAAATCGTTTAGGCAGCATCCAACACTGCACATTGTGCAGTCGCCCTTTATTCGCAAACATACCAATGAAGAACGTGCCGACGACAACTCCACCTTCCACCTGCGCGTGCTTGACGCCATGCTGGTATCGCTCGTAACAACCGAGTCTGTCCACGACATTTTCCACAACGCATATATCAATATTATTGATAAGGAACTCGCACACATTGCCAAAAACCCAAGCCGCTACGACACCCCAGAAGAACGCCAACGGGCTGCGTTGCTTGCCATCCGTGAAGACGATATGGCGTATGACGAAAGCTACCTTATTCCCGCAGGTAAAGCAGTGCGTCGTAAAGATGCGTCCGCATATACCCTGCGTGTTGCCTTGCTTTTGGCATCGTTTGCATTTCGTGCGTCCACGCGCATTCAGCACGTTTGGGTTCAAGCGGTGCGTGAAGGCACCACGCGCAAAGACTACGTGCTTTCGGTTGATTTCGACCGTGCGCGCATGGCCACCATTGATCTGCATCACACAGAAAATCTGCAGGCCATTTACCATCGCTTTGTGCCTGCAATGCGCTACGAAGATGCCGTACTTCGCCCCATACTCCCCTTGTGCAACATAGAAGACCAGCGCTTTTGTCCGTCGAGAAGATACACAAGCATTCAAGACAACACCACCAAGCTGCGCGCAGCGGCAGCGCGGGCGCTTGGCAGCAAGTATGCATCAGGGCTTACTATTTCGCAAAACGAACGCGCTATGCACATTGGCCAGGAGCTTCTCGGCAACTTATATAGTGCGGCTACGTCTACCTGCGCATATGAGCACAATGTGCGTGAGCTGTTTGCTTGTGCAAAAAAGTATAACGACCCGCTTATTGATGAAGCGGCACGCAGGTGTGCAGCAAAACTTGTTCACCAAGAGCTTGCTTGTGAGCCGGCGGCCATTGTTAACGAGTTTGTTGGTGGCGGCGCGCTTAATACGGCGTGTAAGAAGGCTGTTAAGGCGTGCAACCGTCGGCACTATGATGCGGTAATCGATTTGCTTGAGCCTATTATTGATACTGTGGACGTGAACGGCACGTACGTCTCAGATGAGCAGGTGTCGTGGCAGTATTTTGCAAACTACGTGGATAGAGCGCGGTACAACGTTGAATGCGATGCTGAACGTGCGTGGCGCGCGCATGCAGCTAAGTACGCGGGCGCACAGGCAGCTGGCGACGGACGTAAGCGTGTCGGCAAGGTTATCGGCAAGCGTACCAGCAAGTTTCCCGCCCGTACGGGGCTCGTAAGCAATGTACGCAACGTGCGCCACAACAAAACCGTTATGCTCGTCCCCGATGCGCTTTTTGAGGCGCGTATGTGCCTTTCGGTAGCATATGGCGAAAAACAGCAGCTCAACAAGGCAATTGTGCAGGCGCAGCGCCTTGTTGATATTGCGCCCGTTGATACGCGGGCACGCATGGTGCTTATAAATAGCCTCGTCCATGCTAAAAAAGTGGACGAAGCACAAACGCAAATTTGCCAGCTTATGCAGCTTGCCCACGAAAACGAAAGCCTGGCGTTTGCGTATTACAACATGGCGCATATTCAGGCCTATAAGCACCACCAGCTTGCAGCAAAAGCGTGCTACGACCTGGCCGTTCACTTTATGCCCGAGCTTGAGGAGGCGTCGGCAACCCCGGCGCACATGTATTTAAGTGAGGGTCGCATTGTGCCGGTTATTATTCATAACGATGGGTTTGATGTTGAGCACATTCCAACAGACGACATCCAGGAAATATTGCATGCGTACAACATTCCCGTTGCGCCTACAAAGCAGACGATTTCATTTTTGCTTAAGGGCACCAAAGCGGCGATAAATGCCGAGCTATTTAGCGTGGCGCGAAATTTTGTGCGGCACATGTTTAACCTAACGCAGGACGATGTGTTTGTGGGGATTGCGCGGTCGATTGAGCGCTCGCCGCAGGAAAGGCAGCTTGAGCTCGGGGCGAAGGAAAAGCAGGCACTCGCGCAGGCGCTTGAGAAAGCAGCGGCTGCGGCGGGTGGTTCGGCTGGTGGCTCTGGTGGCTCGCTTGGCGGCCGTGATGGCGACGATGGCTCGTTTGGCGATGGTTCGTTCAATGGCGACAACAACAACGATAACGATGATGATGACCACTATGACGACAATCCTTTTGGCACAGGGTCGTACAACCCGTTTAACTCGGATGATTACCCCCAAGGCGACGACTCGGATGATTTGGACGACTCGGACAACTCGGACGACGATTTTGGCGACTCTGATGACGCGGACGGCAGCGATACTGACTTCTAACTGGCACGTTATCCTTCCATTTTTCGGCAAAAATATTGAGCAAGATTGGACAAAAACCCTACTTTGACACGAGGCTGGGACCCAAAATCGCCCAAAACTGACAGGCGGTGCGCTTGGTTAAACAAGTTAACAAACGTGCTACCTGCACAAATGAAAAATACTGCCAAGCAAGGCACGCCGGTTTTGCCTTCAAGCGCGGTTAGCCTCGTGTCAAAGTGGTGTTTTTGTACAATTTCGGCCAAAAAATCGCCCGAAAAATTTTTTGCGTTGGCTCCACAAAAACGCGCTACCTCGCGAGTTTTGCAAAACGGCGCATGCTGCAGCTTCTATCGCATTTCATGTACAGCGTAATTTGAGCAAAATCTAAAGGCTAGCACACCTCGCAACGCATAATAAGTGTTTCACCTGGCACGGCTTTATCACCAGGCGCAACACAATACTCCACATGCTTAATGTGGTCATTTGCGAGTATTACAATAGGTGTGGTTAGCATCAGCCCCGATTGTTGCAGCCCATCATTATGTATTGTTAAAAGCTTCTCTCCTATATGAGCCTCATCACCTTGATTAACAAGCGGCTGAAATATGCCCGCACCAAGTGTCACTGTATCTAGTCCAACATGTACTAAGACTTCAAGTCCCGAAGCCGCCTGCATGCCAAACGCATGATACGAGGGTTTTATAACTGAAGCAACCGTTCCCTCTATTGGTGCATACACATCTCCTTCTTCATACTGAATAGCAATACCTTCACCCATCATATTCTGCGCAAAAACAGGGTCTTGCACGTCTGCCATTGCCATAATTACACCTTTTACAGGCGCGTACACTTCTAAACTTTTCTTCTTAAATAGTGAAAACATTATAAACTCACTTTCATCTACACTATGTTTCATCTATGCCGCGTTTCATTTGCACTGTGCCGCTTAATATGGCATCCAGCAATCACTAAGGCATCCAGTAATTATTTATCATGAAGCATGCTATAAATATGCAGTGCTAAATACGCAATCTCATCATCATCTAGCGTAAGCCGCAAGGTCTTTTTAACATAAAGCGCTAACGCTTGTCCGAGTTCAAATTCATGAGAAAATGACTTTTTGATATTGTCGAGCATAACATTTTTAATTGTTTGCCCATCTCTGCTGCGTTGCAAAGCAAAAATTACGTGCCTCAAAAACCTACTGTAGTAAACTGTGCTCCTATCAATTGTGATATGTTCCATTTGCTCTAACAGTTCAACACAACGCACCGCTGCATGATTATAATTCAGCACATTTGATACGCGATTCCCACTAACAGCAGCGTGGATGTGCATAATCAAAAAGGCAAGCTCGTCATCATCAGGTGCGTCATCTTCAAGCTCACTTTTAAGGTACGCCAGAGCTTCTTGCGAAAACGAATATTCTTTTGGATATAAGAACTTAAGCTCATTAACAAATGGATAGTGCATATCATAGCCTTGCTTACGACGCTGTATCGCAAAGTTTAGGTGGTCAAGAAGGCTAATTTCCAAATCCCCCGAAATGGTATGTTCAAAATAGCTTTGAGCTTGTAAAACAATGTTTTGAACTATTTTGATAAGTTGTTTATTCTCTACTTGCTGTACCAAAAATTTATAGCGATCGATGTCGTCCCTTGTTAAGGTTAGCAAAACACGCTCGACATTTTTATCAACGACAAACATATCTCCTTTCCTACGCTTAAAGCCAATACCTTTGCCAAAAAAGAGATAATTCTCATCAGTTGTTTGTTGATGACATAACAGTGCATTATGGTTAAAAACTTCCTGAATGATGTACATATTACTTTTCATCGCAATCATCCCAGTTATTTAATCGCAATATTTTTTTGCAAAGGTTGAAACACAGGGTGGTCAACTTTTTGGAACTCCGCAAGAACATCCTGGAAAAAACAGTGTTTTGGTTGTATTTCTATCGCGTGCACCGGATTTACTAGAACAATTACTTCATTGTCTTTACGTGCCTGCAAACGTACATAATCGCCAGCTGCAACAGTTGGTTCACAGTAGAACGTGGCGCTATGGGTTCGATATACAACATTCCCATTCTGTATAAGCTCCCAGTCAACTGGATGCAAGCAACGCGCCTGCATTACGAACGTGCCCTTAAAATAGCTACCTGGTAATACGAAAGATTTTACATTGCCAATGCGGTGAAAACAAATTTCTGCTTCATCGAATGCATGAATAAACGTATGCCCGCTCTTAAGTGCACCAAGCACATTGTTAACAGACAATCCATCACAATAAACTTGCGTTGTGGGCAACCCAAGCGAGTAATGCAAAAAGTATTCCTTTTTATGTGAGTCGCTACCTCCCACAGCCATAAGACATATGCCGTGTTGCCACAGAAAATCCCAAAAGCGCAGAGCTTTTTCGTTATCAACTTCGCGATTCAGTTGATGCGGCGCGTTAATTACCTCCATGCATGAAATATTCGCAAGGTCAAAATTGTGCAAAAGTTTCCAACCATAGGGAAATGGATGGTTTATCGAAACAACATACCCTCTCTTGTGACAATAGGAAAACAACCTGTTAAGGGCGTCGTTTTTATTCGCCGCGCTATCGATACATGAGGCATAGTCAATAAATTCGCTCACGCCCCAAATATTATAATGGCCATGATTGTCCCATGTCATTTCTGTAGCAGGTAAAACCAGCTGCCGACAAAGGGGATATTTGGTTGTAAGCGCCGAGTGCTCTGTTGGCGCAATATAGTCCATTTCCTGCCTATTTGCTTCAAAGATTTGCTCTTCTTGAGTTACGCGGCCATCACTATGTCTTGAATGAAGGTGAAGATCACCCTTATACCACCGGCATTCACTTTGATGTACTGCAGCAAAATCTTGTTTCATAGGGTTGATGTAAACGCTATCATCATCGCTACATAGCTCTTCATCAAATGTAACAGAAAACTCGTAACCACCATCAACTACCTGCGGCTTTATGACCTTAATACACCATTCACCCGACGGCAACACACCGTACTTGCAGTAATTGGTAGTGGTGCGGGCATCTGGGGTAATAATAAACCGTGTGAGTCTTGTTTTATATGTTAGTACTGCTCGCAAACAAGCATTGCTGTCCCAAACTTCAATAAAGAAGTGTTCAAATGCTCCTTTAAGAAGGGTGAAGTGAATGGAGCACGCCCCATTCACTTCAAGCATATGTTGATGTATTTCGAGCTCTTTTTCATTATTAAAAGTACCCGAAACGATCATGCTACTCCCCAATCAACTCTCGAACATCTGCTGCAATTCCGCCGACAGCAGGGCCATAGATAATCTGAACTGCCTTATCGCCCATGTGGATTACACCCATTGCCTTCAGTTCCTTTTTGAAGAGTTCGTCTGGAGCCATCTTACCCTTATCACGTACAACCACACGAAGCCTCGAAATACAGTTATCCAGATCCTCAATGTTTTCAACCCCACCAAGAGCAGCGATAATACCCTTAGCAAGCTTGATGTCGTCAGAATCAGAAGCTTTCATAGCCATCTTAGCATTATATTCTGCTTTAGAGAGCAGGTGAATGTCATCAGAATTAGCTTCTTCTTCTCGACCCGGAGTCATAATCTTGAACTTCTTGATAAGGAACGTAAAGAGGAAAAATGTAATGACAAAGAATAGCGGAAGAATGATAAGGTAGGGCCACAGGTTCAGTTTTTCAGGACGCAGTAAGAATGGTATAAGATCCTTGATATTACCCTGGAAAACCGACACACCCATCCATTCGCACATAACTTCTGCCAAGCCTGCTAAAGGTGCATAAACCAAGAAGTACAACCACGGCGCAATAAAGAGGAACGTAAACAAAATTGGTTCAGTAACACCAAAGAACACTGTTGAGATGATTGTTGGGATAAGCAGACCAGCAACTTTCTTCTTGTTCTCTTTTTTAGCGCACACATACATTGCACACGCAACAGCTGGGAATATAGCGTAGTCAATAACACCCATACCAGCCATAAAAGCACGAACCAAAAGTTTATCGCTCTGGTTAGAAGCAAGCTGTGCAAGCTGGATTGCGCTGTTACCAACAACACGCGTTCCATCAATTATTGCTGAACCACCAAGCTCAGTCCAACGCATTGGCGTAGAAATAAGTGGGTGCATACCAAATGGAACAAGGCATTCCTCAGAAAAACGATAAACGAACGTTCCAACATAACCCGATTGATATACAAATGCTGCAATGTTAACAAACAACCCACCAATAGTTGGCCATACGTAATAGAATATAATGCCCAGCAAACCACCTGCTACAAGAGAGATAATTGGAACAGTACGTGAGCCCGCAAAAAATGAAAGCGCAACAGGAAGCTTTTGGTTGTAGAATTTCGACGTAATCCAAGCAACTATGCAGCCGATAGCAATACCACCAAAAACACCTGTACCATATGTAAAGAAGCCAAGTGACGTGGTGTACAAGCCCGCCTGTTTACTTGCTTCAAGTGTTGTTAAACCAGCAGAAACGAGCGCTTGTACCGTTGTATTTTCGGCATTAAAACCAGCGATACCTAACAGCACTTGCTGTGTATTCATCATTGCAAAATAACCAACAGCTGCAGAGAAAGCCGCCCAGCCTTTCTCTTTCTTTGCAAGCGAAAACGCGCAGCCAATAGCATATAAAATGCCGAGGTTACCAATAACTACATTACCTAAACCCTTAAATACCGAGAAAAACGCAAATATAATCGATGTAGAATACCATGACCAATCGACACCAAGCGATGTCATAGTAAGTTTAGAGGTAAGAGCGCCGCCTAAACCTAAACATAGACCTGATAATGCTATAAGACTAATGGGAACAAGCATAGCCTTACCAAATTGCTGAAACTTTTGTTTCATCGTATCCTCCTCACTAAAGGACAGCTTATAGAACTAAAGTCATGCAAAATGGGCACAAAAAAGCCCTAGCATGCTTGAGCTAAGGCCTAATTAAAGTCACCTGTTCAAAACTGATACTAACCAAACACAATATCAGTGGCAAATTATTTTAGGTGAATGGTAATAGTTTTGACTTGAGTGTACAATTGCGTTTTCCAGCCGCGCATACTATATTCCTCAACGTGGTCGGGATGGTTATAGTGCGCACAAGAACTCGGTATCATAAGTACGCCTTTCCCCGTGCTCATAGGAATTGTCTGATACGTACTTCGTGTAAATGTGCTGCCGTGATGTGCTGCCTGCAGATAATCAATTACTCCCAACTCATTAAAACGAATATCGTCCAAATAGTTGTCACCCATCATAAAGATAGAAGGTTTACCCGTATACAGCATACAACTACTACCTTCATGAGCTGCCTGAATACCCGTTTCGTTATACGTTGGATTATCTGCAAGAAATAGCGTAATAAACCCCGATGCTATATGCTGCACAACTGGCTTCGTAAGCATATACAGTTGATGATTCTTTGCAAACGTGCGATATATTTTCCGCAGAGTAAGCGATGCTAAACTCAGTACGTTGCTATTAATGATAAGTTTTGTTGCACGCAGCTGCTCTATATACCGTAAAAAGTAATTATAGTGATCCATGTGTCGGTGAGAAATTGCAAGCCACTGCAAACAGGATGTATCAAGCTTAAAATGTTTACCAGCATTCCCTTTTAAAAATGAGGGCGTGTATCCCATATCATACATGAGTACAGGCTTTTGTTGCACATTTAGAAAGCCTGATGCAAGCCCTTCACCGGATGAAAAAACCGAAAACGCATCTACTTGCTGTGCGCTATCTGCAGCCATAAATTCATCTTTTAGTGACGGCGCACAAAGCGGCGTGCGCGCTAATGTATACAGATACTCATTATCTTCTTCTGAAACAAGCAAATACGAATACACTTCGAGGTTGTCACCAATAAGTGCATAGGCAAACCCGTCTGTTTGTAACAGCACCTCCAGGTGCTCTGGATTAAACACCTCACTATATTGTGCCTGTAGGCGAATGCGGTATACATGATTCTTTTGTAGCTGTGTATCCTTAAGTACTAGAAAATAAGGCTGCAGCGCATTCCATATAGGTGCCGCGTTTGCTTCTTCGCTTGTAGCCGACTTATCAATTAAGGTTTGATTTTTAGTAGAAGATGGCGAGCATGCCTCTTTACCTGTGTAAACGCGACCTGTGTAAACGCAACGTGTGTAAACGCAACGTGGAATACAATCTACGAAAACAACGCGGTCTTCCCGTGTTACCACATGTATCAGGTAGTCTACATCAGTAAATACCATACTCGCCTCTCTTGCTACTACTTGCATCAATGCATAATACATGAACAATGCAGGATACGAACGTTCGTTATGTATGCGCGTTCGTTATGTATGCGTGTCCACTATGAGAGTTGCGGCCAATACTCTTTATTAGCGACAATCATATCGTCAAGCACTGCTTTTGCACGATTTGCCGATGGAGTTGTCAAATTCATGGTAAATGCTTGTAGCACCTTCATATATGACTTCTCGAAATAACCATCTACAAGTAACTGTTCAGCTGCATTTTGACCTTCCATCATACCTTTATGGAAATTAGGAATAGGCTCACGCAAGGCAACTGGTTCTACGCCAACAGCGCTAATATACGCAGGCACTTCAACAACAGCGTCTGGTCTAAAGTTAGGAATAGCTCCATTATTAGCAACAAGAACTATGAATCGCTTGCGTAAATTGTGCAAAATTGAAACAGCCATATCAACAATGTAATTACCATGCTCGCCAAAATTAAACGTTAGAATTTCACCTTTGTCGTGATGGCGAATCTTGTATGCCATTTCCTGCGTGTGCTTAAGCCGGCCATCCATGATCATATTTGCACGCGTATAATTTGGATCGGCATGACTCACCTTATCATCAGGGAATAAATAGTACTCAAGGTAATTGTTTGGTAGAGCATCGGGGAAAAACTCAAGTTGTTTTCTAAGGTTATCCCACGCTTCTTGCCACGTAGTATCACCTGCATTAAAGTCGGCTACCTGCATACCTTTTTCTTTTATCTTCTTGATAATTTCTGGCATAACATCGCAACCACGAGCATTATCATAGATTGAGCGATACCAACCAAAATGATTGAGCCCGTAATATGTTGGAGTCCAGTTTGAACGATCGTAACCAAAGTTGTCACAAATGGTTTCCTCAATAGAAATAGTCATATCGCATGCACAAATCATACGGATATGAGGGTAAACGCGCCTGACACACTCCGAAACAATAGACTCCGGATTAGTGTAATTTAAAATCCATGCCGAAGGTGCGTATTTTTGAATAAAGCCAATAAGCTCAAGCATAGGTCCAATAGTGCGCAAACCATATGCAAATCCACCCATACCGCAGGTTTCTTGTCCAACACAACCATGTTTTAACGGAATTTTTTCATCTTTTTCGCGCATCGCAAAGCTGCCAACACGTATTTGCGAAAAAACAAAGTCGCAGTTAGTAAATGCTTCTTTAGGATCGAGGGTTTGCGTTAACTTAATTTCACTACGCCCCTCCTGCTCAAGCATATAATTGATAATAACGTACATGTCGTCGTTTTTTTGCTGGTCGACATCATATAAAACAAGTTCTGCTAAGGGGAAAAGTTTTTGTTGCGCAAGCATCGACTTTACAATACCAGGGGTATACGTGCTACCGCCACCAGCTATAGTTACTTTAAGACTGTCTTTCATATGCCACACTCCTTCAAACTTGCATGATTAACAGCACCTATTCTCACAGTATGACTTTTGTATAAAAATTGCTATTGTAATCGGCAAGTAAGGTTACGCTTTATCGCTCTGATTGCTTTTTCATGTTGTAAAATAGTTTTCACGATGCACCTCTACTTAAACGATGCTAAAACCACGTTCTAAGTGGCTTAACACAAGAGCAATGCAAAGAAGGGAAATGTTTGCAGCACATCGCACAATTCAAACCGCACAATTCCAGTACGTATGCCAATTATTACATGGCAATATCTGCACGCCTACTTCTTAAGGATTATCTATGAGTATTGAAGAGAAAATAAACCAATTGCGAGCACTTTCTCAAACTGAATACAATATTGCTCAATATATTGTTCTTAATAAACAAGCCGTCGCACAGATGTCATGTACACAACTTGCACAACGCACCTTTTCTTCGGCTGCAAGTATCACACGCCTATCAAAAAAGTTAAAATTTACAGGTTTTAACGAGTTACGTTTTGCACTCAAAGAAGAGCTTAAATCTACTGATAATTGCTCAAATCAAAGCTTAGATAAGCTTCATCAGGATATTACCAAGACAATCGAGTTGGTAAAAAATACTAACATTGCATCAGTATGTAGAATCATCCAAACATGCAAGCGTGTTTTTATCTTTGGTAGTGATTGGGGCGAACGTAATGCGTGTACATTGTTTGTTCGCAATTTCATGTGTATTGGCATGTACATAATTTTTGTTCCATCCATCACCGAATTGAAATGGGTAGAAAAAACGCTTACGCAAGATGACTGCGTTATTATTGTTTCGTTTAGCGGAGAAGATGTAGAAATTGTACCATTGGCTAAAACAATTCAGCTTAAAACGAACAATCTGATTACCATTACACCACTATCGCAAAATCAATTAGCTGCAGTTACGCCACATAACGTGTACTACAGTTATTCCGATCTTAAAGTAATAACAAGTAACAACAATGACGATTACAATATGTTTACTACGCTTTATATTGTTCTCGACGCTATCTTTCGTTTTTATTTAGACAATTATTATCACGGGAACAATGCGACGCAACCAAATCAATAACATCAAATAAAAGGTATGGTAATGGCAGAGCGGTCGCTGCCTCGCGAGTTTTGCAAAACACCACAGCACGCCCACACTGCGAGCGTGCAACAAAAAAAGCTGGTAGCGAACGTATCGCTACCAGCTTTTGGGTACTAACAACTACCAGCTTTCAGGCGCCCGCGCGCAAACCCGCGCAAAACGACGCCCCAACGCCTACTTGCACAAGCACACTACTTGGTAATCTTAAGAATGTGCTCTTTTGCGTGAATGAGGTCGGTAATCATCTGGCAGTACGGAGTATCAATACCGAGCTTCTTACCCCTGCGTGCAACAGCACCGTTAATAAAGTCAATCTCAGTTAAGCGGTGATTTTGTACAAGGTCCTGATGCATTGACGGATAGTGAGGAGCTGCAATCTCAGACACGTGCATTACATAATCAACAATTTCTTTTTCGTTAAGCTTAATGCCCGATGCAATACCAACTTCGCAGAACTCGTGAATAATGCAGCGTACCGTGTGGAGCGCGTCTTCGGTAGCAAAGAACTCACCAATAGTGCAGTCGCACAATGCGCAGGTAGAGTTCATAGTACCGTTTACACATGCTTTACGCCAAATTGAAGGCAGAACGTCCTCGTCGTAAATAACGTTAAGGCCGGCTTTGTTCATAACGTCGACAATCTCGCGCGACGACTCAGCGCCGTTTTTGTCAAAGCTCTGCAGGTTAATGGTGCCTTTACCTTGCAAAATAGCAACGCCGGGGCCCTTCAAGCCTGCAGTCCAAACGGTAACACCCATAAGGATGTTTTCTTCTTTGATGTATTTGCGAATGGTGTCTTCGTGACCCAAGCCATTAAGCAGGCACAATACCTTTGTGTGTGCGCCAATAATTTGCTTGATGTCCTCAAGCATGCTAGGCAGCTGCATAGCTTTGGTGAACAAAATAATAAAGTCGGCAACGTCTTTTGCTTGCGTTGGCTTCATGATAGTCATAGGTACGTTGTCGGGTTCGTCACCAACAATGGTAAGACCATTTTTTTGAATGGCAGCAATGTGGTCTTCCCAGTTATCGAGCAAAACAACATCTTCGCCACTCTTTTGAAGCTGGTAACCAAAACGGCAACCCATAGCACCTGAGCCAGCAATATAAATACGCATAGCAACACCTTTCATAAAATTTATACCCTAGTGAATGAGACACACTCGTCTCAAACCGCACGCAAAACCGTACGCAAAACCCCACGTTAAAGCGCAACAAAACAAAGCTTGCAAATTGTGGTTATACAAATTGCAAGCTTATCGTGTGTGCATTAACCCTTAAATGTAAAGAGGTCTTTTTTGTAAACGTGCAGTACGTCGCACAAAACTTTGTTAACAATAAAGCCAACAGCAAACGGAACAACAACCCAACCAATAAGAATTTGGATAATGTTTACGTTACCAACGTTTAACGCCGCAAGCGGGCTTACAAAACCAACTAAACCAAAACCAGACGAAGCTGGAGTTCCGCCCATTTCCCACAGAGGAATGGTGAGCGAAGAAATAGCAGCGGTAAGGGCTGCAGGAAGAGCCATAACAGGATTAGTCATAAAGTTTGGCATCATCATTTTCATAGCACCAAGTGCAACGGCAATAGGTACGCCGGGTTTGTTAACACGCGCGCACGCCCATACGAGCATAGCAGCACACGACGCAACACCCATACCAGCTGCTGCAGAAGCCATACCAGTAAGACCAATAGCAATACCAATAGCAACGGTAGAAAGCGGGCTAATAATAATGATGGCAAACGACGCTGCAATAAGAATGCACATCAGCCACGGCTGCAACGTAGTAAAGGTGTTAATAATTTGGCCGATGAAGTTGGTGATTTGCGATACAAAAGGAAGGATTTTCCAACCAACGTACCCCATACCAGCACCAGCAATAATTGGGAGCAAAACAATGGTAAGCGAGCCAAGCTTATTACCAATTGCCTGAACAACTAACACGGTAAGCGCGGCACAAATCATAACGTTGATGATGTCGCCGATACCAAAAATTTGGAAGAGCGGAGCTGTTTTTTCGCCCACAGTAGCTGCAGGAACAAAACGCCACGCACCCGAACCAATAAACACGGCACCAGAAACTGTTGCCATTTGGATGGGGTTAAACTTAAACTGATGCGCAATAAGAAAACCAGCCATAGCCGGTGTTAGGAACTGAAACGCAACAATTACGTGGAGGAACTCCATCAATGGAGCGCAATCGGGGAACGGTTTTAGGAACGTTGCCAAGATTGCGTTCGGGATAAGGGCGACAACGATAGCAATAGTTGTACCGTTGAGGATATTAAGAACAAACTGCCCGGCGTTTTTCTTACGCGCGTCGCTTTCGCCGGCACTTTTTACGTCAGCCATGTGTGAGCATCCTTTCTATCGTTCGAATGGCTCCACGCACGCAATCGAACCGTTGGTGCACGATTGTGAGCGTGATATAGCGCCATGGTACTCGATATAACATAGCGACAAAAGTATACGCCTTGCCCACTCAAAAAGAAAGCAATTATTAAACCTATGTTAACTTTTGAATAGAGGTACTGGTATGCATAATAGACGCACTGGTATGCACAACAACCACGCGGGGTGCGCATGCACTCAAGAGCACACGCGCACGTAAACGCTCCACAAAGTGAGCACATACGCACCATCCACGGGTCCGCGCACTAACCAGTACGCTTACACATTTACAAATCCAGCGCCATAATACGCACAAGCGAAACGATGTAAATCTCAAGTGCACGCTTAAATTGTTCAACAGAAAAGCCTTCATTAGCTGCGTGTTCGCCACCCAACCACGACGGCATGGGGAACGCAGGATCGTTAGGGCCAAACGCGCCAGCCGCCTTAAAATGACGCGCATACGTGCCGCCGCCAATAGTAAAGGGCTTTGCCTCACGGCCAGTATACTCGTTATAGGTTGCTACCAGCGTTTTTATGCACTCGTTGTTGGGGTCGGTTAAGAACGGCACGAGCACCAAATCAACGTCCACCGTGCAGCCATACTTCGCGGCAAGGGTAGATACCTGCTCATAGAGCCACGCATCGGTAACCGACGACGGGTAGCGCGCGTCAATCGTTTGCCTAAACGCCTTGCCTTCGGTAAACACGCGGCCACCAATGCAGGTAAGCGGGTCAAAAATTTCATCGGTTGCAGCAATCGTAAGCGTTGAACCATCGGTTGAGCCAAATACGCACTGCTCAAAGGCCAAAAATTGTTTTTCGGCTGGCGTGCCAATGTTATTATCAACCAAATAATCAACCACAAGGCCAATAGCATTAATGCCCGACTGCGGCGTTGACGCGTGCGCACTTACACCGTGCCCAATAACCTTTACCAGGCCGCCTCCTGCATCCTCAATATCAATGCGATCTCGTGGCTTAAGCGTGGAAATATCGGCCTTAACCAGCGCATATGCGTCCGATGCCACAGCGTTATCTGCCTGGCCACCGCACAGTTCAACAATAGTATCTGCAATATCAGCCGTGCGAATAGATGCCGAAAAACCGCCCTTTTCGCCGCATACCAGCGGAAACGACGAATCGGGTGTAAAGCAAAACTCGGGCTGCTCAAAGTTTTTAACGTACCATTCCACATCTGCCATGTCAGTTTCTTCGTTATTACCAATAATGCAGCGCAAGGTGTAGGGATACTTCTTCCCCGTGGCTTCTACCTGCTCTTTTAGGAATTTTGCTGCATACATTTCAAGCACAAACGGCCCTTTGTCGTCGAGCACGCCACGGCCAATAAGATAGCCGTCTTTATGCGTAACAGCAAACGGCTCATATTCCCAGCCAGAGCCTTCGGCAACAACGTCGGTGTGACCAATAACAGCAATTTGCTTGTCTTGCTCGCCCGCTAAATCGGCGTATGCAATGCGACCGTCGCAATTGTGCACGTCAAGCCCTATGCGCTTTGCAAGATTCATACCCG
Organism: uncultured Atopobium sp.; assembly: GCA_946997485.1. Taxonomy (GTDB): domain Bacteria; phylum Actinomycetota; class Coriobacteriia; order Coriobacteriales; family Atopobiaceae; genus Fannyhessea. The sequence goes on from CAMPVF010000007.1 coordinate 44,914, forward strand.
CTTCAAGCGCCTTAAACGGTCCAGGGCCATACGGCATACCAGGCTGCGCATGCTCAAGGTCCTCAACGGAGCGAATTTTTACCATTGTTGTAATGTCTTCAACAATGGCGTCCCAATTTGCTTCAACAAACTCGTGAGCGGTTTCTTTAAGCTGCTTATCTGTCATAGAGCGTCCTTTCAACGTACAACATGTACCTGCGTACCTATACCATAGCCTGTGGAAGGGCTTTTAACAAACGACACGGCCGAAACACCTGCGATCACTGCCGCTTGCGGCGCTGTGCATACCGCTTATCGGTAACGTACACAAGCTTTCCATGGAGTGTGGTGGTGCAGGCGGGGCAGTCGGTTTGCGGGCAGCGGACTGCTCGTGCGGACACAGAGCATGCGACTGCACCTACGGGCGAAACAAACGCACACAATCGGGCTGGAACTCACACCCTCTGCCCAATAATTGCTACTTCGTTACAATTTGTCGTTGTATTTGTAAATCGTATATCAGCACGTTAAGGCTTTCTTACAATAGAGGTGCGGGGGTTGCGATACACCCGCACGGCGTGGTATGCGGCGTGGTATGCGGCGCGAAAGGCGCACGTCCGCAGCACGTATGCAGCACGTATGCAGCTACACGGCACGCAAGCAGCACGCACGCAGGCACACCGTCTTATGTCAAACGCACACAAGAAAGGGTTACCATGGCAAACGCAGCAATTAAGCGCGCTTTACTTTCGGTTACAAACAAGGATGGTATTTGCGAATTTGCTACTCGCCTCGTCCACGATTTTGGTGTTGAAATTTTAAGTACGGGCGGCACGGCACGCGTGTTAGAAGCCGCCGGCATTACCGTTACGCACGTTGAGGACTACACTGCCTCGCCCGAAATGATGGGCGGACGTGTTAAAACGCTGCACCCGCGCATTCATGGCGGCCTGTTATGCAGGCGCGATAATGAGCGCGACTTGCAGGATGCACGCGAAAACAACATTCCGATGATCGACCTTGTATGCGTTAATCTCTACGCATTTGAAAAAACAATAGAAACGCCTGGTTGCAGCCTTGAAGATGCAGTTGAGCACATCGACATTGGTGGTCCTTCGATGCTGCGCAGTGCTGCAAAAAACTTTGCGGCAGTAACCACGGTGTGCGACCCTGCCGACTACGAGCGCGTTCTTGCAGAAATGCACGCACACGCAGGACACACAACGATCGCGCTTAGAAGTGAGCTTGCGCGCAAAGTATTTGCAACAACGGCGCACTACGACACAGCAATAACGGCATATTTAACGAGCACGGCAAACAAGCAGGCGGCAAACAGCCAGACGGCACCTACAACAAACAGCGCGGATGTACGTGCCACGCCAAACGAAGCGCCATTCTCTCAACCATTTCCTGAGCAGTTTACGTGCACATATACCAAGCAAATGGATTTGCGCTATGGAGAAAACCCCCATCAGCGCGCGGCGTTTTATGGAGAGGCTGCGGCAAACGCGCACAGTGTTGCCAAGGCAACGCAGCTACAGGGCAAAGAGCTGTCGTACAACAACTTGCTTGACACCGATGCCGCATGGAGCGCAGTGTGTGAGTTTACTGCGCCTGCTGTTGTTATCTTAAAACACCAAAACCCGTGCGGCTCTGCTGTAGCGTCTACGGTAACAGAGGCGTACAAGCGCGCCTTTGCCTGCGATCCAAAAAGCGCGTTTGGCGGCATTATTGCAGCTAATCGCGAAATTGACTTAGATTTTGTAACAGAATTTGCCGACGTTAATAAACAATTTGTCGAAGTTATTATCGCCCCGTCATTTAGCAGCGCCGCGCTCGAACGTCTTTCAAAGCGTAAAAATTTGCGCGTACTTGCAACAGGTGGGCTCGACCATGAAGAAGCGCTTGAGCTTAAGAGTATTGGTGGCGGGCTGCTAGTGCAAACGCGCGACAGCGTAAGCGAAGCGCCGGAAGACTTTACCTGCGTAACTACAAAAAAACCAACCACGTCGCAAATGCAAGATTTGCTCTTTGCGTGGAAGGTGTGCAAAACGGTAAAATCAAACGCCATTTTAATTGCAAAAAATAATGCAGGTATTGGGCTTGGGTGCGGACAGCCAAACCGCGTTGATAGCGCGATTATGGCGTGCGAACGTGCGGCTGAAGCGGCGGAGCGAATGAGCATTGCAGCCAACGATTTTGCCTGCGCATCTGATGCGTTTTTCCCGTTTAGAGACGATGTTGATGAGCTTGCAAAACGTGGCGTGAGCTGCATTATTCAGCCTGGCGGATCGATACGCGATGAAGAGTGCATTGCCGCAGCAAACGAGCATGGTATCGCGATGATTTTTACGGGATATAGGCACTTTAGGCACTAACACGCGCTACTTGTTTGAAGCTTGTTTGTAGCTTGTTTATAGCTTGCAAGGGCATACTGCAGCGTGCGCATACACACAACGCAGGTACAAAAAAGCGGGAACCAACACAAAATCCTATCGAGAGTGTAGTCTGACGTTTTAGATTAACTCTCACTAGAACTTGTGTGTTCCCGCTTTAAGCTAGCATAATCTCATACACTACGTGCGCCCACGTGTCTTCGCGCTTATATGCTCTTATGCGACCGTCGCGACAAAACATACGTAGACATACTCGTGGTATACCAGCAATCTCCCACTATTTCACAACGTACCAATTAATATCTTGTTTTACCCAGCCATCCTTAACGCACTTGTTGATTTCATCCTCGTCAGCTGTGAAAAGGTGTGTAAATTTATCCGTATACGGATTGAACAGTGTTACCATACCAACTGCACCTTTTGCATCCTTATCAGCGCTGTAGAATTTAACACCTTCATCAATCCAGCCTGCCTTTACACAACTGGCAATATCGTCGGCTTTCTTCGTGTAGTAGTGATCACCTGACCAACGGTTATACAAACGGTGTACTTCAACGCCTTTACCACGTGGTGTTTTTCCAACAACTTTCTCAAAGTTCCAACCTATTTTTACAAGATTGTCTTTTTCTACTGGATTGATGGTATAAAGGTGCTCATGAGAGTAAGGATTGTACAGGCGATACATGGTTCCATCGCCAAATTCATCCTTTTCCATACTCGCTTTAACCTTAGGTGGCAAACAGTCGGTTACAATATCATAATTGCTTTCAAAATTTTCGACATTAGTATATTGCTTAAGGTTTTCGAAATATAAAGCTCTAGTTGGATTCTCGTCGCTGTAATTCATGATTGAAATTCGTTTAAGCTGAGGATTATCCTTATAGCGTGACGCAAACTCATTAAGGATGGAGTCGACTTCTGGAGCATATCCGACTGTTCTAATTTCTAAAGATGAAATATTAGGCATATTGTCAAGATCGCTTAAATCGCCTATAACACCGTCTGCAACGCGGCGAAAAACCGAAAGATTTTTTATCTTTTTAAGGTCGCCATAGGTAAATCCGCTTGTTTGAATACGCTTATAATCATCCCTAGATAAATTCATGTCTAATGAATCATATGCAATAACTTTTAGTGCTGGATTTTTAAACCGATACACGGTGTTATCAGTAGGATTGGCAACTTTTTCAGGACCATCTGGTATGGTGAGAGGGTCAAAATAGCTGTATGCAAAATAGCTGTGTTCACCACCTGTACCACCATCGGCAAATACTTGTGGAGCAGTAACGCAAAGTGCAGCAGCCGATCCCGCAGCCAAGCTAAGAGAAAGACCGCAGCTGACAACCGCTTTTGCAATTGGTTTCATGAGACATCCTTTCAGATTGGCGAATGTTACTTGTAGTATAAGCCTCTAAAAGTATGAGTGCAATGAATTGATATGCAGCCAATCGTTGGGATGAAACGTGTTCACTCGTTGGAAAAAGCCTGGTAAACATATGTGAGCGAATGAGACACACATACACGCATGTAACCATATGCGTGTAACCATACTAAAACGGTGCGCAGGACGCGCACCGTTTGTGTTAGTATGCGTTAGCGTTATGCTCGGCGAACGTTGGAAGCCTGAAGCTTGCCATTCTGACCAGTGGTTACATCAAACTCAACAGCCTGACCTTCTTCAAGTGTTTTGAAGCCGTCCATTTGAATTTCACTAAAGTGAACAAACAAATCGTCGCCGTCTTCACGAGAAATAAAGCCGTAGCCCTTGTCTGGATTGAACCACTTAACCGTACCTTGAGCCATGTCGTGCCTTTCTAACTAGTCCCGAAGGACATAAACGACGCGCGCTACGCAGCACGCGCAATGCCAAGCAATTCAGTACCCATGGAGCACAACCCGCACGTGGCACGTGACCGAAAACCACGTGTGACGTGTGCGATGCTTGCTCGAGGAACGTCGATTGCTCTTCTATAATACCCTAAAAGTTATATAAAATGTTCAAGAAATATTCACACAATTGAAGTTTTTATGACGAAAGCGCAACACAGGTAGTTTTCACCATTAGTTGAGGGCGTCATTAAGCGCATGAAAACGATATGGTGGCTGTGTTCCGTCGCAGTTAAACGCATGTTCAATGGCTTCTGCCTTGTCGAGCGCGTCGCAGCACGCATCATCAGCATCGCAGCGGTCGTACAGCAGCGCTTCCTTGCGCAACACGAAGGCAATTTCGTGCGAAACGTCGGCGCCAATACCCGAAAGTTCCATCATGATAACAAGCGACTGCGGAGCCAGCGTTTGCACCACGCCCGGTGACAAATTGAGCAGCTCACCAATTGCACCATCAACATCGCCAAGAAGTGAAAGGTCGCCTTCCTTCCACGCGCGCGTAAGCGGCAGCGTAATTGAACTCACAAACTTTTTGAGGGCTTCTTCGAGATAATCCTTGTGAAGCATAGCTATCCTTTCTGCTGGCATGTAAACGTGCTGGCATGTAAACGCGCACGATTGCGAGACGTTTGGCACGCACGAAGCAACATGCTAACGATTTGCCACCTTACTGCGACATTGGCGCAGGTAATCCTACGTGTTCAAACGCCATACTCGTAGCTTGCCTTCCCTGGGGCGTACGCACGAGCAAGCCTTGTTGCAGCAAATATGGCTCGTAGACATCCTCAAGCGTTGCCGGATCTTCGCCCACTGCAGACGACAGCGTGGTAAGACCCACCGGACGGCCGCGGAACGTTTTGCACAACGCATCGAGAATTTTTTTGTCCATCCAATCGAGGCCAAGCTCATCGATTTCAAAAAATTTAAGCGCGTCGCTGGCAACATCCCAGCTAATAGTACCCGCAGCCCGCACCTGTGCATAGTCGCGCACGCGCTTAAGTAGGCGGTTTGCCAAACGCGGCGTACCACGCGAACGCGAAGCAATTTCGAGCGCACCCTGCCTGTCGATGTCCACCTGCAAAATGCCCGCCGAGCGGGTAACAATGGCGGCAAGCTCCTCCACAGAATAGTAATCGAGCTGGTAGGATATGCCAAAACGGTCGCGTAAAGGACCGCTTAGCAAACCGGTACGTGTAGTGGCGCCAATCAGCGTAAAGTGCGGCAAATCGAGACGAATCGAGCGTGCAGCCGGGCCTTTACCAATAACAATGTCGAGCACAAAGTCTTCCATGGCGGGGTATAGTACTTCTTCAATTTGGTGATTAAGGCGGTGGATTTCGTCGACAAAAAGCACGTCGCCTTCCTCAAGATTGGTAAGAAGCGCTGCTAAATCGCCCGTACGCGTAATGGCTGGACCCGACGTTGTTTTAAGGCGCGCATTCATCTCGTGCGCCACGATAGATGCAAGCGTTGTTTTACCCAAACCCGGAGGGCCCGAAAAAAGCACGTGGTCAAGCGTTTCGTTGCGCTCTTTTGCAGCCGAAATAAGCACGCGCATGTTTTCGCGGACACGCGTTTGACCGCAATAATCGCTCAGCGTTTCGGGGCGAAGTGAGCGCTCAACATCAATATCCTCATCGGTGCAGGTAGGGTCAACGTTACGCGGTAGTGCGGCAGCGGGCGAACTTTCGTGCGCGGAAGCGTATGCAGCTGTGTGCACGTTACCCTGCGTGCTCGGCTCGTCTTCAAATAAATTGTCGTGCGTGTTTTCCCACATACGTTATCCTTACCTTACGTTATACGATGCATACCTGCAAATAGTGCACGGTTCGCGTTGCACCAGGTGGCGCGTTGCTCCAGATGACTCCAGGCGGCGCGGAGTGCGGCCCGTGCACAGCGCAGGCTCGCGCCCGTGCGGCGTGCGCGTCCTTTATTATAACCCTCGCGCAAGGCTACGTAATGCCTGCGCTACCAGCGATTCTGCTGTTTGATTATCCGTGCTACAGCCTTCAAGCGCACGTTCAATTTCTACCGCCGTAAAGCCCATCGATGCAAGCGCTGCACGCGCATCAAACATCGGATCGCCGCGCTGCTCTAAAGACGCCGCTTTTGCGCTTGGTGCGGCTGCAGATACGCACCCTTGCAGCTCACCTGTGCGTGCACACATATCGGCAAGCTCAAGCAGCAGGCGCTGTGCCTTCTTTTTTCCAACACCACTTACCTGCGACATCGCCGCCACATCCTGCGTTTGTGCAATCGTGAGCAGCTGCGAAGGTGTATACAGCGACAAAATTGCCAGGGCGAGTTTTGGCCCCACGCCCGAAATGCTAATAATAGTATCGAACATAAGACGCTCGTACGCATCAGCAAATCCATACAGCTCAAGGGCATTTTCTTTTACGATCATACGCGTGAGCAACACAAACGGACTTCCCTTTTCGGCTGGCAGGTGTGCTGCGCAGCTTGCCGAAATGCCCAGCTCATAGCCAACGCCAGCCACATCAATTATTACGTGTGAGCTTGTAAGCTCAACGAGCGTTCCCGAAAGCTGTACAATCATGAGCTATTTCTCCTGCTTTGTCGTGTTTTGTTCATAACGTTACCCTTACCATGTGCATAATCGGCGTGCGCCTGTGTTGCCGCCTGCGTGTGCTCACGTGCAAGCGCGCGCTCGTAGGCCTGCTGCGCAGTAAGCTGCTCGAGCATTTGCACAGATGCCGATTTATACGCCAAACGCTGCGTGCTTTGAGCATTGTGATGGCAAATAGCTGCGGCAAGCGCATCAGCGCAGTGATCGGGTCTGGGGTCGTGGTCGAGTTTAAGAATCGTGCGCACCATATAGATAACCTGGCGCTTATCTGCCGAACCCGTGCCAACAACAGCCTGTTTTATCTGCATAGGCGTGTACTCGCCCAGTACAATGCCTGCCCGTGCACACGCAACCAGCGCCGCGCCGCGGGCATGGGCAGTAGCAATTGCCGAAGCGGTGTTCTCGCCAAAAAATATCTTTTCGATAGCAACTTCAGCAGGTGCATATGTACAAATTGCCTGCTCAATGCCATCGTAAATACTACCCAACCGACGGTCAAGCGATTCTGCAGCATGCGTGGTAATGCAGCCGTACGCGCGCGCACGACACACACTGCCCTTCGTTTCGATAATGCCCCAGCCCGTATGCGCAAGTCCGGGGTCGATGCCAAGAATAATCATGCTACCAGCTCATTTACCTAAAACACAGTTGAAATTGCTGCGCTGCAGCTAATTAATCGAAAACGGATTGTTAGATGCATTGTGATGCTCAGCATTAACAACGCCCTGCGTGCTTGCAATCACAGCGTCAAGTGCAGCGTCATTGAACCCCTTCGACGCGGACGTATGCGTGCCATGCGCTTTGTCGTTTTGTGCATCGGCGCGCGCTTTCGCTTTTGCGTCACGCTGGTCGAGCTTCTCTAAATATGCACGCGTATGCATACAATCAACAATATACCCCAGCAAAAATACCAAATGTTCTTTTGCATGCCGCTTGTCTGCCGCAGTTACCTGCTCTTTTGATTCTATCGAATTTAACAATGCATCCATGATGTAAAAACCTGAATCGGGGTTATCATGGGCAGCAACTTCAATTGTTGACATTAAATGCACAATCATCTCATCTGGTGTTGGCGCATGCACCACGCCATCTGCATCCACCCCACCTGCAGGTCTATATAGCTGCGCATCGAGCTCGTCCTCATCTAAATTCTGCAAAAATTCGTCAATCGAACCGGCACCTGCTGCATTACGTGCACGCTGAATGGTGTCTTGCACATCGGGCACCTGAGGCTCATCAGCCTCATCATCCGCATCAAGGTCATCAAACTCATCGAGCTCATCATCTTCGTCCTTGTGAGCGTGCGAATGCGAAATCTCGGCACCCATTTCCGTAAGCGCATGTTCAATAGCTTCAATTTTGTTGCGAATTTCGGGCGGCAACTTTGTTACGTCGATGGGTTCGCCATCCATATCGGTAAGCTCGGCAGATGCCTCTATGTGATGCACATCACCATTGTGGTCTTGCGTCGATTTTTTTATCCGAGAAAACACATCGTGCAGCTGCTTTGCAATGTCTTCGGGATTGCTCGCGCCATTAATATACATAACGCCAGTTATATGCCCGTCGTCATCATCACTATCAGAGTCTCTATCGCTTGTTTGCTCGTCTGCGTCATCACTATCGTCCTTGTCATCAGAAGAAAAAAGCAGATCGGAAAAATGCCGCATCGCTTGTGCGCGGGCTTCGTTTTCATCCTCTTCATCATCATCGGGATCGGTACCGTCCGCATAATAGCTGTCATTGTAGTACGCATCGTATTGCTCGTCAGTAAGTTCATCATCGTCGTAATCGTCATCATCGTAATCGCCAGCATCACAATCGCGCGGCACGTCGCTATCCAAATCATTGCCACCACGCGTGTTTGGATTATTGGCACCTCTGGTAGTATCGCTGGTAGTATCGTTGTCATCATCACGATTTGCCATGTGAAGGAGCTGCGCAAACTCGTCAACGTTTTTTATGCCAAACGCTTGCGCAAGCTCCGCAATACTGTCGTTTACAGCAGCGTGCGTGCTTGTTGCATCTGCACCATCAGCACACAGGCCATCGGCAAGCTGTGTATCAATATCAGCGCAAGAGGAGTCAACATAGTGCTCCATAACGCTCCGATGCGCATACGGTTTACGTGTGCACGTTAAAACGTCACGCAGCGGCACCACGCTCAGCTGCACAACGGGAAACTGCGCACGACGGGTACCCGCTGCATTTGCTATATACTCACACATAACACTGCGTTCAGGCAAAGGATTGCGATTGATACGAGGCTGCTTATGCAGCATGGCGCGGCGATAGCGCGGGTGCATCATAAACAATGCCCAGTCCAATGCGTTGTCGAGTACTTTTGGACCTGCAAGCTGTATCTGTTGATACTCATCTGCAAGCTGCGCACGCTCGATCCTAGAATACACGCAGCTAGGCAATACAGGCGATATATCGTTGCGTGCAGCGGCAAGCCGCAAAATATCACAAAGGTACAAATCACCAAAGGGCAGGCATAGTGCAGCAGAAACGAGATCGTTTATGCGACGCGTAAGGCACGAAAGTTTGGTGAGCGAAGAAAAAAGTGCATACCCATTATTGGCACTCCACTGCGCAACATCGGCATGTACCATTGGCAACTTTGTTAGGGCTAGCTGCGCTTTTGGCGCGTTAGCCAAATATTCGGGGAGCGTTATGTCGCTTGTATGCACGTGCACCCCCGTTTGTTTCATAAGTCTACTTATACCAGGCTTACCCGTACACATGGGGCTGGGCGGCAGGTAAACATGCACGTGCTCACTTCCTAGCGCGTCGCAAAGAAGCACACACAAGAGGTTAGTTGCAAGCGTGCCGTCTACATAACACGCAGCGTCTGCGCACGCACTCCGTTTCATATAATCAACAACCGCGCAGGTAAGACACTTCCACACAAGGGCATACACCGCGCGAAGTGAACGCGGCACATCCGCACAATGGTTTACAACTACAGGCGCACGTAGGTTTTGTTCATCGAGCGTCTGCGCATGTTCACGTGCAGCTGTCTTATAGGCTTCGGCTACAAGGGAAAGTTCAAGATCGTTGTTAGTAGTGGGGAGAAGAACACCTGGATTGATGTCGCTCGCAGGCGCGGGTACTATAGCAGGCACATCAATATCAGCAAGCAGCAGCTCATCGTCTTGCGCCGACGCACGGGCAACAACCTGCGCTTGTGGTAGCGCAACAAAACTGCCGCCCATAAAGCAATGATCGGTATCAAAGCCGGGTGCCTGCGCATACACAAGCGTAGATATACTCGATGAAATGTGTGGATTGGAAGCAACCATAGACTCAACAGCATACGGCAGCATATGCAGCATATCAGACGTATCGTTACAAACCTGCTCAAGCAGTATGGGGTGCGCATCGCGCAAAATAACAATGTCGCATAACGCCGCGGACGCGCGCTGCTTTTGGGTGGCATCGTGCACGACGGGCTTTTGGATGTGCTCAAGGTCTTCACGCGAATAAACCACGCGCCATGTGCGACCACCATATACAAAGGCGTTACCTGCGTAAACGTGCTTATTATAGATGAAAAATGACATGTAGCGCGCGCTGGGTGAATCAACCAGCTTCATGCTAATGCTCGTAGGACAGTGCAAACTACGTGCAAGAATGTGAAGGATTTCGAGCGTACTGTGGCTGGTATGCGTCGTAGAAGTTGCAGCATCTGCCGTATGAGCATCTGCCGCAGTGGCAGGCGCACCTGGCTCAAGCGCCCACGAGGCGGCAAGCGGCCACACAACAATATCGGCATGCGCACGATATGCACGCGCATCCTCGGAGATAATACGATACAGCGCCTCTTTTTGACTGTGTGCCCACATGGTACATTGTGGTATCGCTATTCTCATATAAGCCTCCTTGCCAATAGTTCACCATAAACCCGCATGGTACGGCTCCGCGTATAAACGCTGCACGAATGCGAGCTGTCTTTTGCTACATCTCAAACGCGTTGCTCAAACAGACGCGCAAACCCATACGGATGCGCAGCCCAGCTGCGCACACGCTCAAACACGGTAGTCATACTATATACTACCCGATAGCCTATGCAAACACCGCAATCGTACAGTCTTCGCCAAATAAGAGTTTAATTTCTGCACGCAACAGTTTACTTTGTGCATTAATTTGACAAGGTATTTCCATATGCATGCACTCGTGGTCGGACGTTTCAAACAACAGCTCCACTTTGTCATACCCCGGGTACCTGTCAAGCGTGTCTTTAAGCGCACGAATGGTTGATTGCGTAAGCTTTGAGCTTGCAAGCCGCACTTCAAGCAGGTGAATAGAATTGTACGACACATCGCGATTAAGCGGCACCACCTCTTGCGCAATAATTTGCAGCCCCCTATCGGAACGCTCAACAGTGCCCGTTACCTGCACAAATATGGTATCGCTTGCGTCATCGGTTGCCCGCGCATCTTCGCCACGCAAAAGCGACGCGCAGCCCGTGTACACTTTTGGAAATACAACCATCGAAACTTCGGCTTCTTCATCGCTCAACATGCAACGCGCCATTTGCTGCTGCTTTTTGGTAAGTGTAACAATAACGCTTGAGGCCGAAATAATACCAGCTAACCGCACGGTTTGGTGATCAGCAACGGTATATTCAAGCCGCAAAAGTGAGCCATCTTCGTCGTGCACCTCGCGCGTTTCCTCAAGCTGCGAAATTGAAACATCACGCGAACGTTCAACCGCCACATGATACGGGCGAAGCGGGTGGTCGCTTACGTAAATGCCGAGCACCTCACGCTCTTGCGCCAGCATAAAGCCCTGATCCCAACTATCGTTTGGATCGATAGGTGGAATATGCTGCTCAAAGCCCGAGCCTTCAACGTTGCCATACAAATCAAACAGCGACAGCTGCCCCATCGAACGGCTTTTTTGCTGTTTAGCTGCACTATCAAGAATGTTTTTAGGGTTGTTTTTATCAACAAAACCCATAAGCTGACAGCGCGGATAGCCCGATGCGTCGAATGCGCCCGCCTTAATGAGCGCCTCAACGACGCGCCTATTTGCGCAGGCAGAATCGCTACGATTAACAAAATCGTGCAGGTGCAAAAAGGGTCCGTGAGCTGCACGTTCCTGCATAATGGCCTCGCCTACTTGCTCGCCTACGCCACGAATACCAGCAAATCCAAAGCGAACGCCCTGCGCTGTTGCAGTAAAATCGCGACGCGATTCGTTAATATCGGGCGGCAAAATATCGATGCCTTCATGGTGACACGCCGAAATGTAGTGCGTAATTTTATCGGTTTTGCCCATGTACGATGTAAGCACCGACGCCATGTATTCGCGCGGAAAATGTGCCTTTAACCAGGCCGTTTGCATAACCAAAATGGCGTAGCCTGCCGAGTGCGACTTGTTAAACGCGTAGCTTGCAAACTCCAACACATCGTCCCAAATTTTTTGCGCAACGTCTTCTTTATAGCCGTTTGCCTTCGCGCCACCCATCCAGTGATCGTAGGTTGTTTCGTCTTTACCATTTTCCCAGTGAAAAATAGTACTTGTGAGCAGGGCAATCTTCTTTTTTGCCACCGGTTTACGAATACGCGAGTCACTTTCGCCCTTCGAAAAACCGCTCATCTTTACCGAAATTTGCATAACCTGCTCTTGGTACACAATAGTGCCGTAGGTTTCGTCCAAAATCTCCGAAAGGCGGTCGTCGTAAAACACAACAGGCTCGCGGCCATTCATACGGTTAATGTAGCTGGTAACCATACCTGCACCCAAAGGACCGGGACGATACAACGCAATAAGAGCAACAATTTGGCGAAACTCGCGCGGCTTCATATTTTTAATGGTTGCCGTCATGCCTTCCGACTCAACCTGAAACACGCCTGCCGTATGACCCGAGCTAAGCAGCTTATAAATGGCAGGATCGCTAAAATCAATCTTTGCAGGGTCGATATCAATCGAGGTTGCGCCCTCTTTAAGCGCCGCTTTAACGGTGGGCGAAAACGTGTCTATCAACGACAAATCGGGGTAGCGCGTGCGTATATTTTCAAGCGTTTTTGAGATAACCGTAAGCGTACGCAAGCCCAAAAAGTCCATCTTTAACAGGCCCATATCCGCCACCGAATGGCCTTCGTACTGCGTAATTTCTACGCCGCCCTTGGTATCGAGCTTGGTTGGCACGTGATCGTTTACGGGTGTTGGGGCAATAAGCACGGCGCAGGCATGCACACCCTCCCCGCGCGTAAGGCCTTCGATTGCGCGGGCGGCATCAATAATGCGCCGCTCATCGGCATTTGTTTCATACTCCTTCAAAAAGTCGGGGTTGTACATGTCCTCTTTACCGTCGGTTTTTTCGAGCACATAAGAAAGTTTTACCTTGGGATCGTTTGAGATCATCTTGGACAACTTTTGCCCCAGCGAAACGGGATAATTAAGCACGCGCGCAGCATCGTTAATGGCTTGTTTTGCCTTAATGGTTGAATAGGTAATAACGTGGCACACGCGCTCCGAGCCGTACAGCTCACGCACGTGCTGCACCACTTCCAAGCGGCGCTCATCGTCGAAGTCCATATCGATATCGGGCATTTCCGTACGCTCAGGCGACAAAAAACGCTCAAACATCAGCCCGTTTTCAAGCGGGTCGAAGGTAGTAATATCCATCGCGTAGGCAACAATAGCACCCGCCGCCGAACCACGTCCCGGTCCAACGCCAATACCGTGCTCCTTTGCCCAACGCACGTACTCTTGCACGATTAAAAAGTAATCGGCAAAACCCTTAAAACAAATAACGCCATACTCATATTCAAAGCGTTCCTTCACGTTAACGCCGTTAATAACCGTGTGTTCCCAATCCTTGCCATACTTACGCGCAAGACCAGCCTCACATTCAGCACGAAACCGATCTTCTGATGATTCGCCTTCACGAAGACCAGGGAACTTGGGCAGGTACATGTTTGTCCAGTCGAGCTCAAAATTACACTTTTGCGCAATGGCATAGGTTTGCTCAATAGCATCGGGTGCCCACGAAAACAGCGAGGACATTTCCTCTTGCGTTTTCATGTAGTACTCAGAACCCGGCAGCGTGGTTTGGTACGACTCATCAAGGTGCGTACCTGCAGAAATGCAGCTTAACAAATCACGCGTTTCAACATCGTCCCGCGAAAAATAGTGGTTGTCATTAGTTGCAACCGTGGCAATGCCCAGCTTTTTGCCCATGTCGTAAATGGTGTGTGCAATATCGGTTTCGGTCATGCCGCCCCACGAGTCGAGCGAGATGTTGTGGTCTTGGAGTTCAAGATAAAAATCGTCGCCAAAAATGTCCTGCAATGCACGCGCCCAGCCTTCTGCCTCATCCATCGCATGCTGCACTACCATACGTGCAATAACACCCTGATAGCAGCCGCTCAGGCATATAAGCCCCTCGTGATAGGTGCGCAGCATATCCAGGGTAACGCGCGGGCGATAATACATCATTTTGTTTGAGGCTTCAGACACCAGCTTCATAAGGTTGTGATAGCCCTGATTATTTTTTACGAGCAAGGGCAAGTGATACCGCGTTTGCGTAGTACCACGCTCAATACAACTATCCGGTATAAGGTTAACCTCGCAGCCAAAAATTGGCGTGATAACGCGCGGCGGTTTATTTGCTTGCACCTTGGCAATATCGTGCGTTTCATTCCAAATGGTCATATCCTCGTGCCACTGTCTGTGCACCTGCTCATGGCGCGGCGCATCCGCAGCATCAGCCGCAGGCTCGGGGTTATCCCATTTCTTTTTAAAACACTCAACGTCGTGCTTCCACTGTTTCATATCGGCAGCCGCATCGTTGTAGCTGCGACACGCCAAGTCAAAGTCGGGCACACCAAACATATACTCGTGATCGGTAAGGGCAAGTGCGGGCATGTTACGCTCAACAGCAGCTTTTACCATACGCTGTATGGATGTTGCAGCATCTAATATCGAAAACTGTGAATGATTATGAAGATGAACAAAAGGCATGCCTGCTCCTTATAACCATCGTGCGCGCTGCATGAGCAGCACGCGCGTGATTGTAAACCTTATGCGTACAAACTTACGAGAATTGATAATATATCACGAGTGGTTGCCCGTCGTGAGTTTCGCGCTCCACACAAACAAATGCGCAGGTAATGGTTGTAAACCCACGCGCACGCAACACGTTGTAATACACATGAGCTTGACGTTTGTGACGCGCATAAACCTCGTCGTACGACAAATTCGCATCACCTGTTTTGTAGTCGATTAACAGCGCTTTATGTGCCGCGTCGTCGTATGCAAGAAGGTCAAACGCACCTTCGATAACATCACCATACACCGTTTTATAGTGATAGATAAAATCGAGCTCAGCGGCGCAAGAAGGATACGAGAGCGCCTCTTTGCGAATGGAAGACGTATACCAGCGCTGAAGAGCCTCGCGCAAGCGCACAGCGCTTTTTGATGGTATGGACCAGCGCCTACATACGGCAGCAAAGCGAAGCTCGGATGGATACGCGTTTTCTTCAATCATAAGCTGAGCCAACTGGTGAAACGCACTACCAAAGTTTGTAGCAGGCGTAGCATCGCCGGCACACACGCGAGCAGCTTTGGGCGTGGGTGCTGCAGGCGCTGCGGGTGTAGGTTTGGGTGCAGCGGCGGGAGTTGCCGCGGCCATATCACCAAGTTTACCTGCGGGTTTATTAGTAGCGTTATCTGCGGCGCTATCTGCGAATGCATCTGCAGGAGCGCTCGCTAGATGCGTTGCGTCATAGTGCTGCATATACGAATAACTGTACACGCCCTCCTGCGCGCGGCCAAAACTCATATGCAGAGGCTGAGCATCTGGATAGGTGTACAGCGCAAAGCGTTGGCGCGCAGGACATGCGGCCTGTTGTGCGCGCTGATCAGCGGCGGTGCCATCGTCCTGGACTGCTGCAGCTTCAGCTGCATCACCTGCACACGACGGCTGCGCACATGGCACAAACAGTGCACTTGCCGCGCATATCGCAGCATCGTCATCAAAGAAAGTAGCGTTGAGCGTTTCGTATGCTTCGCCAGCTGTAACAGCAATTTGCTTCGTTTCTTTGTTTTTTGAACATGCACATACACGCACGCGCATATCGTATGTTTTTGCAGATTTCGGCTTTATACCTGCGGCAACATCCTCGCGACTGCGCTGCGCATAGCGTGCAGCAAACGTGCAGGTATAATCGCCAGGCTCAAAGCGCGAGCTGCCAAATAGCGCGGTATATACCTGCTCTTCAAGTGGTATATCACCATCTTTGTCTTTGCTTTCATGATCGGAAAGGCAAAGCACCAAACACTCGCGCGCACGCGTAAGACCAACATACAGCAAGCGCGCTGCTTCTTCGGCATCACGCTCGTGTTCCATATGCACAAGGCGCTGCACATTGCCGCTTGGCGTATCCGCGTCGCACGGTGTAGAAACGTCATACTCACACGCACCCGGCATATCAGCGCGCTTTTTTGGCATCACTAGAACGCGTGGCAAGGGCGGCTGAGATTGCGGCTGCGCCTGAGCGGGAGCGTTTGTGCTGTTTTCTGTATTTGCGCTGGTATTATCCTGTTTTTCAAAAAGAAGGGAGGGGGTGTGTTTGCGACCCGGCGCCCAATCTGCAAGCACCACAACCGGAAACTCCAAACCCTTTGAGCTGTGAATAGTCATAACGCGTACAAAATCGCTCTTATCTGAGGCAAGCGTAAAGGGCGAAATGCGTGCTGACGCACGCCACAAATCAAACTCACGTGACGCGCGAGCAATACCCAACCCCATTGTTGTGCACAGCTCGTCGATATAGCGAATAGCGGCAAGGATGTTGGCTATTATCGCCTGGCCTTCAGATCCGCGCTCACATAAGCGCTCAAGCCAGCCCGACTGCTCAATCACGCGCAAGCACACCTCACTTGGTGTATACGCGGCAAGTGCATGCCGCGCGCCTATTAAAATATCGTGCGCACGTTGCACGCGCTTTGAATATGCATGGCCAAATATGGATGAATCGCTCTCATTCATGCATTCAAGCCCGCGGAACGCTGGGCGCTTCGATATAAACGTGGCAGGCTCATCAGCGTTGCTGGTAGCAGCAGCGTTACTTGTAGCACGAGCAGTGTCGCATGCGCGCTCGCACTGCATACTTGCAAGGTTAATCATGTCGTTGTCATCAAGGCCAAACATGTCGGAAAGAAGCAGCGTACGCAGACCCCTGTCGTCTTGTGCGGGGTTGGCAAGCACCCGCAGAAGCGCAGCTACAATGCCTACTTCGGTGGTGGTAACAAAACCAGAGCCACCACTTACCACAACAGGAATACCAAGACTTCGCATGGCATCTACATATACACTGGCAGAAGTCATAGCTCTCATAAGCAGTGCCACATCAGAATACGCATGTCCGCTATCTGCATATTCTTTAATGCGCGAAGCCACCATGGCGGCGGTGCACCCTTTATAGCTTGCGTTGCCAGTTTTATGCAGCACTTCTACGTCAATGCGCGGGAAACCCCGCAGCGCAGCATCATCCATAGCATCGTGGCGATGTTCGGTTACATGAAGCGGCATAAAGCTTTTCATGATGGGACGCGCAGCGCCCGCGCCAGCAGTGATGCCAGCAGCAGCGCCCGTAGCAGCAGCGCCACCACCGCACGTAGGCGCAAAAATGGCTTCAACAAATGCAAGAATGGCTTCGTGACTACGGAAATTTTCATCAAGTTTTACGTGATATGTTTGGTCAACCTGTTTACCTCGGCCAATAAACACACTCACATCGGCGCCGCGAAACTTATAAATCGATTGCTGGGCATCGCCTACTGTGGCTAAATGCTCGCCATTATTCGACAGACGCGAAATGAGGCTAAGCTGCGCTGCGTCGGTGTCCTGAAACTCATCGACCATAACAAGCTTAAAGCGGCGTGAGAGTTCTTGAGCAACAGCAGGATAGGTGGAAAGGAGGCGCAATGCTTCGATAATTACATCGTCGTTATCAAGAAGGCACGCATTTCGTTTGTATGCTGCATAGCGGCTGTTTACCTGACGTGCAATGGTAATGCATGCGCGGGTAACAGGACTCATCTGCCGGAGCAGCAGCGTGTTTGTCCAGGTTTGAGTATATGTTTGAATGGCTGCCATGCAGGCTTTCATTTCTTTTGGAACGCTTTTACTGCCAAGCCCGTGCGTAATACCACTCAAAAGCGCACATACCTTCATGTAATCTGAGCGGCACATATCACGCCACTCACACTTCGCACGCATACAATTCTCAAGCTGGCGCGCGCAGGCATCTGCGTTTGCTACCTGCGTTGGTGTGCGTTTAGGATTTATCTCGTTTAACTGCGTGAGCATCTCAATAAGGTAATCTAACGAAGGCATCGGCATTTCATGCGCACCATCAATATGCTCAAATATCATTGGCTCGGCGCTTATGCCACCAGGCTGCATACGCAGCTTGGTTATTATTCCGTATATAAGTTCGTACAGCGTAACGGTGTTATCCACCGATTGCGCGCCAATATCGGCTGTGCGTTTGTCTTTGAGTGGATACATAGCGAGCAAGTCGCAAATCGCTTGCTCGCGATGGTTGCTATCCATAATGGAACGCATAACGTCGTTAAACGCCTGGTGCAGCAAATACTCGCTATTAGCGCTGGACGCTATCGTCGAATTTGGGTCGATGCCAAGCTCAAGGGCATACAGCTTAATTAATCGAAAACACATACCGTGTATGGTAGAAATCCATGCTTCATCTACCTGCAGCGCCTGTGCGTGCATACCCGCGCGGCGCAGTGCCTCGCGCGTTTTTTCTTTAATGCTGCGCGCAGCGGCATGCGTAAACGTAATAATGAGTGCCTGCGAAAGATCGCTTATGTATGCGTGGTTGGCATCAAGCGAGCCTTTGGTAAGCGCCCACACAATGCGCTGCGTAAGTGTAAACGTTTTGCCTGAGCCCGCACCCGCTTCTACAAACACGGGCGAGCTCAGCATTTCGGCAATACGCGCCTGGTTATCATTAAGACCCATAGTGCGAAGAATGGTATGCGCCGTTTTTGCAGCGTGGGTGGCTTGCGCGGCGGCTTGTGCGGCAGGAGTTGTCGCAGCTTGTACGGTACGTTTCGTTGCATTCATACTAGTCTCCATGTAGTGCACTTCCTTACTGCAAAGTTGGCGAGGGCGTGCAGTAAAGCACGCGACCAATGCTCGCTGCACTCGCACACACGCGACAATCTTTCTGGTGCTTAAGGCTTATCTCGGCAGGCGCAATGGTGCCTTCTACCAGCGCAGACATGCGCTTCTCAATGCAATCTTCTACATAATCGAGAAGCGCATTCATACCGTATGCGCCTGTTTTTTCGTAATACAAATCCTTCGGCACAACCATACGCGCACACGTTGTATCATGAGCCATAAGGGCACTATCCCCAAACACGCGCGCCTCAAAGTCCTCAAGAATGGCACCTCGTATGGTATAGTCGCGCGAAGAAGACCGCTGAGCCGACACATACAACGCACCCGCAATGGTAATAGGGCTGCCATTAGCAAGGCGACAGTTTGCATAGCTGCGCCGAATAATCTGAGCATACATAAGTGTTTGCACGTAGCGCGGCAGATCGATGTCGCTTACCTGCAGGGTTTCTTGTATAACGTTTGCCGCCGCAGGGCTCAAAGGCACATAATCGTCGAGCTTATTGGGATTTTTGTATTTGTAATCGATGATAAGTACGCGTCCCTTTTCGTCGATATCAACGCGGTCTATCGAGCCTCCAACATACATACCTGCATAGCGCACTAAGCCATCGTCTTTACCAAAGCGCCATTCAAAAAACGTGGGCGAAAAGCCACACAAGCGCTCCGCTTCAAACTTCAAAAAACCACGCACATTATCGTGCACTTCATCAAGCAGGCGTTTATCCTGCACAGTGTGCGGAATGTATGCCTGGCTGCGCATAAGCTCTTTACCACTACGTTTGCGATACTGCGCGTGCAACCGCTGCTGCCAGAGCGTTTCAAATAAGGCCTGTGCCAAAGCACATGTGTCTTCGGTAATGCGTGCCGTGGCACTGTAATAGGGCATGCTTGCAGGCGTACTTGTTTTGGTAAATACCTGCGCTGGCACCGCGTCTTCGTAGAGCTTGCGATGGAGTGTTTCGAGTATGCCATGTACAAAGGTGCCTGTTTCGGGAAATGAAAACTCAGCATCAATCCGCGCTGGCGGAATGTGCCTGCTATAAAACCAGCTATACGGGCAGTGCAAATATTCTTCAATTTGCGACGCGCTCAATATAAACTCATGCTGTGGCACCATCGACCCCTGCGAATGCATGTTAAGAAGCGGATAGTTTTCTTGTGCAAGATGACCTGCATAATCAACTTCTTCTTCAGTTACCTGCCGCGTGGACGCGCCATCACACAAGGCAGCATCAATGCAGCTGAGCACATCTTTTTCGGAGAGTACATACGTGGGCAAGGAGCGGGGCATGTCGTCTTTTGATTTTTCGTCTTTTGGTTTGTCATTCTCAAGACCATAGCATGCCAATAAGTCGATAGTCATAACCGAGGGATACATGGTACTTGCATCGCTCATAAGCAGCTCGCGCTCAACGCTCACATGGGTGCGTGCTGTATGCAACAGGCGCAAAAACGCATAGCGAGCAGTTACCAACGGTTCAGGCATACGCTCAATATGCAGCTCATTGAGGGTGCGCACATCTTGCTGCTCATTTGTGGTAATGGGACTTTGTGCGCTTGTAGAATCGGCAATAATAACAGCATCTACACTTTGCGCAGGTGCTTGTGCTGCTTGCGTTATGGTGCAGAGCTGAACTGTTGCACGTGCATTGCTGCAGCTCAGCTGTGGCACACAGTGCACGCTCTGCTCACAGGTAAGCTTTTCGAGCAAATCGAATTGATGGCGCATAAGTGCACAAATTTGCAATGGTGTTGGTGATTGTTTTTTTGTACGCTGGCTGTCTGCAACGCCTGCGTCTACACCTACACCTGCACGTATATCGTCAATAGTATGCCAGCGCGTTACACATTGTGCAGCCTGAACAAGCGCCGAAAGTGCTGCGCGCGTAAGCTCTTCTGAGAACGCATTGCGCATGCTTTCTCCAAGCTCAATTGTGCCGTTATGATCATCGGGCACGCTATCTTTTTGAGGTGTGTAATTCTCAAACGCTCCAGCAAGCTGCTGGAGTGCAGCATACAGCCTACCTTTTACAAGATTACGCACAAACTGTATGGTAGGTTCTGAAACAAAGGTTTTAGACATAAGGTGCGTGAGCACAAGCTCGGGCGTAAGCAGGCGGTTTTGGCGCCACATAGTGTTAAGCCTATAAGCGTTGGCAACATTCATCTGCGCAACTTGGCAGGTTAAAAAGTCGGTGAGTTCACGTGGCGGCCACCACGACATATCACCAAGCGCAACAAACGTAGCATCATCTACCTGCGTAGCGTGTGGCCAGGATTGCTGCAGCTCATAAAGGGAAATAACACTGCGCATAAAACTCAGAATAATGGGCACACATGCAACGCACGAAAGCGGAAGCTGCACACATGCACGTACATTACAGCGCTGCGCATACAATTTAGGGGCAAGGTTTTGGAACATGCGGTATGGATTAGAGCAGCTCACCGTAATGCTACGGCAGCCTGCCTCATCACATAAGGTGGCTACTTTGCGGCGTATAAGCTCAGCTACACTGAGCGACGCTGCAGCATGCAGCACGTCTACATCACCAGCGCGCTCATCGCGTATAACACGACCGGTAAAAATTGCCGCGCGAATGGCATCAAGCTCACGAGATAAGCCATAGTGCTGGCGATACGCGCAAAACATATCTGCTTCATTGTGTGCGTCTGCAGCATCGCTGCTGGGCTCACACCACGCATCACGCGCACGCCACAGCGAAACCTCGCCTGAATACGGATGCACAAACGTAATGCTACGCTTGGTGCTAAGCCAGTTATATGTATGAATATCGAACGCAGACAAGGCGCAGGTTGCCATATCGCCCCACACAACAAATGCCGGATACGAAAACGAGGGTGAAAGCACTGCCTCAAGTTCGCCGGCAAGCATTGTAGGCTCAATAAATCCGCGCGTACGTATGTAATTACAATACGTTTGCGCAACAAGTGCCACCCACTGCACATAGGGCGTGTCGGCGCTGGTTGAAGGCGGTATGTATGCACATGCGCGCTCCATCATGCGTGCCATGATAGACACAATACCAGGCGTTATGCTATGACTGCCAGCAAATTCAAGTGCGCCTGCGGGTGCATCTTTACTAAGCGCAACATCGGTATACACCACGTTGTAGACCGCGGCAGCCGACGTATCAGCAGTTGCAGCTTCACGAGCAACATCACCGCCAGCTGCAGCGGCGGTATCTTCAGCAGCTGCACCGGTTGCTACAACACCTGCTTTATGCACACGCTCAAGCACGCGTACCAAGGCAAGATAGCGCGCAGCTGGTGTAATAACCGTGCGTCCATCGCCCCAGGTATCCCAAGTTGAGCTCAGCCACGACCTTAGCGACACAACGCTCATGCCACATGCTGCGCCAGCCGCAGCCGCAATACAGTGTTTGAGCATAGCATGCTCGGTGGGTGTTTGCGCAAGTACTACAACACGCTCATGGGTGCGCGCTGCGCTCTTAACTGCATCGACAAATGACGTAATGGCAGGTAACGTAGCAGACGCATCAGATGCACATGCTGCGCTTTCGTCACAGGATGCCTGCTTGCCTTCTAAAACAGGTAAGGTTACATATGATGATACTGAGTACATGAAACCCCTTTGTTTAATGCCTAACAATACGCGTGCTTTGCGTATGTATAAGGATACTCCATAGGCTAGACATATCATTGTACATACGCAAAGCGCGGCACGTTTCATGCGGGGCTGCACAAAACTAACCGCACTAAAGCCGCACTAAAGCTACGCCAAAACAAGGTGCCGCTGCCGAGCGCAAAACATATTCGTAGCATGCATACTACGTGCTCATAATGGCATACATCAAGCTTATGCCATATGTACAACGGGCGCATCCGATCCGTGCTCCGAGCCGTCATGAGGCGCGCCACAAGGCCCATAATAGATGGCACAGTTATTAGGCGTTTCGTATACATCCACACGCGACACCCCAAAACCGCGGCTTGTAAGACGCGTATAAAAATAACGCGCAAAATTTTCGGCAGTAGTTCTAAAATCTACCATGAGCAGCGAAAATGTTTCACGCTCAAGACACGCAATGGTATCGTCTGCAAGCGAGCCGCGCTCAACAATAAACTGATGGTCAAACTTAGCTACTTCTTCGCGAACCGCCTTTTTAAACACACCAAAATCGATAAGCATGTCGCGATTTTCGCCCGAGCTATCAAGCGTATCGGCATACAAATACACCACCACACGCCAGCGATGACCATGAATATTTTCGCATTTCCCCTGAAAATCGGTAAGAAAATGCGCCGCATTAAAATGCGCTTCTGTTTTAAGTCCAAACCCCATTGTAGTTCCTTCCGGCTGCGGACGCGCGCGCTGCACGCGAGCGTATTGCGAGCATTATATGTAGTAATTAATGCTGCGAGCTGTGCTTTGCTTCAAGCTCAGCAAGTGCTTTTTTAATTTCGGGAGAGTCAAGACGCGCCAATGCGTCGTGCGAAATGCGATTGGGCCGACACGTGCAACCCTGCTGCGTGCCATGGCCATGTGCCTGCGGCGATGTATCCATATCGCGCAGTGCAATAACGATGCGTTTGCCATCTTCGAGCCGCAGCGCAATTTCTTCTTTGGGTGTATTGTGCTCAATAACCGTTGCCACACCAAGCGGCGTAGAAATAAGCGCACGCGGTTTAGGCGCACGCTTTTTAAAATCGTGAT
This sequence comes from uncultured Atopobium sp., assembly GCA_946997485.1. Lineage (GTDB taxonomy): Bacteria > Actinomycetota > Coriobacteriia > Coriobacteriales > Atopobiaceae > Fannyhessea. The sequence goes on from CAMPVF010000007.1 coordinate 68,631, forward strand.
AGGCTTCAAACTCATAGCGCAAACAGCACATAAGCCTGCCGCACGCGCCCGAAATTTTGGCTGCATTTAAGGGCAAATCCTGCTCTTTTGCCATGCGTATCGACACACTGTCAAAGCCGCGACCAAACCGCGCGCAGCACAGCTCTTGTCCGCAATGAGCAAAGCCACCCGCAAGCGCCGATTGTTCACGAATACCCAGCTGATGCATATCAACCCGCACGCCCAATTCATGCCCAAGCGCACGTACAAGTTGGCGAAAGTCGATACGATCGTCCGCCACAAAATAACACACGGCACTATCGCCCGAAAACATATACTCAACGCCAACAGGCTTCATATCGAGCTTAAGCTCACCTACCAGCCTGTTAAATACATCAAGCGCACCCGACGCCTTAAACGAAAGTGTGGACGCATACTCCAAGTCGGCATCGGTTGCCACACGCACAACGCTTTTAAGCTCGCAGCTGCCGCACACGGTTTCGTAATGGCTATCGGAAATGCTATACGCTTCTCCCACAACAACGCCCATAACGTGGCCGCGCGACGTGTTGCAAATAACGTGATCGGCAGTATGCGCATTGCTCGACGCTGGGTTAAACCACAGCTCATGGGCAGAAAACTTACATTTAACGGGTAGTACTACTGGCATAGAGCTTCTCCTTTATGCCCACAAATAAGGCTTCAAGACAGCTTTGTGGCGTAACGTTGCGTGTAATGTATTCATGTACTGTGTCGATAAACGAAAGCGCTGCTATAAGCGCTGTTGGCGTGGATGTTTGGCTGAGCAACACGCACACGTCGTGCGCGTCGGCACACACCAGCACACTCTCACTATCAGGGCTTCCGGAAGCATCAGGCGCTCCGGCAAAAGCGGCTGCCTCATGCACATCCATACCGGTTGCTATGCACAAAGCATCGCGCAAAAGCGCACGTACCATATCTAAGCTGTCAAACAGCTGCGCCTTGTGAAGAGCCGTTACCTGACGTTTTTGCTTTAGCTCAAGCTGCTTTTTTGCAGCGCTGCTCAAAAAATCTTTGGTGTGTTCAAGCTCAGAAGCAAGGCTTTGTGCCTCGGTATCTACAGGCAGTTGCATAGTTTCACCAATAGCATCAGCCGCCTCAATAATATCCCAGCTATCTGCTATGTGCATACGCTCCATAAGGGCAATAATCTGCGCGCGCACCGTTTGTGACGCAGGGCAGGTAAGCATAGCAATGGCGCGTTTTGGATTTTGCGCTGCATACAGGGCGGCTTTCGCGGCGTCAGGCTTTACGTGTGCCGCGTTTTCAACAAGCTCTTCTGTACGGGCGCGCGCGGGCATTACAAATGGAATACACTGACAGCGCGACACAATGGTAGAAAGCACAAGGGATGCATCGTGTGCAATTAAAATAAAGTGCGTATGAGAAGGCGGCTCTTCAAGTATCTTGAGCAGCGCATTTGCAGCATTGTCACGAAGAAGCTGCGCTTTGTGAATAACAAACAGTTTGTTTTGTGCGCAAATTGGCCCTCGCCATGCCTGCTCAATAAGATCTTCAATTTGAGCAATAACATAGCCGCTTGCACTTTCGGGCTGCAAAATGTGCACATCGGGGTGCACACCGCGGGCAACGCGCGTACACGCATCGCAGCTGGTGCAGGCACCATGCGGGCACATAAGCATTTGCGCAACGCCGCACACAACCTCGTCGATACCGGTGCCATCAGCGCCAATAAACAAATAACTTTGCGAAAGATGCTGCGTTGTATACGCCCGCTGAAAAAATGTACACACGCGAGGTTGCAAGGCTCGTATGTGTGCATTATCGTGCGACATGTCGAATACCGCCAAAAGATCCCCCACACTCAACCGTTAAAACTCACATGTATACGCCGGCCGCCGGCATAAAAGCCGCTGCATAACAGGTGCACAATCAACCATGCGCACGCCGGCATGCCCTTTGCGTGCACTACAAAGAGCACTGCGCAAACCGCAGGTATGCGTATCATTTTACAACAATGCCGCTTACAGCAGCGCCGCGACGTCTTTGTCCTGACTAAGCACAAAGCAAATACGGTCGAACACCGCCTGCGGGGTGTCATCGCCGCCAATAAGGTGCACACGCTCGGGATACAGCCGTGCCAGTTCAATATATCCCCTACGCACGCGCGTTTGAAACGCCCTGCCCTCTTGCTCAAGACGATCGCAGCTTTGCGCAGTTGCACGGCGGTATGCAGTGTCAACGTCCATATCAAGCACAAACGTAATATCGGGCACAACACCGCAGCTACCAAGCTCATTTGCCCTGCATACAAGCGCTTTATCAAGGCCACGTGCCGCATATTGATAGGCAAAGGTCGAATCGGCATACCGATCGCACACAACAATCACATCGCGCGCAAGCGCAGGCTCAATTACTTCGCGCACGAGCTGTGCACGCGCAGCTTCATAGAGCAAAAGCTCGGTTTCATTGCACATCGAAGACATCGCAGGATTAAGCACCATCGAGCGAATAGCCTCAGAGATTGTAGTGCCGCCCGGCTCACGCAGAGATACCACTTTGTTGCCCGCACGTCGAAACGCCGACACAAGGCGTTTTACCTGCGTTGTTTTGCCGCAACCGTCGATGCCTTCAAATGTAATAAACATGATTATCACGCACCCATCTATGCCAACGGGGTCGTGGTTAAGGCGTCGTCTGCGCTCGAGGCTGACGGAGCATCTGTAGCAGCAGCTTGTGAGCGGGTTGTTGCTTTGGTAGTTTTAGTAGTTTTGGTAGCGCGCGCAGTCTTTGCAGTCTTTGTACTCTTAGCAGTCTTAGCTGCACCAGCACTCTTGGCCGTCTTGCTGCTTTTAGCCTTACTACCAGCACTTTTAGCACTCGCACTTCGACCGCGTCCACGCGCACCCGACGCCGCCGCAGCTTTTGTAGGACAATTCATATTCACGCAAATGCGCCAAGGACCGCGCTGCGTGTGCACAATAACTTCGGGCGCGCCACACGCGTCGCAGGTATCGTGCGTTGCTTCAAGCTCACCTCGCTGCGGCAAGGGATAGCTCACCTGGCACTCCTCATAATTTTCGCAGCGTATAAAGCGCTTGCCGGTGCGCTCACTTTTATGCGCAATAAGCTTACAAGGCTTGTTCAACGGCGCACACACGCTGCACGTGCCAACCACCAAATCGGGCTCCTGATTAGTGGCGCATGCAGGGTTAATGCATTGTTCATACGCACGCGCGCGAAACGGGTGCACCTTAACTTTGGGTGCACCGCACACACTGCAGCGCGCAGCGTCGCCCTGGAGCGCTTCAATTTTGCCCGTTGGCACAGGATAGGTTACCGAGCAATCAGGCCAGCCCAAGCAGCCCACAAAATGCGAGCGTGTTTTGGGCGAATTTTTCATTACAAGGTCTTTGCCGCAGGTTGGACATATGCCCACCTTTGCATCGGCGGTAACAGCGTCTTTCAGCGCCTCGCCCACGTCGTCTACGTGCGCAATAAGCGCGTCAATCATCGATGCCAATAATGCACGCGAGTGAGAAACCACGCTCGTTTGCGTGTCTCTTCCTTCGGCAACGTTTGTCATATCCTCTTCGAGCTGTGCTGTCATCTCAGGCGTTGTTATGTGCGGCGCATACTGCGAGAGTGCATCAATAACCGCGCAACCAAGCTGGCTCGGGCATGCGGGGTCGTCTTTTAGGTACTTTACGTCGTACAAACGCTGAATAATCGACGCGCGCGTTGATTTGGTGCCCAAGCCGCGCTTTTCCATCTCCTGAATAAGGCGACCCTGGCTATACCGTGCAGGCGGCTCCGTTTGTTTTGCATCATACTGAATAGCCAATACCGAAGCTACATCGCCCGGCTGCAAATTGGGCAGCACGTCGTCTTTACGCAGGCCAAATGGGTAAATGGCACGAAAACCAGGCGTTGCAAGCACCACACCCGTGGCAACAAAGGGCTGCTCGTTAATATCAATTGTTAATTTTGTTTGCAAACTCACCGACTGCTGCGACAGCGTTGCTAAAAAGCGGCGCGCGATAAGGTTATACAGCTTCCAAGCTGCGGGCTGCAACTTTTGCGGGTCGGCAGGAGCCGTGGGATAAATGGGCGGGTGGTCGGTGGTTTGCTGCTTGCCACGCGTGGCGTGGAGCTGCGGCTGCGCCAACAGCTGTTCACAATAGGGACGATACTGCGGCACCTTTTTAAGCATACTTACACACTCACGCAAATTAAGCGACGAGGGATACACCGTGTTATCAACACGCGGATACGAAATTAAACCTTCCATATAAAGCGACTCGGCAATACGCATCGTTCGCGCAGGTGAGAGCCCCTCTGCTGCAGCGGCAGCTTGCAGAGATGTAGTATTAAACGGCGCGGGAGGCCGTGTGGTGCGCGACTTTTCTTCGCGGTTTGTAATGCGGGCGCTGCTGGCATCTTTAACGGCTGCATACACGGCATCTGCCTCGGATTTATTGGTAAAACGCGCGGTTGTGTGCGTTGCCTTAAAGCTACCGTCTGCATCAGCGTTTATAGCAGCGCCAGCACCAGCGGCATTAGCGCCTTCAGCACCTTCTGCGCCTTCGTGCAATGTTGCCGAAATAACCCAATAATCCTCGGGAATAAACGCTTGCCGCTCACGCTCTTTTTCAACCACAAGGGCAAGCGTAGGCGTTTGCACACGACCTGCTGAGCGTACGTTGCCAAGACCGCTGAAACGCGCCATCGTTAAGTAGCGCGTAAGCACCGCACCCCACACAAGGTCGATGTATTGGCGGCTTTCACCCGCATCGGCCAAATTTTGGTCGAGGGTAACTAAATGCGAAAACGCCGTGTCAATTTCTTGTTTGGTAAACGCCGAATACCGCGCACGAAACACCGGAATATCGGGTGCCACCTGCTGCATTTGGTGCAGCGCATCTGAACCTATAAGCTCGCCTTCCCTATCGAAGTCGGTAGCAATCACAATGGAGCTTGCCTTTTTAGCAAGGTTTTTAAGCGCGCGGATAATGCCCTTTTCGCTTGGCAGCTTTTCGATAGGCGCCCAAATAAGGTAGGGCAAACTGTCGAGTTTCCAGCCCTTAATGTCAATACCGTCACTGAGGTAGGGCTTGCGTTTTTTGTCGTAAGGCGGGCGAGGTAGCGTGTCAGGCGCGGCACTTTGAAGTCGCTCGCCATCTTGCGACGTAGCATACCAGCCTTTTCGTGGACCAAAATGCATCGACACGGGAAAATCGGGTGCCATAATGTGACCGCGAAGTCCAATACACACGCAGTCATCGCCATGATAGGTAAAGCGGTAGATGGGCGTATCGTACACCTTATCGGCCTTGGGGTTGCCCACAGTTGAAAGTAAGCGAGCTATCTGCTGCGCAGCATCATGTTTCTCGGTAACAATAAGATTCATGTAAAACCCCTATACAAGATATCTGCTTTGGTAAGCACATGTGTAGTATGTCGTACGTGTGGTACATATGCTGGCGTGCGTGATTGTACGTACAACGAGCCTTCGAGCGTAGGTGCTAGTTGTTTAGGTGCTCACTATACTCTTCGCGAGTCCAGCTAAGCGATGCCTTGCCGTGTTGTGCAATAAGAATGTAGCGCGCAACCGCAAGGGCAATTTCGTAGAGCGATACAAGCGCTGCAAACATAAGAATCATGGTTACAGGCGATGCATCGGGCGTAACAACACTCGAAATAATAAGCAATCCCACATAGATAAGACGCCATTGCTGACGAAACACTTTGTAGGGAACCAAGTGGAAAATTGACAGGTAGAAAATAACAAGCGGCAGCTGAAAGGCAAAGCCAAAGCCAATTTCAAGCAGCATAATAATGTTGAGATAATCTTCGGCGTCGGGTGCAACGGTAGCAAAATCGGTAATTTGGTCAATCATCCAACCAAGTGCCGCTTGCTGAATAACAACGTAGCAAAATACCATACCAAAGATGAACAAAAACACCATGGCGGCAACGGTAGGCACCACCCATTTTTGCTCGCGCGGCTTGAGCGCCGGCAGGAAAAATCCCATAACTTCCCAGATAATGATAGGTGCCGAGATGATAACGCCAAAAAACATTGCCACCTTAAAACGAATGGTAAAACCGCCCAGCACCGTAAGAACCATAAGGCGCGAGCCTTCGGGCAGCACGCTTTGGATGGGGTCCATCATAATGTCGATAAGTACGGGCGTAGCAGCATACACAACAAGCGCGGTAGCAATAACCGAAACCACAATAATCGTTAAACGGCGGCGTAATTCTCCCAGATGATCCATTAAGGGCATGCGGGCTGGACCTATTGGCATGAGCTGTCCTCCTTAGGTGCGTTTGTGTGCGCAGGCTCAGCTGCGGGTGTTTCAAGCTGCGGCGTGTACTCTTCTTTTGCGGCAGCGCTTTCGGCATAGGTTGAATGCGGTTTTAGCTGGTAGAGAGCTTGCGCGCTTGTGGGCGCAGGTTCTGGTTCGTGCGCGGGCGCAGCTGCATCTGCAGGTTCAGGTGCGTTTGAGTCCTGTTCGGCAGAAGACTGAGCAGCACGAGCCGCGGCAGCGTCGCTCACCGTTGCAGCGTCGCTCGCCGTTGCAGCGTCCGCACCTGCGTCTGTACCAGCAGATTCGCCACTATCAGCCGCAGCACTATCAGCCGCGCTACCGTCAGCGCCGTCAGCTGCAGCACCAGCGCCGTCAGCCGCAGCGGCTTCCTTTTTGTGTGCTTCTGCTTCACGTGCTTCCTTCTCGCGCTTTTCGCGCTCCTCTTTTTCGCGTTTTTCTTTCTCAAGGCGCGCACGACGCTCAGCAAATGTTTCACGCTTTGCTGCTGGCTCAGCAGCATCATCATCGTCGGCATCCAAATCGAGCGCGTGCGTACGTTTTGCGGCCTCTTTTTGCGCATCTTCGTTAGAACCCTGATTTACGGCATCGTGAAACGGATCCATAACTTCGTTTTGAACAACTTCGGTAAAATCTTCTTGTGCTTCACGAAATTGCTTAAGCATACGGCCAATAGTACGCCCCATACCAGGCAATTTGTCGGGTCCAAAAAGCAAAAATCCAAACAACACTATAAGAACAAGCTCTGTTTCGCTAATACCAAACACAACATGCCCCCTATCGCACTTCGTTTACGCCAAGCTCGCCCGATATGCCAAGCATCGCAAAAACGCGTGCCACATTTTTTTGCGGGTGCGCAACACGAAGCGTTTTATGAGACGTTTGCGCGTGATGCACTGCGCCCATAAGCACACCAATACCCGTCGAATCGATGTAGCTCATAGCAGAAACATCAACAACAACTTCTTGCGCCTCAGAAGAAAGCGCAGCAGTGAGCTGCTCGCGAAGCTGCGCGGCGCAGCTTACATCAACTTCACCCTCAACAATAACGTGCGCTTGGGCACCTTCGGTATGCGACTTAATTGCAAGTGACATATACGCTCCATTCCTGTATACGTGCTGACATACGTGCTGACATACGCGCTGGTATACGCGTTGCGTGTGCTCGCGCGCATTGCGTGGACACACGTGCACTCACGTGCGCGATTACTTATGCGTCGAATTTTGTAGCGGGTTGGTTGGGTTTTCCTGCGTTCCGCCCGATGCATCCTGCGAGCCCGCACCATCGCCGCTTGCCTTACCATCTTTTTTGTTCTTGGCATCGTTTAGGCGCAGCAAATACGCATCCGCCGCGCGCGCAACACCATACTCACCGTTTTCATCAGCCTGTTTTGCCTGGTTAAAGTAGTTTTCTGCTCCGTCATAATCTTGTTTTTGCATGGCAATAATACCCAAATTAAGCAGCGCGGGCGGGTACGACTCATGCTGGTTTAACACGTCTTGCAAACCTTGCTGTGCCTTGTCAACATCCCTCATAGCATACAGCACCATGCAGCGATTCACGCGGGCTGCTGGCGAGTCGTTAATCTTGAGGTATGCATCATAGGTATCGAGCGACTTTTGCAAAATGCCAAGCGCTTCTTTCATTTTTTCGGCATCAGTACCTGCATCCGAAAGCTTGCGCTCACCTGCCCCAGCATACACAGCTGCCAGGTTAAGCAGCGCCGGCAAATTGTTCGGGTCATCCTTAAGCGTTTTCGTAAGCTTGTCTACCGATTTTTTATATACGCTATCAGGGTCGTTTTTATCATCTGATTGGTCGTTTGCAGATTCGGCATCTTTCTCATCTTGTTCCTGCTGCTTTTTAGCCTGCTCTTTTGCCTCATTACGGGCATTTTCTTGCTGTTGATGAGAAAAAATAGGCGCCAAGGCGGGCAACATCATACCCAATGCCATAAGCACACCAAACGCAACAACAGCAGCTTCAAACAGCTTTTTGTTACGCTCTTTTTTGAGCTCTTCGGCAGTTTTTGGTTTTTGGTTTTCTGCCTTTTTAGGTGAATGACCAGCACGTTTTGTACGAGCTGAACGTTTCTTTGAGGCTCTAAGCGCCATAGTTCTACCTTTCATCATCTACTGTTGGTACCGCGCATATGTACGTAGGGCACCTGCGTTGCGTTGCGAACAGGTGGCAGGCACCTATGTATCGCAAGACTACAGTATATAATACACGTGCGCGAATTTGATTGAGAGTAGCATGCGTGTGTTGGCTTCGTTATGTGCGCAGCCATTACGCCGGGTTGCTCGCACGCTCCATAAGCGTTTGTAAACTTACCAGTTTTACCACGCAGCACAAAATGTCGAGCGCACAGGCAAGGTCGTCTAGCGGCGGATATGTAGGTGCAAGGCGAATAGTTGCATCAAACGGATCGTTGCCATATGGCCAGCATGCACCCGCAGCCGTAAGCGTAACGCCTGCTTGCTGCATGGTTTCTACTACTTTGCGCGCACAGCCTTCCATTACGGTAAGTCCCACAAAATATCCACCAGTAGGATGCGTCCACTCGGCAATGCCCAAACCTCCAAGCTGCGAAGAGAGCGTATGTTCAACCATATCAAAACGGGGCTTAAGCAGCGCTGCATGCTTTTTCATGTGAGCATACACATCGTCAAGTGATGTAAAGTAGCGCACGTGCGCCAGCTGCGAAAGCTTTTCGGGACTTACACGCTGCACGTTAAAAGCACCGCGCAGCTGCTGCATATCGGCCGTGTGAGCAGCCATGTAGGCAATGGCCGAGCTCGGGAACGTAATTTTTGCAAACGAGCCAAAGGCAAACACGTGCACAACACCATTAACCTGCGAAATTGCATCAAAAATGTTGAGAAGCGGCGTGTCGGTATCGCCAAAGGTGTGAAGCGCATACGCGTTGTCCCAGTAGATGCGAAAATCGGGCGCCGCAGGACGCAAACGCGCAAGCGCAAGAACGTCGTCGTCGCGTAACGTAAAGCCCAGTGGGTTTTGGTACTTGGGATTAAGCCAAATGCCCTTTACGGTTGGGTCGCTTTCAACACGCTTACAAATAAGCTCAATATCAAGGCCACCGTTGCGCATGGGAATAGCTTCGTTAATAAAGCCAAAGCTCTCTGTTATGGCAAAGTGACGATCGTAGCCAGGCGCAGGACACAGCCAGCGGCACGATTCCTGCTGGCAGAGGGGCTTTTGCGATGAAAGACCGTGTATAAAACTTTCGGCAACACAGTTGTACATAAGCTGCAAACTCGAAGAGCCACACACGATGGTGTTAGCCACGTCGCAGCCCAAAATTTGCGCGGCAAGTGCACGACAATGCGGCAGGCCGTCGGGGCAGCCATAGTTATCTGCGGCAACGCCGGCATCCGACAATTCGCCCGGCTCACACAAGGTTGCAAGAAGCCCGCGCGACAGCTCGGTTTGCTGCGGCGATGGTTTTCCGCGCGACATATCAAGCGCAAGGTGCTTATCACAAAACGCCTGGAATTGACGCGAACACTCGTTGTAGAGCTGACATAACTCCTCAGATGAACACTGAGCATAAGGACGATTCATAGTTGCTACCTTTCGTAAAAGATGTGAGTTTAGTATATACACTTCCATGCACGTAAAAGCCCATTAAGATGAAATACACATCTACTTAGTATGCTACACCGTGTGTAAGAAAGGTTTGCTCATGAATACTAATCTGCAGCGCAAAGCCCTGCAAGACCTTCGCCCAACAAGCGACGCGGCGCACGATACGGCGGCGCCGGCAGGTAGCATTGCGGCACAAGACTATGGCGAGCTGCAGCATGTGGTAGACGAGCTGTTTGCACACAAGCCGTCGGGCAGCGTTACAAAACTCGACGTGTTAAGCCGTGCCGATATTGACGATGTGTCAGACGATTTGCGCGAAGTAATTGCTCTTTTGCCTGGTGGAAGCTATAAACGCAGCGTGTTGTGCGACCACTTAAATTCGATAATCACCGCTCACGGCTGGGGATATGTGTACGGCTGCGTAGAGTAAGCGCGCTGCAGCTACAGGTGCGACGATGGGCGCGCCTGGGATGACAGCCAGCGCGTGCAGCGCAATTGTAGACAAACCATGGTTTAGCATGCAAACTACAGCCGTCGCGAACGCGGCGTGGGTACACTGATACTGCACGTACACGACGGGTGCAGCCGCGACCTGTGCGCGGCGCTCCGTAACCACCCGTACGCTACCCTGCGTGCAGCATGCGCTACTCTGCGTGCAGCGTGCCTCATATCACCAATACTCATAAGAGAAAGGCCATGACCTCATGACCAAACAGACGTCAATCCAAAAATCCTCCATTGTTGAGCGTCTTATTGCAAAATCAACCCTTGAACACATTACCTCAAACGGTACCATCGCCGCAGGTGTAATGGTGTGTTCGGCGCTTTTAGCCCTTATTGTGGCAAACTCCGCGCTTTTTGAGCCTGTGCACAAGGTGTTCGCAATGCACATTGGCATTTCGTTTGGCACTATTGGGCTTTTTATGCCGCTTGAAACCTTTATCAACGACTTTCTTATGTCGATTTTCTTTTTGCTGGTAGGCATTGAGCTCAAATACGAAATGGTTGTAGGCGAGCTGCGCCGTCCGCGTCAGGCAATGCTCCCCATGCTTGCCGCAGTAGGTGGCGTGTGCGCGCCGGCTCTCATCTACACGCTGCTTAACCCCGCGCCAACCGCACACGGCTGGGCAATTCCAATCGCCACCGACATCGCGTTTGCGCTGGGTATTATGTCGCTTTTGGGCAAGCGCATTGCCGCCGAAACGAAGGTGTTTTTCTCAACGCTTGCCATTGCCGACGACCTTCTTGCCATTGTGGTACTGGCGCTTTTTTATGGACAGGCGCTCAACATTAGTTGGTGTGCCGCCACGCTTATTGTTATTGTGCTGCTTGCGGCATGCGCGCGCGGGCGCATTTATTCGTCTAAGCCCTACCTCATTCTTGGTATGGCGCTGTGGTTTTGCATGTTTAACTCGGGCATTCATCCCACGTTATCTGGCGTTATCCTGGCGTTTTTCTTGCCGGCAAAAAGCGACATTCACTTTTCGCATTTGCACATGTGGCTTTCTGGTCAGGTTGATAAGCTCGAAGGCACGCTCGTAAGTGACGAGCACATTTTGGGCCAGCACGAGGCCACCGCAACCGCAAAGCGCATTGAGCACGTGGTGCACCGCATTACCCCGCCCCTGCAGCGCATGGAGCACTACATTTCAGTTGCCGTTAACTTTGTTATCTTGCCATTGTTTGCGTTTAGCAATGCGCAGCTTCGCCTGGTAGACGTTAACGTGCTTGAGTTTGCACACGACAGCGTAAGCCAGGGTGTATTTTTGGGAGCCGTTATCGGCAAGCCGCTGGGCATTATTCTTGTTACCTTTATCCTCGTAAAAATTGGTTTTGCAAAGCTTCCCAACCATGTAGACTGGGTTCAAATTATTGGCGTGGGTATTATGGGCGCGCTTGGTTTTACGATGTCGATTCTTATTTCGGGCTTGGCATTTTCGAGCGAAAAAGAAATACTTGCTGCCAAGTTTGCCGTGCTTGTGGGCTCATTTACCGCGAGTATTCTCGGTATTTTGTTTATCCGCATAGCGCAATCAACACGCGCAAAAGCATACCGCAAACGTGTAGCGCAAAAGCTTACCGCCAAATAAGGTGCCTGGTAGCATGCACGTACGCGTGAGTTGTGGATACGTACGTGTGTGCAAGATAATTTGTGAATTGTGCGCAAGCCGCCCATGGCACGCGTCAAGTCATGAGAGAATAGCAACAGGCTATCACTTTTAGTGGAGGATATATGAATAACGAACGTATTGCAGTTATTACCGATTCGGGTACCGACGTTACAAGCGCATACGCCAAAGCGCACAATGTACATATTGTGCCGTTGCGCATTTGCTATTCCGATGGCTCCACCTTTGAAAGTGGCGTAGATATTCAACCAGCAGATATTATTAAGCGCTTTGAGCAAGAAATTCCTACTACGTCGCTTCCCTCTCCTCACCGCATTCAACAAACCCTCGATGAAGTGCGCAAAGAAGGCTATACAAAGGCCATTCTTATTACCATTGCGTCAAAACTATCCGCCACATACGAAACCATGCAGCTTGTGTGCAACCAAATGACCGATTTTGAAACCATTGTGTTTGACACGCGCTCTATTGGCATGGCGGCAGGTCTTGTGGTTGCTCGCGCGGTTGAGCTCATCGAAGCCGGCACGCCGTTTAACGAGCTTGAAAGCAACCTGCAACAATACGTTACGCACACGCACGTGTTTTTCTGCGCAAAAACGCTCGACTACGTGTACAAGGGCGGCCGCATCAACAAGGCGCTCTATCGCGTAAGCCAGGTGCTCAACATTAAACCCATCCTTACCTGCGATGCTGAAGGCGCCTACACTATGACCAAAAAGGCACGTGGCTGGCAGCGTGCGCTTGATACCCTGGGCGATCTTATCGAAAAATATGCTGCTGAGTATGGTCCATGCCGCGTAGCTGTGTGCACATCTATTGTTAACGACGACATTTTTGAGCAGTTTAAAACCCGCTTTGATGCCAACATTGCCCATTTGGTAGACTTGTTCCACGTAGACATTACCGCTGAGCTGCTTGTTCACACCGGACCTGAGCTCGTTGGTGTTGCCATTCAAAAAGCGTTTGATAAGGAACACGAAGCGTAAGTTCGTAAGCGCGAAACTTAGTTTGTTGTATGCCGGTGCTATGTAAGCGCGCAGCATGCTGGTGCTCCGCACGCGCAAATTATTCCACACTGTCGCCGTTCAGCACGCGCAGTATGTCTTCAATGCATGCAGCGTTTGCGTAAGCGCAGGTGCGCTCAAAGCTTGGATAATCGAGCTTCGACACTTCATCAGCACTATCCGACATAGTACGAATACCAACAAACGGCACCTGATTGCGGTAGCACACGTGCCCAATAGCAGCGCCTTCCATTTCGCAACACACAGCACCAAACTCCTGCACAATAGCCTCTTTACGTGCCTGCGTGCACACAAACTGATCGCCCGATGCTATGCGCCCCATAATGCAGCGCTTGCCATGCTCAGCTGCATAGCGCGAACACACCTCATAAGCACACTCACGCAACGCAGTATCTGCCGAAAACGCCAGCGTATCGAGGTCGGGCAGCTGCCCTGGTTTATACGACAAATTGGTAACATCAACATCGTGATACACCGCATCTGTGCTAATAACCATATCGCCCACATGCAAATCGTGAGCAAGTGAGCCCGCAATGCCCGTGTTAATGCACGCGCCAACCGAAAAAATTGTAGCCATAACCTGCGCACACATAGCCGCGTTCACTTTGCCAACGCCACTTTGGGCAACAACCACGCGCGCGCCTGCAAGCTCGCCGCAGTAAAACGTCATTGAACTTATCGTTTTTGTAGTGATGTTGGTCATGTGCTGTTGCAGAAGTTCAACTTCTACCTGCATAGCACCAATAATGCCAATGGGAGCGTTCATGTATCGCCTTTCTTCGTAAGCCAACCTTCGTAACGTGTCCTTCGTAACGTGACAGTGTTTATATGCTGCGGACGCCGACTGCGAACAAAGCCCAGTCGCAACACCTGCATGCTAAACCATCTAATCTGTAAGTTTTACTAACGGTGCAAAGCCTTTCATAAGCTTTTTCGTTTTACCCGTTTTGCTAAAACGCACAGTAACCATATCGCCCGTGTCGCTTTGCACCACGCCCACGCCAAATACCTTGTGCGACACTCTATCGCCCGGCTTATAGCTTGCATGCGCTTGGGTTGCATCACGCGTAATACCACGAGCTTGAGGTGCAGCAGGCACCTGCGTGCGCACACCCGTTGAGCGCGTGTATGAACCAAACACGTTGCCGCCATACACGTCGCTTCCGCGCCCGCTGCCAAAGGTTCCGTGGCGATCGCCACGCTTTTCCCAGCCCACGCCCGCAAATCCCTCCGAGCCAACGCCCGTTGTATGCATGTCTTCATCAGGTATTTCGCGCAAAAAACGACTTTTCGGATTTGTTTGCACGCCGCCAAACATGTGCCGCGTAGTGGCATAACTCAAAAACAACCGCTTACGCGCGCGGGTAATGGCAACGTAGGCAAGCCTGCGCTCTTCTTCGATGTTCGAATCTTCGGTATCAAAGCTTTTATGAGGGAAAATGCCGTCTTCCATGCCAGCAACAAACACAACATCAAACTCCAAGCCCTTTGCCGCATGAACCGTCATCATCGTAATGGAGCTCGTTTCTCCCGAAAGCGTATCGAGATCCGAGCGCAACGCAAGCCATTCCATAAATGCTGCAAGCTGTACCTGCGTGTCGTTTTGGCTGGCAGGTACTGTCGCCGTGTCCGTGGCAGGCGCTTGCGCGCCGCCCGCAGCATCCGCCGTATCAAGCGCAGCGTCCGCGCCAGATTCAGCACCCGCCGCGTCCACGCTCTCAAGCTCGCTTTCTGCAATAACACCAGCGTCGCGCAGCTGCTGCAAGCTTTCAAGCGTTTCCTGCGCGTCCTCGTGTGTAAGGTCAAATTCTGCGGCAACGCTATAAAACTCTTGAATGTTTTCTATGCGGCTTTGCGCTTCCATCGTGTTTTCGGCTTCAAGCGCTTCAATCATGTGTGTCGATTCGATAATAGCCCGAATAACCTCGCTAAAATCGCCCGACATGCGTTGTGCCTGCTCAATGCAATCAACAAACTGCTGTAGCTGCGACGTTGCGCGCGCGGCAACAACACCCCCGCGCAAGCAGGCGTCTTTAATGGCAGCAAACAAACTACATTGCAGACTTTGCGCGTACGCTTGCAAGCGCTGGAGCGTGGTTGTGCCAATGCCGCGGCGCGGCGTGTTAATAATGCGCAGCAAACTTACGTCGTCGGCAGGATTTACCACCACACGCAAATACGCCATTACATTTCTAATTTCGGCACGGTCAAAAAAGCGCGTACCACCAACAATGCTGTACGGCACGCCAGCTCGCAAAAACATATCCTCAAGGATACGCGACTGCGCATTAGTGCGATAAAACACGGCAATATCCTGGTACGACACGCCATTATCGTGCAGCTTTTCTATTTCGCCGCCAATCCACCGACCCTCATCGCGCTCATCGGACGCCTGAAACACTTCAACGCGCTCGCCCGAACCCGCTTTTGTAAACAATTCTTTTTCTTCGCGATGCTCGTTGTGTTTCACAACAGCATTTGCCGCATGCAAAATATGCGCTGTTGAACGATAGTTTTGCTCAAGCTTTACAACCTTCGCTTCGGGGTAGTCGTGCCTAAACGACAAAATATTCGTAATGTCGGCGCCACGCCACGAGTAAATCGACTGGTCGTCGTCGCCCACCACCATAAGGTTATGATGCGTTTTGGCAAGCAAATTGGTAAGCGCATATTGCACGCCGTTGGTGTCTTGATACTCGTCTACGCTCACATACAAAAAGCGCTGCTGATAGCTTGCAAGTACATCGGGATGCTGAACGAACAGCGTTAAGGTGTTGAGCAATAAATCGTCAAAATCCATAGCATTAGCACGCAAAAGACGGTTATTAAGCTCGCGATATACCTTTGCCGCCGCTTCCACCACATACGAGCCTTGCGCCTCGCGCTCAAGATCGTCGCAGGTTTTTGCAGCATTTTTTGCCGCTGAAATGCGCGCACGCAGAGCGTTTATCGAAAGCTTTTTGGTATCGAGGTCCAAATCGTCCATGATGGTTTTTACAAGGCGTTTCGAATCCGAATCGTCGTACACCACAAAGTTGCTCGTATACCCAAGCACGTCGGCATGCTCACGCAAAATACGTGAACACATGGCGTGAAACGTGCACACCCACATGCCGCGCATCGTTTCGCTCAGTAGCATTTCCAAACGCTCACGCATTTCTTTTGCCGCTTTGTTCGTAAACGTAATGGCTAGTATGCGCCAGGGCTGTACCTGCTCGTGCTGAATGATGTATGCAATGCGGTGAGTAAGCACGCGCGTTTTGCCCGAGCCCGCGCCGGCAAGCACCAACAAAGGCCCTTTTGTGCAGGTAACTGCTTCGCGCTGTTGCGGGTTTAAGGTTGAAAGGTTGATAGGCACCGGTGGGGTTGCAGGTGCTTGCGGCTGCGGCTGTGATTGTTGCTGCGACTGTGCAGTTGCAGGTGCCTGCGCTGCGGAAGCCGAGTGCTGGCGCTGCGATTCCGATTGCTCATGCGATTGCTCATGCAAAGCAGGCTGCGTGCCCTGAGCAGGCGTAGTTGGTTCAAATAGCGAAAATGTTGGCTGCAAACTCACAGACGTTCTCCTTTGTGTAAAACCGCGTAGTAGAACTAGTCTACACGACACGCTCGACATAAAGAAAACCGCACGCAAAATTGCTCTAAAAAATAAAAAACAAGATCCTATACATACCCTGCATCAGCACACTGGACAAATAACACAATCTCCAGCCAACAAGGCGGTTCAGACGATACAGTCACAGGCTCAATATTAGTCCTGATAGCGTGTTACATTACAATTGTTCCAGTTGCGTAGCCTGATCTCTTCTCACGTAAATAACCGCGAGTATTTGGACTTCTTTTCTATTCTCATGATATTAAATTTTCTATTTGTTCGTTTACATCTATGGGAGCTTGATGAGATTTCTTCACGCTATTACTCCTTATAATCAAAAGACCCGACTTGGTCCGCATTATTAAGAGGCGTGTCGGGTACTGTTAATTGCTATAATGTGCCATTGGCGATTATTTGTCAATTTTAATGAAATAATGTTTATGTAACGATCTCTTGCCATAATGGTAGGCTTACTTAATCTCTTTCATCTATAACTATATGCTCTACACCTCTATGCTCCGATTTAAGATATTCTTTCATAAATGTCGGGTAAGCCTTGCACTTCTATGCTTATCCAATAAGAAGTCGAATAAATTAAGAGTGAGTATCCCATTTTCATCTAAAAATGGCTTGATTCTATCTTTTACGATAAGTATTTTTTTAAATGAGTCATTATTTCCGTAAATCTATGCATCTTTCTATTTAGAATTATTTCCGTTTCGGAACTTAATCTAAGTACGTTGTGAAGGATAGGCTTATATGATTCAAACCTATTTAGAAATAATTCCATAACAGACATATTTTGAAGTTGGATTTACAAAATGAATTTACACCAACGTTAGAGCTTGATCTAAGCTGAGATTCTCTATTCTTTGTGTCCAAAAGAAATTTGCAAGCTCGATATTGACAAGCTGTTTTTAAATTTATATATTTATAACACGTGTTAGAAATATATCACTTTGTGATTTTACATTATAAGGAGATTAATATGAAGA
>CAMPVF010000008.1 GCA_946997485.1 uncultured Atopobium sp.
TCTGTCTGTCTGTCTGTCTGTCTGTCTGTCTGTCTGTCTGTCTGTCTGTCTGTCTGTCTGTCTGTCTGTCTGTGAGGGATTGTGTGCGAATATTCATAGCGTGTCAACACTTCCACATAGATAGGTAATATTGGCTGATACGTTCAGTATAACTACACTTTTGCCTGCTAGCAATAGGAATCCTGCAATATTTTTGCAGGTCATCATGCTATTGTTGCATATGCTGCTTTGCACCATGTAACGCGTACATATATTTCCACAAAAACGCACTGCCTTGCGGGTTTAGCAAGGTAGCACACTCATTGCTCTTCTGACTTCTTGTATTGGCGATATGGAAGGTAAGGGAAATACACAAACGGGCAGCTGGGAGCTGTGTTGTGGCGAAGTTTCGCTTTAGCGCACTTCGCCCACAACATAGCGTCTGCCCGTTTGTGTTTACAGGTAATGGTACCTACTTAGCGGCGTACCACTTGATTTCCTCTTTGCGCCACCCGTCTTTCACCATCTTAGCAATCTCATCTGGATCAGACGTGTAGTGGTGGTAGTACTTCTTTGCATACGGGTTGTACATGCTGTACACAGGCACGGTGCCATTTTGAACACTGTGGAACTTTACGCCTTCGTTTTTCCAGCCAGCCTGAACACATTTTGCAAGCTCGTTTTCGTCAGTTGTGTAGTGGTGCTCGTGGGTGTAGGGGTTGTAAAGGCGATATACGCCCTTGCCTTGCTTCGTGGCAACACTATCAATCTCGCCTTCACCTGTCCAACCCGCAGCAACAAGGTTGTCGTATTCTGCTTTATCGGTTGTAAAGAGGTGCTCTCCTGTCCACTTGTTATACAAACGGTACATTGCTACTGTTGCATGTGCAGCTTCAGCTTCGGCTATATCGTCTGCATCCCAACTGCTCGACGCAGGCGCTGTATACCCCATCGCTTGTGCATAGGTAAGGTGCGCTTTTAGCGCTTTAGCACTTGCATCAAAATCGTCAATTACAAATGGCTTGGCAGTATCGGTCGTTGATGCACGCAACGCAGTAAGCACCGCGCGCGCTTTAGTTGCAACTTCATTACTAATGGTTTTATGCGCTTTGTTCGCAAAGTCCTGCAGCGCATCCGTTGATTCACGCCTGCGCACCATACGACGCATAATGCTATCTACTTTTGTTTGTTCAGAAATTACTTCTTTTTGCAATGCATCAAAATATGCATGCACCGGCGCAGCAAATTTGGCGCGGTTATTATCTACCAACGTATAGATATCCATCATCGTATAATCGAGCGCATCTGTCTTCTTATCAAGGAGTGCAAACTTGTTGTCGTCCTCCATCTTATCGTCTCCATAATCCAGATAAAAGTTATCCATTGTTGGATAAAGCTTGTCATCGAGTTTGGTAAGAAGAGCCGAATATGCCGGAATAGATACGTTAAACTCTGGGCGCGAGAGCATGGTCCACTGAATGGTTGCAATTTGTGCAGGCATGCCAAAGCGCAGCTGGAACATATGATTTTCGGCATCGTTGTGGTTAGCAATGGGATAAATATCCTTCTTTGTGTTAGTGTTAAAGTTCTTGGTTTCCTCGCCGCGCGTAGCAAGCGACCGCAGTGCATCAAACGTTGTGATACTACGGTTAGCGTTAAACATCAGCTCAGGATCCGTAATTGGACTTTTACGCTTCTTGGGATTATACGTGTATCTGTTAGCAGGCAAGGGATTATTAAAATAGGCACGTCCCTGAATATAGCGTGACGTTGTATGTGTTGGAGTTTCTGCACCATACGATGCAGCAATATTAAAGTGTCCGTTTTTAAAATACTTAGCCGAATTAGCTGCCGTTGCTTTTGTAACAATGTCTTTTGAATGAAGGACGTTTTCTGTGTCGTTTAGATCGACATCATACTCAAGCCGTCCCGTGTTTGGAGCAACCGATACTTGATTTCCAAACAAATGAGACGCACGAAACGCTACCCACTGATGCCCCGATAACATTTGGAAAATCCACGATTCCTTATTGTCGGAAATCAAAACGAGGTTAGGATCAAACGCGCCGTGTTTATCGATAACATCACCAAGCAATTTAACACCATCACGCGCGGTTTTTGAGTGGCCTAAAATAACATCAACGAGATTGAACTCGCCAATACCAAATCTTTTTTTCTTTTCAGCTTCCTGGCCAACAGGATCGACTTTTTTTATTGCATCGTTGTAATCGGCAGTAAGCGTAGCGGATGCAGATACACCATATTCATTTACGCCTGCTTCTGAATATGCATACTGGTTGCCGTCCCATCCGTCATCTTTATGATCGCGAATATACGTATAACGGGCAGTTTCCCCAGTTGTTTCAAGCTTAAACATAGGAGCGTCTTCCGATGTGTAGGTAACATTTTTTTGCCGCTCTTGTATGCCAAATACCTTTGGTTTACGCGGGGCATAATCCTCGTTTCTACCTACGTACGTGTATCCGTCAGAAGTAGTGCCGCCACCCATAAATACCTGAGTGCATGCAAACGCAAGTGGTGTACAACATCCAAATGCTAACACTGCAGATAATCCTGCAACAACAGATGCACGCGCAAGGTGCATTTTTACTGTACTAGTGAGGGGGGGGGTAGTAACGTTTTGCATATAGTGCCTCTTTTCGCTGCAGAAACAACAAGCAGGTATATAGCCTCACGCAAAGCATTTAGTATACAAATGAGGATTCTACCTGCGTGTTTCTGAAAAATGCCATCAATATACGTTATAACATAGAATGCTCGCGCAAAATATGTTGTTTGGCAAACGGTATAAAAGCGGCGGTTTATGGTATATTTTGCCACTCTCTATTCGCTATGGTTGTCACTTCGCGCACAACATAGCGTCTGCCCGTTTGTGCTTAAAAGGAATGCTAATTACTTAGCGTTGTACGTAAGCGGCAACGTGCACCACTTGACTTCCTCTTTGCGCCACCCAGCTTTCACCATTTGTTCTATCTCTTGAGCATCGGCTGTGTAGTGATGGTAGAACTTCTTTTCATACGGGTTGTACATGCTGTAGAGTTTGTTCAGCGTTACCTCTTTATCTTGAGCACTAAACCACTTTACACCCTCGTTTTTCCATCCTGCTTTAACGCATGTAGCAACTTCGTCTTCATTCATGGTGTAATGGTGCTCACCTGTGGTTGGGTTATACAGACGGTACACACCACCTTTTTCTGCATGTTTATAGATGTAGCCTACACCGCCTTCACTCTTCCAGCCAAGACGCACCAGGTTATCATTCTCTACCGTTTCTGCAGTAAAGAAATGCTCATGAGTGTAAGGATTATACAGGCGGTACAGCGTTCCAAACCGTGGATCGGTTTCTTTCTTTTTAGCGTCTACCGGTTTGTCGAACTGCGCATACACGGTTATGGTGCTGGTTACAGGTGTTGCATCGCTAAACGCCTCACCCGTTCCATCGGGCTTTGTATTCCAACCTATGAACGTGCGACCTTCTTTTGTAGGATTAGCAGGCATCACACCACCATTAACGGCCCCAGTTGAAATGGGCTGCCCTTTTCTTACGCGTACACTACTTAACACTGCATTATCGTTTTTAAATGTAACAGTGCACAGCGAGCCTTTCGGCAGAATCTCGTATGTGAAATATATGCCTCCAATTGGACTGTTCTCGCCACCCCTTACATCGTAGACAATCATTTGTCCCTCAATAGTACCAGCTTTTTTAGCAACGTACGCACCATTCTTCAATTCAAAATACGTCGAGCCCGAAATCAGTCTAGGCGTTCCGTCTTCATTAAAACCACCATAATAACCTATTTGTTCTTGTTTATTAACCGCTTGATGTATGGCTAATGGAGGGGTATATGCTTCACCAACTTCAATGGTTGTAGTACCAAGTTGTTGGTTATCAAATGGACCGGGATCTGGATTTGGATTATTGTCATCAGGCTTATCAAAACGAAAATTAAAATCGGCAAGATTACCTGGAACAACTATCTCTTTAATTTTATTTTTCTGAAAAACACGTGATCCTATGCCTGCGACATAATACGGCCGATTATCGGATTTGTTAACCTTTCCTTTTTCATCGATTATGCCTTCAAACACTACTTTTTCAATTTGATTACCAATAAACGCAGTGCTATGTAGCGAAACCACATTTTTTGGAATAACAAGGGTGCCTTTAATTGTATTGTAGCCAAACGCTCCAAATTCTATAACCTTTAAGGATTGAGGCAGTACAAGTGTATCGATGAAATTATCTGGCGCACCACTTGACCGTCCAATAAAGGCAGTGGCCCTGATGGCTTGAATACCCTCTGGAATAACAACATGTCTTGTTTTCTTAAGTTTGGCAAACCCTTTTTCGCTAAAGCCTTCCATGGCAACATTTTCCGTATAGGCAGCATGACCATTCTCAGCGGGATGCTGTATATTCATACGACCGCCGATACACTTACCCAACTCAGGATCTTCCGTAATATTAAAGTCTTCTAATGTCCATTGGACAGATTCATCCGTAGATGAAGGTTGCAAACTGGATGAGTTTGACTCTGCATATGCCGTATTGCAAAGGAACAACGGCTGTGCGGCGCTGAGCGCGCAAACAACGGAAAGAGCAGCTATGCTCCAGGGTAAGCGCCGATGATGAGTACGTGTAAACTGTGGTTTCATGGCAACTCCAACGGGTCATATGTGGTTATTTGTCATCCTGCACAAAAAGTTTCCCGAGCGGAAACTTACAGAGCAGTCATCGACAGTATAACCCCCCCCCCGCAGCATTTTTCAAGTGCCACCATAGTAATTATTTTGATATATGCGTTATATGTGCTGATAAATAGCCCCGACGTACTAGCACAGAACAGCTCCCAAAAACGTTGCCGCAGTGCTTTGCACCGCGGCAACAGTAATTGCTCTTCAGACTTCCTTGCTTTGAACAGTAAACCCAAGCTGCACTAAAGCAGGCGCCTGGGAGCTGTTTTGATTTGGAGTTTCGCTTTAGCGCACTCCACAATCAAAACTGCGTGCGCCTGCTTTACATCAACAGAGTGTTTTGTAGGTTGTTTACTGGTTACAGCGTCCTCTCGTGTCAAAGTAGGGTTTTTGTACAATCTCAGCCAAAAAAACGCCCGAAAAATTTTTTTGGTTAACTTCACAAAAACGCGGTGTCTTGCTTACGGGAACACGCATGCACAAGCATAGCCGCAACGCAGCAACGATGCGGTTGTACAAACACGAAACCACAGCAAAATTCTGGAACAAAAAGCTCTTTGCCCTGGGAGTTTTGCGTTAGCACACTTCCAAAGGCAAAGAGCCAATGTTTCGCATTCTTGCACGTTATGTAAGCTCGCTCATCAAGCTCGCTACACAAGCGCACTTAGTAGCACGCCAGTTACTTCTTTTGTACGTACTTCAAGCAGTCGAGCGTTACAGCTGCCAGGATGATGATACCCGAGAATACAAACTGCAAGTTGGTATCAATACCCAAAATGGTAAGCGAGTACGTAAGT
This sequence comes from uncultured Atopobium sp., assembly GCA_946997485.1. Lineage (GTDB taxonomy): Bacteria > Actinomycetota > Coriobacteriia > Coriobacteriales > Atopobiaceae > Fannyhessea. The sequence goes on from CAMPVF010000008.1 coordinate 5,496, forward strand.
GCGGTAAAGATAAGAACACCAACGGTTACACCCGAGATTTTACCAATACCACCGGTAAACGAAACGCCACCAACAACACAAGCAGCGATTGCGTCCATATCCCAGCCCTGACCATATGCAGCAGAACCAGAACCAACCATACGCATGCACTCAAGCCACGAACCAAAACCGTAGAGGATACCAGCCATAATAAAGGCGCCCATCATAACACGGAACACGTTAATACCCGATACGGCTGCAGCTTCGGGGTTACCACCAACGGCGTACAAATCTTTACCAAAGGTTGTTTTGTTCCAAATGAACCAAACAACAGCAATGGCAGCTACTGCCCACACGATAATCGTTGGGAAATCGCCAATTTTTGGAATAACCATATTAGGAATAGTAGGTTCGATAGCACCAAACGAAACACCCTTGGTGGCATACGTGATGATACCAAAGATAATCAGCATGTTTGCCATGGTTGAAATGAATGGGTGCATCGTAAACTTAGCGGTAAAGAATCCGGCAATCGACGTAAATATCGTGCACAGCACAATACACACCACAAGCGCCATCAAAATACGCGCAACAATAGGAATACCGGTAAGGTCGAAGGTAATGCCAAATACCTGACCGGTGTTAATACCCTGGTGCATAATAATTGTTGAGGCCGTCATACCCATACCAACCATACGTCCAATTGAAAGGTCGGTACCGGTAAGCAAGATAAGACCTGCTACACCAAGCGCCAGGAACATACGCGGCGCGGCCTGCTGGAAAATGTTAATAACGTTGGTGTACGTAAGAAGTTGCGTGCCCTTAATGGCAGGCGTAATTGCGCACAGCAAAATGAACACCAACATAATTACGATGTACAAACCATTTTTAAGCAAAAATGAACGCGTATTAAACGAATACTTGTAGTTTTCCCAACGCTGAGCCTGCGTTTCCTGCAGCGTAAAGTGCGACATGCGAAGCAAGTCGATCATGTGATAACGCCAGGTAAACGCATCGTGCAGGCGGTTTTTGCTGTCTTGCAGTGCCTTTTGATACGTGAGCTTGGCATCGAATTGCTTGTTTTTATACACGTACTTTTCGTCTTTAAGCTCGTGCGCATCAGAAAGCGACTTCATCGTTTCTGCGTGCTCTTGGGCAAGTTTAGCCAAGTTCATGTTGTAGTCTTGGCGCGCTTTTACCTTTTCGGCTGCTACCGATGCTTTAACTGCATTGTAATAGTCGGCATCAAAATGCTCGTTAATATAGGCTTCAGCATCTTTAATGAGGCTTTCTACCTCGGCTTTGTTTGCCGCTTCAACTTCTTTTGCTTTTTTAATGCCACTTTGGTAGCCGGCAATTTCTTGAACTTTTTCGTCATGAGAAATAGACTTATCGCGCTTTGCCGCCTCAATTGAACTTTGAAGTTCAATAACCTTGTTTGTTCCGTCGGCACGGAGTGCATCTATTTTCTTTTGAATGGCACCTACATAGTTCTCGATAGGCTTGCGCAAGCGCTGTTCTTCCAAAAGGGAAAGTATGCCCTCATTTGTGTTAGCCATCTCAACCTCCTTTTACAAATACTTTGCGCTCAAACGCAGCAGTTCTTCTTGGTTAGTTTCGTTGGTATTAACAATACCAGATAGTCTACCTGCAGACATAACACCAATACGGTTGGTAATACCCAAAATTTCGGGCATTTCGCTTGATACAACAATAACCGTTGTACCTTTTTTTGCCATCTCAATGATAAGCTCGTAGATTTCGTATTTTGCACCTACATCGATACCACGTGTAGGCTCATCCATAAGAAATACTTTAGGGTAGCGCTCAAGCCATTTACCAAAAATAACCTTTTGCTGGTTACCACCGGAAAGGCTCGAAATAAGGTCGCTTGGACCCATTGCCTTGGTGTTCATAACCTTAAGCTCTTTTTGCGTTGCTTTAATCATTTTTTTATCGGACAGCACAAAGCCAGTTTTGTAGCTCTCAAGGTTAGCAATCGTAGTGTTAAACGTAAGATCGCCCTTAAGGAACAACCCATTGGCTTTACGCTCTTCGGTAATCATGGCAAAGCCGGCGTCCATTGCCTGTGACGCACTGCTAAAGTTCATAAGTTGCTTGTTGAGGTACACACGACCGGCAGCACGCGTACGCACGCCAAAGATTGTTTCGAGAAGCTCAGTTCGTCCCGCTCCAACAAGGCCATACAAACCAAAAATTTCGCCTTTACGAACGCTAAACGAAATATCCTGCAAATAGGGCGCGTATTTCGTGGATAGGTGCGATACCTCAATGTAGGGCTCACCTGGGGTGTTATTTACCTCGGGGAAGCGATTTTCAAGCGAACGACCTACCATAGCGCTAATAAGCTCGTTCATCGATGTTTCCGATGCGTGTTTGGTCATAACCAAATTACCATCGCGCAACACGCTAATATCGTCGCAGATGTCAAAAATTTCGTCCATTTTGTGCGAAATGTATACCAGCGATATACCTTCGCGTTTAAGCATACGAATCATACCAAAAAGCTTATCTACCTCTTGAGCCATAAGCGAACTGGTAGGCTCGTCGAGTACGATAATTTTTGCGTTGTATGAAATAGCTTTGGCAATTTCAACCATCTGACGCTGTGATACCGACATCGTTTTCATAGGTGCCGTGAGATTCACGGTCATGCTTAACCGACGGAAGAGTTCGCTTGCTTCTTTTTTCATGCGAACTTCGTCGATGGCACCAAATTTGTTAACAGGATAGCGACCTAAAAAGAGGTTGTCTACCACGTTGCGCTCAAGACACTGGTTGAGCTCTTGGTGCACCATTGCTACACCGTTTTCAAGTGCATCTTTAGGGCCAGAAAAACTTACCTGCTTGCCGTCGAGGATAATAGTCCCTTCGTCTTTTTGGTAAACACCAAAGAGGCATTTCATCATTGTCGATTTACCGGCACCGTTCTCTCCCATCAACCCCATAACTGTACCGCGTCGCAGTTTTAGATTGATGTGATCGAGAACACGGTTTCGACCAAACGATTTACTCATGCCTTCGATAGACAAGACTATATCGTTAGCTGTTTGTTCCATTGCATCACTCCTCGCTGTAATAAAACCGAGGGGAATCAACCGCCTTCCCCTCGGCTGTTTGTTGCATTATATCGCTCGCAACCCTCGCGTGTAAGCAGGATTACAAAACGCTGTGTAGAACTGTTCGCTATACACTATTTGAGCAATGCAGTGTAGGAGTTACCGTTGTCGGTTTTTACCATGTTGATTGCAAATGCATCGTACTCGCTTGGGTTACCCAAACGGTTGGTAATGTTCGACTCGGTTTGGCCGTCGCCACCGATGTACTCAACTTTGAGGTTAAGCAGCTTGTCATACTTTTGAAGCAGTGGTTGATAAGTGGAGCTCAGGAAGTTATCTGCAGAGTTGTAGATGTTGAGCCATACCTTCTTTTCGGGGTGCTTCGAAGCGTCGAGCTGAGCTGCAGCCTTCTCGTAAGGCTTTGTTGCGTCGAGGAAGTCTTTGTAGTTGTCTTCGATAACTGCAAGGTTAAGAGCGTAGTATGAACGCTGCGACTCTTCGTATTTGTAGTCTTTGGTTTCGAGAACATTGCCTGCATCGTCGGGAGATGAAATACCCGTGTTGATGTCTACGCCGTCGAGGGCATTACGAAGCAAGCGCAAGGTAAGGTATGCTTGTACGTCGGGGTGCTGAGAAATGGTTCCCGTGTAGCCTTCTGCGATAGCAGCAACTGCGTCGGAGTTTGCATCGTAACCGAAGGTTGGGATTTTCTCGGCTTTGGACCATTTGTTAAACATGGACATACCCATACCGTCGTTGTTAGAAACAACTACGTCGATTTGAGCACCAAACGAAGATACCCAAGCAGAAATTGCGTCGCCAGCGGTTGCAGCGTCCCAGGTTGCACCTGCGTTATTCTTCATTTCCTTAGATGCAAGCTCGCGGATTACATAGCTCTTGCCATTTACATCGAGTTTACCATCTTGAACAAGCTCAGATTTACCGTCGGTGTTAACGCCAACAGGGTCGGAAATGATGTTGCCGTCTTTGGTAACAGCAGTGCCAAGAGCCTTACGAACGCCACGTGTACGAGCGATTGAGTCGTTGTGACCAATGTCACCAATTGCCAAAACATAACCGATTGTGCCGTCGTGATTGTGGTCGAGCTTCTCAGCGTTTTTCTTGATGTAATCAAGAACCATTTGACCTTGAACTTCAGCACCTTGGTTGGCGTCGAAACCTACATAGTAGGTGTCTTTGTTGAAGTTAAGGGTTGCCATGTCGAGTTCGCCAGTAGTGCTGTTGGAAGGCTGACGGTTGTAGAATACAACAGGCTTATCCTTATTTGATTTTGCGGCGTCATCTTTTTTGTCACCAGATGTGCTTGGTGCAGCATTGCAGCCCGCTAATGCCAAACCAGCAGCGCCAATCGAGCCGAGCTTAAGGAAATTGCGACGTGAAATACCCATAAGTACTGTCCTTTCTGCGTGCGCAGCAGCTGCGCGTTGTTTAACACGTTGTACAGCTGTAAGAAAGGAGCACAACATGTAAAATGCCCAACGATAATCACGTACGAGAAGAATATGGGACGTATATCCCTCCCCTACATCTCCATACTAAATGAATAAATTTGAATCTCGTTCTCTTTTCGCTCAACGGTAGTTTTCAGTCCGTGAATGCAACAGCGATACGAACAGTGTTCGTACGTACCGTTATTCTTCTTGTCTTTTGTATACAAAATAGGTATCATTCTTAACAGAATATATGTTCGTATTATGAAGTTACATGTGCGGGACGTCTGTAGTGGTATGTATAAAAAAGCCCAATATATGAATGAGCAGCTACGATAGATAAAGATAGCCCGCAGGAGGCTTGCAGCCGCAAAATACGCGCTCATATCACGCAGACAACGCATGCATGCATAACGGTATGTCGAGCGTGAAGAGTAGAATACAACCATCCATGATAAGCAGGAAAGAAGGTATGCGATGGACGCACAACTAGCCATACTCCTCATAGCTCCTTTGAGCATTATTGCAATTGTTATCAGTTTTTTTGCGGGCGCATATAAAGAAAAGAGCAACGCGCAAGCACGCATGCAAGCACTTCAGCAGCAACTCGCCACAAAAGAACAGGAATTTGCCTATGCACACGCAGAAGCAAATGCCAAGGCACAAACACTGCAAATGCAATACAGCAATCTTATGCAGCAAGTACAGCAATCGAACGACGAGCGTTTGGCACGCAAACAAGAAAATAGCGAGGTTATTGAGGCGTTTGCACCTATACGGGCAAATCTTGAGGCACTTCAAAGACGCATTAATGCTGTTGAGGCTGCACGGAGTAGCGAGTCGGGTGCAGTAAAACAGCAGCTCGAAAGCCTCGATGGACAGCAGCGTGATCTCATTAAAGCAACCTTGAGCCTCTCAAGCGTGCTTGCTAACAACAAAATGCGTGGCGCATGGGGCGAGCTTTCGCTCAAAAACCTCGTTGAGACAAGCGGTATGGTGCAGCATGTTGATTTTGACGTGCAGGAATCATCTAAAAATGAACGCGACAAAACACAGCGCCCCGATATGATTATTCATCTGCCACATAAGCGCTGTATTGTTGTTGATGCAAAAGTGCCTTATAACAATTATCAAAAAGCATGTGAAATACCTGATAATGCCGATGCTGCTGCGCTCAAACAAAAAGAGACATTTTTGAAAAACTATGCCACAGATGTACAAAAGCACATAAAAACACTGGGCGATAAAAAATATTGGAAAGCGCTTGAGGATTCGCTTGGCACATCGCCTGAGTTTGTTGTGATGTTTATCCCCAACGAAGCACTGCTTCGTGCAGCGCTAGAAACTGATAGCAATCTACTTGATACTGCATTTGCCCAACGTGTAGTGCTTTCATCACCCGTGGCATTTTGGGCAACAATAAAAGCTATTGCATACACGTGGGAACAATATGAAGCAAGCAAAAATGCGCAGAACATTCTTATGCTCGCAAAAGAGCTCTACCATGCACTTTCACTACTGGTTGATAGAGTTGTAGCAATGAGAACGGCAGTGATTAACTGCGGCAAAGCGTACGACGGTATTGTAAAAACAGTTGAAGGCACCTTATTGCCAAAGTCGCGCAAACTAAAAGATATTAACCCTTCTGAAGTATTTAAGCCGCTTGAAACAGTAGGCGACGACATAGCAGGCATACGCACCATAAAAAAGGCTGAACTGCTCACCGCTGGCAAGGAAAAAGCTGCTGCAACGCTCGATGACACCACGGCAGAAACCTCGCTAGTAGATGGCAACGTGCACACTGATGTGAATGCTGATGCTGTGGCACTCGATAATACAGACGCTCGATGATACAGAGTAAAAAGCCTGCATAAAAAACGTCGTTTGCGTAGGAAAGGGGGACGCAAACGACGTTATGAAGACCTGTTCAACATTCGGGGAGAGGGTCCGAGTGTGTCAGGTAGAAGTAAACAAATTAAGGCGCTGCAAAACAACGCGTAATGTAATAGTACACCACCTCTAACTTTTTGGCACGAGAATTTTTCGTTCATAATACCATCAAGTTTCAGAAACAAATTGGTAATACTCAAAGCGTAGCTGCGCATATGCCACACAATCCAGCACATAACAAAACGCCGCGCACAAAAAACCGTGCGGATAGTACTATCCGCACGGTTGTATCACTCGCATAAGCCACGCACGATGCGCATACGTTCGACCCAATGGGCACACACGCAGCACATCAGCGCATCAGCACGTCAGCATATCAGCATATCGTATGCGTACGCGTTACTCCTCGCTTGCTGTATCTTCGAGCTCTTGCAAGGTGTCAAGAATTTTCTCGTTAGTGTTTTGCCACTTAGGTGCAGGACGGAATATCTGGAAAAGCAAGGCAGCTATCAGCGCAAATGCAACAACTGTCCACACGCCAAAGGTGCCAAACACAACAAGCTCCCACACCTGGTTCATGATAAGACCAACAATCCAGGCAAAAGTGCACTGATATCCAATGGCAAACCAGAACCACTTAGGATCGTTCATCTGCTTACGAATGGTACCAATAGCAGCAAAGCACGGTGCATCGAGCATGTTAAACGCAACAAATGCACACAGCGCACCCACGTGAATAATACCTGCGCCGTCGGTAAACATGCCGGCAAAACCGCTCCACATGGATACCGAGTTTTCGGTAGCGTCGCCCAAACCATACAAAACGCCAAAGGTAGACACAAGGTTTTCTTTAGCGATAAGTGCAGAAATGGAAGCCACAGCTGATTGCCAGTTGGCGCAGCCAAGCGGTGCAAAAATCCAGCCAATAGCATTACCAATACCAGCAAGAATGGAGAAGTCCATAAACTCATCGGGAACTTGATCCATGCTAGGCAAATAACCAAAGGTGCCAGCGCCACCCTCCCAGGCAGCAACACCAAAGTTGGAAAGGAACCAAATACCTACTGCAGCAGCGAAGATGATGGTACCCGCTTTACCAACATACGAACCAATGCGCTCCCACACATGCAGCGCCCATGAACGCAGGCGTGGAATATGATAATCGGGAAGCTCCATAACAAATGGTGCAGGCTCACCTGAGAACCACTTGGTTTTTTTGAGCATAATAGCCGACGAAAGGATGCACACAATGCTCAAGAAGTAGAACAAAGGTCCAACCCACCATGCATCGCCGCCGCCAATAAGAACACCCATCACGAGTGCAATAATAGGCTGCTTGGCACCACAGGGAATCATGGTAGTAAGCATAGCGGTCATACGACGGTCTTTTTCGTTCTCGATAGTTTTTGTTGCCATAACGCCTGGTACACCACAACCCGAAGAAATGAGCATGGGGATAAACGACTTACCCGACAAGCCAAAACGTCGGAACACACGGTCCATAACAAAAGCAACACGACTCATGTAACCGCAATCTTCAAGGAAGCAAAGCAGTACAAACAGCACAGCCATCTGCGGAATAAAGCCAAGAACAGAACCAACACCAGCGATAATACCATCGCAGATAAGGCTAATAACTGCGTCCGACGCGCCAAGGCTCTTAAGAGCGTTTGTAGCTATCGTTGGAATGGAAGGAATAAAGCCCTCATAATCGGCAGGATCGGGCTCATCGGCCAGCGCTTCTTGAGCTTCTACAAAGCTATCGGTGTCAACAGCGTCAATCGTTTGCAGCTCTTGGCCGTCTTCAAGCACGGGCTCACCATCTGCATCAAGCGTGGTAATGACTTCGTCGTTGGTGTCAATTACATTACCATCCTCGTTGTGAATAGGTACATCATGCGCAACAAGGTTAATTTCTTTTGCAGCATCAACAAAGTCGTCAAGCGTTTGAGCTGCGTCTTCGTCGTCCTCATTTTCCTTGAGCGTATTAATTGCATCGGCTACGCCATCGGTTTCAATACCCTCTTTTGCAGCTTCATCAATAAAGCCATCAATTTTATCTTGATAGTGATTGTCGTCAAATTCTTCTTTGTCGTCATTAAATGATTCCTCGCCTACCTGCGAAATGAAGAATCCATCGCCAAACAGATTGTCGTTTACCCAGTCGGTTGCCTGCTTACCTATGGTAGAGATAGACAGGTAGTACACAAGGAACATAACAGCAGCAAAAATTGGCAATCCCAAAAAGCGGTTGGTAACAATGCGGTCGATTTTTTGCGACAGAGTGAGCTTTGGCTCAGCCTTTTTTACGCATGCAGCGATAACGCCTTCAATCCAGTTATATCTATCGGAAGTAATAATCGATTCCGCGTCATCGTCACGCTGCGCTTCAAGTGCGGCAATGTACGTTTCGCACGCACTTAAGATGTCGTCTGAGAGGTGCAGACGCTCAATTGCCTGTGCGTCACGCTCAAATACCTTAATGGCGTACCAGCGTACATGCTCAGCATCACAGGTATCGCGAATGATATCGGCAATGTGTGTCAGCGCGTCTTCTACCTCGGGAGAAAAACACTTCGTTGCGGGTTGCACAGCGGTATTTTTAGCTGCAGTGCAGGCTTCATCTACCAATTCGCTAATGTTGGTACCACGAAGCGCAGAAATTTGCACAACGGGGGCACCCAAGCGCTTTGAGAGCTCAACCGTATCAATAACGTCGCCACGCTCTTTTAGCAGGTCGGTCATATTAAGACCAATAACCACCGCGCAGCCGGTTTCGAGCACCTGCGTTGACAAGTACAAACTGCGCTCAAGGTTGGTTGCGTCTACCAGGTTGATAATCGCATGTGGCTGCTCGTCGATAATGTAGTCGCGCGAAACAACTTCCTCAGGCGAGTAGGGCGATAGCGAATAAATACCCGGAAGGTCTACAAACGTAACCTTTTTATTGCGCTTGTATGGTGCTTGTTTTTTTTCAACGGTAACGCCAGGCCAGTTACCAACGTAGCCGTTTGAGCCCGTGAGCTCGTTAAATAGTGTGGTTTTACCACAGTTTGGGTTACCTGCAAGGCCAATAAACAGCGCGTCTGCGGACTTGTTTGCAGCAGCTTGCGACGCGGCTGTTTTTGCTTCAACAGCGACCGTAGCAGCGCCTGTAGCATTCTTTACAGCATCGTTCGTATTGTTCATGAGCGCCCCTATTCCTTAGTGTCAGCAGGAGTTTCGATATTGTCTATCTCAACCGATTCTGCTTCGTCTTTGCGAATTGACAACTCATATCCACGAACTGTGAGCTCAATAGGATCTCCGAGTGGCGCCAACTTGCGCACGTGCACTTTTGTTCCTTTTGTAAGACCCATGTCCATAATACGGCGTTTAACAGCGCCTGTTCCTACAAGGCGTACCACCGTGCAGGTTTGCCCCACTTTTACGTCCCTTAAAGTAGGCATTCGCCTTCCCCTCTTCTTCCATGCGAATGCACGCAGGCGCGCGTTAGCAAAACCGCTGGTAACACGCACTACGTGGACAGTCCGCAACTAATAGATACAGTAGCTGCACAAGGTATATCAACATGGGCTTAACAAGGTGATATAACTGCGCTGCACGTGTGCACGTATGTGCACAACCACACAAAGATATAAAACATGGCTGAATGCAAAGAGCGCTGCATTTCGCGCTGCACCACATGCCGGCACGTAAAACGCCTACAGATGTTATGCAACTCTCGCATTGCAAAAATACCTGATAAACAAGGCACGTACCACATGTCTATAAGCTTTACGGTGCTAACGAATATAAATCTTTCGCGCTACTTCCTTACCAATGCCAAAACTAGACCCTTTAATTTGAACAATTAAATTGCCTTTGAGCATTGCAGTAACATGCACATGAGCTCCCGCTACAAACCCAAGCGCCTCAAGGTGCGCCCGCGCTTCACAGCTGCCGTGCACACTACACACAGTTACATCACTACCCTGTTTTACCAGGGATAATGGCATACACCCGCGTGATTCATCGCTTGGTACACAGGAAGAGCCCACTGTCACAACAATATCCTTTCCTTTGATGTGGCTTACAAAAAGTTATGTACTCCTAACTCTTTGTATGACCATTGTACAGAGAGGAATAAGTTAACTGAGCGTAATTTTCAGTTTTTATTCAGAATTAATACTTTTTCGCAAAATACATATTATTTGTTCAAAATTAGAACACAATGCTGCAAAAAACGAGCAAAAACGCAGGTGGATGCTTGCACAAATACAAGCAACAAGAACAGAAAAAACGCCGTGCGTACGTGCACAGATGCACGCACACACGGCGGCAATACCTAATAAACCATACGGAAACGCACACACGCGAACGCGGGACATCACCCTGTGTTTTGCAAGCCGGCAGCAACGCCCGAAACGGTGCACAAGATAAGGTAAATATAGCGCGCACGCTCATCTTCGCTTAGTTCGTCCTTATGTTTGCGCAGCTCATCTAAGGCATGAACCTGCATAACCGAAAGCACATCAACAAAGGGGCGACGGCTGCGAATAAGCGGACCCAACACACGGCGGCACTCAAGCGGCCAAGAATTGCCCGTAATAGCAAGTACCCAATGCATGGTGCGAACAAGCTCGTCGAGCACCTTAGCAGAAAGGTCGTCCCTATCTGCAAGCTGCAAATACATGCGCGCAATGCGAATATCGGTTTTTGCAAGCGACATTTCGATGTTATCGATAAATGTGGTAAAGAGCGGCCACTGTTTGTAAGCACACTGTAAGCGCGCCAAATCGCCCACTTTTTCGCAGGCGCTCCCCAAGCCATACCACGCTGCCAAATTGGTACGCGCCTGTGACCAGGAGAAAATCCAAGGAATGGTGCGTAAATCGTCGAGCGACTGCGCGCCCAAACCACGTTTTGCAGGACGGCTGCCAATGGGCATCATGCCAATTTCGGAAAGCGGCGTTACCGTGGAGAACCATTCGGCAAAGCCCTCAGTATGCGTAAGGTTAAGGAAATGCTCCTGCGCAGCTACGTCGAGCTCATGCGCAAGCGACGTAAAGTCTTCGGTTGTTTTTGTGTTAAGCGTTTCAATTGAAGGCGCCGATTGCAAGAGCGTTGCACCTGCCACCGATTCGATGTGACGACGCGCCAAAACGGGGTTGCCATAGCGGGCAAAAATAACTTCGCCCTGCTCAGTAAGCTTAAAGAACGCGTTAACCGAGCCTTTAGGCTGCGAGAGAACCGCGCGATTTGCAGGACCGCCGCCGCGACCCACAGCGCCGCCGCGCCCGTGCATTAATATAAGGTTAATGTTGTGCTCGCGCGCCCAGGTAGCAATGCGCTCCTGCGTTTCATGAAGCACAAGCGTAGCCGACGTAGGACCTGCATCCTTTGAAGAATCGGAATAACCAAGCATAACCTCAAGCGTGCGATTTGTTGCTGCAAGACGTTTTTTAACCGCCGGAAGCTCAATCATGCCATTAAGCACGTTAATTGCGTTGTGCAAGTCTTCTACCTGCTCAAACAACGGAATAACGTCGATGGTTGGCACATCTTCTTCGTGCGCAAACGCAAGCTGCGCCAGCGTATATACATCTTGAATGTGCTGCGAGGTTTTAGTAAACGAAACGATGTAGCGTCGCGCGGCATTAACACCCGAAATGCGCTGAATGGAGCCAATAGCACGGAAGGTGTCGAGCACTTCCTTGGTCATGGGTGCCAGGCTCCCACGCTCTTCCCAGCGACCGTGCTCACGAATATCGGCAAGCGCACGACTATGCACCAGCGAGTGCTGACGAAATTCCATTTCGACAAGGCTAAAGCCAAAGGTTTCGGCCTGCCAAATAAGGCGCTGTACCGCACCATACGCCGCACGTTTTGCGCCAGCCGCAGCAAGCGAACGTTGCACAACACGCAAATCCTCAATAAACGCGTCGGCATTGGGGTACATCAAATCGGCAGTACGGCTAATAGTTGCTTTAATGCGGTTAGCAATAACATTAAGCACTGCATGGTGAAGCTCGCTCGACGACACTTCAAATGCCCATTTTGAGAGAACTTCACTCATCTCTACCTGGTGATTCCACAAATTACGCAGCTCATCTGAGGCGGGCGTTGACACCACATCGAGCGTAAGTGCCCGAGCCACTTTATCGGTTTCGCGCGCAAAGGTTTCGAGCACGTGCTTGCGGAATTTTTCGGCAACGATGCGGCTTGCCTTTGCAGTAACGTTGGGGTTTCCATCGCGGTCGGTGCCAATCCAGCTTCCCGGCTTAAAGAACGCCGGACACACAGGAGGCTGCGTTCCCGCTTTTTCGCCCAGCTCCCAATCGTCGAAGCGACGGTATACATCAGCAACCATATCAAACAGCGTGTAGTCAAAAATTTCGATAATGGTATCGGCCTCTTCAACAGGCGTAGGCTTTTTAATGCCAATAGGCGACGTACGCAGCAGCGCTTCAATTTCCTCAAGCATGCGACGCTCGTTTTCGGCAAGCGAAGGGCCACCAAGCGTTGCGCGTTTTTCGAGCAAATGCGAAATGGTACGAATGCGCGCCTCAACCGTTTTACGACGCGCTTCTGTTGGGTGCGCAGTAAACACGGGGTGAAATTCGAGCTTATTGAGCAGCTCATGCGCCTTATTGGTGCCACATTCTTGGATGAGTTCGTGATACGCCGCCGAAAGGTCGTTATTGGGATTTACGCTCTGCTTTGCCGAGCGAGAACCAGGAATGTGCAGCTCACGGTCGCGAAGCGCCTGCACGCGGTAGTTTTCTTCGCAGATATTTGCTAAGTGGAAATACGACGCAAAAGCGCGGGCAAGCATAATTGATTGATGAATATCGAGCGCTGAAATAATGCGAACAGCATCGTGAAGCGCGTCGTTTGCGCGCGGGGCAGATTGGGCAGCTGCAGGTGCATTTGCACCAGCGGCATCTTCCTCGTCAGCGTGCGCAGCGGCATCTGCACCAGCGGCATCAGACGCGTGGGCCGCTTGTGCATCAGTCGTATCAAGCATATAGCCCGAGCCGCTATCGGCAGATATAAAATCGCATAGAAGCTGGTCAAACACTCCACAGAGTGTGGAATCGTATTCGGATATTACGCGGCGCACCAGGCGCAAAAACAGCTCCATCGAGTCTTTGAGGCGTGCGGGAATGTCTACTTCACAAAGGGGCGACACCACCGAGGGGCCTATAGATGTGCAGTGTTCTGCCTTCGTACTGTGTTTCTTATCCTGAGCAGCGGTCATGATACTATCTCATTTCTTGCTTAGCTTGTGTTAGGCGTTTTGTAACAACAGCAAACGTTTTCCTTGTAACGATACACTTAATTATGTAACACACTTACAAGGGTACGTTTTCTTCGCGGTATAATCGTAATACAATTGTTACGCATATCGAGCATATGTACAGACACATCACATTGTGAACCACTGTCAGAAAACAGCCTACACGCTCCTGACATATCACATGGTAAACTCGCGCATAGCTCATTAAAGGACGTTTATACCCATGCCTGGCATACGCTCACCACATTTTGAACACACACAGCACACATCACCTATATCCCCCGCCACAGCATCGCACGCAGCAAAAGGGCGCGCAGCAAAAGGGCGCGCAGCCGCACCAATACGCACACAAAGCAACATTATCCGCTCATGGAAAACGCGGCTGCTTCAGGGCGTGGGCGACAAAAGTTTTGCACGTCAAGTAGCATTTTTTGGAAGCGGCAAAACTGGTCGCGATTATTGTTGGAACGCGCTTGGCCAAGCGGCAAGCGGCCTTATGTTTCCTCTGCTTGTTATCATAACCACGCAGCTGTGCGGCGTATTTGAAGCAGGTATGTTTGCCTTGGCGTTTGTATTTGCCACACTCATTTCGTTTATTGCGCTGTTTGGTATACGTACCTTTCAAGTTTCCGACATCGATGAGCACGACAGTTTTGCCAGCTACCAGCTCCAACGGGCGCTTAGCTGCGCGCTTGCTCTCCTTGTTGCATGGCTATATCTTTCGTTTCGCTCGTACAACTCCGCGATGCATACTACAAGCTGGGCACTTGTTATCTTTAAGTGCATCGACGCGCTGGCCGACGTGTATGAAGGGCGCCTGCAGCAATACAACAAACTCTATCTTGCCGGCATCTCGCAAAGCATCCGCTGTTTTGGCGCATCGCTTCTCTTTATCGTAAGTCTTACCATTACGCGCAGCATTGCTATCTCAAGTGTTATATTGTGCCTTGTTGCTGCGGCTTCGTTTGTTCTTGTGAGCTTTCCTTTGGCAAAAATTGAAACGCCACCATCAAGGCGTGGCACCGTGCTCGAAATTAAGGAGTTATGCCTGCTCTGCGCGCCAGCCTGCCTTATTCAACTGCTCTATGCCCTCATCGACGCCGTTCCTAAGTTTGTCATGGAAGGCATGCTCGGCTACGAGCAGCAGCTGTATTTTAATGCCATCTATTTTCCGGCGATGGCAATTGTGCTGATAGGCGGCCTTCTCTATAAGCCGCAGCTTACCTACCTTTCAAACACCTATGTGGTCGAAAAAAACACGCGTGCGTTTGTGCTGCATAGTTTTTCACTCATGGGTGCCATCCTTGTGGTGGGCGCTGTGTTCTTTGTAATTTTTTCTACCTGGGGTGCAGCCATAAATTCCCTGCTTTATGGTGTTTCGTTTACGCGCATTGCAGAGGCGCAAAACCTCATGATTATTGCCGGCGTGGTATGTGCTCTTATCGACTTTGTCTTCCAACTGCTGTGCGTGATGCGCCAGCAGGCACGTGCAACGCTAAGCTACTGCGCGTGCCTCGTTGTAGTATGCATGCTTTCGGCAAGTCTTATTGCCACCATGGGCTTTAGTGGTGCTGTTTGGGCATATACGGCATCCATGCTGCTATTACTTGTGCTACTGTGCATTCGCTGGGCTTCTGTACTTCTTCGCAGCTCATAAACCTACGAAGCAAAGTCGCATTAATGTCGCGCGGATGCAGCAGACAGCACAGCAACCAATGCGGTGAGCACTATTTATGTGAGCGCTGTGAAACATACATATACTCATATAGCACATATTGACATTCTGTAATTTATCCCTACTATTATGCTTACATATGAACGCGTGTTCATATGTTTAGATTATCCGATATGGTATTGGATACCATGTTATATTCACACAAAGGATAGCTATGACAAGCAAACAACCAGCTCCATCGCTTACGGCCACACACAACGCAACCGGTACAACTGCTACGAGCGAAGAGCGTGAACATGCACCCAATCTAGGCGCGCTTGACATGCCCGACGAGGAAATTCTCTACGACCTTGCCGACTTGTTTAAGATTTTTTCGGACACGTCGCGCGTGAAAATTTTGTTTGCACTCACATCGGGCGATATGTCGGTAAATGAGCTGGCAGACGCTGTGCATCTGTCGCAAAGCGCCGTTTCCCATCAGCTTCGCACGCTCAAACAAACGCACTTAGTAAAGTTTCGCCGAGATGGCAAACAAATTATTTATTCGCTTTCAGACGAGCACGTAAAAACCATGCTTTCGCAAGGCTTAACACACATTTGCGAGTAAAAACACAGTTCATAAGGATTATCATGCATACACTCTCATTGTTCTTTAACCGCCTTCAAAAAGAACAGCAGCGTCACCTTCTTCGCATTCTTGCCGCGCTTATACTGTTTTGTATTATTGAATTTTTGCCACTAGCTGCGCTTTTTGGAACAATGACGGCACTGTGGCTGTCATTTGTGCTCTTTCTTATCCCCTACCTCATTGCTGGTTATGACGTGCTGGCGCGCTCAGTACGCGGCATATGCAAGGGTGATTTTCTCGACGAAAACCTGCTCATGAGCATTGCCACCATTGGCGCATTTGCGCTCGTGCTTTTCCCCGAAGCCGATCCGCACATGGCGGAAGGCGCCGCTGTTATGATTTTTTACCAAATTGGTGAGTGGTTCCAAGATTACGCTGTTAATCGAAGCCGCAGCTCAATACAGTCGCTTATGAGCATTGCGCCCGAATATGCCTGGCGCCAAGACGCCACCAAACTTGTGCGCGTGGCACCCGATACGCTGAACATTGGCGACGTTATTATGGTAAAACCAGGAGAACGCATTGCACTCGATGGCGAGGTAATTGAGGGGTATTCTCAAATTGACACATCAGCAATAACAGGTGAGGCACTTCCGCGCTTGGTGCGCATTGGCTCGCATGTAGTATCGGGCTGCGTAAATTTAACGGGCGCTATTAGCGTGCGGGTGTCGAAAGCATACAGCGATTCAACTGTGCAGCGCATAATGGACCTGGTAGAAAACGCAAGCAGCCGCAAAGCCGAAACCGAAAACGTTATCTCGCGTTTTGCGCGCATGTACACCCCCGTCGTTGTGCTCGCGGCCATACTTTTGGCATGCGTAGCGCCACTGTGCATGGGTGCCTCGTGGGCTGTGTGGATTCAGCGTGCGCTGGTATTTTTGGTGGTAAGCTGCCCGTGTGCGCTGGTTATTTCGGTGCCGCTTTCGTTTTTTGGCGGGATTGGTGCTGCTTCGAAGGCAGGAATTTTGGTTAAAGGTTCAAACTTCCTTGAAATTCTTGCGCAAACCTCAACCATTGCATTTGACAAAACAGGCACGCTTACTACCGGCAAATTTGGTATTGTTACCACGCACCCTTCGGAGCACGTGCAAAAAGCGCAGCTCCTGCGTATTGCTGCACATGTTGAGGTGTTTTCGAACCACCCAACAGCGCAGGCCTTGCGCCAAGCGTATACTGCCGGTACAAACCCTGCGCTTGTATCAAACTTTAAGGAACATGCAGGTAAAGGCGTAAGCGCTGAGTTTGAAGGTCACCGCGTGTATGCAGGAAATCTTACCCTTATGCGCGATCTTGGTATTCACGAAACGCCCTGCGAAGTTATGGGCACGTGTATTTATCTGGCACGAGAAGGTACCTATTTGGGGCATATTGTGATTGCCGATTCGCCCAAAGATGACGCCTCGCAAAGCATTATTACCCTACACGATATTGGCATATCTACCTGCGTAATGCTTACCGGCGACAGAAAACCAGTTGCACAGGCAATTGCACAGCGCCTGGGCATGGATAACGTGTTTGCGGAGCTATTACCTCAGGACAAGGTGTGCGCGATTGAAACCCTTATGCATAACGCAGGCGAAAAAGAGCGCGTTGCATTTGTAGGCGATGGCATAAATGATGCCCCCGTGCTCATGCGCGCCGACGTTGGTATTGCCATGGGCGCAATGGGCTCCGATGCAGCTATCGAGGCTGCCGACGTGGTGCTTATGGACGATAAACCAACCGGCATTGCAACAGCAATTCTTATTGCACGCAAAACGATGAGCATTGCCTGGCAAAATATCGTGGTTGCGCTGGGTATTAAGCTGCTTATTTTGGCGCTTGCTGCCTTGGGGCATGCTGATATGTGGCTTGCTGTATTTGGTGATGTGGGCGTAACCGTTATCGCTGTGTGTAACGCTATGCGTGCCCTGCACGCTGCAAAAACGTACCGCGCGTAAGGTGCATGCGGTGTGTGCTACGCGTGTTCTGCGGCTCATAATGACTGATTGTAGTGAATTTAGGTTTCGCAAAGGTGCGATAAACCTGCAAAAGCAAAAAACTGGAGCCAGCTACCAGACTTGAACTGGTGACCCCCGCTTTACGAGAGCGGTGCTCTACCAACTGAGCTAAGCTGGCTTTCGTGTAACCTATGTAACTATACGAAAAAATACTCGTTTGTTCAAGGCTCAATTTAACGTGCACGAGAACACCAAAACGAAGATTCTGTGTGGACAACTGCTGCACATGGAACAGTGTGCACACGCGCACATACCCATCCCACGCAAAAGCAATGCACCAGCATAATCGCATAGTGCATTGCTTTTCAAGTAGCCAGCGTGTGCAGACGTTATTCGTGCCGCGGGCGGGAGGTGTGCAGAACACGTGCGTCTTGTGCTGTTAGCTACAGCACGCACGCCGTTAGTACTTGCATATTACTTGCGCTTAAATCCCTTATCAGCAAGGCGACGTACGTATTGCTGCACTGCAGCGTCATTCTTAACAACGCTCGCAAGCTCGCTCATCACGTTCTTGCAATATTGCGCATCAAGCGAATTGTCGCGTTTCTTTAAGAGCAGCGCATAGTATTTAAGCAGTGCTTTTACATACGCCAAGCGTTTTTGCATAACTTCTTTATCAGCAGCATTAACAGCCTCGGGATGCTTTTGAGCAAAGGCAAGCTCGTCTACTACTTCGGCGTACAAATCTTTTGCATCTTCAACCATACGCGAGCAGGTAAGCAGGTTGCCAACGTACGCGCCAGTTACATCGTTTGCAGCAAGCGATTGTGCGGTTTCTTTCATGGCACTTACAAGCTCGGCTGCCTGCGCTTTAAGCTCAGCGTCGGGGTTAGTATCGGCCAAAAGTGGAGCAAACTTGTTGCTTTCGAGCTCATGTGCATAGCCTGCAAGCTCTTGTTTAAGCACAACTGCAACCTTTTCGCGCTTAGCTTCAACGGCAGCATTGGCAGCAGCATCGGGGACTGCTGGAGCTGCTGCTTCAAGCTCAGCTAGCTGGTATGCGTCTTGCTTAAGGTCGGTGCTTGCAAACGTTTTTGCGTCATTTACAAGCGCGTGCAGCGTTTCCACTACCTGAGGTTGTACAGCGGGCTTTTCGTCGTCAACTTCTACTACAGGCAAACGGCCATTTACCGTAAACGCTTTAATAAACGCATTACCAAACTCAAAGGCATCACCGCGACACAATGCAGCTGTAAGCTGCTGCGGCGTTAGCCATTTTTCGCCATCCTTTGTTTTTAGGCGAATAAAGGTCTCACCTGGGTTCGACTTCACAAACGTCCACAAGTACTGCATAGGAAGACCGCGTGATGAGGTACCCTCATTCGTCATTTTGCCGTTGTTGGGGTCTTGTGCCGATTGCGAAAGTCCTGTTTCAACGCTCAACCATGCATTTTTAACAAGCTGATTGCCCTTCTTTACTTCGCCCGTGATGTTTTCGACAACAGCAAACTTGGTGCCTGCAGAAAGCTGAACCGGTGTGGAAAGCCTGATGGTTTCGAAACCCGCTGCAGTTGTTACGTAGTTTTGCTCGGATACCAACACACCGTCGTTGGTGGGGTCGGAGTCTTTAAGGTCGGCATCGCTTACCAGGTACACCTTTACGTTAACGTGGGAGCCCGCCTGCGTTGAGCGTGCCGAAACAGCTTTGAGGATCTCGGTGCCTTTTGCACTAAACACGTTCGAAACGAGTGTAGTGGTGTCGGTAGTACGCAGCTCAAACGGGGTAGTTGTGCCTGCATAACTATAGTTGTAACTGTAGTTATTGTCGTAATCAAAGCCGTCGTCTTTAAGGTCAACACTTAGTGCTTGCGCGCCCGTATACGATTTATCATAGTAGGACACCCAAAAATATCCTGATGAGAAACCGTCATTGTCTGGAAGCCCCCAGCCAGAGCCGGTTTCTCCTGTTTCATAATCCGAAGCAAGATATTGAGCCCAGTTCTTATCAAAGTTCGCTAAGCGATCGGTGTATTTTGCCAGCTGTTCTGCATTATGCTTTACTTGCGCCTTTTGTGCGTCTGTTAGTGTAGCTGGGTCTTTTGCCTTATCATCTTCCACCATATATTGGAATCGTTGCTTAAGACGACTGTACACGCTTTTCTTGTTGCGCTTTATGTACGACATATACGGAAGTTTTGAAAGTGCGTCGGCAAAATCTTTGTCCGACATCTTATAGTCTTCTTTAAGCTGCTTTACTTGGTTTGCAACGTAGTCGCGTGAGCCCCAGCTGTTCTTTACGAGCCATGCACCCTTACCAGGAGCTGCATCCCAACCAAAACCATCTGCTGGATATTCGTCGTTCCATCCAACTACCAGCACGGCATGGTTTTGCTGGTTTGAATCTTCGTTATTGTATTGTTTGGCTGAATTTCCCATATTAAGCGAGAACTGCAGCGCACCATACTTTACGAGAGCTTCTTTCATGCGCAGGACTGCTTTGGGGTTGCGGCCTTTCCAAACCATTTGCTTGTTTTCGATAGCATAGTGGTTTACTGCCGGCAGGTAGTATACACCATCAACATGAACAGGCGCTTCGGGGTGCGTGTCCTTCATGGTGAGGTTCCAGTCGTTTCTATCCGTACCCTTTAATTTCATAAGTCCTGCCAACACTTTAAGCCTATTTTCCTTGGTGAAGGGCACGTCCTTAGGCCAGTAGGGCTGCAGTTTTTCGCTTACTACACCATCCCAGTTGGTAAGGAGTGTTTCATCAAAATCGGTAAAACCACCCAAGTTAAGACTTTCGGTTGTAGGATCTTCTTTACCTGTTTGCATATTGATGGGAACAACGCCCTCGCCTGCTTGCGATCCTTCCTTGTGGAGCGTATACGACTTAAGCGCTAAATACAGCTCCGAAAAATCGAGCTTGCTGTCAACGCCGGAAAGCTTGGGCGCTTTATGCTGAGCTTCGTCGATAACCATACCTTTCTCGCCAGCACGTTTTTTAAGCATAGCGCTTTCAAGCTCGCCCATAATTGCATGCGCCCAACAGGTACCCAAGCTCCCTTGATTGCGTGATGGGGTAAGTTGACCTACATTGGCAAGGTAGTATTGCTTTACCTTAGATACGTCAACACCAGGCGTAAGCGATACATCGCCTTCATCGGGCTTATTTACCTTGATGTTAATGGCGCCCATTGCCGTGTTACCACCTTCGGCGTTACCGCCGTTTTGGACGGGCGTATAGGTTGAAAGCCAGGTTCTAAACGCAAGCCAGTCTTCTTTAGACGTGCTACCATTGTTGTTCCAGTCGAATTCAAGTGTAGTACCTAAGCTATCTTGGTATTTTTCGGGGTCGAGTGCGGGCTTTGCTTGAGGCTGCGCAGGCGTGGGCGCGGGTGGCTCAGCTGCGTTGGCTGCAGGAGCTGCAGGTTGGTTGGCTACGGGAGCAGCAGGTTGGTTGTTTGCGTCGGCGGGTTTGTTGTCCGCAGCGAGTGCGGCGGGCGCCTTGTCTACAGGTGCAGCAACAGGTGTAACAGGTGCTTTGTCTGCAGGAGCAGCAGCAAGTGCATCTGGTGCTACAGGTACGGCAGGTGCCTTGGCTGCAGGTTTTTGGTCTACAGGTACTGCAGGTGCCTTATCGGCAGGTGCTGCAACAGGAGTTGCAGGAGCCGCAGGAGCTTTCTCAGCAGCAGGAGCTGCGGCGTTCTTCTCGGCTGCAGCATTAGCTGCTACAGCCTTATCAGCAGCAGGTGCAGCTGGTGCGGCAGGTGCAGCGGCGGCCTTGACGTCATCAACTTTTTGCGCGTGAGCCTGCGCCTGGGTGAATGCTTCAACGGCAGCAGCAGCCAGCGCATTTGACGAGAGCTCCTTTGCCTGAGCGGCGCTTGGAAGCGCCATAATGGACGAAATCACCAACGCAAAAATAGTATAGAGAACCCGTTGTTTAGACCAGGTATGATATGCAGAACGAGCGTTGAGGATCTTGAGTGTCCAACGTTTATTCATGTCGCTTCCTTTCCTTGAGGCTAAAATGTTGGAGCTATTGTAGCGAAGCGACATTTTTGTTCACATTGAGAACTATGTATAAAAGATCGTTAAGTTTGTATAAACAGGTTGTTTTTGGCTATTTTTATCTGTTATATACATAGATAAGCATTTTTATGCAGTTTTCCACCACATAATAAATATTTTATTAGAAACAAATCGGTTACCGTTTTGAAATAAAGCCAGGTTACAAAAACAAGCATCTGCAAACGCGCAGATGCTTGTTTGATGCGTTATATATTCTGCCACAAAGCGCAGCTGTACATGCGCAGGTACATGGCACACATGCGTAGGCGTAGCTTAGGAGTTAAGCATGTTAATAGTGATGCTTGTATGCGACAGCACGCCATTAATATATGTAAGCCATTCTTTGTTAAGCTCGTCTTTAACCTTTTTGTTTTGCTGTGTTACTACACCAAATGCAGCTTTAGCAGCGTCGTAGGTAGCAGCATCGTTGGTAATCGTAAAGTCTTTGAGCGCGGTTGCATAGGGACCGTCGGGTGCTTTCCACGTGTTCTTGTCGGCATCCCATTCGTCGCCCGCAAGGTTAATAATAAACTTTGCATAATCGGCTGTTGGCTCTTTTTCCTTGCCCTTTGCAGGAGCCGCAGGTGGCTGAGGGTCTTTTGGTTCCTCGCCCGATACCTTACTTGCGCGAAGCTTGTCAAGCAATACCGAAAGCGAAATGAGGTCCTTCATCGTGTCTTCTTCAAGACCATATTTCTCGGCAATCGATTGGACGCTGTCGGTGCCGGTCATCTTTTTTGCTTGCGCGGCAATTTCATCATCGGTGGCCGTTAGACCCTGTTTTTCAGCATCAAGCTTAAGTACCTGACCACGCACGTAGTTAGTAATATCTTCGGGCGTGGGGGCCTTATATGTGCCGTCGGGCTGTTTTGCTTTTTCGAGCGATGCTTTGCTCGTAATAATCTGCTTTGCCGTTACGTCGTAGTGTTTGCCGTCGTACTCATACTGTGCAACAACAGACGAAAGGTCGCTATCCGATAGGGCAACTTTGCCAGAAAGCTGCTGCGTACCAAACGAACCCATAGGCACAAAGTGACCAAGCAGCACGCCAACAATAAGCACAACTAAAATCGATGCGCCCCAAAGCAGGCGCGTTACGCCAGCATTATGTGAAATGCTGTGGCGTTTAACCGAAGCTGCACCAAACTTTTTATGCGCATGGGCGGCTTTAGCTGCATGTGCATGGTGCTTGTCATCTGCGTGAGTTTCTTTGTCATTACCTGCAGCTTTGTTATCTTTGGCGCTTTTCGCTTCTTCTTTTGCCTTGGCAGCTTTTGCAGCCTTAAACTCTTTTTCATCGTTGAGGAAACGCTGCTCTTCTTTCTCGTGAGCGTCGTTTTTGCTTTCTGCATCTGAGCTGGTTGCATCTGCTTTTGCATCAGCCTTTGCGTCCACGTGCGCCGCAGCGGACGTATCGTTCACAGATTCTGACGCGGCTGTATCCTTATCAGTATGTTCTTGTGTATCTTTTGGATCTTGCATACATGTCCTCCATTAAAAGCGAGAGCAACGCGCGGCGCGGCTTCGCATCGAATTCTTGGATATAAATACTGTAGCGGTAATCGCTGCTATGAGTGTGCTTGTTTGAGTTTCTCAATAATATCAGCGGAAAACTTACGAATATAGCCGTGAGAATGGTATGCATCAAACGAAACGCGCTCGGAAATAACCGACGCAGCATCCTGCGAAATGCTGCCCTGCGCAAATTGCAGCACGTAAGACAGGATGTCGCGATACTCAGGGTCGCCGTGATAGCATTGCATAAACTCACCAATAAGCGCTACCACTTGGTCGGAATTTTTTTCAGATTGAGCGCCATACATCGTAAGATACCGACAAGCTGCCAGCCTCACAGCAACCGATTCGTCATCAAACAGCGGCGATTCGGCCGTATGAACTACGTCGGTGAGCACGCTATCATCGATGTGCGCAATGGTAGCAAGCGCACGCAACATCTCCCAACGCGTTTGCGACTCTTTGCAGGTAAGCGCCTGCTCAAACTCCTTGCTAAACGGCACTAGCCATTCCGGATGCTCCTGAGCATAGCGCCCAATTTCGCGCGCAGCATCTTGGCGCGTACGCCTGCGCGGGCTTTGCAGGCATTCTACCTGCTCTGCCAGTGCGTCTTGGGTACAATCGTCGGTGGTATTCGATGCGGCAGATTGCGCATCAAAATCAGGTGTTTCGTCTGCCATAGCTCCATCCTTTCGCGCGCGGCATAAAAGATATGCGCCAACTGTGTTCAAACGGCTCTTACCAGTAAGCCAACTCTTACCATTCAAGCAACTCGGTATAACACCAACAAAGCTTACAGGTGGCACGGGTAAAAACCAGCTTGTACAAGCAATTATTTCTCAAAAAAGCCATCTACCATTAGAATACCCTTCCTCTCACCGGGATGGGTGGTAATGAGGTGTAACTTGGTAGCTTCAGCAAGCAGCGCCGAAAAACAGCGGTAGCCGTAACTACGCTCGCTAAATTGCGGCTGCTTTCTAATCATGGTTGTTTTAAGGTGTGACGGGAAAATTTCAGACTCGTTTTCACGTTGCAGCGCATCAATAGTTTCGAGTAATAGCTGGTAGCATGGTTGTTTTTCGACGGGAACAACGTCCTTAAACTCGGGAATACCCGCCTGTGCAACGATGTCTTCGTAAAAAATAAACTCATCGCACACTTCAACCAACAGTGAGCTGGTAATGGGCTCAGCACCAATACCAATTACCGTTTTGCCAAATTCCTTAAGCTTGGCCACCAGGGGCGAAAAATCGGAGTCGCCCGAAAGAATGGCAAAGGTGTCGATGTGCTCTTTGGTAAGGCACATTTCCGTTGCATCAACAGCAAGGCGAATATCGGCAGAGTTTTTGCCGGTAGACGAGCGATCGGGAATTTCGATAAGCTCAATGCCCAGCTCGTGGAGCGGCGTAATGTCCTGCTTAAAGCGCTGCCAGTCGCAGTACGCACGTTTTACGGTAATGCGTCCCTTATCAACCAAACGGCCAAACACGCTTTTCATATCAGGCGTTTTGCGATGCGTACGACTGGTGCGTTTATGCGCCGCACCCGCCGCACCGTAGGCAAAATTTTCGTAGTCAATAAACACTGCTAATGAGCGTTGCGGTATATCGTTCAATATAATCCTTTCATTTTTTTGTGTGAGAAGCAGCAGCTTGCGTGCGGTGTGCAGCGTTTTGCCCAGCGTTTTGCTCGGCGTTTTTTAAGGACGCGCCATCGGTAACGCTCATAACTTCGGGCATGGGCTCATGCGTAGCACGGGCACGGCGCACCTGTTGCGCATGGCTGCGCGTTTCTTTTGTAGATGCACGATGCACCTGATCGGCATTTACGCGAAAAAACATGTCGTGCCACTTCCACACGCCAACGCTTTCGCCAAAATCCATTTTAAGAACGGCAATACCAGCCGCCATGGCACCAACGGGGATGCCAGCAAGCACATAATAGTGACTCATGCTTACGAGCATAGACACCAGAATGCCGCCGCCCAATATTTTTGCGTTGCCAAGCCAAAAATCGCGATAGGTAACACATTGTTGTGCGACGACCGAACCAATTTTTGTACCAAGTATCATGCCAAAAAGCAGCATAAGCACAGCAACAAGGGCAATACTAAAATCAACAAAACTAAAGGTCATATTATTGCGCACCCATCGAACGTTTAATTTTTTGTGCAATTTTATCGGCAAGCGATTGTTGTGTGCGACGGTCGCTTCCCCAAAATACAAGCGCCGCCATATCCGGGCCTGTGTGCACGCCTAACACCGCCGATACCTGCGTGCGGACAATTGTTAACCGCTCGCAGCCCTTAATTTTGCGAATTTCTTTTTCGAGCCAATCGGTGTCTTTTTCGCAATCAGACGAAGCAAGCGCCATGGGCAGCGACGTATCAAAGGCATATTGCTCAGCAAACGACTGCAACATGGCACGCAGCGCTTTTTTTCTGCCACGGCACATACCGCTTAAGGTAAGCGCGCCATTAAGGTCGTAAGAAAGTACGGGCTTAATGTTGAGTTTGCCGCCCACACTTGCAGCCGCAGGTGGAATACGACCGCCCGCCGCGAGAGCATTAAAGTTTTCGAGCGTAAAGAAGCCATGCAAAAAGTAGCGTGCATCGCGTGCCCATTCATAGAGCTCGCGCGCCGTAAGTCCAAGAGAAGCCTGGTTGGCAACTTCCATCGCGAGAAGCGCACCAGCAGCAGAATCACAGCGGTTGTCGAGCACGTATAACTCAAAATTGGGGTATTCGTCGTGAATCATACTTTGTGCACGACGAGCAGAATCGATAGACGATGAAAGCCCTGCAGATAACCCCATATACAGCGTAGGCGTACCAACCTCGGCAGCACGCTTGAACACTTCGTAGTACTTGCCCGGCGTTACCGCAGCTGTAGTGTAGTGCACCGTTGGGTTTTTACGCATGTGCTCATAAAACTCATGCGATGAAATTGATTGCCACATGTCGTCTTCGTGCTCAACGCCGCGGTCGTCAATGTACGAAAAATTGATAACTTCAAAACC
Source organism: uncultured Atopobium sp. (assembly GCA_946997485.1). Lineage (GTDB taxonomy): Bacteria > Actinomycetota > Coriobacteriia > Coriobacteriales > Atopobiaceae > Fannyhessea. The sequence continues at coordinate 32,025 of CAMPVF010000008.1, forward strand.
CAGGCGCTTAACGGTGGCGACTGGTATGTCCGACGTAGAATCAACAATAATATGCACGTTTTCGGACTGATTATAATCGAGCGCCTTAAAATCGCTGGTACTAACACTACTACCAGCAATGCTCGCATCCGTGGCGGCAGCGTGTTGCAAAGCACTATCGCATGCGCCTTGTTGATTATTCATGTAAACATCCTTCGAACGCAGGTAAGGCGCGGGCGCAGCGGCAGCGCGAAAGATGCCACGCACGATGCGTGAGTGGATACGCATACCTGCTGCACCCGGCACAAAGCGGCACACAACCGGTGCACAGCCAGCGCACATACGCAAAGCATACTGGTGCAGCAGGTACAACCAACAAACAGGCGCGCCTTACTTATTCTTCAGTTTCTAACTTAGGCTTAATAATACCGTATCCGCCGTTGTGACGGTGATAAACCACATTAATTAAGCCCGTTGTAGCATTTTCAAACACATAAAAGTCATGACCAATGAGGTCGGTTTGCACCAGCGCTTCTTCTTCGGTCATGGGGCGCAAGTCTACATATTTTTCACGAACAAGCAGTTCGTCGTCATCGCGATTTTCAATAAGATCGCCCAGATTTGACGTTTGCGCAGCTACTAGAGGTGCTTGCGAACGCTGTTTTTTGTCGATGATACGCGTTTTATACTTGCGCAGCTGACGCGTAACTTTTGCTGCCGCATCGTCGATTGCAGCATACATATCGTCGGAGCTTGCTTCAACACGTACAACGTTATCGCGCACATACACGGTAACTTCACACGTTTTACGCTCAGGATTTGAATGGTATTTATCTACTCGAAGAACAACGTCGCATGTCATAGGAGAAATATCAAATACCGTAAGTGCATCTCCTATTTTTGCTTGCACACGCTCGCGCAACGCGTCGCTTACAGAGACCTTACGACCTGAGATTTTAATGTCTTGCATAGTTGCTCCTCTCATACGGTAATGGTCTTATTGCAATACTACTGTAGTTATACCCAAACCGCATAGGTAAATATCGTAAACGGTATATGCAGCGCCGTATACGTACGATTGTGTGCGTTACTTATAAGTGAACAGCGTTTTGTCCGGGATCGGATGAGCTGCCGCTTGGTGCAGACGTATTGGTCGCATTAGGCGAGCTATTAGGCGTTGTCGAAGATGAACTTGAACCTGAACTTGAATCTGAACTTGAATCTGAACTTGAACTTGGGCTGCTCTGTGGCATTGATGGCGAAGATACTGTTACGCCTTTAATAAGGCTGCTCGAAGAAATAGCAAAAGTTGGCCCCAACCAGCGTGCACGAATAAGATCGTATACACCATTCGACTGCACTTGCGACACAACATTGCTCAGCGCTGCTTGCAAGGTAGTATTTTTAGCGGCAACAGCAATACCCGTGCTAATAGGCTTTTCGAGCGTTCCTACGCAATTAATGCCATCGGAATATTTACTTAAATATGCGCCTGCATACGCTTCGCACAATACGTAGTCAACTTCACCCTGCGCAAGCTTGTCAAATGCTTCGTTGAGGTTGGTGCACGACACTTCCATCATGGAAATAGACGTTTTTTTAAGCGCAAGTTCCGAAAGTGAACCTTTTTGTAACGCAACGCGCTTGCCCGTAAGGTCAGTTGCCTGAATGGGACCTGTTTTACCTTTTGCAAACAACGCTGCAGCCGATTCGGCGTAATTGCCAATAACTTTTGCGGTGGTTGTTTCGCCCGCTTTTGCATTGAAAACAACGTCGCAGGTTTTGCCCAGCGAACGACCAACATCGGACACTTCAACAAACTTAATTTGCAAACCAAGAGCATCAGCCAGCGCGTAGGCATAGTCGACATCAAATCCGGTAAGCTCGGATGATGATGAAGATGAGCTCATAACAAAAGGTGCCGTAATAGTATTGCGTTTAACACCTACGGTAAGAATGGAGCTCGAAAGCAAGCAGGAATTATCGAGTTTTGGGACGAGATCTTTACGTGCCTGCGCTTGCGCTTGAGAAACGGTAGGCGAATTAAATGAAGGGAGTGAATCGGCTGTAGGTAACGAACAACCTGCTAATACCATCATTGTTGAACACAACACACCACATGCTGCTTTCTGAAAGCCTTCGGGCACTTTCATAAACGCTCCTTTTGCTACGGTATGCAATACATGCTCTTACCTAGCTGACCTGGTATTTGACCCCACACTCGCATACTGGAACTGTTGCTGCGGCGCACGTATGCGCTCATACTATTGGTTCTCTCGCCTGCAAGACCCTATGTCTTTTATGTGTAACAAGCGGTATGACTTACTCCTAGGACGAGCCATGCTCGCGCATATGCGCACATACACGCTTACGTGGATCCTTTTGACCTCGTCTGCCATGGACTAGAGCCTATAAAAACGAGTACGCTAATACTGTTGGATAAACTCGCAACCACAAACCTAGATAAGAATAGTAACAGTATACCAGCTTATACTGAGGTGCAACAGCTAAATGCGGCAAAACAACCTACCACACACGCGTAAGCGTAAAGCTGCACACCGATGCCGCGCCCGCTTCATGCAACGCGCGCGCAGCTTCGATAACACTCGCACCAGTGGTGAGCGTGTCGTCGAGCACAAGCATATGTTTTTGTTGAATGGCTTCGGGCTGCACCACAAGCATGCTATGAGCCAAATTGCTCATGCGCTGCTGCTTATTGAGCACACGCTGATCGGCTGCATACGGCCGCGCAAGTGCATCGATATAGGGAATGGTAATCACGTCTGCAAAAAGGCGTGCTACAAGTTCCATATGATCGAAACCGCGGTAGGTATACGCAGCTTTTGTAGCAGGCACAAAGCACACACCATCAAAGCCTGTCACGGTTGCAGCGCTCATTGATGCAGCTATGGACGCAGATGCAGGTACATCCTGCTGGGACAATTCCTGCGCCGCGCCCGGCGCATCCGGAGCACACGGCGGCGCGTGCGCGATGTATGCTTCGAAATAAACTGCCATAAGCGCAGCTATATAGGGTGCAAGACGCGTATCACGTGCATCTTTATAGCTAGTAATAAATCGCTTAGCAAACGATGCATACTCAAGCACGCTCCAGCTTGCACCCTGTCCATACGCAGCCGCGCGCTCCCACGCCTCGCCATGAACACCGCAGCAAAGCCAACCAAACGGCGCGCCACACACACGGCACGCAAACGCAGCTTGTATCCACGGCAACGCATAAAAACACTGCTCACAACAAAAGGTGTGAGGAACTCCGCAGCCAAGACAAAGTGGAAGCGCACACAGCTCTTCGGCCATATGCACAACCCAGGAAAGCGACATACGTGACGTTATATGCGCAGGTAGCAATTGTTGTTGAGGGGTATGTGTGCCAACAGCACACGCAGAAGACACATTAAAAAGTGCCATACATCGGGCAAGTACGCTTGTAAAATAGCCATACGTGCAGGGACTTTTGCGAGAAGAAACAAAAGAATTATCCACAATAACACCTATGTGCACGTTAGCCCAACATGCACCTTAAGTGTACCAGATAGGCCGTGGCCGCACAAGCACAAATGTTCGAAAATTAGCACCAAAATGCGCGGGCATTCGCCCTTGTGATGTGCCAGCTACAGCACAAATTTTTCGATAACTTCAGCCACGCCACCCTCGTCGTTAGTAGCATGTGTTACATAATTTGCCATACGTTTATAGGCATCGCCGCCGTTTGCCATGCACACGCCAAGTCCCGCCGCACGTATCATTTCGGCATCGTTATCAGAATCGCCAATAGCAATAACATCGTGCATATCAATGCCCAAATACGCAGCTAAACGCGTTAATCCCGATGCTTTTGAAACGCCTTTGGCATTAAATTCAAGGTAGCGATCCGAAGAAAACGTGGTATCAAGCGCAGATGCAATGGGCGGCATTGTTTTGCTAATCGTATGCAAATAATCAAGACTGAGGTTCATATACAAAATTTTAACGAGATGCGAACCCTTTAGAAATTCGATTGAGCGCTGCGTTGTGGCAACCGACGGAATATGAAGCGCGTCGAACACTTCCTGATCGGCGGCGTTAAGCGGCGTTGTCCAAATGGTATTGAGGGTATATAAATGCACATCTACCGTGCCTAGCTCGCAGCCATATTGCCAGATGGCATTACAATCGTCCCACGACAAGCCATCCTCAAGCGCACAGATACGATTGTGATAATTTTCGGTTATACACGCACCATTAAATGACACCGAATATGTGTGTTTGCGCTGGTACATGCCAAGTTCATGGAGCACTTCTTGCATAATGTTAAAACTACGTCCGCTGCAGGGCACCACGTACACGCCCTGCTCCATTGCGCGTGCAATAGCACGTCTGTTACGCTCGGGCACATGATGATCGCTTCCAAGCAGCGTTTCGTCTAAATCGAGTGCAATAAGCTTGTACATAAAACTCCTCGCGCATACATCGCTTTCAATGCGTGGCAATTACGTAGCTTGTCACTGCAGTATTACAGCAGCGTACAGGCGGACAGAGCACGCAAGGCGAACAGTAAGCCAGGCACACACATACTCAAACTGGTAATAACCACTTACTCAGTATACGACGCACGCACAGTTTCATCATGGGGAATAAATAAATGGCAAGAATTTTTCCATAATGCACGATACACTGATTCTGCAGGTAGCGCAGGTGTTTTACGCACATCAGCCAGCGCCGCTGCTGTAAACACAACATATGCCGGCTCGCACTCCTCGCCCCGCAGAGGAACAGGTGCCATATATGGCGCATCGGTTTCAACAACCATCTGGCTGGGCGGACACGCGCGCAGTGCATCGCGCACATACCCCGCAGAGGCAAAAGTTGATACACCACCAAACGCAATGGTACATCCCCGCTCAACAAATGGCTGCATAACATCATACGTAGAGGTAAAACAGTGCAAAATGCAGCCAGCTTGTGGAATACCAATCTCGTCGATAACATCGAGCGCACACATGTGAGCATGAGCGCTCGTATCGTTTACATTGTCGCGAATATGCAGCTCAACCGGAAGATTATACTCACGCGCACACGCAAGCTGCCAGCGCAAAGCATGCACTTGCTCGCGCAAAGGACAGGTGTTATAGGGGCCTTCGTCGATGCCAATCTCGCCAATACCAACCACATGCGGGCTCGCACACATAGCTTCGATGGTTTGTTTTATGCAGGGCGAAAGCGAGGCTGCGTTATAGGGATGCACGCCCACCATGGCAAATACGTGCGAAAATAGCATGTCCGCATAGGGTGCACGGTAGGGTTCACAGCAGGACGTACGAACGTCTGCTGCAGGTTTGTTCACGGACATATACAAGCCTGCCTGCACAGAATCAACAATGTGCCGCGCGTCTTCGCAGCTGCGCTCTATCCACGAGGAAATGGCTTCGGCCGACGTAAAGCCCAGGGCAGCATCTTCAACGGGGTCTATGGGATTTACAATCATGCCAACGTGGGCAAACGCCGCGCGTGCAAGCGCTGAAGCGGGCGTTATCGCAGATAAGCAGTGCATATGCGTGTGCGTATCGCACACGGGCGCACATGCAGATACGGGCGCAGGCACAATGGCAGATGCGTGCTTGGTGCCAAAAAGCGTGCCATCGCTATACAAACACGCAGCTTGAGTAAGGTTTTTATCGTGCATACTACTCCTTTAGCGCGCGACCACCTAACGAAAACGCCTCAAGCGCACCGTGAGTCTGAAGATGTGTGTACAGCTCAACAAATTGCGTAGCATGCAGCACTTCGGCTCGAATAGCTGGAGCAAGCTGCATATCACATAAACACGCGCGCGTGATATCGGGCGCGATACCAGCAGCACTCAAACAATTGACGAGCGTTTTGCGGCGCTGCGCAAACGCTGCATCAATAAGCACGCACACACGACGGCGCAATTCACCATCGCATACAAGATCTGCAGGCGCATGGCGCTGCAAGGCAATTACCTGCGACGTTACATGCGGCGCGGGCATAAAACTCGATGGCTTTACCACAAACGATCCGGCAGGCGCGGCATACAACGCAAGTTTTGCAGAATAAGCGCCATACAGCTTATCGTGTGGCTTTGCCGCCATACGACACGCCACCTCCGACTGCACCATAACCGTCATGCGTTCAAGCTGCGGCATGTCCTCAAAATATTGAAGCACAAGCGTGGCTGCAATTTGGTAGGGCAAGTTGGCAACAAGCGCTGCAGGCTGCGGTATATTCCGCGCCTTACAAAACGCCTGCAGCGATGCAGCATCTACACGCAGCGCATCGCTATGATACACGTGCATAGCGTTTGCATATAACGCGCAGGTAGAGGCAAGTACGTCGAGCAAATCGTCGTCTTTTTCGATAGCGATAAGCTGACAGTGTTGCTGCAAAAGTGCCAAGCTAAGCGTACCTATGCCAGGACCAACCTCAAGCAGGGATGTGTGAGCGCACGGCTGTGCAAGTGCAAGAATTTTGCCGATAACAGCATCGTCCACCAAAAAATTTTGGCCAAGGCGATGCTTTGCATATAAACCGTGCTGCTCAAGCACGCGGCGCGTGGCGCGCGGATTGGCAAGCGGTGAAAACGGTGCCGCTGCAGCTACAGGTGTTGCTGCGGGTACGTCCGCGGCTTCAGGTGCAGAAGGCAAAAACGCGGCACGCTCAACAGATTTTGCAGATAATGACTGGCGCGAGGTGTGCTTCATTAGTTTTTGGTGTCGATTCTAGGGAAGAGCGGCGCGTCACACACAACGGCGCACGGTGCCGAAAGTCCGCCCCAAGCACAGAGCTTTTCGAGAATAAGATCGATGCTCAGGCAACTGTTAAGAATTTCGGCTTCTGGCTCCAATCCCATACGGCACAAAACTTCGTGCGACGTGTGCGGCATGATTGGTGCCAACAGGTGCGCAGCGATACGAATCGATTCGAGCAAATTAAGCATAATACGTGCAAGCTGCTGTGCATCCTTGTCATTAGTGGCTGCCGTTTTTGCAAGCGTCCAGGGTGCCATGTCTTCGATGTAGTGATTTGCCGCGTGAATGAGCTTCATAACAGCCTGTTTTGCATCAGCATAGCGCATCTGTTCCATTGCAGCAGAGTACTCTGCAAACAACCCATCATCAACAATGTCGCGCAGCACATTGTGCTCATCGTGCCAGCCATCAAAAATTGCGGGCGTTTGTCCATCAAAATACTTAGCGCACATCGAAAGCGTGCGCGAAACCAAATTACCCCAGCTATTGGCAAGGTCGGCGTTATATACCTGCTTCATACGGTCAAAAGAAATAGCCGAATCTTCACCGTGAATAACGTCGCACATAAAGTAGTAGCGATACCCATCAATGCCAAGCAAGTCGATAACCTCTTGCGGTGCAATAGCGTTACCACGCGATTTCGACATTTTCTCGGCATTGCCCGTTTCGCTGTTGCGTACCGTTAAAAAGCCGTGCGCAAATACGTGCTCGGGCAGCGCTTCGTTAATTGCCATAAGCATAGCCGGCCAAATAATACAGTGAAAACGAATGATGTCCTTGCCCACAACATGGCACTGAGCAGGCCATCTAAAGGCAAATTGGTTTTTGCGGATGGGGTCGTCTTCGCCGTAAAATACCGACGTCATGTAGTTGAGAAGTGCATCAAACCACACGTAGGTAACGTGTTTCGTATCAAACGGTACCGGAATACCCCAATCAAAGCTCGTACGGCTTACCGACAAATCTTGCAGGCCGCCCTCAACAAAACTGCGCACCTCGTTCATACGAAACGTTGGCTGCACAAAGTCGGGATGCTTGGCATACAGCTCAAGCAGCCTATCTTGGAACGCCGAAAGCTTAAAGAAATACGACTCTTCTTCTACGCGCTTGAGCGGACGCTGGCAATCGGGACACAGGTGCTCATCTGCGCTTTGATGCTCCTGTGCGGCATGGCTGAGCTGCGTGGGCGTAAAGTAGGTTTCGCACGGCAAACAATACCATCCGTCGTAGGTGCCCTTGTACAAATAGCCCGACTCACGCATACGATTCCACAGCGTTTGCACTGCTTTATACTGCCGAGGCTCAGTTGTGCGAATAAAATCGTCGTACGAAATATTAAGTGTTTTCCACAAATCCTTAAACAGAGGTGCCTGCGCATCGCACCACTCTTGCGGAGAGTAGCCGTGCTCCTGCGCCGCCTGCGCAACTTTTTCGCCGTGCTCGTCCATACCCGTTAAAAAGCGCACGTTATAGCCCATACTGCGGCGATAACGCGCCTGTACATCGCACAAAAGCGTGCAATACGCGGTGCCCAAGTGCGGAGCTGCGTTTACATAATAGATAGGCGTAGTAATGTAATACGACGGCTGATTAAATTCGGGCTGATGCTCGGTAATCATATCGCGAAATTCTTGTGACATAAGCGCTCCTATTATGTAACGTACTAACACGGGTCAAACCAACCCACGGCAAAAATATCATACCTGCCTATTGTACTCTAGATTGCGAGCGGGCGCACACTACTCCTTTGCTGCCTCAAGAGCAGCAACAATAGCATCATACACCTGAGCGCGCGGCAGGTTATAGGTGCTTGCAAGTTCTTTTGCTAATTGTGTTGGACGAATATTCCCAGCTATACCAGCGTGTATGGCATCCTCAAGCGCCGGCTTCTCACCCGCGCCGGCGTCCGCACCTGCAGCATCAAAGCGCGCACACGAAAGCTCCCGGCTGGTGGCTTCGTCACATTCAACCACAATAACGCACTCCCCTTTAAGCGGAGTTGTTGCACAGCGCTGCGCGATGATTTCTGCAAGCTCGCACGCACGGGCGCGCTGCACTTCTTCGTGCACTTTAGTAAGCTCGCGCACAAGGGCAACGCGGCGGGTTGGCATAACAGCTGCAAGCGCATGCAACGTTGCACATACGCGGTGGGGTGATTCGTAAATAATGCAGGTAGCGGGTATTGTCGATAACACGCGCAGACGCTTATCAATTGCCGACTGCTTGCGCGGCAAAAAGCCTTCAAAGAAAAAAGAGGACGAATTAAGCCCGCTAGCCGCAAGGGCGCATACCACGGCCGAAGGTCCGGGAATAACTTCGATATGCACGCCCGCATCAAGCGCGGCGTCTACCAGCACTTGTCCGGGATCGGATATGGCAGGCATGCCAGCATCGGACACAAAACACACATGCTCACCTGCAAAAACACGCTGCAGCACCTCGTTTGTGCGCGCGGCAATGGTATGCTCATCGCAGCGCATAAGCGGCACGTGAATCGAAAACGCAGAAAGAAGTTTAGATGTAACGCGCGTATCCTCGCACAGCAAAAGCTGAGCTGCGGCAAGCGTTTGTTGCACGCGCGGCGACGCGTCACTAAGATTGCCAATGGGGGTTCCGATAATAGATATGTAACCACTCATATGTGTGTATTCCTTTATGGTAATAAGACAAATAGCTGCGAAAACGAACGGACAAGACAGCTAGCGCGCGCACAGCATGCCACGCTCAAACGACGAGAACGTGGTGCGCGCATCCCACCCCGAGAGGCGATTTTCGGTTTTCCATGTTTGGAAAAACCACGCCGCGCACGACTTATACAACGCGAGCTGGTCGGAGGTGTAAATGCGCTCGTAAGCAATGTGACCTTCGGGCGTAGTGGTGCTGTCAAGACCAGGAAGTGCCGCGCACCACGTGCCCACCATAACGCGGAAACCCGTTTTTTCTGCCTGCGCAATATAGCTGCGTGCATGCTGCACGAGCTGTTGCATCGACATAATTCCCGTCATGCCAAAATAGTCGTCAAAATGGTCGAGGTGCACGTCAATCATAGTATTTTTGTAATGACCCGCCGCCATAAACTGTTTCCAGGCAAGCGGCTTTTGCGCGTCGGGCATAATAACAAACACGTCGTCTCCCGCGTAGGTACGAATGGTGTGGTAGGCCTCGCGATAATAATTGCGCAGCTGATGAAAAGCAATACCCCCGGTAGTATGAAAACCAACACGCTGCTTTACCTTGGGATTTGAGGCAACTTCTATGCCAGCGAGTGCGGCGCGAAATGCGTAGCGCTTTGCAAGCGCGGCAAGCACGTTAATCATCTGTGGTTTGTATTCGGTAAACGACGAAAATTCGGGCACGACATCAGCAAGCTTGCCCTCATTACCAGGCTGAATAGTAAGCACCATAATAATTTTAAGACCAAGCTCATCGGCCCAATCAAAGGCATTATCGAGCACGTCGGCACAGCCAATAAACGGGCTTTTAATAGGTCCGGCATTGCCAAACACATACCACGGCACGCTTATACGCACGGCATTAAACCCGCGCGCGGCAATATTTTTAAAATCGTCCTCGTCAATAAAATACCTGCGATGAGCACGGATGAGCTCGTCATATTCTTCATGCGAAAGCACCTGAACCAAGCCCAGCTCATCTAAGGTGTTTGCCTGAGCAAAATACTCAGATGAAATCCAGGGTTCAAGAGAAAGCCAACCTGTGAGATTAACGCCGTGCAAGGCAACGTTAGACATCCTCGTCCTTCCGCAGAATGATTGCTACTTTTGAGTATACCCCCCAGGCTAGACAAAACAAGCTCAGATTACAAATTAAAGTGATACGCATAGTATCTGCGCGCATGAGCTGCGCGCACAAGCTACGCGCACAAGCTGCAATGCATGCGTACTGGTTTTTTGTTAGAGCTCGTTTACATGCGACGGCGAAACCATGCAGCGCGCACCAGCAGCGTCGTCGGTGTTAAGCGTAGATGGCACGCCAAGCATTTCTTCGAGCGTACGCCAGGCAAGCTCGGCACACTTTACACGCGCAGGCATATGCGAAATATCTTTGAGAAGCGCTGCGTCATCAAGCTGCGCTACATCGTCGCTGCCGCGAAGCTCGCCTCGAATCATACGACCAAAAAGGCCACACATATCCCCTGCTTGAGCAGGTGTTTTATCGAGAATACAATCGCACATCATGTCGGCAGACGCCTGTGAAATAGCGCAGCCGTGCCCCTGGTAAGAAGCATCGGTAATGCGCGCGGCATCGCCCTCGCCCTCAACTACCAGGTAAAACGTGAGCTCATCGCCGCAGGAGGGGTTTACGCCTTCGTGCGTGTGCGTGGGCTTCTCAATCACATAGTTGTAATCGGGATGATTTACGTGATCCATAAAAAGTGCGTTATAAATATTGCCCGCACCAGCCGCGGAGCTTTGTGCCATTGATGGTGTGTTATCCATGAAAAACCTTCCATACCTGCTGCAATGCATCTGCAAGCCGTTCGATATCGTGTGCATCGTTATAAAATGCAATACTCGCGCGACAGGTGCTTTGCAAACCCATCGACACAAGCAGGGGCTGTGCACAATGATGACCTGCACGAATGCACACCTGATGCGCGTCTAAAATAGACGACACATCGTGCGGATGAATGCCAGAAACATTAAACGACACAACACCCACGTGGCGCGCGCCTTCGGAAGGCCCATATACGTCCACAAAGTCGAGCGCAGAGAGCGTGTCGTATAAATACCGTGAAAGCAGCTGCTCGCGCGCTTCAAGCGCGTGCATATCGTGCGCCTGTAAATAGGCAACTGCCTTGCCAAACGCATAAATGCCCGCAGCGTCCTGCGTGCCTGCCTCAAACTTTTCGGGTGCGGGCGCCCAGGTAGCATGATCCTCGCTTACCTGCTCAATCATTTCGCCACCTGTTAAAAATACGGGCAGCTTACTTTGCAGCTCAGATGATGCCCACAGCACACCCACACCAAAGGGGCCAAGCATTTTATGCCCCGAAAACGCTAGCGCGTCAGCATGCAAATCGTGCACGGAAACGGGCAGATGCGGCACACTTTGCGCGCCATCAACCACCATGTAGGCACCGTGCGCGTGCGCAACCTGCGCAATGTGCGCAATGTTGTTTTGCACGCCAAGCACGTTAGACACCTGCGTTACCGAAACAATTTTTGTACGATTGGTAATGGTAGAAGCAAGCTCATCGTCACTAATGCAAAAATTCTCATCAAAGCGCAGGTATTTGAGGTGCGCGCCATGTGCGCGACAGGCCTCTTGCCACGGAATAAGATTTGAGTGATGTTCCATGCCCGAAATAACAACCTCATCACCCGGCTGCAAACACAGCTTTGCTAAGCTCGCTGCAATAAGGTTGAGCGATTCGGTTGTATTGCGCGTAAACACAATTTCCTCGGGTTTGGGATTGCCGCTCTCATCGGTGGCATCAATAAATTCTGCAACGCGCCTGCGTGCGTCGTTGATACCGCGCGTAGCCGCAACCGAAAGCCCGTACAGGCCGCGCAGCGGATTTGCGTTCATGGTGGTATAAAACTCGGTGAGCGCCTGAATAACTGTGTGCGGACGCTGGGCAGTCGCGGCGCTGTCGAGGTATGCAAGCTGCGGATTTGCAGCCAAAAGCGGAAAATCTGCCTTATACGGATTTGCCGCTATCGCAGCATACTGAGCATCGGTAAGCATGTACTACAATCTCCCTTACGAGCACCCCGCAGCGCGGCAAAAACGCTGCTTAGGCAGGGTGCAGGATGTGGTTTGTGAAACGTGCAGGCACAAACGCGAACGTGCGCGCGGACGCACAAACGCACAAACAAACGCACGCAAAGGTGCACATAAAGGTGCACATAACAACACGTTCGTGCGCTGCACACGAGTTGGTTAATCTTCGATAGCGCCGTGAACTTCGTACGAATACGCACGATCGTCGCCAAGCGCATCGTGAAAGTCGTCGGCAACTTCGTCGCCCATAATAGTGCGCGCATAGGCAAGCACGGCCTCGCGCGATGCGGCATCAGGCGCGTGAATAGCAGCGTCGTCAAAAATAGCACGTTCAAACAGCTCGTTTGCTTCCTCTTCGGTAAGACCGCGATCGGAAAGATACCCAAGCTGTTCTGGCCCTATCGAACCAATGGAAGCGCCGTGGTTACCCATTACGTCGTCCTCATCGCACAAAATAACAGGCAGAGTTTCGTTGCGCACGTCGTCTGACGCGACAAGCACAGTTTCGGCTTCGTTTCCTTTTGAACCCTTGGCACCATGCACAAGGTCGATAGTTTCGCGCAGTGTTTTGTGCGCTCTATCATACAAAATACCATTTGAAAGCATGGTGCAACGCGTATTACGGCCGCGCTGGCGCGCAATGTGGTTAATATCCAAGCGCTCGTCGCCGCGCACCAAATAGCGCAGCATAAGGTCGAGACGACATGAAGCACCTTGCATGTTTGCTTCAAACCCAAACGCCACTTGTTTGCCGCCCAGCGCATACTGGTGCACGTCAACATGGGCACGGTCATCGAGCTGCAAACCGGTACCCTGCAGGTGCTGGTGCGTATCGCTCATCGCAACAATCTCAACCAAATGCAAGGTGGCATCGCGCTCAACAATAATGCGCGCTACGTTTGCCGAGGAGCTTTCCTTATTCGACGTAGCGTGCGAAACAAGCACAACACACGCCTCGGCGCCTTCGCGAATGAGAATACCGCTATCTTTCATTTCGTTATTATCGGCATTTACGTTAAGCACAATGGGCTTTTCGGCATGCTGACCTTTTGGCACCTCATAAAAGTGCGAATCGGGCGCAACCGAATCGATCCACGCCTGTGCCTCGTTGCCCAAGCCATAGGGCACACGGTCGAATAGCTGCGGCAAGCGCGCATACAGCGAGCCTGAAACGCGACCTTGAGGAAGCGTAAAAGTAACATTGTTTACGTTGAGATAATTCCACGTTTGCGCAGGTGGCGTGTTTACGCGGATGTCAACCGTTTTGGTAGTATCGGCATGCATCGAAACTTCATCGGTAAAGCCCGAAGCAGAATGCGACGTTGGTTGGTCTAAAGCTGCAGCGGAAGTAGAGGATAACTCTGATTGTGCATGTTGTGTGTCCATTATCCAATCGCTCCTTCCATCTCAAGCTTAATGAGGTTATTCATTTCAACGGCATATTCAAGCGGCAACTCTTTTGAAACAGGGTTGGCAAAACCGTTTACCACCATCGTGCGAGCTTCAGCCTCAGAACAGCCGCGGCTCATCAAATACAAAATGGTGTCATCGGAAATACGACCAATTGTTGCCTCATGACCAACACTTGCTGTAGCACAACGTACGTCGTTTGCCGGGATAGTATCCGAACGGCTAATGTCGTCGAGCATCAGCGACTGGCAGCTCACCGATGCAGTTGCATGGTGCGCGTGCTTACCTACCACCATCGACGAGCGGAAGGTATTAATGCCGCCATCTTTGGAGATTGATTTTGTATCAACCGATGTTTTTGTATTGGCACCGTTCATAATAATTTTGCAGCCGGTATCGAGGTTTTGCGTAGCGCCCGCAAAGGTAATGCCCGTAAACTCGCACACACTGCCCGCACCCTGCAAAATGGTGGTTGGGTACAAATACGAAACGTGGCTTCCAAACGAACCACTCACCCACTCCATGCGCGAGTTTTCGCCAATAAGCGCGCGCTTGGTGTTGAGGTTGTACATGTTTTTAGACCAGTTTTCGATGGTTGAATAGCGCAGGCGGGCGTTATCGCCTACAAACAGCTCAACAGCACCGGCGTGCAGGTTTGCCTCGTAGTACTTAGGCGCAGAGCAACCTTCAATAAAGTGCAGGTCGGCGCCGTCTTCTACGATAATAAGCGTGTGCTCAAACTGACCTGCGCTCGACGCATTTAAGCGAAAATAGCTTTGCAGCGGATACGAAAGCGAAACGCCACGGGGCACGTACACAAACGAGCCACCCGACCACACGGCATAGTGCAGCGCGGCAAACTTGTGGTCTTTAAGCGGAATGAGCTTGGAAAAATACTTGTGTACTACAGGCTCCCAGGTGGGATCGTGCAGCGCATCTTCGATAGTGGTATACACCACGCCCTGCTTGGCCACGTCGTCGCGCATGTTGTGATACACAATTTCGGAGTCGTACTGTGCGCCAACACCCGCCAAACTTTTACGCTCAGCCTCAGGAATACCCAAACGCTCAAACGTTTGCTTAATATCTTTTGGCACATCGTCCCAGCTACGCGCCTGTTTTGTGTTGGGGCTTACGTAGGTTGAAATGTGGTCCATATCCAAGCCCCCACAATCGGGACCCCAGTTAGGCGCCATATCAATGTGATGAAAAATATCAAGCGCGTCAAGACGCAGCTTGAGCATCCATTCAGGCTCTTCCTTTTTTGCCGAGATAGAACGAACAATATCGGGTGTAAGACCATCGGCATAGCGCTCGTAGCCGTCTTCACTCATAACAAAGTCGTAAAGCGACCGGTCGACATCAGCAATGTCGCTTCTGCCTTTTTCGTCAAGTCCAACATTAGAATTGGAGCCGCGACCTGCATATTCGTCCTGCCCCGACTGTTCATCAAAGATATCGGTTTGTGCGTGTTCGGCTATCTCGATAAGAGATTTATCTTTCATTTATGCCTCGCGCTTCTTTTTATCTGCAAGCTTTTCGCTAAGCAGCTCTTCGTATTCGCCAAAGCCGTGAGTATCAATGTGGTCGATAAGCGACGCAGGTCCTTCGGCCATGATGCGTCCCTTTACCATAACGTGCGTGCAATCGACATTAAGACGCTCAAGAATACGCGTGTTGTGCGTAATCATAAGGAGCGCACCTGCGCAATCTTGACGATAGGCTTCAATACCCTTGGACACAATGGCAAGTGCGTCAACATCCAAACCCGAATCGGTTTCGTCGAGAATAGCAAGTTTTGGACGAAGTAAAAGCAGCTGTAACATTTCTACTTTTTTCTTTTCGCCGCCCGAAAAACCAACGTTGAGCTCGCGTGTAAGGAATGATTCATCCATTTCGAGTTTTTCGGAAATTTCGGAAACGCGCTCACGGAACTTACGCGCAGAGAGCTTAAGCTCGGGACGTTTTTGACAAATGGTACGCAAAAAGCTGTAAAGCGGCACACCGGGAACTTCAATGGGCGCCTGATACGACAAGAACAACCCCGCAAGCGAACGCTTATCGCAGGTAGTTTGAGTGATGTCTTCGCCGTTAAAGGTTACGCTACCTTCGGTTACGTGATATACAGGGTCGCCCATAATAACATGGCCAAGGGTTGATTTACCTGCACCGTTAGGCCCCATCATGACGTGAGTTTCGCCTGCTTTGATATGGAGTTGTATGTCATGCAAAATAGGCTTATCTTCTGTACCTGCATGCAGGTGAGAAACCGTGAGTAAGTCTGACATGAGCACCTTCCTTTGAGTAATGGCATCTCGTAAAATATAAAAACGCACGCGGATGCGCACGTATAGCGCGATGTATGTATAGATTAATCCTACCCGCGTGTGTTTCGTTTAAGCTCAACAGCGCGCATGTTCATTAAAGTTTTATAACGCGCCACGTGTAGGTGCGAGTGCTGGTGCTTGTGCAGAAGTGTCTGTGATGGTAGACACGCACGCGCACGGCAGTATTGTTCTTATGAGTTTATCCGATTTGGGCAGCTGCAATGCGGGTATACTCAAAGCACCTACCATATGTAAAGGAGCAGCTATGTCTACATCATGTTCGATTGAATTTATTTGGTATGCAAGGTGCTCTACCTGCAGAAAAGCAAAAGCATGGCTCGAAAATCATGGCGTGCGTGTGCAGGTGCGCGACATCATTTCGCAAACGCCTACCGCACGTGAGCTTGCCCAATGGTATGAAGCAAGCGGTTACAGCTCAGCTCGGCGCCTGTGCAACACATCGGGCGTAAGTTACCGAGAAGATCACATAAAAGACCTGCTCGATAAGGGCATGACGAACGATGAACTGTTTTTGCGCATGGAGCAAAACGGCAAGCTCATTAAGCGTCCGCTGCTTATTGGCACCAACGCCCAA
The DNA here is from genome assembly GCA_946997485.1 of uncultured Atopobium sp. Taxonomy (GTDB): domain Bacteria; phylum Actinomycetota; class Coriobacteriia; order Coriobacteriales; family Atopobiaceae; genus Fannyhessea. Next base: position 48,851 of record CAMPVF010000008.1, read on the forward strand.
ACAGGCAAGGTAAACTTTGTGTGTGCTGGTTTTAAAGAAGATGAATGGATGCGTGCGCTTGGGTTGTAGGGCACGTAGGCTGTAGTGCGCGTAAGTTGTAGCGCACATTTCCGCAGGTACACGTTATAACATACCGACCAGATGTGCGCCAGGTGGCGCATCAAAAAACTCCCACAGACATGCGTCTGCGGGAGTTTTACGTTACGATGTGTAGCTGCAAAGCACAGCTACGATGCACTAAAATTTAGTGCGCAGCGTGCGTAAGAACTATTTGTTCCAGCCTTTATGATCGCTACCAAAGGTGCGGATAAGATCGACTGCACGGTCAACGATTGCAGCGCGACCTGGTTTGAGGATCTTACGAGGATCGAAGCCCTTGGGCTCAAGGTCTTTACCCTCTTCGATGTATTTGCGGATAGCTGCGGTAAATACCTGCTGAAGCTCGGTATTAACATTAACTTTTGCAATACCCATCGAAATAGCTTTTTGAGTTTGCTCGGTTGGGATACCACTACCGCCGTGAAGAACGAGTGGGAGATCGCCTACCTTCTCTTTAATGAGTGAAATTTGCTCAAACGAAAGGCTCTTCCAGCTCTTTGGATAAACACCGTGGATGTTACCAATACCACATGCAAGAGCGTCTACGCCCAGGTTAGCGAACATTTCGCACTGTTTAGGATCGGCAAGTTCACCGGTGTTGGTAACGCCGTCTTCGGTGCCGCCAATGCCGCCAACTTCTGCCTCAACAGAAATGCCCTTCTTGTGGCAAATTCCAACAATTTCTTGTGTACGCTTAAGGTTAAGTTCAAAATCATGCTCGCGTGAACCATCGTACATAACAGACGTAAAGCCTGCTTCGATTGCCTGGAATACTTCCTCGTAATTACCGTGGTCCAGGTGCATAGCAACAGGAACTGTAATATTTTTGGTTTCTAACATGGTATCTACAATTTCTTTAACAACCTTAAATGATGTTTGCCATTTAGCAGCACCACCGGTGCACTGAACAATAACAGGAGCTTGTTCAGCCTCAGCGGCGTCGAGAATAGCGGCTGCCCACTCGAGGTTATTGGTGTTAAATGCAGCGATTGCATAATGGCCCTTTACAGCGCCGGTAAGCATATCTGTTGCGGAAACGAGCATGAGTTACCTCCTTGAAGTACCTACATTATTATTTGGTACGCTTGTTACACACAGTATCATAGCGCAATTTATGAATAGGATTATCGTTACGTATTATGCATACATATTAGTCATACCTGTATACGCAACCGCGCCAAACGGCCTGCGCACACACTGCGGTATGCTCAAAAAGGCATATCATCACGCGGGGCTAAAACGGAATGCACCTGCCTAGAGTAAGGCCATTACCTGGCGTTTTGCATGTAGAAATTCATCGGTAAGCGCAAAATCGGCAGCAGACATATCGGCGCTATGCGCAACTGCAACCTCGCCTACAATCGTAGCGGGTGCACACGCTGCATCTTCACAAGCGTGCGCGGTAGGCTTTGCCAAAATGTACACGCGTTGTGCCATCATAAGCGCTTCATCAACATCGTGTGTAATGGCAAGCGTCGACAAATGGTACAGGCGCGCCATCCGCAAATACCAGCTGCGCATTTCAACACGGGTAATAGCGTCGAGTGCCGAGAAGGGCTCGTCGAGAAGAACGCACGAATTACCCATGGCATAGGTACGCATAAACGCCACACGCTGACGCATACCACCGGATAGCTGCGAGGGCCAGGCTTGCTCATAGCCGGCAAGACCACAGGGCTCAAAAAGCTCTGCAACATGGGCGCGTGCCTGCTGTTTTGGCACACCGTGAATTACCAAAGGCAAACACACGTTATCGATAACACTCATGTGCTCAAGCAACAAATCGCGCTGAAACATATAGCTTACATGACCGGGTTTATTGGTAATAACACTGCCAAACGAACACACATCGCCACGTACCGCAGGCAAAAGCCCTGCCAGCGCATGCAAAATGGTGGTTTTGCCGCAACCCGAACGTCCCACAAGGCATACCGTTTCGCCCTTAGAAACATACAGCGAAACGTCGCGTACCACAAGTGCAGGCTCATTGGGAGATGCGCTGGTAGATGAACTGTTATGCGCCTTACTGTTATGCGTCTTACGTGCGGCAGATGCCGTATCCCACGAAAGCGAAAGGTGCTCGGCCCACAGCGCACAATCTTCGCGCGAGGGCGTAGCGGCATCGTGCACTTCGTCTTGCAGCGTAGACGTGCCACAAGGCGCGTTGTTCGTTGCAGCGGAATGTGAGTCGTTTTCATAAGAAGTATCAGCGTGTATACAATCCATAACGTGCATCTTTCTTTGCGGAGCATACGTGCAAGGTTCAAATTCCAGACAGAGCAGGTAGTTGAAAAGTTCAAACGTTCAAAAAAAGTTCAAGATGAGTTCAAAAGTTCAAACTAAAGGTTCAAAGTTCAAAAGTTCAAATACCAGTCCGCACAGCAGACTCAAACAAACAAACTACCCCCACGCACGCAGCGTGGAGGTAGCCTCATACTTATAAGAATTTAAGGTTATAACCTGCGGCAACGTCGATTGTTTTTGCAACAAGTTTGTTGTCGTTAAGCCACTTAAAGTATGCACCCCAACGGTTAGGATCGATAGCGCCCCATTCTTTAGCGTCATCAACATACTTTTGCGACAAGAACTTTTGACTTTGCAGTACAAGTTTAGCATCGAGCTCGGGAACAGCTTTGCACAAAAGGTCGGCTGCGTCATCTGGATCGTTTACGGCATACTCATAGCCCTTCTTAAGCGCACCTACAAATTTTGATACCCTGTCTGCATGATCTTTTGCATAACCGCTGTTTACAGCTACAACAGGTGTGTAGAAGTCGAATACTTCGTCGATGTCCTTAAATGCAAAGTAATTAATATCGTAGTTGTTAACGATGGCGTTTTGCACTGCCCAGCCTTCAAATACCCACAAGGTATCAAAGAGGTTCGCCTTAAGACCTTGCACCTCGTCGCTGGCTTCGTAAGGAACCATCTTAATTTTGCTGTAGTTGCCGCCGTCTTTCTCAACAACATGCTTAATGGTTGCCTGCTCAATGGGCATGTTCCATGTGGCATAGGTGTGATTTTCCATAAAACGCGGCGACGTAATACCGTCGGCCTTGCGGCTCATAATACCCGAGGTGTTGTGCTGCAACACGGCTGCCACAGCCTCAATAGGCACAGGATTATCGCTTGCAAGCGTGTTTGCAATAAAGTCTTGGTAACTAATACCAAACTGTGCCTGACCCGAACCAATCATTGCCTCAGCGCCGTCTTGCGCAGGCTGAACAATCTCAACGTCAAAGCCTGCGTCCTTAAAGTAGCCCTTGTCACGTGCTACATACAAACCGGTGTGGTTGGTATTTGGTGTGTAATCGAGGCAGAACGTAATTTTTTCGAGATCCTTAGGTGCACTTGCAGGAGCACTTTCTTCCTTTTTTTGTTGAGTAGAGCAGCCGGCAAGCGCAAGACCAGCGGCAGCAGCAGCGCCCAAACCCAAAAAGCTACGACGTGACATACCGGCAAAACCCGAACGTGCACGTATAAGACGATCCATATCTTCACGAGATAACATGTTATTCATGTTGATTCCTTTCATATTTTTTGTAAGGCATGCACACGTGTTGCAAGCCGCGAACACAGCCCATTAAGGCAAGTGACAATGCCGAAATGAGCACAATAACCGCAAACATGCGGTCGTACGAAAACGATTTACGCACGCGAATCATGTATACACCAAGACCGGCGTAACCGCCCAGCCACTCGGCAATAACCGCAGCTACAATGGCATATGTAGCACTTATGGTAAGGCCGGAAAACGCGTGCTCAATAGCTCCGGGTATTTTTACATACCAAAAGAGCTGAAACGGTGTTGCACCCATGGTTTTCATAAGGTTGAGCATATCGGGCGACACCGACTGAAACCCTGCCGTAAGCGAAATGGTAATGGGGAAAAACGTGGTAAGAATAACCAATACAACCTTAGGCAACAAGCCATACCCCAGCCACAACACAAGCAACGGCGCAATAGCAATAGCTGGAACAGTTTGCGAAACGGTGATAAGCGGCGACAGCGCGTAACGGATGGGCGCGCACACATCCATAATAACCGCCACCACAAAGCCCAAAATACAGCCAAATACCAGCCCGTATAGCGCCTCAAGCAGGGTTGTTTGGGCGTGCTGGCACAAAAGCGCGCAATCTTGCACGGCGGCATGGCACACCTGTAGGGGCGTTGGCAACAAAAAGTTGGCGATAAGCCCGCAATCAACCGAAAACTGCCATAGCGCAATAAGCGCAACGCACGTTGCCGCAGGAATAAGGGTTGTTTTATGGTTTACACACCACGATAAAACACGTTGCATAACGTTCACTCACTACATCTCAAGGCTATAGCTAACACCATAGGTAACAACATTGGTACAACCTCTCAAAGCCATATTATGCCTGCTTAGAGACTTGCTCTTGATTATGCTGAACGTAGGGTTTTAATTTTTGCTCGCTGGTAAGGCAGGTATCGTGTGCATCATAATCTACCTTTACGTACATCATGCTATGAGCACAGCCTGCTTGTTCTCCAATTTTTGGACAGGTAGCAATAATGCGCATGCACGTTTCGAGGTCGCCCTCAATAGTGGTTTCGAAGGGTGCAACAAAATAGTTCACCCCCGTAGACGCAATATATGCGATTACTTTGTCGACATACGCGCACACGTCGTCGTTTGAGTGGGCATCCATCGGCAAAAACTGAATCGCAACAGAACACTGCATAACATCTCCTTTCGTGTGTACCGGCATGTGGGACAAACACACATAAGGCATGTATGCATGTACATTGTAACGTCCCTACGCTGGCATTATCCAGATCAGGTATGGTCAGATGCTGGCATCTTTCTCAGCCTACCTAGCTGTAAGCTCCCATGTATACATAGTAGTATATTCCAATATGCAAAGTTTATACTGCAGCGCTATGCAAAGAATATTCAAAACTGACACGCGCGCACGCAGGCAGGCACGCAGGCAGGCGCACGCTAGTCGACGCTTTTAAGCGATTCAACCATATTAATGTGCTTAAGCTTGGGACACATCATTGCCACAATAAGCAGCGTAAACACAAAGGTAAGCACGCAGGCATACACATAACTTTCGGGGTAAATAACACGTCCAAACATGACATACTCAACCTCGGCAGTTTCAACCACAAAGTGTGCAAGGTACGTGCCTGCAATAAGTCCAATACAATCGCCAATACCCGCCAAAATAAGAATATCGCGGAAAATGTAGCTGTATACTTCGCGCGGCAAAAAGCCAAGCACCTTAAGTGATGCAATTTCGCGTATACGCTCCTCAATATTGATATTCGTAAGGTTGTAAAGCACGATAAACGCAAGCAACACTGCCGCTACAATAAGAACCACAACCACCATGTTTACAACGCCAATGGTGTTTTTATACACGGCAATCGTTTCGTTTGAAAACGACACAAGCGACACTTCGGGCATTTGATGCAAGGTGTGAACCATGGCATCTTGCTCTTCTTTTTCGGCAGAAGTAAGCTCATCTGCAACGGAGCTTTGAGTGTCAAACGCAACGTAGAGCATGGCAAAGCGCGGCTCGGCGCCCGATGCCTCCGTATAGGCATTGCGCCCTACAAACACGGTGTTAGAAATGTAATTTTCGCAGATACCTGTTATGGCAAAGGTCATGCCCTCGCCCGTTATGTTGCCTACCAGGTCGTGATCGTAGAGCGTAATGCTATCGCCACACGAAAGGTTGTAGAGAAGCGCAAGTTTTTCGCTTATAACCACGGAGTTATCATCAAAATGAATAGGCTCTTGCGTTATGCGATTTTGAAGCGTGTGCACCTGGGCAAAATTTTGCGCATCTTGAGGCACAACAAGCTGCACGTTTGTTGTTTTAGTTGACGTAGAAGTAGATGAGCTGTGAGCAGACGCGCCCAAAGATGCAACCGACATATTTTTCCGCGTAACACGCTCAAGCGCCGAAACCTTGTTGGTGTTTTTTAGCTGCGAGATAACGCGCTGAACATCGAGCTCATCGGCATCATCCGTACAGCCAACAGTAAGGTTATAGTGCACAATCGACGTAAACTGACGGCCAATAATATCCCAAATGGAATCGTGAAGCGCAAACCCAACAAGAAGCAGCGCGGTGCATCCGGCAATGCCAATTGCCGTCATGTAAAAACGGCGCTTGTACAAAAACAGGTTGCGCAGGGTAATTTTCCAGGAAAACGACAGGTGGTGCCAAATAAAACCAGCGCGTTCGAGCAAAATGCGCTTGCCTGCCATGGGAGCACGCGGAAGCATGAGCGGAGCGGGCTGCTCGCGCAACGTGGTGGCAATAGCGCACCAGGTAGCAGCAAGTGTAATGCCAACACCCAAACTACCCGCAAGAAGAGCAATATCAGCATGCATGGGCAGCATGTATGGTAAGGGCGGAATGTCGTAAATGACGCTGTAGGCGCCCATCACAATACTGGGAAGTACCTGCGAAAGAATGGCAATACCGCACACAGCGCCAATACCCGAAGCCGCCGCCGCATAACCCAAGTAGTGACGTGCAATTTGGAAGGTTGAGTAGCCAAGCGCTTTGTAGGTGCCAATAAGTACGCGGTGGTCGTCTATCATGCGCGTCATAGTAGTAAGCGAAACCAGGGCTGCTACCAGGAAAAACATAACGGGAAATACGCGCGCCAATGTGTCCATGCGCTCGGTATCGGCGTGATAGATGGCCGCGCCTTCGTGTTGTGTGCGGTCGAGAAGATACATATCACACGGCGTATTCGCATCAATAGCCCGCTGCGCGCTGTCGAGCTGCTCTTTAGCAATGCGAAACGTGTCGTCTGCCTTTGCTTTTTGCTCGTCAAATGTTGCGCGTCCTGCCTGGTATTCGTCCTGTTTTGCAGCGAGCGTTTGCTGCTTTTGGGCAAGCAGCGCCTTTTTTTCGCTCAGCTCGCGCTGCGCAGCAGCATACTTTTCGTCTGCAGAAGCACGCTCATGTTCAAGGCGCGTACGTGCGGCAATGCACGCCTGAATGTGACCTTGGAGCTCTTTTAACTGCTGCTCGCGTTGTTGCAGCTGTTGCAATTGTTGTTGCTGTTGCTCCAGGGTATGGTGTTGCAGCTGCTCTCCAGATGGCTTACGCTCCGCCTGCGGTTGTGCCTGCGGTTGTGCCTGCGCAGCACGCTCCTGCGCGCGATCTGTGGCATCTTGCAGGCTTTCTGCAGCAGCATCGCCACGTTGGCTCGGCTGCGCTGCAGACGAGGCGGCGCCAGGTGCGGAAGGTGTGCCATCAGGTGAAGCGGAGTTTTTACGTGCTGCTTCGATGGAAGCAAGCGCAGAAGCAACTTGTGCATTAGCGTCTTCAAGCGAAGAGGCGTGTATGCCGCGTGCGCGCACAGTTGCTAAAAGCGTAGCCTGGTTTGCGGAAAGCTCCTCTTCTGCACGCGTAAGCTTGGCTTTTCCTTCGGCATACTGCGTATCAAGCTGAGATGTACCGCTCACAAGTTGCTGCTTTGCACGAGATAGTGCTGCTTTTCCGTGTGCAAGCTGCGCGGCGGCTGAAGCCAGTTTGCCTTCCTGTTCATCGAGCGTGGCATACGCGTTTGTGTGTTCGCACTCATAATCGGCAATTTTATCGTTAAGCTTTGATTGCGCCGCGGCGTGTACGGCATCTTTGCGCCACACCGACATCTCGTCGATAGCGGCCGACAGCCTGTCTTTTACTTCGTCTACACGCGCTTTATAGGCAGACGAATTGCTCACGTCGCCTTTTGCGCCAGCTACCGATACATACAGCTCGTTATACGGAAAATCTGCACTAAATGTGCCATTAAGCACGTATATGTACTGGTCGATAGCACCCGTACCCAGCGTTGTGGAACCAAAACTTTTTGTATAAGGATACAAGGGCGATGCAATAGTACCAACTACATGCAGCGTTTTTTGTTGAAATACCTTGTCTACACCGGCTTTTGTGTAACCAAGCGTAATTGTTGCGCCTTCAGAAAGCGGCGCATGAGGCGCATTTGCAGCAACAACGCACTCGTCGTTTGCCTGAGGATACCTTCCTGATATAAGTTTTGGTCGATTAAGATATACCGTATCATGCGCACCGTGTGCAGCCGCGCTGCCGGGCGTTGCACTGTCGCCAGCAATATATCCGTTTGCATCTTGGTTGGCTGCATCCTCACGCTCGCGCTCACTTTCACCTGCAGCAGCTGCAACTGTATCGGCAGGTGCAACATCAAAGCTCGAAATGCGTGCAGCAATTTGTTTGTCTTCAAGATCGGCAACAACGTCTACCGTATGCGACGCTGCAGTTGCTTCAACACCTTCGGTGGCGTTTACGTGGTTAATTTCGCGCGACGAAAATCCAAGGGTTGAGATAAGCCGAATGTCCCACACGTTACTTTCATCAAAATATGCGTCTGCAGCAGCACGCATGTCGGGACCGGTCATCATAAGACCTGCAAAAAAGCCCGATCCAAGCGCAACAATGGCGGCAATCGCAAAAAAGCGGCTCAGCGTCGATTTTATGGTGCGGCATAGGTGCAACATACTTACCACTCAACCACTGATGCATCGTGCGGGTGAGCGTTTACTTCGATGGCGGCAGCTTTGCCTTCGTGAACCCGTATAACTCTGTTGGCAATTTGGCAAAACGCGCTGTTGTGCGTTACCATTACCACCGTTTTATGTGTTTGTATGCAGGTGTCCTGCAACAGTTTAAGGATTTGTTTTCCTGTTACATAATCGAGCGCACCCGTGGGCTCATCGCAAAGCAGCAACTTTGGGTTTTTTGCAAGCGCACGCGCAATTGCAACACGCTGCTGCTCACCACCCGAAAGCTGCGAAGGAAAATTGTTTTTTCGCGCAGATAAACCAACTTGTTGCAGCACATCGTCGGCAGGCAAAGGGTGCCTGCACATTTGACTTGCAAGCTCAACGTTTTCGCGCGCCGTGAGGTTTTGCACTAAATTATAAAACTGAAACACAAAGCCAATGTCGTGCCTGCGATACAACGTAAGCTCACGCTCAGTAGACCCGCTAATGGTTTTACCAGCCAGTTTAATAGTGCCCGATGTTGCCGTATCCATGCCTGCAAGCATATTAAGCACGGTGGTTTTGCCGGCACCCGAAGGCCCAACAATAACAACGAATTCTCCCTGCTCAATGCTAAAATTCATGTGGTCAACTGCATGCACATCACAACTACCCATGCGGTATGTTTTGCATACATCTATAAACTCAACATAGGCCATGAGTACCCCTTTACCTTGAGCGGCTAACCCACTTTATGTGCGCATGGTATGTGCACGTGCACAGGCTAGCTTGTGTGCACGCTTAAAAGCGCGGGTGCGGACGTGTATTAGTGCAGGTAAACGATGCTTTTCTTTGCTTTTTCAACCGCATCGGCGCCCGCAAGCTCGTCTACCAGAGCAAGCCCCAAATCCATTGCGGTGCCAAGACCCTGGCTAGTAAACAGGTTGCCGTCGCGCACAACGTACTCCTGCTCAACCGTAGCCCCGTTTTCGCTTAGTACGTGCTGAAACGCAGGGTTTGACGTGGCGCGCTTGCCACTCAGAATGCCAAGCTCAGCCAAAATGGATGGAGCAGCGCAAATGGCAGCAATACGCTTGCCTTGCTCGTTGTGTGCACGCAGCGCATTGCACAACGGCTCACATGCGCGCAGATTAGGTGTGCCAGGAATACCACCAGGCAAAAAGAGCACGTCAAAATTGTCGAAAGAAAAATCGTCGTCATAAATTGAACAATCGCACGCCATGCGCAGGTTGTGCGCACTTACAACTTCGTGCTCGGGTGTAATTGACACGCGCTTGTAAGCAATGTTAACGCGGTGCAAAATATCAAGAACAACGAGCGCTTCACACTCCTCGCCTCCTGGAGCCATAAATGCAGCAACAACAGGGCTTTTGTGGGTTTGAGTTGATGATAAAGCAGCCATAGATCCTCGATTCTCGCAACCAATGAGTAGTGCATGCACAGATGCACAGGTGTTTTGTATAAGACTACCACCACTTGCACGCACGCAGGGAGCAAATACAAAGACATCAACACAAATACGTACAATTGGCGCACGCGGAGTGCGTAGGCACACGTGGGCAATGCGCGCGCAGGTGACAGAATTAATGCGCAGGTAGATTGCGTGTTTCGATAAGATGAAGCTCTTTTCGAAAACCTACTAACACCCACATAGATACAAGCACACACACGCCAACACTTACAGGCGCATTAAGCCACAACCCAAGAAGACCCAACGGTTTAAGCAACACGAGCGCGCCAAGTGGAGCTACGGTAACAATAATGAGCGAAAGCAGGGCTGCGAGCTTTGTTTTTTCGACCGCAGTAAGAAGACTTTGCACGCCCATAGGAACCCAGCGCAGCGTATATGCCACAGCGTACCAACGGAAAGCATCGGGCGCCATGGCGAGCACATCGCCGGTGGCATCAGCCATAAAAATGCGCACGCAAAACTCGGGGAAGATGCCCATAACCAGCGAAAGTGCAACGCAAATAATACACAGCGCAGAAAAGATATATTTTTCGAGCTGTTTTATGCGTTGATACTGGTGAGCACCCCAATTGTAGCCAACGGCAGGTTGAAGCGAATCGCAGATGCCATACATGAGCGGGAAAATGAACGCGGTTGCAAAGCCCAAGCAGCCATACACGGTAACAGCAGTAATGCCGCCTTGTACAAGCAGCTCAACATTAAGAAAAATAAGCGTAATGCGTCCTGCAACGTCGTTCAAAAACGCAGGCGTGCCGCTAAACATAATTTCTTTTAGGATGGCAACACTCCACTGCGGACGCACAAAGCGCAGAAGCATTTTGTTAAACATAAACGGAATAAGTGCAGCTATAGCACCCAAACTAATAGCAATAGAGAACGCCAAACCAGCGCCAAGCGTGCCCAGGTGCAGCGAATACAAAAACCAAAACTCAAGAATGCAACCAATGGTAGAAGTAAATGCATTAAGCGCAAACGACGACTTTACCTTGCCGCAGATGCGCAGGTAGTTATCGACTGCAAACAGAATGGTGCCAAACGGTGCAAAGAGTGCAAACATGCGCAAATAATCAACCGCCATCGATTGCAAATGCCCGTGCGCGCCCATAAGCGACATAAGCCAGGGTGCGGCAAACCAAAATGCAGCGCCAATAATACTTGCACCAAAAAGGATGAGCAACACGCCAATAGTAAAGATGTTGTTGGCACGATGCGCCTTTCCTTCGCCCAAGCTAATTGAAATGGGCACCGAAGAACCAACGCCCACCATATCACCAAAGGCAAACAGCATGATAACAAAAGGCATGGCAAGGTTAATAGCAGCAAACGCCTCCCCGCCCAACAGCTGACCTACAAAAATACCATCGGCAATTTCGTAGATGGCAGAAGAAAGCATGCTCAGCGAGCCGGGAATAGCGGCGCGCAAAAACAGACGCCAGGGTGACAGCTTTATGAACATATCGTGTGTTTTTTTGTACTGTTCTGTTGTTTTGTGTTGTTGCTCGGGGGTGTGAGTGGTAGGTTGTACTACAACTTTTTTTTGTGTCTCTTTGGCATCAAACGCATCGTCGGACACCGATGAATTTGAGATTTCGCAGGTATTTGCGCGGGTCGTATCCTGTGGCATGGCCCAACAATCCTTTCAAAAAAACGCAATGTGCACCAAATCCCTACGGTATGCAATACGTACAACCACTCGACAAACAAGTTCATAAAGTGACCGTTTATGCAGGCATTCAGTACTATTTTGCGGCTGCGCGAACACTGGTATATCCATGATACCAGCCTGCCGCAAAAAAGATACGCGCACGGTTGGTTTGTACACAAAACCAAATACAATTTCTGCTACATTGTTGATGTTAAATCTATACACAGTTCTAGCAAGGAGCGTGTCTAATGCAAGAGGCATGGCGTGGATTTACTGGTGGAGAGTGGACACATCTTATCGACGTGCGCGACTTCATCCAGAAAAACTATACACCTTATACTGGCGATGAGTCCTTTTTAGCAGGACCAACCAAAGCTACCCAAGAACTTTGGGCGCAGGTAATGGATCTTTTTAAGCAAGAGCGTGAACACGGTGGTGTTCTCGACATGGATACCAGCATCGTATCCACTATCACCTCGCACAAAGCTGGTTACATTAACAAGCCACTCGAAAAAATCGTTGGTTTGCAAACCGATAAACCTCTTAAACGTGCCCTTATGCCAAACGGTGGTATCCGTATGGCTGTTTCGGCATGCAAGAGCTATGGTTACGAAGTAGATCCTAAGCTCGTTGAGTTTTACACCGTACGTCGTAAAACTCACAACGCTGGTGTTTTCGACGTGTACACGCCCGAAATGCGTGCATGCCGCCACTCGCACATTATTACCGGTCTTCCCGACGCATATGGCCGCGGTCGTATCATCGGCGACTACCGTCGTTTAGCTCTGTATGGTCTTAATCGTCTTATCGAAGACAAGGAAGAGCAAAAGCTTAACACGCACCAAATTATGGACGAAGAAACCATTCGTCACCGCGAAGAGCTCTCTGAGCAAATTCACGCACTTAAAGAACTTGGTGAACTCACCAAAGAGTATGGTTTTGATGTATCTGAGCCTGCACGCAACTTTAAAGAGGCTGTTCAGTGGCTCTACTTTGCATACCTTGCATCCGTAAAGGAGCAAAATGGTGCTGCAATGTCCATTGGTCGTACCTCAACCTTCCTCGACATTTATGCAGAGCGCGACCTCAAAGAGGGCACGATTACTGAGGAAGAAGTTCAGGAAATTGTTGACCACCTCGTTATGAAACTGCGTATCGTTAAATTTGCACGTACGCCAGAATACAATGCCCTGTTCTCCGGCGACCCACAATGGGTAACCGAATCGATTGGTGGTATTGGTATCGACGGCCGTCCAATGGTAACGAAAAACAGCTTCCGTGTGCTGCACACCCTAGAAAACATGGGTACCAGCCCCGAGCCAAACCTTACCGTCCTGTGGTCTACACGCCTGCCCGAGACCTTTAAGCGTTACTGCGCAAAAATCTCCATTAACACCAGCTCCATTCAGTACGAAAACGACGACCTTATGCGCGTATACCACGGCGACGACTACGCTATCGCCTGCTGCGTAAGCTCGATGGTTGTTGGTAAAGAGATGCAATTCTTTGGCGCCCGCGCTAACCTTGCAAAATGCCTGCTTTACGCCATCAACGGTGGTCGCGACGAAATCACCGGCGAGCAAGTTGGTCCTAGGTATCGTCCAGTTGAGGGCGACTACCTTGAGTACGACGACGTTATTGAGAAATACCACGACATGGTTGAATGGCTTGTTGGTATTTACGTTAACGCTCTTAACGTTATTCACTACATGCACGACAAATACGCCTACGAGCGCATTCAGATGGCATTCCACGACGAGCACGTTCACCGTTGGTTTGCAACTGGTATTGCTGGTCTTTCTGTTGTTGCCGACTCACTTTCGGCTATTAAATATGCCAAAGTTAAGGTTATCCGCGACGAAACTGGTCTTGTAACCGATTACAAGATTGAGGGCGACTATCCTAAGTATGGTAACGACGACGACCGCGTAGACATTATTGCTCGCGATGTTGTTGCCTACTTCATGAAGCAAATCCGCAAATTCAACTGCTACCGTAACGCTACCGCAACTACCTCGGTACTTACCATTACCTCCAACGTTGTATATGGTGAGAAAACCGGTAACACACCAGACGGTCGTCGTGGCGGTACCCCATTTGCACCTGGTGCAAACCCAATGCACCAACGCGACACCCACGGTGCTGTTGCGTCATTGTCTTCGGTATCCAAGCTTCCATTCCGCGACGCAGAAGATGGTATTTCCAACACCTTCTCCATCGTTCCTGGTGCACTTGGTAAAACCAGCGACGTTATGTTTGGCGATAGCGATATGTGCGAACTCGCTGACATCGACGACATTTCAAAGATCGACTTTAAGACAGCTCAGTTTAACATTGAAAACCAAGTTGACTGCGCATGTGAAGCCGACGCAAGTTCGAAATGCGGTTGCGAAGACCGTTAAACCACAAATACACGCGTGCGTAGCCGTGCCGCATGGCATGCGCTACGCGCCGTTTGTGTGATGGTTGATGTATTCATGAGGGAGCCTCAAAGGCACGCACTATGCAAGAATGCGTAATGGTTGTGCACCGCACCTTGTGCTTAAGCGGAAAGCGCATACATTGCACCACAAATTGGTCGTGCCACTATGCAAAAAAAATTCAAAAATTTTTGCATATGAGAGTTAGAGAACACTAATTATGGGTACAACAACCATATCAAAGAAAGGAGTTTAGTATGGCAGCATCAAAGGAACAAATCGACAACCTCGTCAACATGATTGACGGTTACGCCGAAAAAGGTGGTCACCACCTTAACATCAATGTATTTAACAGAGACACTCTGCTGGATGCACAGAAACATCCTGAGAAATATCCTCAGCTCACCATCCGTGTTTCTGGTTACGCGGTTAAATTCACCACGCTTACCAAACAACAACAAGATGATGTAATTTCCCGTACCTTCCACGATTCACTCTAATCGTAGCGAGCGAAAGGTACGTTTGTGTTGTCCTCAAACAACATAGAGAACATGAATGAAAACCCGCTTCTCGTACAGGGGCGGGTTCATTCCATTGAAACTATGGGCACGGTTGACGGCCCTGGTACGCGCTTAGTTGTTTTTACACAAGGCTGTCCATTTCGCTGCAAGTATTGCCATAATCCCGAAACCTGGGGCTTTAAAACAGGCACCACCATGAAGGTTCAAGAGATTATGGATATTTACGAACGTAACCGCCCGTTCTACAGAAAAGGCGGCATTACCTGTAGTGGTGGTGAGCCGTTAGCTCAGCCACATTTTGTAGGCAACATTTTTAAGGCAGCGCACGAAGACCCCCAAGGGCGCATTCACACCTGCCTGGATTCTTCGGGCGCAACGTTTAATCCCCGCCACCCCGAGTATGTTGCCGAACTTCTCGACCACACCGATTTGGTGCTGCTCGATATAAAACATTCCGATCCAAAAGGTCACATGCAGCTTGTTAAGGGCACCTACCTGCGCCCGCGCGCATTTGGTGATGAGCTGTGCCGCCGCCACATTCCCGTGCTTATTCGTCACGTGGTTGTGCCGGGCATTACCGATACGGAAGAAGAACTTAAAGGCGTTGGCCGCATTATTGGCGACTGGGACAATGTAGTTGGTCTCGATTTGTTGCCATATCACAAAATGGGCGTGCCAAAATATAAAACGCTTAATATACCCTACCCGCTTGAAGGCGTGCCGGCAATGGATGCGTCGCGTATACCTGCGCTGCGCGAAATTGTTATGAAGGCTCGTCACGACCGTATGCTTGCTCGTAAGCTTGCCATGCGCGCCGCACATGTTACCAGCGAAGAGCCAGGAGCGCTGCACGAAGGCACCGAAAGTACGCGCGTTACTGCAACGGTATAAACCACACCATAAACCACACTACAAACGCCGCTATACATGCACGGTGTAACTACCACCGTGGAATGAGCCTTCAATCTCCAAAAGTAAACCATATTTAACTTGTATATTGACGCGCATTTTTATCATGCACCGCTCAACCCAAAAATAACGCTCACGCGCAAAAACCAACCGCTCGCGCGTATATATACAGGTAGTTACCTATAAATTTACAAGTACACAAAATTAACTATGCGCGCATAGCCATGTTATTCACCCGCGTATTCGTACCGCTCACAAAAAAGTGCATATTTTTGCTTTTAATATGTATTAATTGTTAGATAATAGAGGTGCAGAACCTGAAAGCACATACTGTCTGCCCATAGAAAGGAACCTCTATGTCAAACGAACAAGCTCAATCTCAACAAGCGTGTTCGGCTGCGCCTAAGAAGAAAGGCTTTAAGCTCCACTTCCCAACGGCAGTAACCGTGTTGTTCATAGTTATGGTATTTGCCCAAATACTTACGTATGTTGTCCCTGCGGGTAACTACTCTAAACTGTTGTACAACAAAGAAGAAAAAACCTTCGTTATCACTACACCGGATGGCGAAACAGAAAAGGTGCCGCCCACCCAAGAAACCCTCGATAAGCTGGGTATTTCCGGTAAAATTGATGACTATGTAGGTGGCGCTATTTCTAAACCTGTTGCAATTCCAAACACCTACGAGCGCCTTGATCCAAACCCTCAGGGCGTGTATGAGTTCTTCCTTGCGCCCGTAAAAGGCGTGTACGACACCATCGACATCATCCTCTTTGTATTCTTACTTGGTGGTTGTATTGGTGTACTCAACAAAATTGGCGCGCTTAACTCTGCAGTATTTGCCCTTGCGCGCATTACAAAAGGGCGAGAATACATCCTCATTATTGTGCTTTCACTTATTATGGTTGTTGGTGGTACTACCTTTGGTTTGGGCGAAGAAACAATTGCGCTCTACCCCATCCTTATGCCCGTCTTCCTTGTTGCTGGCTACGACGCTATGACCTGCATTGCTGTTATTTATGTAGGTGCATCGGTTGGTACCATGTACTCAACGCTTAACCCATTTGCTATTGGCGTTGCTACTAAAGCCGCTGGTATTAGCATGGCCGAAGAAATGAACTGGCGTTTTATTGCGCTTATTATTGGTACCATTTTTGCCGTTGCCTACGTGCTGTGGTACGCCTTTAAGGTGCACCGCGACCCAAGCAAGTCGGTATGCTACGACATGAAAGACAAAATTGAGCAGCGCTGGGGCGGTCACAAAACCAATCTTGAATTTACCGGTCGTATGAAGCTTTCACTGCTGGTATTCCTTGGTGCGTTTATCGTTATGGTATACGGTATTGTTACCGACCAATGGTGGTTTGACAACATGACCGTAGTATTCCTTGTTGCGTCGTTTATCTTGGCATTTACCACCGGCATGACCGAAGAAGACTACCTGGATACCTACATTGCAGGTGCCGGCGATCTTATGAGCGTTGCACTCGTTTGTGGTGTTGCACGTGCCGTAAACATCCTGCTCGAAAAAGGCTTGGTATCCGACAGTATTTTGTACTACTTTACCGGCGTGGTAACAGGCATGAGCCCTATTGTCTTTATCATTGTTATGCTGCTGGTATACGTTATCCTCGGCTTCTTTATTAACTCGTCTTCGGGCCTGGCCGTGCTCTCAATTCCAATTATGGCTCCCTTGGGCGATGCCGCAAACGTGTCGCGTGCAGCCGTTATTGCCGCGTACAACTACGGTCAGGGTCTTATTTCATACATCACACCAACGGGTCTTATTTTGTGCTCGCTTGCTATGGTTGAAGTACCGTTTAGCCGCTGGGTAAAGTTTGTAATGCCGCTGCTTATTGGCACCGTTGTGCTTAATGCACTCCTCCTTGTTGCACAGGTGATGATAGGTTAGTCAACGATGGGTGTTGTAGGTGCACATAAAGCACCGTTAGATACCCTCTAACAAAAACACGAGGTAGAAACTACCTCGTGTTTTTTGTTAGTTCGATATTAGGCGCACGCACACGCGCACAAACCTATAAGCAGAGCTATAGGACAAAATGCCTTATGAACTATGAAAATAATTTTCCATTATATTTAATTATCGAATGGCATAAGTATACAATACCAAGTATTAATAAGATTACACCAAATATGGTTCCCATTTGATTAGAATAAATCCCGTGAAATACGCCTAGAACAACAACGGACACACCTACGAGAATTAACCCAATACCAGACTGAATTGCCAAACTTTCTGAAGTAGCGGCCGTTGTATTTTTCCTGTGATAGGCATGCAATAATATGGGATTTTTAGTCAGAATATTAAAAATTCCTAAGGTTACAATTAGAATACCAAGAACTATAGCCACTATTAACAACCTCCTTAAATTTGTGCATGTTGATGGCAGGCTGTTATTGCAGGGTAAGACGCCATTCATACCCTTATTCGGTTGTGTCTTATTATATGCAGTTCCAAACCTAAAGCAATGGGTAGTTTCTTTATTTTTCCAATCAATATGCATTTATGCTCTGAACTGCCATTTTGGTATCTACTCCTGTCATTAGAAGTTAGCACTAGAATCCTTAGATCACATACGCATAAAGTAAAGAATAAATTGCCTCGTAAATCGAGAGCTATAGGACAAAAGTGTGTATAAAATCGGTTGTTTGCCCAGGTAAACAGCCGATTTTCCTAAACAATTCAAAAAAAATCGATTTTTCACCTGGACAAAAAGTGTGTAAAACTTATTTACACACTTTTTGTCCTATAGACCTATAAGCACAAACGCATGCAAAAGCAGGCTTACAGGCGCTCAGCAATCGTGTAAATAAGCGATGCTGTTTTGTCCCAACCAAGGCACGCATCGGTAATCGACTTGCCATACACGTTGCCGCCAACCGGCTGGTTGCCATCTTCAATGTACGATTCAACCATAAAGCCCTTAAACAGCTTGGCAATATCTGCGCTCCTGCGCGTACTGTCGAGCACCTCGTGAATAATACGAATTTGCTCAAGCGGCTGCTTTCCCGAGTTGTCGTGGTTGCAGTCGATAATAACCGCAGGATTTTTGTACATATCGGGCGTATAGCGCTCAGCCAAACGCATAAGGAACTCATAGTGATAATTGGGGTAATTAATACCATCAAGCCCCTTAAATCCACGCAAAATAGCGTGCGCAAGTGGGTTTCCGGTGGTTTCTACCTCCCAATTTCTAAAAATAAACATTTCAGGCTGCTGAGCAGCATAGATGGAGTTAAGCATTACGTCGCAAGAACCGCCCGTTGGATTTTTCATGCCAACCGGCTGCGATACACCGCCAGCTACCAGGCGATGTTGCTGATTTTCAACCGAACGGGCACCCACAGCATTATAGGCAAGCACGTCGGTAAGGTACTGATAACTTTCGGGATAGAGCATTTCGTCGGCAGTAAACATACCGGTAGTTTCAGCAACACGCACGTGCATGTGGCGCAGCGCTTTAATGCCACCGAGTAAATCGGGGGCACCTTCCGGATCGGGGTTGTGCATAAGACCCTTGTAGCCCGTACCCTTAGTGCGGGGTTTGTTGGTGTACACACGCGGGATAACAACGAGCTTATCGGCCACATCTTGTGCTACCTTTGCCAAACGCTCGGTGTAATCGAGCACCGCGTCTTCGCGATCGGCTGAGCAAGGACCAATGATGAGCAGCTTTTTATTTGACTTACCCGTAAGAATATCGGCAACCTGAGCATCAAACAGCGGCTTTGCTGCTTGTGTTTCCGCGGATAGGGGCATCTCTTCGCGAATTTCCTTTGGAATAGGAAGTTTGCGCTTAAAATTCATTGCCATAAGGAGCCTTTCTTACTGTATTACCGCCGGCCATAAGGCATGTATAGGTGCCCACATGCAGCCAACAGCAGGTATATGTGTATGGATATATGTATTCATACTACTGCATTTTTTGAACAAAAAACAAAATCTCACGCATTTGTAACATGAACGCAACTCTACAGGCACACAGCAACGTGCCGCACCGCCTGCACAATCTGCCGTTTATCTAAACGATTTTTGTTCTTCTCATTAAAATAAGGAACACAGGGTATTATTGAAGTATGCAAACCATCGTTGTGACGCTGTCACAGAAATGGAGGCCTGTATGGCTTGTACAACGCTGCTTGTTGGTAAAAAAGCGAGTTTTGATGGTTCAACCATTATTGCTCGTAACGAAGACTCTCCCAACGGCGTTTTTTGTCCTAAAAAGTTTGTGGTTGTAAAACCCGAAGATCAACCGCGTCATTATAAAGCTGTGCTTACGCACCTTGAAGTAGACTTGCCCGATAACCCCATGCGCTATAGCGCGGTGCCAAATGCTCTGCATAACGAGGGTATATGGGCAGCTGCAGGTGTAAACGAAAAAAATGTTGCTATGACGGCAACCGAAACCATTTCGTCTAATGCACGTGTGCTTGGTGCCGACCCGCTGGTAGAGTTTGTACCTGCTCAAGGAAAACCTGGCGAAGAGGGGTATGTTCCTGAGGTTGTTGGCGGTATTAGCGAAGAAGATATGGTTACTCTTACACTGCCATACATCAACTCCGCACGCGAAGGTGTTCAGCGTTTGGGTAGCTTGCTTGAGCAATACGGTACCTACGAGATGAACGGCATTGCATTTAGCGACACCAACGAAATTTGGTGGCTCGAAACTATTGGTGGTCACCACTGGATTGCGCGTCGCGTGCCCGACGACTCCTACGTTGTTATGCCAAACCAGCTGGGTATCGACTACTTCGACCTCAACGACGCATTTGGCGAGCAAAAAGAGTTTATGTGCTCAAGCGATTTGCGCGAATGGATGGACGAGTACAACCTCAACCTTACCTATACCGTTGACAGCGATTATTGCGAATGCGACCATTGCACCTGCGACGACGAATGTGGGTGCGGCTGCCAAGACGGCGAAGCGTGCACCTGCGACGATGCCTGCGACAAAGACGGCGCGTGCGGCTGCACAGCTCATGAGTGCGAATGCGACGACGATTGCGATTGCGGCTGCCAAGACGGCGAAGCGTGCACCTGCGATGAAGATTGCTGCGCAGACTGCGCCTGCGAGTGCGACGACGAGTACGAAAAGGGTATTTTTAACCCGCGTGACGCATTTGGTTCGCACTGCGACGCCGACCACGTGTATAACACACCGCGCGCGTGGATTATCCTGCGTTATCTTACGCCTAGCATTTTTGCTGATAGCGATTGCCCGTGGGGTCCGGAGTCGGACGATTTGCCCTGGTGCATGAAGCCCGAGCACAAGATTACCATGGAAGAAGTAAAGTACGCGTTGTCGATGTACTACCAGGGCACCGAGTTTAATCCCTACTCACCGTTGGGTACACCTGAAACACGCGGCCTGTATCGTCCTATTGGTATTAACCGCAATAGCCATCTTGCCGCAATTCAGCTGCGTGGCAACAAGCCTGAGGCCATTTGCGCGCTGCAATGGATGGCATATGGTTCAAACGCGTTTAATGCGCTGGTTCCCTACTATGCAAATATCAACGACACGCCTGAATATTTGGCGAATACAACCGGTCATGTAACAACCGAAAGTTTTTATTGGACCAACCGTATTATTGGCGCGCTGGCAGATGCGCACTTTAAGTCTTGTGCAAATCATATTGAGCACTACCAAGACGCCGTGGGTGCGCAAGGCTGGCGTATGGTTAACGAAACCGATAAAAAGGTTACGGAGCAAAAACTTGCGTACAAAGATGCTGCAGCTGAGCTTGAAAAAGCAAATGCAGCCATTACCGCAATGGTTAAACGCGAAACCGATAAAACCTTAAACGACGTGCTGTTTACCGCATCGCTTACCATGCACAATTCATACGGCATGAGCGATCACTAATGTGTTGCGAGGGGCGCTAGCTGCACCTGTATGCACGGCGCTGCGCGCTGTTTGATGTGGTATGTAGCGTGGTGCGTAGCGTAGTGTTTGTCCTGCTGCATGGTTTATTAAAGAGCGAACCTGTCGGAATTTCCGACAGGTTCGTTTTTTTGTTTTTTGTAGAGGTTGTTTTTCCGTAAAACGCCTAGTAAAAAACGCCAGGTGAACCATAAAAAAGCTCCCCTGCTTTATGCAAGGGAGCTTGTTTTCACCATGGGTACTACATGGCACTCGATTGGCACTCGATTGGCGCGCGCTATGCACGCACGCGCCACGTTATGCCGCGCACAAAACGTGCGTGGTACATGGCGTATTACTCGTTATCGCCGCCGGTTGCCTTCGTTGCCGAAAGTACCTCAGCTGAGTCTTTAGCGTCGTGCCATCTCCAGTCGGTGAATAACGGGTGGTCATAGCCCTTATCAACCGCAAACTGGAACGCTTCAGCGCGGAATTTCTCCCACGCTTCAATTTGATCGTGCCACTTATCAGCATCAACCATGCGAAGCGCGTCTTCAGCCAGAGCCCAGCGATCCATGTGGTTTTGGCGAACCATGTCATATGGCGTGGTAGTAGAGCCCTGCTCCTCATATCCATGTACGCAGAAGTTGTCGTGGTTTGGACGATCCCAAATAAGGCGACGAATGCTGCCTGCATATGCATGGAACGCAAACAAAACAGGTTTATCAGCCGAGAACAGCTCAACAAATTTCTCGTCGGAAATAGCCTGGTCGTTTTCCTTCGCATTTTGAATCTTAAGCAGGTCAACAACGTTAACAAAACGCACGTGCACACCAAGCTTGTCGAGCAGCTCAACAGCAGCAAGTGCCTCTTGCGTAGGAACATCGCCGCAGGAAGCAATAATCAAATCGGGCTCCTCGCCAGCTTTTACGGTTGAGGCCCATTTCCATTCAACAACGCCTTCTTTAAGCTCCTCGCGCGCCTCATCCAACGTTACCCAAGTTGGCGCAGGCTGTTTACCAGCAAAAATAGCATTAAAGCAGTTGGTAGATTTATACGCACGCTCGGCAACTGCTAAAAGCAGGTTTGCATCGGCGGGGAAATAAATGTTTGTTACGTGGTCGTTGTTAAAGCTCTTGTTGAGCATAATGTCTACAAAACCGGGATCTTGGTGAGAAAAACCGTTGTGATCCTGGCGCCATACATGGCTCGAAATAAGCAGGTTAATACCGGCAATAGGTGCACGCCATGGAATGTGACGCACGCATGCCTCAAGCCATTTACAATGCTGATTAATCATGGAATCAACAACGTGTACAAACGACTCATAGCTCGACCAAATACCACTACGGCCAGTAAGGGTGTAGCCTTCCAATAGACCTTCGCACTGGTGCTCGGAGAGTTGCTCGATAACATTGCCCACAGGTGCCATATGCTCGTCGTTTTGCGGGTCGGCATTAATCTCGCCAAACCACTGCTTGTCGGTAACACGATACGACGGCTGCAGGCGGTTAGATGCAGTTTCATCAGGTCCAAAGATACGGAAGCTATCGCGGTTGTTATTGATAAGCGCGGCAGTATAATCGCCAAGCACGCGCGTTGCCTCAACAGCACCGCAGCCGTGACCACCCTTTTCGACATCAACAGCAAACTGACGCGCATCGGGAAGGCTAAGCTCATGGCGCAGCTTACCGCCGTTTGCATTGGGGTTTGCACCTAAGCGAAGCTCGCCATGAGACATAGCCGCAACCACACAGGGTTTAATAGCGCCACTGTCTTCGAACAGCTCATGTGGCCTATACGAATTCATCCAGTTTTTAAGCACTTCAAAGTGTGCCTCGGTGTCGCGCGCCGATGCCAGAGGTACCTGGTGTGCACGCCACGAACCTTCCGTTTTCTTACCGTCGATATACGCAGGGCAGGTCCAGCCCTTAGGTGTGCGGAACACAATCATAGGATAGGCAGGACGAGCCTCTTCACCAGCGTGAGCACGCGTTTTAATGTTGCAAATTTCATCGAATACGGTTTCGAGAAGCGCAGCAAAACGGCGGTGAATAGACGAGTGATCTTCGTTATCGAAGCCGGCAGTAAAGGTGTATGGGTGGTAGCCCATGCCGCGGAAGAACTCGTCGCGCTCAGCATCGCTAATACGCGACAAGATGGACGGGTTAGCAATTTTATAGCCGTTAAGGTGCAAAATTGGCAACACAATACCGTCGGTAAGCGGGTCCATAAACTTGTTTGTTTGCCAGCTTGTAGCCAAAGGACCGGTTTCCGATTCGCCATCGCCTACCACAGCTACAGCCAGAAGTGAAGGATTGTCGAGAACGGCACCGTATGCGTGCGACAGTACGTATCCAAGCTCGCCACCTTCGTGGATTGAGCCGGGCGTTTCGGGCGCGTAGTGCGAAGGAATACCACCAGGATACGAGAACTGGCGGAAAAACTTTTGCAATCCTGCCTCGTCGTTGGTAATACGCGGATACGTTTCGCGGTAGGTGCCATCAAGCAGCGATTGCGCAGTTCCCGCAGGTCCACCATGACCTGGACCCATTAAAAAGATGGTGTTTTGCTCGTGGTCACGAATAAGGCGGTTTACGTGGCCAAACAAGAAGTTAAGGCCGGGCGTTGTTCCCCAGTGACCAACAAGACGATGCTTAATGTCGTCGCGGTTAAAGTTGCCCTTCATTAAAGGGTTGCTACGAAGGTAAATTTGTCCAATTGACAGGTAGTTTGCGCAGCGCCAATACTTATCAACAGCTGCAAGCTCTTCTTCGGATACAGGCTTTTCGAGTTTGTGCCACGGATTGCCCAATATCGGTTGAGTCATATATTCTCCTCTAAAATGTCACTTCAAAAACCGTTAGTTCAAAAATCGTTACTTCAAAACTGTTACTTCAAACGAACGGTAACAAAACTAAACGCGAACGCCCTCACTAATGCACGTCACCAGGCTGTCCATAGTATGCGTGTGCACCATGTTTTCTAAAATAGTGCTTATCTAGGTAATATTGAGGGATTGTTTCGAACGGTTTTGCCTGCGTGTCAACCGATGAACCTTGAGCTACATGGCTCAAAATGTCCTCGGTACGCTCCGCCATATCACACACAGTTTCGATAACCTTGCCTACTTCTACCGACTTCATCGGCGTTTTTCCCCACGAGAATGTACCGTGATTGCGCACCAACACACCCGGTGTTGCAACCGGGTCGATGTTGCGGGAGGTAAAGGTTTCTACAATAACATGACCGGTGTTTTCTTCGTACGCTTCTTCTACCTCTTGTTTAGTAAGGTCACGCGTGCAAGGAATGCAGCCATAGAAATTGTCGGCATGCGTGGTGCCATATACGGGCACATCGCGGCCGGCCTGCGCCCACGCCGCACCCTGAACACTGTGTGTATGCGTAATGGCGTTTATCTGCGGAAACTCTCTAAACAACACAACATCGGTTGGAAGGTCGGATGAAGGACGCAAACTGTGCTCGCCTAACACTTCACCTTCAAGCGTGGTAATAACCATATCGGAAGGCTTCATGCCTTCATAGGGCACACCACTTGGCTTAATAACAATAACGCCGAGTTCACGGTTTACCTCAGCCACATTACCCCAGGTAAGGGTAACAAGACCAAGCTCGGGCAAACGGCAGTTGGCAGCGCACACGCGCTCGCACATGGCAGCAACTTCGCGGCTGCGCAGCACTTCTTCTGCATTAAAACTCATAACCTGCCTCCTTAAAAATTGGCAAGGTGTAGTCGAGTGCTTTTTGAATTTCGGCTTTTGGATTGTCGGAGGTTTCGCTCCACATCTCAAGCATAAACGTGCCGTTGTAGCCCAGGCGCTTCAGCGTCTTAAAGTAGCCCAAAAAGTCTACCTGGCCTTCGCCAAAGGGAACGCACTTAAACTTGCCCTTAAACGTGTCGGTTACGCTCAACGTGTCTTTTACGTGCAGCGCAACAATCTCATCAATACCAAGCTCAAGCTCGGCTTCAGGGTCGTTTTCAGGCCAGGCGTTAAGGTTGCCCAGGTCGGGATACACTTGCAACCAGGGTGAGTGAATTTGCTTTTTAATTTGGTTAAACTTTGTTACCGAATTAATGAACGGGTCGTCCATAATTTCAATCGAAAGCATAACCTGTTTTTCGGCAGCCATTGCTACAGCTTTTTTGAGATTTTCCATAAAGTACGCGCGCGACGTGAGCGTTTTTGGCTCGTAATACACGTCGTAACCGGCAAGCTGAATGTTGCGAATGCCCAGGTCACTTGCAAGGTCGATTGCCTTTTGCATAATCTCTAATGCATGTGCGCGAATCTTAGGATCGCTTGAGCCGAAGGGAAAACGACGATGGCCGCTCAAACACATGGAGTACACTTTAATACCCACTTCATATTCTGCGTCGAGGAGCTCTTTGCGCTGCTCACGCGTCCAATCAAGGCGCGCCAAACGCTCGTCAGTTTCATCAACTGACATCTCAACAAAATTAAAGCCAAGCTCTTTTGCCAAAGACAGGCGCTCTTTCCAAGAAACATTCTTGGGCAGGGCTTTTTCATAAATACCTAAATGTGCCATTACACGTCCAATCTCTCGTGATATGCGCTATCCCCAAATTTCCTTAATCTTGTTTTGGAAGTCGATAGCAGCTTGGCGAGGATCTTCTGCCTGCGTAATGCCGCGACCTGCAATAAAGGTGTACACCGGAATACCGCGGAACAGCTCAAGCGTATTTACATTAAGGCCACCGGTAACCGAAACCTTAAAGCCCATCTCGCACAGTTTTTTAATTTTGGTGAGGTCTTTTTCACCCCAGGTTTGGCCTGCAAGCAGAGCGTCGCGGCTCTGGTGATATACTGCCTGGTCGATACCCGTGTCAAGCCAGCCTTGTGCCTGCTCAAATGTCCAATCGCCATACAGCTCAACCTGAACAGCGTCAATTTCTTTTGCAGCAGCAGCCATGGTAGGAAGCGTTGCGCAGCAAATGCATGTCATAAAGTTAGCACCACCATCGTGCACATTCTTTGCAACAGTTCCGCCTGCGTCTGCACATTTTGGATCGGCAACTATAAGCTTGTCTGGGTACATCGCTCTAAAGCACTTAATTGCCTTTTGTCCTTCCTGAAGAATAAGAATTGTTCCAACTTCAAGAATGTCTACTACGTCGCCAACAGCTTTAATATCAGCCAATGCGCTTGGTAAATCACTATGATCGCAAGCAATCTGCAGCATAGGTAATGCCATAATGTTCTCCTTTAGAGATTAACTCGTATGGGTTAAAATTCGTAAAACTAAAAACAAGGTATGTAGCAGGACGCACATGATACGCGCATGGTATGGCGTGCATGTGCGTCCTTTACACAATGAAATGCGCTATTTGAGGTTTTTACTTGCAAGGTCGCTTTCCTCAATGCGTTGTTTGCACTCAGGAAGGCTCATAACATTGCGTACGCCAATAATGGTTACACCCTGTTTTGCAGCTTCATCAAACATGTTAATAAAGTTAAGTGGTGTAAATACTACATCGTAGTTTTTAGCTGTGCTTTTACCTTCGGCAATAGACGTGTGATTGCTTGCGGTAACCTTGTATCCCAATGCAGTAAGTGCCTTGGTAGCAGTTTGCAAAAGCATAAGTGACGTACCCGAACCATTAGCGCATGAAACTAAAACACGCATTATATCCTCCTAAAAATAACAGTGTACGCATGAAACGTAACACACGTAAAAGCGCGTGCTCAGGTGCTCAACAAACACCCTATGAGCACGCACTTAAATCACCACACACAAAGTAAAGAAGCTAAAGCTTATGCTTTCTTGAACTCTGCTTTGTACTTCTCGTAGTCTTCTACCTGCATAAAGTAACCCTTGGGGTTAGCACGGTATTGAAGCTGCGGAATAGCGAGCAAAACAACGATAACAATTGCAATACCAATGAATGGAAGGTATTTCATAACGAGGGTTGCAAGTGGCCATACCGTTGCCCAGTCGAGCATACCAAGGTATCCGCCGTATGCAGCAAGACCAACCCAGCTTGCGAACAAAGCCGAACCCAATACCTGCAACACGCCCGAGAAGAACGGCAGTACAAGTGCAGCTTTGTAACCACCACGGTTGTTTGCAAATACACCAATAGCAGCGTTGTCGAAGAAGACAGGAATAAAGCCTGCGATAACGATGGTTGGTGACTGGCACAAAATAAGAATTGCGATGGTAATAAATTGTCCAACAGCACCAGAAAGGAAGCCGATGGTCGCAGCGTTTGGCGAACCAAATGCGTAGGTAGCGGCAATGTCGATACCAGGTACAGCACCCGGGAGGATGGTGTTAGAAATACCCTGGAAGCTCTCAGTAAGCTCACCAACAAAGGTACGTACACCAAGTTGGAGGATTGCCAGATACACTGCAAAGTACAAACTCGTTTGGAGAATGTAGAAGAAGAAGTCGTCTTCGGGCTTAAGTGCTTTAAGCGTTACGAGGTAGTCTTTGCCCAAAACAGCAAGGATGATACCAAAGAACAACAGCATCAAAATTGACGTTGAAACCATGTTCTCGTTAAAGATTGAAAGCCAACCAGGAAGCTCAACATCTTCCATACGCTTGGGCTCTTTGCCGTCTTTAGGCTTAAAGAAGTGCTCAGCGATTTTTGCAAAGATGGTTAAACCAAACATTTGCTGGTGAGCAACTGCAAAGCCGCCGCCGTCGGTAAGGTCTTGGCAAATACCAATGGTAAGGTTTGAACCAACTGCCCAATACAAACCAAGGATAATCGACATGAACGCCAAAATTTCCCAACGACCCATAAATGGGTAGCAGAACAAAATAATCCAAAATGCAGTTGACGCTTGCTGAACCTGTACGTGACCAGTGGTAAAGATGGCGCGTAGCTTGGTGAGCTTGTTAAAGCGAACAACGATAATGTTGATGATAAAAGCAAACAACAAAAGAAGCATTACGTCGCCGAATGCGCGACCAAATGTTTCCTCAACACCTGCGGTAACAGCGTTTTGACCAAAGTAGGGGTCGATAACCATAGCGCTGAGGTTAAAGCGGTCCTTCAAACCAACAAGGATAGGACGGAAGTTTTTAACCAAGCCGCCAGAACCAACACACAAAATTAAGTAACCACATGTTGCCTTTAAAAAGCCTGCCAAGCACTCGTACCAGGGCTTTTTAAGCAGGATATAACCGATGAGTACGATAAAACCGATCATGAACTGCGGTTGCGTAAGAATATTCTTAGCAAAGAACGTCCAAACTGTCATGAGCATACCCAGAATATCCATTGTGCCTCCTTTGTATTACATCACTTGTATTCTGCGCTTTCAGCGCCTTGTTGCACGTGACGGAACACGCGCCTTGTTGCACGCGGTGCGTGCGGTTTTAACGCGCGCGCATGACACGGTGCTCACACGCGCACGTCTTCAAGCCAAACCTACAAAAGTTTTTTGTAGTCGTCCAAGGAATGAGTAGCTTTGAGCTGCTCAACCTTTTCTTCGTCCATGAGCAACTCCATAAGACGTTGCATATTCTTAAGGTGCTCATCGGAATTTTTAGCCGCAAGCGTAAAGAACAGCTGAGCTTGTGGCTCTTCCTTTGTTGCAGGGTCGTAAAACGTAACAGGCGCTTCAAACTTTGTAAACGCAATTCCTGTTCCAAGCACACCCGGTGCAGTTGCAAGTGCGTGTGGCATAGCAATGCCAGGCACAATAACAATGTACGGCCCATTATCCACAACGTTTTGAACAATCGTTTCCACATAGGCAGGCTCAATCAACTTGTTGTCAAGCAGGGGCTTGCAACTCATACGAATGGCCTCTTTCCAGTCTTTTGGCTGTTGTTCGGCGTAGTAAACAAGGTTGTTGTCATAAAAATAGTTAAGCATTCCACACTCTCATCTGTTTGAAGCAAACGTAATTTGAAGCAAGGGTTACGGGCGCTGCGCGCTGTGCGTGCTATACGCTGCACGTGCGCTATGCGCTGTACGCTCTACGCGCACGAGTACGTGGTTTACGAGCCCTTACGCGACTTCGGGCGACTCCTTATAAGAACGCGTCGTAAGGAAGGTCGGTTTCGTAATCAAACGCGTCATGGAAACCACGATCATACATGTACTCCATGTGATCGGTGTCGCCAGGATAGTCATAACGGCCACCAACTTGCCAAATAAACGGCTTAAATTTGTATTGCATACGGTCTTTACGGTAGTTCCAAAGCAGCAAAATTTCTTTTGGATCGGCCATAAAGTTGGTCCAAATGTCGTAGTGGGTTGGAATAATAACCTTGGTGCGGAGCGCTTCGCCCACTTTAAGCACGTCAGCAGACGTAAGCTTGTCGGTAATACCAATTGGGTTTTCACCATAAGCAACGCACGCAATGTCAATCGTGTTTTCCTTACCATGCTTTACGTACATGTTTGAATAGTGCGAGTCGCCCGCATGGTAAATGTTGCCGCCGTTGGTTTTAACGAGGTAGTTAAGGGCAAGCTCGTTCATATCGCGTACTGGCTTGCCTTTAAGCGATTCGTTAGGATCGTCTATGGTAAGAAGCATGGTGCGGTCAAACGATTCAAGTGCCTTTACCTCAACATCTTTAACCTTAACGCTTTCATTTGGACGAAGCACAACAATGCGCTCCTCAGGCACGCCCCACGCAATCCACTTGTTGGCAACGTCTTGCGGGCCTACAAAGGTTGCATTTGGGCAGTTACGCGTTACTACAGCAGCCGTTGTTTGGTCGAGGTGGTCGGAGTGCGAGTGCGTTACGCACAGCACATCGATGTCGCGCACAGCAAACGGATCGATAACAAATGGTTGATTACGGCGGTTTGGTTGAAGATTACGCACGCCGCTCATGCGCATCATTTGGTGTCCCTTTTTCATGTGACCAGAGCCAATGGTTTGTTTACCAGTTTGGTTCCACATGTCGATAACTACATTGGTGCCATGATCCGATTTAATCCACACGCCCATGTTACCAAGCCACCACATTGAAACTGTTTTTTCTGGAACTTCTGCAGCAGCTATTTCCTCGGTAAGCCATGTACCCCATTCGGGGAATGTCTTGTTGAGCCACGAATCTCTCGTAATCTCATCGATAGCACTCATCTACATTCCTTTCTCTTGACATAATTACCTCAATCTAATTACCTCAATTATATGAATGCAAAATTGTGAAGACAATGTGTTTATATGTGTTATTAGTCGTTTTATGTTCGTATTATTCACATATTTCTTGTTTTATGATTTATTTTCGCTCATAATTATGGGTGGTTGCGAGGCAGAACACCACTTTACCAGCAGCTAAAAAAGCAACCAGCAGCTTAAAAAGCAGGCGCCGCGATACACGCCGCGGTACATATAATGCACCAAACAGCCATAGCAACAAGCTTGCAAGCAGGATTACAAGGGAGCGCACGATGAAAAACTCGGCAGCACTTATTGCATCGAGAAGATCCGTAATCGAAGAAATGCTTCAGCAAACACCCGACCACACGGTGTCGGTAAGTAGCCTTGCTGCGCACTGCTGCGTGTCGCCCATGACCATACGGCGCGATTTGGACGCGCTCGAAATGATGGGCGTGCTTACACACAAACACGGACACGCTATTTTAAGCGAGCACTACCGATTTAAGGATGCGACCCCCACGAACTCCAATATCGAAAAAATAAAAATTACCATTGGCAAAATGGCAGCAAATTTTGTGCGCAGTAAAGACACCGTGTTTATAAATACCAGCTCAACGGCGCTGTATGCGCTTGACTATTTGCAAAATAAACGCGTTAACGTGGTTACCAACAACCTGCGTATACATGGGCAAATTCACCGCGACTCGCTGAATCCCGCTTCTACGGTAATTATTACGGGAGGTGAGCTGCGCCTTCCAAAGGAGGCGCTTACTGGCGAGGTTGCCGAAGCTGCTGTTAAACGTATTATTGCCGACGTGGCTATTATTGGCTGCTCGGGGCTAAGCCTTAAAAACGGCATCACTACCAGCAATGCTGGCGAAACAAATATCAACCGCCTTATGATTGAACACACAAAAGGTAAGGTTATTGTGGTAGCCGACCACCGCAAAATTTGCCACGACTCCAACTTTTTTGTAGCAGCATCTACAACAATCGATGTGCTGGTAACCGATGAATTTGCCGATGCGCAGTCTATCCGCGATATTGAAAAAGCAGGTATTGAGGTTATTCAGGTTACCGTGGGTACACGGATTTCCGAGCGCAATATCGACAACCATGCGCTTGAGTAGCTGAGTAGGCGCGCGGCGTGTGAGCATCGCAGTAAGAGCTAAAGCCAGTAAACAACCTTCTAAAAAGTATCTAGCGAGCTAACGCAGGTACACACTTCTCGCAATTGCAACGCGGATAGGCGCTTACAAAAAAAGTTGAGCGATATTAGAAAATTACCCCACTTTGACACGCGTTTTGAACCGAAAAATTGTCCTTTGAGGCACATTTGTTGACTGAGCAAAAAAGCACCAACGCTCCTACCTGGGCATTTGGAAAACGCACGTTTTTGCGGTGTGCCGCAGCGCGCTTGAGCGACGTCGAAACGCGTGTCAAAGTGGGGTAATTTTCTAATATGAGTGAAAAAGTTTAGTAAACGCGCGACGCACCAGTTGCATATACTCCCCACTAAAACGCGTTGCCTAGCTACTGCTAGGCAACGCACTCATTGCTCTTCAGCCTTTTGTATTGGCGATACGGAAAGTAAGTGAGATACACAAACGGGCTGCTAGGAGCTTTGTTGTGGCGAAGTTTCGCGCAAGCGCACTTCGCTCACAACATAGCGTCTGCCCGTTTGTGTTTACAAGTAATGATACCTACTTAACAGCGTACCACTTGATTTCCTCTTTACGCCAACCATCTTTCACCATCTTGGCAATCTCGTCTGCGTCAGACGTGTAGTGGTGGTAGAACTTCTTCTCATACGGGTTATACATACTCACAACGCCCACTGTTTGTTTGTCGGAGTCTAGCACGCTAAAGAACTTCACACCCTCGTTTTTCCAGCCCGCCTTTACGCATTTTGCAAGCTCATTTTCGTCGGTTGTGTAGTGGTGTTCACCTGTAGTTGGGTTATACAGGCGGTATACGCCACCTTTCTCGCCATGCATGTACACTTTGCCAACAGTGCCCTCAAAGCGCCAACCAATACTTGAAAGTTTGTCTTTCTCGTCTACATCAGTTGTAAACAAGTGCTCGTGCGTGTAGGGATTATACAAGCGGTACATCGTGTGAAGTGCATAGAGCTCTTCTATATCAGACGCACGTCCATCAAGGTTGTCCATAGCGGTATTAAGCGCTTTTGTTGCCGCAGTTATTTCATCTATCTTCGCGTTCTCTTTATCGCGCACATCCTTTGCAGCTTGTAGCTTTTCATCAAACTCATTCTTCTTCTCGGATGAAGCAGACGTATATGCAAAGTCCTTCTTCTTTACTTCAGCTTCAGCTATCTTTGCCTTAAGCGCTTCCTTAGAGGCAGCCAGGTTCTTTTCTGCTTCATCAATCGCTGCGCCGTCGAGAGCATTCATGGCGCCCTCAAGATCTGTTCTTGCTTTATTCAGGCTATCTGTCGTTGCATCCTGTGCATCTTTAGCGGTATTAGCATCATTAAGTTTTCCATCAAATGCTTGCTTTTTATCGTCTGATGCCTTGGTGTATGCAACATCATTTTTCTTATCTGTAGCTTCTTTTATCTTCTTTTCAAGGGCAGCTTTAGCAGCGTTAAGAAGTGCTTTGTTTATATCGTCTTCATTTTGTGCACCATCAATTTGGCCTTCAAACTTTTGTTTATCTTCATCAGATAAGCCATAGT
The DNA here is from genome assembly GCA_946997485.1 of uncultured Atopobium sp. GTDB lineage: Bacteria > Actinomycetota > Coriobacteriia > Coriobacteriales > Atopobiaceae > Fannyhessea. The sequence continues at coordinate 82,138 of CAMPVF010000008.1, forward strand.
CCTTAAGCTTGTCTTTTGCTGCTGCTTGCTTTTCTTTAAGGTCTTGAGCTGCGCCGTCGAGAGCATTCATGGCGCCCTCAAGATCTGTTCTTGCTTTATTCA
>CAMPVF010000009.1 GCA_946997485.1 uncultured Atopobium sp.
TATTTCAAAAAAGAAAAGAATAATTCAGCATGAAGAATTATAAAACCCCACTTCATCAGCTGGGTGCAAAGTGGGTGCACCTTTTAACGTTAACATCCTGTGCACTCAACACTAGGACGTTGACATGTTCCCTGAAACAGCCAAATCACGCTCAAAAACCGCAAGGAATCAGCTTGAAGCCGCCTCGCATTAAACCTTTTAACGATAGCCATCGCTAAGCCTTGCTACACAAGAGCAAATTTGCACCCACCTAATCAGCCTTTGACATCAAGACAACACTCTCAACGTGTGGCGTATGGGGAAACATGTCCACAGGCGTGATGCTACGTGGCACATACCCGTGTGCATAAAACTCATGAAGGTCCCGCTCTTGCGTAACCGGGTTGCACGAAATGTAAACGATGCAGGTAGGAGCCAGTGCGCAGGCTCCGGCAATAAATTCTGGTGTAGAACCTGCGCGCGGCGGATCCATGATAATAGCATCAAAGCGAGGGCGATCATCGTTGCTTATCGCTGCTGCCTCATCATCGTGCGAAAGCTCCGATGTTACTGAGGATGCGTAAACAAAATCCTGCATAAAATGTGTTGCATCGTCGAGTGAATAAACAGCGCGTGCGCCCAAATGGTTGAGTTTTCGATTCCTGCGTGCGCGTTCGATTGAGTCTTCTACCTGGTCAATTCCCACTACAAGTGCATTTTCAATTTGGCTCGCTAAACAAATGCCAATGGTACCGCACCCACAATAGGCGTCCATGATACGCAGCATACCTTGCGGATGCTGGCTTGTTGCCGCTTTGTTGTGCTTTAGGCTGCCAGATTTTCGTGCAGGTAGCGTACGCTTTTGGCAGAATGTTTGCACACCGTCGATAGCCACTTGGTAGAGAATTTCTGTTTGTTGAGGATTTGTTTGGAAAAAACTGCAAGGACCTATTTCAAACGTGCACCCTAACAGCTTATCGCGAATTTTCCCCGGTCCAAAAAGCGGCACGGTATACGTTCCCAGCATTGCGTTGGTGTTGCGCGCGTTAACGTTCTGTACAATGGTAGTAAGCTGCGGAAATGCACGAAGAATAGCACGGACGAGTGTTTTTTTCTGCGGAAAATTTCGCACACGGGTAACCAGCACCAGCATACTTTCGTTGTAGTGTTTACTTATGCGTAAAATTGCATGACGGAGGTCACCCGTGCAGCTGTCTTCGTTATACGCGCTAATACCCAGTTCAGCTGCCTTATATGCAATAAAGTTGAGAATATCACGTGCCTGGGGCGCTTCGGAGGGGCAGTGTGTACACGGAATAATGGCATGCGTGCCTGGTGCATAAAAACCGCAGGCAAGAGGCTGTATGCGGGATGCGCGCCCGCCGCGTCGTGCGTGTGCATCGCGCGGAGCACGCGCCATCTGTGTGTGCCTGCTTGTATGTGCTTCAGCAAATGGCGTTGCCACTTTATAGCGAAACGCACAAGGCTGCGCCTCGTCTTTGAGCTCCATACCAATTATGGGGTTTAACGTGCATGAATGCTCATGTATCCAGGGGTTAAAAAGCTCGCGCATGCTGTGATTTTTTTCGCGAAGCTGCTCTGCGTACGGCATAGCTAGCCATGGACATCCGCAGTAAGCGGGCGTGTGGTTTTGCTGATTTTCGTGCTGTGCGCGCCGTTGAGAACGAGGCTTTGAGCTGCGGAGTTTTGCTGAGCCGCGCCCGCTGCGTGCCCGCGCGCCTGCTTTTGATTCTGCCTTTGCTTGTGCCTTGAACCCTGGCCGTGAGCTACGCAGGTGCGGTGGGGTGGGGGTGTGAGCGTGTTTCATGGTAATCCTTATGGAACGCAAAATGGAACGCAAACCGTATAGCACGGAGGGCCTGTATAACAAACCTGTATAACAAACCCGCCGTTCACATTCTTTATCCTACAGGTTGCATGCAAAAACTGTGACAAATGCATATCTTATCAATAAAACCATACGCTCAGCCCAAAAGTTAGCTCGTTTGGCGAGTAGTGCGCATCACCAGCGCCAACAATTGCTAGTCTATGCATAAGTGTTACCCATTCGTTGTTTGTGCGAGGAGGAATTATGGCAGGCGAAGCACGAAAAGTTAAAAATCTAGCTCTTGTTGGACAAGGTGGCGTCGGAAAGACAATGCTCGCCGAGGCTGCGCTTCATTTAAGCGGCAAAACTACGCGGTTAGGTGGTCACGCTGGAACAAAGCCTACACTTGATTACGATAGTGAAGAGGGAGCACGCGGTTTTTCGATCTCAACAACAATTGCCCCAATTACCTGGCGATCCTCGCAAATTAACGTCCTTGACGCGCCGTGTTATCCCGACTTTGTGGGCGATGCATACGGTGCCCTTGCTGCGGCTGAAACTGCCGTGTTTGTTGTTGACGCAGCTACGGGTGCTGGCGCCATTACCACGCGCCTGTGGTATGCCGCCGAGGAGCTGTCGCTTGCTCGCGCGTTGTTTATTAACCGCCTCGATAGAAGTGACGCCAATTGGGACACCGCCCTTGAACAGGCACGCAGCCTGTTTGGCGCGCGTCTGGTGCCGGTTACCATGCCCATGGGCACGCACGACAACTTTACGGGCGTTATCGACGTTATTCATATGTGTGCGCGTCACCTAAACAACGGCACCCTGGTCGAAGAGGAAATTCCTTCGGAATATCAGGCTCAGGCCGCTGCTGCTCGTGCTCAGCTTATTGAGTTTGTGGTTGAAATCGACGACAACCTTATGATGAAATACCTCGAAGGCGAGCCAATTGAGCAAGATGAGCTTGAGAGCTTGCTTGGACGTGCCATTGCCGCGCGCTCGTTTGTGCCGGTATTTGCGGGTGCATGCGTAAAGGAGGAGGGTGTAACATCGCTTCTTAACGCTATCGACGAGTGGTTCCCAACCATGCAAGACTTTGGTAGGGTCCCGCTGGTAAACGGCGAGGAACTCGACATTTCGCCCGATGACACGCGCCCTGTTGCGTTTGTGTTTAAGTCGCTCAACGATCAGCAAAACGGCAAGCTTTCGTTTGTAAAAGTGCTGGCAGGTACCCTTACGCCTTCGTGCGAGCTTATTTGTGCGCGTACGCGCAAAACGGAGCGCCTTGGCCATTTGTATAGCATGTGCGGCCGCGAGCTGCAGGACATGAGCGAAGTTGCTGCAGGTAACGTGTGTGTTGTGCCAAAGCTCGATGTTCAAACGGGCGACACGCTGTCTACAACCGGTAAGGTTGAGGCCGCGGCGTTTAGGTTCCCCAACTCTCTGTATCGTGTTGCAATCGAAGCTGATGAGCGCACCAGTGAAGGCAAGGTGTTTGCATTTATCGAGAAAAGCGCTGCCTCCGACCCAACGCTGTCGGTAGATCGCAACGAAGAAACGGGTCAAACTATTGTAAGTGCTATTGGAGAAGCGCAGGTAGCCGTGTTGCTTGAGCGTCTTGAGGCGCGCTGTGGCTTAAAGGCGCACATTGTGGCTATGCGCATTGCGTATCGCGAAACGATTCGTCGTGTTGCAAGTGCGCAGGGTCGCTACAAAAAGCAAACGGGTGGCGCGGGTCAGTACGGCGATTGTTGGCTGCGTGTTGAGCCAAATCCAAATAATGGCTATAAATTTGTGGACGAGGTTGTTGGCGGTCACATTCCACGTGGGTTTATTCCGGCGATTGATAAGGGCGTACAAGAGTGCATGCGCGAGGGTGTTCTTGCAGGATATCCCATGATCGACCTGAGCTGTGCCGTGTATGAAGGCTCGTATCACCCGGTCGATTCAAATGAAATGGCGTTTAAGACGGCAGCACGTATTGGCTTCCAAAAGGCGGCTATGCAGGCAGAACCCGTGTTGCTCGAGCCTATGGCGCATCTTACCATTACCGTTCCCGAAAGCTACGCGGGCTCAGTTATGGGCGATATTTCTGCTTCGCGCGGACGTGTTGAGGGTATGACGGCAGCCGAGGGTCGCGGGTACGTTGGGTATACGTCAATTGAAGCGACGGTGCCATATGCCGAGGTAGTAGACTATTCAACTCGTTTGCGTTCACTGTCTCGTGGTACGGGCGAATTTACCCTTACGCTTACGGGCTATGAGCAGGTGCCTCACGATGTACAAACGCGTCTTGCTGAGGCGTATGCAAAGCGCAGAAGCGAAGGCCGCGCGTAGGATTGCACCCTACATGCTGCAAAAACGACAGGCGGCGCGTACTCGTGTGCGCGCCGTTTTGTATGACGGCATCATCCCGGCATCATCCCTGCATGGAGCATATTCTGCTGCATCTTCAACCATATTTCATTAATCTGTATGTGCTATGCTTTACATATCTTTTGAGTTATGCGTTATGTTATAAAGGAGCGTATACATCGTATGGACGTAGGCCCATCACTTATACTTACGGTTCTTCTTACCCTGGCAAACGGCTATTTTTCCATGGCGGAAATGGCGCTGTCTACGGCAAAGCGCGTGCTGCTTGAGCATGAGGCGCAGGAAGGGAACATACCAGCCGGGCGTGTGTTGCTTATCACGAAAAACGAAAGCGATTTTCTCGCCGCTATTCAGGTGGGCATTACGCTCCTTGGGTTTTTGAGTTCGGCGCTTGCCGCAACGAGCCTGTCCGAGCCGCTTGCCGGCGTGTTTCGTAATTTTGGCTGGTCGGCGCAGGTATCATACATCGTTGCAACTGCATGTATTACGCTTATCGTGTCGTATTTTTCCATTGTTATTGGCGAACTTGTCCCCAAACGCATCGCGCTTTCAAATCCCGAGGCTATTGCCAAATCGGTGAGTGGCTTTATGACCCATTTTCTTATGGTTTCGCGTCCGCTTGTGGTGCTTACGTCGGTTGGTGCGCAGGCAATTTCTAAAATTATCGGCGTTTCCAATGAGCACAACAGGCAAGATGCATCCGAGGACGAAATTCGCTATTTGGTTAACGATTCGGGCGAGTTGTCCGATGAAGAAAAGTCGATGATTCATGATATTTTCGACCTTGCCGATACCATTGCGCGTGAGGTGATGATTCCACGCGTTGATATGTGCGCGCTTGAAGACACCTCAACCGTGGAAGATGTGCTGAGCACGATGCGCACAACAGGCTATTCGCGCGTACCCATTTATCACGGGGAAGTTGACCACATTGTGGGCATTGCGCACATTAAAGATTTGATTGCTGCGCTGTTGGATAAGCACGCGTCCGCGCAACCTATCAGCGGTTTTATTCGCGAAGCCGATTTTTACCCCGACACCAAGGACATTATTCCGCTGCTTTCGGAAATGCGCTCGTCGCACGACCAAATGGTTATTGTGGTTGATGAGTATGGCGGCACAGCAGGCATTATTACTATTGAGGATATTGTTGAGGAAATCGTGGGCGAAATTGAGGACGAATTTGACCCCGACAACAAGTATCTAACTAAGTTAGCGCCTAACAAATGGCTGGTAGATGGCCGTTTTTCGGTGGACGATGCACGCGAGTTGGGCTGGCCTATTGAAGACGACCCCGATTACGAAACCATTGCGGGGTTTGTGCTTAATTTGGCGGACGGCTTGCCTGCGCCTGGCGATGTGTTTATTCATGAAGGCTATGAATTTCGCGTGCAATCGATGCGCCGTACGCGCGTTTCCACCGTGCGTGTGCGTGCGCTCCCAGCGCCGCCTGTGGCAGACGACGCAAAGCAGGAGTAGTACCAGGGAAACGTGCGTGTGTTGCATGCACACCGCGCCGCACGTTCCCGCACATTGGTGCACATATAACGGTAAACTGTAGCAGCTCGTCGTTATTAGTGCGATTGTGTTGTACCATATAGGTACGTTTGGTGTTTATCGAAAGGAAGCGTATGGACGCTCAAGCAATTCAGCCAATTTCTATTACTAAGGTTGAAATTGATTCGCAATACTTTACAGCTCATATTCGCATTGGTGAAGAAACACCGCTATTTACCTGCGACGACCTTGAGGCAACCACGCGCATTTACGACATTATGCCGCACATTATTGAGCACGCGTGTGTAGGTGATGCGTCTGATACGTTTAAGGACGTTATGGGTAATACCGAGCTTGCGCACCTGCTTGAGCATGTGTGTGTTGAACTGCTGAGCCAAACCGACATTGCTGGTGATGTTCCTGCTGGTAAAACCTTTATTTCGCCCAATGTAAACCGCGGATACGTGTTGCAATTTACCTGTAGCGACGATGCGCTGGTGGCAGCTGCATTTGCAAGCGCCGTGTGGATTATGAACTGGGCATTTTCGGGCGCGGCAGGAAGCACGCCTAATTGTGAAGCAATTGTTCAGGCAATTGTTGCAATGGTGGGTGAGTTGAACAGTTCAAATACGATTGAGCTTACCGATGACGAACTCGAAGCATACGTGCAGGAGCATGCCATGTGGAGCGCCGATGCGCTGGAGCTTTTGCATAAGAGCTTATGCGCGGCTGATGCGTCTGCCGATGGTGCGGCTGAGGCTGAGGTTGATGCGGCTGATGCGCCGGTCGATGGTGCAGCTGAGGTTGACGCGGTTAATTCTCCCATTAAAGAGGACGCAGATGCGCCTGCTGCTGCGTGCACATCGGATAATGCCGAGGTAGAAGAGGGTGTTACTGCAGTAGAAAGCAACCCTACACCTGCCGTTGATAGTCAACACGAAGCTAACAACGAAACCATTAGCGAAACCAACTACAAGAATGTTCACGAGAATGGTAACGAGGATCAGCAAGATGCCGACGATGTGCATTCACAAAAAGCGCCTTTTGCAACACAGCCGTTGCGCGCCGACGCCATTTCGCTGAGCGATGTTAGCCAGGAGCTGCACATTCCTCGTTCAAAACGCGTGCGCTAACCGTTTGGCGGCACTCTAGCACCGTGCGTCGTGCTCAGCGAGCGCACACGACCGTCCGCACGACCGCGCACCCAGGCGTGTTTGTACGTTTTTGCATGTAGTTGTACATTCGTACACGTATGCACAATAACGCACGTATTTTTTACATGAACATATTCGCACGTATATGTAGGCATATCTATACGTATACGTACGTATATTTCCACGTTTTGCAGCGTGCCAGAGCTAGCCGCACGGGCCGCCGCAGCGCCCTTGGCGCGCGTGCCATGTGCACAATCTGCTACATATATTTGTTCTCCACACACGTCATTTAGAAATGAGGTATCCGTGAGCACAGCTTCCCTTCATGCCGATAAGCACGCTAATAAGCACGCCAATAAGCGCCTGAGCACCGCAGATGTTATTAGTACACTTGCGCGCAGCATTCGAGCGTATCGCGCAGCGTCTATTGCAACGCCTGTATGCGTGCTTCTCGAAGTTGCGTGTGAGTGCTTTATTCCGTTTTTTACTGCGCAGCTTATCGCGGATATCCAGCGGGGTGCAGCGCTTATGCACGTTGTACAATCGGGCTTGCGGCTGTGTGGCGTGTCGCTTGTGGCGCTGCTTGTGGGCTGTATGGCGGGCTATTTTTGCTCAAAGGCGTCGGCGGGTTTGGCAAAAAACCTGCGTCATGATATTTTTAACGCGGTTCAGCATTTTTCGTTTGCGCAGATAGGAGCCTATTCGCAATCGGGGCTCGTTACGCGCCTTACCACCGACGTTACTAACGTGCAAATTTCGTACATGCTGCTTATTCGTCTTGCCGTGCGCGCTCCCATCTTGTTTTTCTTTGCGCTGGTTAGCGCCACTATAATGGCGGGTGCGTTTTCGGTTGTTTATATTTTTGCCGCCACGTTTTTGGCGTGTGCACTCATGGGCATTATTCGTGTTGCTGGTCGTATTTTTAGACGTGTATTTCCTCAATATGACGAGCTTACGCAATCGGTTGAGGAAACTGTAAGCGGCATTCGTGTGGTAAAAAGTTACACGCGTGAGCCTTACGAGTACCAGCGTTTTAGCCAAAAAGCACAGGCATTATATAGCGAATTTATTGGTGCACAGCGCATTGTGGCACTCAATAATCCCGCCATGAACTTTGCAATTTACGGCATGTTTGCGGCTATGGTGTATTTTGGCAGCTATGTAATTATTACCTCGCAATCAACCCTGCTTAATGTGGGTCAACTTTCAGCGCTTATTACCTATGGTTTTCAAATTTTAATGAGTTTAATGATGTTGTCGTTTGTGTTTGTGCAAACGTCGCTGTCTGAGGAAAGCGCGCAGCGTATTTGCGAAGTGCTGCGCGAAGAGAGCGAGATAACCAACCCTGCGCATCCGCTGTATACCGTGCCATCTGGCAGCATCGATTTTGAGAACGTATCGTTTAAGTATACAAAAGATGCACGTCATCGTGCATTAAAAAACGTAACCTTGCATATTGCTGCGGGCGAAACGATTGGTGTGTTGGGCATGACGGGATCTGCAAAGTCAACGTTGGTTGAGCTTATCGCCCGCCTGTACGACGTAACCGAAGGCTGTATTCGTGTAGGCGGAAACGACGTGCGCGCCTACGACATTGCAACATTGCGCCAGGCAATTGGCTTTGTGCTGCAGAAAAACATGCTGGTAAGTGGCACTATTGCCGAAAATTTGCGCTGGGGCAACCGAGGCGCCACGCGTGAGGATATGCGCGCGGCATGTACTATGGCTGGTGCCAACGAGTTTATACATCGGCTTAACGACGGCTATGACACCCATGTTGAACAGGGAGGATCCAATTTTTCAGGCGGGCAAAAACAGCGCCTGTGTATTGCGCGTGCGCTGCTTAAACACCCCAAGATTTTAATTCTGGACGATTCAACCAGTGCTGTTGACACAAAAACCGATGCGCAGATTCGCACGGCGTTGGCGACGGCATATCCAACCACTACCAAAATAATTATTTCGCAGCGTGTTTCATCTATTCAAGATGCAAACAGAATAGTAGTTATGGACAGAGGCTGTATCTCTGCTGTTGGAAGCCATGAAGAGCTAATGCGTACCAGCGCAATTTATAAGGAAACGTATTGTTCGCAAACGCGTGTTGAAGATGGAGGTGAAGCGTAATGAAACATACCGTAAACCAGGCACATGCATGTTCAAGCGAAACAGCAACGCTGTGCGCTCACGAGCGCACAAACGCCCACGTAGACGTGCATGAAGCTACTCCTGAAACCACCAACGCCAACACGTCCGCCACCGAGCCCGCAACCACTCCCGCAACCAAGGACACGCCGCAGCGCCGCACCCGTCACATCCCGCGCGGCACTATGATGCGTCTTGCGCGTATGTGTTTTGAGTTTTACCCCGTGCTGCTTGTTAGCATTATTGTAATTATTGTTGGTAATGCGCTGCTCACTACCGTACCCAACCTCTTTATGCAGCAGGCGTTTGTATGCCTTGAGCAGCACTGGAACGATGGTGCCTGGATGGCTGCTGCACCTGTTATTCGAGATATTACCATGTGGCTTATCATTGTGTATATTGTTACGCTTATAACCAATATTGCGAGTACGCAAATGTGTGTGTATTTTACTGAGGGCACCATTACCAAGCTGCGCAAAAGAATGTTCAAACACATGGAGAGCCTGCCCATTTCATATTTTGATACGCATAAACACGGCGATATTATGTCGATGTATACAAACGATGTTGACGCCATTAGACAGATGCTGCTTCAGAGCTTGCCCAACCTGTTGGCTACGCTTGTGTGTATGGTTTCGCTTATTTGCATCATGATGTATTACAGCATTCCAATGATGAGCGTGGTGTGTGTGGGTGTGGTGCTTAATGTTGCTGCAACGAAGTACATTGGTTCAAAAAGCGCGCGTTACTTTTTAGCACAGCAGCGCTATGTGGGCGCGTGTGAAGGGTTTGCGCAAGAGGCAATGAGCACGCTGCGGGTGGTAAAAACATTTACGCACGAAGATCAAACGCTTGCAGCCTTTGACGCGGTAAATAACGAGCTCTACGAGGCATCACGCAAAGCACATTTGTGTGCATGTTTGCTTCCGCCTGTTATTTTTAACATTGGTAATATAACCTACGTGTTGGTTGCGCTGGCAGGAGGCATTGCGCTGCTGGTGCATATGCCAAACCTCAGCCTATCGGGAAGTGCGCTTACGCTTGCCGTGGTAATTCCGTTTTTAAATATGACGCGGCAGTTTGTTGGACAAATTGGTCAAATTTCAAACCAAATTAATGCAACCGTTATGGGCTTTGCGGGCATGGCACGCATATTTGCGCTGCTCGATACCCCACCTGAGCGCGATGAGGGCAGCGTGTGTTTGGTAAATACGCGCGAGCACTGTGGCCAAATTGTCGAAACAAACCAACACACCGGCGTGTGGGCATGGAAACAGCCCGCCAGTGAGGGCACCTCGCAGCTCACTGCGCTTCGCGGTGAGGTTATCTTAGACCACGTGAACTTTTCGTACGACGGTGAGCACACCGTGCTGCACGACATTTCGATTGCGGCGCCAGCGGGTAAAAAAATTGCGTTTGTGGGCGCTACCGGTGCCGGCAAAACTACCATTACCAACCTTCTCAACCGTTTTTATGACATATCCGCAGGTACCATTAGGTATGATGGCATCAACCTTACCAGCATACAAAAGGCGGCGCTGCGCCGCTCGCTGGGCATTGTGCTGCAGGATGTACATTTGTTTACGGGTAGCGTGATGGACAATATTCGCTATGGTAATCTTGACGCCACCGATGATGAATGCATACAGGCAGCAAAGCTTACGGGCGCCGACAGTTTTATTGTGCGCTTGCCTGAGGGGTATAACACGCAGCTTACTGCAGGTGCCGCGCAGCTGAGCCAAGGTCAGCGGCAGCTTATAAGCATTGCACGTGCAGCTGTTGCCGACCCGCCCGTTATGATTTTGGACGAAGCAACAAGTTCGATAGATACGCACACCGAGGAGATTGTGCAATATGGGATGGATGCACTTATGCGAGGTAGAACTACCTTTGTTATTGCTCACCGGTTGTCGACGGTGCGCAATGCCGACGAAATTATCGTGCTCGACCACGGCAGAATTATTGAGCGCGGCTCGCACGCTGAGCTTTTGAAACAGAAGGGCGTGTATTACCAGCTGTATACCGGTGCGTTTGAGCTTGAATAGGGCTTGTGGGTGGCGCAGATGCATGCGCGCGTCCGCACCCGCACGCCGCAACTCCACACACGGCATACGCCCGCGCCCGCACCCGCACGCCGCGTCCGCACCCGCGCGCGTCCGCGCGGCCATATGCCGTGTACTTTTAGCAGCCAGCATGCGTGGCTATTTAATCTTGCGCCACAGTGCGGTAAACTTAGTATAATTATGCGCAAACTAACGCTCGTTATGAGTATCACTAAGGAGGAACCATGAGTACAAAGGGAACACTCGGATTTATAGCGGGTAGCATTGTGGGCATTGCCGCTGGCGTTGCAGTGGGCGTGTTGCTGGCACCTCGTTCGGGCGAAGAAAGCCGTGCTATGGCAGCCGACGCTATCAACGACGCGTGGGACAACGCGCGCGACAGCTACGAGCGCAATTCAAGTCGTGTTTCATGCAAAATTAATGCTATGCGTCCTGCTATTGATGCTACAACCGATGAGCTGCGTGCAAAGGTAGATAGGGCACGTGAGCGCATGGATATGCTCCGCAGTTCGCTTACCGAAGCCGTAAGCAGCGCTGTTGCTCAGGATGCAAGCGATGCCGATGCCGCACATGGCGAAGGTGCTCATATCGAAGTAGTAGAGCCCACTAACGTTTCTGCATAATACCAGTTGGACGTTGTATTGTGCCTACTATTACCATTTCAAAACTGATAGGCGCGCGTGTGTTTTGCCTGCGCAAGCACGATAAACGCACGGCGCGCTCTTCCTTTACACCACAATCAAATAACGCACCCGCACAAGCACAAAACGAAGCCGCGGTGTCTAAAGAGCACCCCAAGGAGCTTGGTCGCGTGCATTATGCGGTATTTAGTGCCGACGCGCGCACGCTGCTCGGCTTTTTTGTTAAGCGCAAAGACGTGCTTGGCATGGTAAAGCTGCGCGACGCATTTGTTGCGCTTGATGGTATTGCTGCGCGCGGCAATGAGCTGTACGTTAAACAAGACGCCATGTATCACGACGCCGCTGCACAAAAGCGTCTCACGTCGTCGTGGGATACCTGCCTTATGCTGCAGGGTATGGACGTTGTTACCACTAATGGCGAGGAGCTTGGGCACATTATTGATGTTGCGGTTCACATGCCACAGGGTGCGGTTGTTGAGTTTCACATAAACGACGGTGGCGTTGCAACTGCTATGGTGGGGCACATACGTGCGCCTCAGTCTAGCTTTGTTGCGTATGATAACGGCCATGTAGTGCTTAACGACGCGCAGGTTGGTCGCAATTTAAGTGGTGGTCTTGCAGGTAAGGCGGGCGTTGGCTATGCAAAAGCCAAGGTTGAGGGCAAAAAACTCGCCCATGTTGTAGCACAAAAGATAGACGAAGTTGCCCCCGCCGATGTGCGCGACGAAACGGTGCGCGATGCTGGCCGCGCCGTTGGAAAACAGCTAGGCAAATCGAAGCGCATGTTTGGTAGTTTTATCGACGAATTTAATAAGGCATCTAAGTAAGCTGCTTGCGCGTGCGAATAGCCTGGTCATACCCCATGCCTAATGCACCATGGTGCTAATACCCCATAACCTCCATGGCAAACATAATAATCGTAAGAATGGTTACGCTTACAATAGTAAACCAGGTAAGCAGCGTCCAGGCGTGCGTGTTGGCATATTTGCCCATAATAAAGCTGTCTTGCGCAATGTGCACCATGCATAGCAGCAACACAGGAAGCAAAATACCATTAATGACCTGCGCCACCATCATAATGCCAAATAAATCGATATTTGGAATAAGCACAACCACTACAGAAATAATCAAAATGGCAGTAATAATGCCGCGATATGCAGGGGCTTCTTGCCATGAGCAGTCGCTGCCGCGCTCCCAACCAAATGCTTCGCAAATACCGCTTGCCGTAATGCCAGGTAGCACGCATGCGGCCAAAAACGACGCGCCAATAAGACCTGTACCAAACAGTATGGTTGCGTAGTCGCCTGCAAGCGGGGCTAACGCAATGGCGGCATCCTCGGCGGTGGTTACCACAATGCCCGCGCGGTAAAGTACGGCTCCCGTTACTAAGATAATAAACCAGCTAATGGCCGATGCCACTACAGCTCCGGTAATGGTGTCTATACGCTGGTAGGGGATGTCTTCCTCGCGCGCATTTTTGTCAACAACATTTGATTGAGCAAGAAAAATCATCCAAGGCGCAATGGTGGTACCCACGTTAGCTACCAGCAGTGATAGGTATTGCGGATGGAGCGTAATTTGCGGAATGATGGTGTCGTGCAGTGCATGCGACCAATCGGGCGCAACCATAAAGCCGGCGATAACGTAGGTTAGAAACACACAGCTAATGGCAAGCAATATTTTTTCGATAGAGCGATAACTACCTGTCATGGTAAGCACCCAAATAAAGAGGGCGCTAAGCGGGACCGAGACGCCAATGGGTATGCCAAACAGTGCCATGCCCGAGGCAATGCCAGCAAATTCGGACAGCGTAACGGTTGTGTTTGAGATAAGAAGCGCAATCATAGCGATGGCGCTTTTGCGGATACCAAACTGTTCGCGAATAAGCGACGCAAAGCCTTTACCGGTAACGCACCCCATGCGAGCTGCGGTTTCTTGCACCACAATGAGCAAAAAGCACATGATGGGAACCGTCCACAGCTGACCAAATCCAAACAGAGCACCGGCGTTTGAATAGGTTGCAACGCCGCCGGCATCGGCGCCTGCTAGTGCGGCCACCATGCCCGGACCCATTGCCAACAGCACGCGTCGTGCGTTAAGGCGATGGCGTTGCTTGTGCGGCTTTTGGGTTGGTTGTGCCGGTTGCGCCTGCACGCTGCCCGGCTGCGGCTGCGTTTGCGCTGCTTGAGGCTGGTGTTGCTGCTGAGATTGTTGGGGCTTCTCTGCCATATTACCCCCACACAATCGTTGGAATAATGGCGAGCACGCACGCAATGTACACGCAGCAGCTTATTGCCATCGACATGCTTGACAGTGCAAAACCCGAGGTATCGAGGTTGCGCGCGTCGCGCATGCGCAGCACTTTAAGATAAATGGGCGCGGTGATAAACGACAACGCAACGCTTACCATGCTCGCGATAAAGCAGACAACAAGCGAGTTTGCGGTATTGAGCATGCCAAGCTCCTCAGTAAAGGCTTGGAACACCAGCATAAACAACATAAAGAGCACCACAAACACGAGTGCAATACCAATGCATTTTACAAAAAAGCCCAGGTCGGATGGGGTAGAGGGGTCGTCGGGGTCGTTTTCGAGATAAAAATTGGTAACGTGTGAAATTGACGTGTCGGCAAGTATGAGGCACACGGGCGCCATAAGCGTGGAGCATAAAAGCGTGAGGTCAAAGGATGTTTTCATATAGAGTGCTGGCGCAATAAACGGCAGCTTGCCCAGGGTGCATCCAAGCAGTGCGCAGGCGCAAATGAGCCACGCGCACATCCAGTTGGTGTGACGCCACAGCCACACAAGGGCACTGCGCGAGCGGGAGCCTTCGCCGTCGGCAGAGCTTGCACCTGCAATTTGCAGGTCTTCCTCGTGTTCTTCTTCCATAACATCAAGCGCGTCGTCTACGGTAACAATGCCAAGCAGGCGTTTGTTGTCGTCGCACACGGGCATGGCCAGCAGGTTGTATTTGGCAATATTCTCGGCCACTTCTTCCTGGTCGTCGTCGGGGCTTACACAAATAACGTCGCTTGCGGCGATGTCTTTGAGCACGGTAGTGCTTTCGTTCACAATAAGTTGGTTGAGCGTAACCACTCCTACCAGGCGTTTCTCGTCGTCTTCAAGGTACACATAGTGAACTGTTTCGAAGTCCTCGTCGAGCGACTTAAGCACTTCTGCTGCATCGGCAACCGTTTTTTGTTCGTTAAGACACACCACTTCCGACGTCATAATACGTCCGGCGGTGTCCTCGCGATAGCCCAAAAGTTGGCGAATAGCTTTGCGCTCTTTTACACCCATAAGCCGCAGCAGCTTTTCTGCTTTGTCGTAATCGAGCTCACTTACCAGCTCGGCGGCGTCGTCGGGGTCCATTTCGCTTAACATACGCGATGCATCTTTTTCGGGCAGCTCGTCCATAATTTCGGCGGCCATGGTATCGTCGTCAAACTCCGCCATAGCATCTGCTGCGCGCTCGTCGTCTAGCTGCGCAAACACCTGGCCGCGCAGGCGCGGGTCGAGGCGCTCCAAAATGTCGGCAATGTCGGCAGGGTGCAGTCCGTCAAGCGTTTTGTGCGAAACGCTCAGCTTTACCTCAGACAAGTTGCGGTCGAGCAGGTCCATGTAGTTCCACGCGATAATTTTTTCGGGAAGCGGCTTTCCCATTGCTTTCGCAATGGCAAGCGCAAGAGTTTCAAGTGCGGGCGAAAGTGAACGCAAAATACCGCGTATGCCCACCTCAGCACCCAAAAGACGCAGCTGCGCCCAGCTTGTATCCGAGAGTTTAAGGTCGTTTACGCGCACAATGCACATGCCGCGCGTATCTACAATTTGCTTATTAAGCAGGTCGCGTGCAATAAGAACCTCGTCGGGCTGCAGGTAAGAAAAACGAATGTCGGTTGAAATAACCTTAAGGTGAATTTCCGATTCGGAGTAGCTTTCTACATATTTGCGCCACGAAATCATAAATGGCGTTTTACCAGGGCCTTCAACAGCAAGTGCGGTAATGCGTGGGAACACTTCGCCCGTAGCAATACCTAGGTCGTTAACACGGCCTATCTTGGTTCCGTTGGCGTCGAAAACAGGATTGCCAAGAAGTTGAGAGAGGTAAATCATACAGCGCTCCTTATGCATCGGCGTCGCGCATTGCATGTACGCTAGATATATTGCATGTACGCTAGATATACAGATAACCTATCTGCAGCGTAATAGTCTACAGATGTAAGGCGCCTATTAAGCTTGCGTGAGGTGTGCAAACTAAACAGATACAACTTATTTTACACGTGTTTGGACGTATGATGCAAAGTGAGTGCTAGAGTTCGATAATTTCTGCAGACTCTACAACGCCGTCGCTGGTGTATATGCGCCCCATGGTGGCACCGCGCGCGCTACGCGGGTAGGTAGTGCTGCCCGGATTCATAACCAGGGTGTTTGTTTTGCTATCGCGTTCAACAAATGGTACATGTGTGTGACCACAAATGGCAACGTCGCATACCACCAGGTCGAGACGCTCGCGATAGTGACACACCTGCCAGCGCAAGCCACTTAAAAAGAATTTGGTGAACGATGTTACTGATGGGCCATAATCAAAACAAAAGTCGTTGTTGCCTTTTGCCATATAAAACGGAGCCATAGTTGAGAGCACCCGAAAATCGGTAAGCGAGCACATGTCGCCCGCGTGCACAATGGCATCCGCGCCTTTAAGCTGCGCCATAAGCTCGTCACTTAAGGTGCCGTGGGTATCAGAAATGATGTCGATGCGCATAGACGCTCCTTAGAACACGATGCTAGTAATTTGTTCTTACTAAAGGTACAATATCCTTGAGCCATGTGTTGTTCCTCCTTTTTAATTTTTTGGTACAAATTAAATTATAGCTAAGGGAAGGGCACGTGGCTCTTTTTTTGTCCCGCGATTTTACACCATGGACGTTACTCATTTTTGAGACTAAACGCTGGTTGGCAACTCGAAATAAAAAGGTGGAAATCCACCCTAATTTTTTACCTATTGTTGATTAGATGCCCGATATGTGGTACAACAAACTCGAAATAAAAAGGTGGAAATCCACCTAAATTTTTCGTGAGAGGTAGCTCTATGGAAATTAAACGAGATTATTATCTCAAAAAGCTTGTCGATAAAAAAGAAAACGGCAGGATAAAGATTATTACGGGGATAAGACGATGTGGAAAATCATATCTGTTATGTAAGCTGTACAAAGAGTACCTGTTGTCTCACGGTGTTAAAGAGCATCAAATTATATCGCTTGCGCTTGATGATATTGATAATCTTGAATATCGAAATCCGTTTAGATTAAACGAGTACATCAAGGAAAAAACTAAAAACAAACACCGCATGTATTACATTTTTATTGATGAAATCCAATTATCTGCGGCGGTGCGCAATCCTTATATAGATAGCACAGAAGAAAACGTAACCTTTGTTGATGTTTTGCTGGGGCTTATGAAATACAGCAATTTAGATATATATGTGACAGGCAGCAATTCCAAAATGCTTTCATCTGATGTATTGACGCAGTTTAGAGATCGTGGTGACGAGATACATGTAAACCCGCTCTCATTTGCAGAAGTGTACGATGTGTTTGAAAACAAAGCGTTGGCTTTTGAGCATTACACCGTATATGGAGGCATGCCCTATATCTATAGCTTACAAAGTGATGAGGAAAAAAATCAGTACTTGAAGGACTTATTTCAAGAAACGTACATAAAGGATGTTCTTGAAAGAAACAATATACAAAATGAGAGGGAAGTACTTGAATTATTGCTTGACTTTACATCTTCTGCCATAGGTTCGCTCACTAACCCAACAAAACTATCAAGAAGGTTTTTGTCGGAGAAGCAGATATCAATATCATCCAATACAATCTCCAAGTACTTGGGTTTCTTTGAGGAAGCATATGTTCTGTACCACGCTAATCGATATGATGTTAAGGGCTCAAGGTACTTTTCAACGCCGCTAAAATACTATTTTGCAGATATAGGTCTTAGAAATGCGCGATTAAATTTTAGGCAAGTTGAAGACACACACATTATGGAAAACATCATCTATAACGATCTGCTTCGTCGGGGATACAACATAGACGTTGGTGTGGTAGAAAAGGATTATAAGAAAAACGGAATCAGAACAAAGAGTCAACTTGAAGTTGATTTTGTCATAAACAAAGGTCATCAACGGTACTATATTCAATCAGCGCTGAATGTAGACAGTGCAGAGAAAAGAGAACAAGAAACGGCTTCCCTTACAAGTATTGACGACTCATTTAAAAAGATTGTTATTGTAAGAAAACCCATTATTCCTAAGCATGATAACGATGGCATTTTATACATTGGCGTAGAGGATTTTTTGCTTAATGACGCAAGCATAGATTTATAGCAGCGCGCTACCCCCGTGTACCAGGGATTATATGCCAAGCGCTACATGCTACGCGCTCACCACCAGGGGCACATGCCACGCGCTCAACACCAGCCGCTAAATACCAAGCGCGCGTTTAAGTGTAACCACGCGTCTACGCGAAACGGGGATCTTTTTGTCTTCTTCGCCCTTAATACCAAGCTGGAGCACGCCGCTTGCAATAACTTCAACATCCTCAATTTGGTTGAGGTTTACGATGTAGCCGCGGTGCACGCGGAAAAATCCGTGTCCGGCAAGACGTGCTTCAAATTTTGCAAGTGAAACGGTTGATAAAAAGCGCTCGTCAAAGGTATATACGCAGGTGTAATCGTCGCGCGCTTCAATATAACGTATGGTTGAAATAGGAATGAGCACTTTGCGGCCACCCTTTTCAACGGGAAGACGGTCGGGGAGGGTGTTGGGCGGCGCTAAGGGTGAGAGGTGTTTTTCAACCTTATCGAGGGCGCGCTGCAGCCTGTCCATGTCGATGGGCTTCATAAGATAGTCAACGGCATCTACATCAAAAGCCTCAAGCGCATATTCGCTGTACGCGGTTACAAATACAAGTGCGGGAGGGTTGTTAAGCTTGTGAAACGCTGCTGCAAGCTGCATGCCAGACGTTTTTGGCATCGAAATATCAAGAAAAATAACATTGAGCGCATCGGTTGCAGAATCTTTGCTGTGTATAAGCGCATCAACCGCTTCGCGTGCACTGCTTGCCTCTTCGATAAGAGTTACTCGCTGGGTTTGCTCAAGCAAATAGCGTAACTCTGAGCGCGCGGGCGCCTCATCATCTACGATAAGTGCGTTGAGTGTAAGCATGTATGTCCTCCCTTTAACGCTGATAGGCGCATGCTTTTGTGCATATACGTGCACATGGGGCGTATGGGCGCGTGGTGTGTGCACGCAGGTTTGTATGGTGCGCGCCGGTTTGTATGGTTCGCGCCATGTGAGCGCCATGTGCATCAACAATGCCCTATTATAACGCACTTATGGTCAAAATGGTTGCTAATGATAACAAGTTGGTAGGCGCACGCCTGCAACCGCCTCCATCGCCGGTAATCGTATCGCGCTAATTTTTTAGTGCTACTCTTCGTGCTCATGTTCGCGTTCTTCGCGGGTGTGCCCTACGTGGAACTGAGCGTTGCCTGCCGCAGCATCGCATAGCCGCAGCGTAACGCTGGTGCCTTCGTTCACCTTGCTCACAATTTCAACGCCTGAGCCAGGCGCATAAAAACGCTCAATCCTATCGGCAACATTGCGCAGCGCAATACCTGTACCCTGGTTTCGCGCTGCTGTTTTGCGCGCTGCACCCGTTGGCATAAACGATGTTTTTGCAGCTTGAAGGAGTTGATGCGCCGCAGCGTCACTCATTCCCAGGCCGTCGTCGGTTACCGAAAGCAGCACGTCGTTATCATCTACCGCAGCCTGAATATCAATGTGTAGCGGCATATCATCGCGCATGGCATGGCGAACGGCGTTTTCAACAATGGGCTGCAAAATAAAGCCTGGTACCAGCATCGATTTGCAGCGCTCGTCGATGTGCTCCATTTTAATGATGCGATCTTCGCCGAAGCGTGCTTTTTCAATTTGTAAATAGCGGCTTGTTTGTGTGAGCTCCTCGGAAAGCTCTACCAGTGTTTGCGAACTTTCGAGCGTATGGCGATAAAACGACGAAAAGTCGCGCAACAACTCTCGGGCTTTTTCGGGATTGGTGCGCGTAAACGACGCAATTGTGTTCAGCGTGTTAAACAAAAAATGGGGGTTTATCTGCGCTTGAAGCGCTTTGAGCTCGGCTCTGGCGGTGAGCTCCTCTTGTCTATCAAGTTCATACACCGAAAGCTGCGTGCTCAGCAGCTCGGCTAAGCCGCGCACAATAGTAAGCTGCGTGTGATTAATGTCGCGTCCGTGTGCGTAGTAAAGCTTAAGGGTGCCAACGGGGCGATCGGCCACAATGAGCGGGGCAACAATGCCCGCCTGAAAGCCTTTATATGGCAATGACCTGCGCATATCGTGCACGTGCACGGTGGTGCGCGTGCCCGCGTTACCTGCGCTACCAGCTGCACTACCAGCCGTGTTACCTTCCAAACCAGGGGCATCAGTGCGTGCGGCGGCATGTGCGGGTGTAACGTGCTGCGCAATGTCGCGCGTCCATTCTTCCTGATTGGCAATGGTAAACGTTTGCACCCGTTTGCTTTCGAGCACGTGGGCAACAGCGTCGCTAATAGGCAGTCCTACCTGCGATATGGGCGTTTCGCTTCCTACATACGCAAGCGTGGTTTCGGTGTTGGTCATCGCAATTGCACGCGCGCCGGTTTCCGAAAGTAACAGTTGGCACACGGCGTTGCAGCTTTCTTCCGAAAGTCCATCGGCCATATGCGAAAGGGCAGCCGATGCAATACGCAAGGTGCGCTCGGTGGCTTCTGAGCGGTAGTCGTGCGGCGTAAACATGCGCGCGCCGCTCCACACAATAATAAGCGCAAGGCCACAACCAGCAATAATGGCGCTTATTACGTGGCTATAAATAATTGCGAGTGAGAGCATGCACAAAAACAAAACGCTGCAGGCAAGCAGCACAATAAATCGGATGGTGATATATGTTTCAGTGCGACGATTTGACATACGCAGCCCTTTCAAATACCTACGTCAATGGTTGTAGTGTACACGAAAGGGCGCATATGTGTACAGATTATGGCGTGTTTTTTGTGCACACCATGGTGCGTAAAGCAGTGCTTAGTTGTTTTGCTGCTTAATAAAACGGTCAAAGTGGCAGGCAGCGAGCGCGCGATATACCTGATAACCGATGGCGTAGATAACAACACCTTCGCCAATACCGGTTGTGATAACACCAAATATATACATAAGCACATAGGAGTTATCGAGCGCAATGGTGGTAAATGGAATGGTGTAAAAACCAAGGCCGCTTAACAGTAGGGGCAAATATGCAGGCACAATAAGGGCGTTTGCAATAACGGGCCCGGCAAGTGCAAGCAGGGGTCGATGTTTGAAATGCCAGGTAAACCATGCGCCAAGGGCGGTAGCAAGCGAGCCAAATACAACGTCGAGCAGGCCTAATGCTCCGGCGCCGCTCAAAACGATGTTAATGATGTTGGCAAGCACGCATCCAAGCGTAAGCCCGCCAATGGCTTCGGGCATAAAAAGTGCCAGCACACACACGGCTTCTGACACGCGAAACTGAATGGGTCCCCACGCAAGGCCGCTTAATGCAAGCAGACAAATGAGCGTAAGTGCGCAGTTGAGCGCCGCAATAAGTGCGATGCGCACCACCGTGTGCGACGTCATGTGCTGCAGCGTTGGCTGCGGAGCTTGCGCTGTGTGCTGTTCGTGTGGCAGCTGCGCCTGCTTTGCTGGGTTAGAGCTGTGGGAATGTGTGGCACCTGTGCCGTTTTGGCAGCACGCAGGGGTTTTCCCAGAACCCTGCGTATGAGCAGATGCGGCGGTTGTTGAATTGTTCATCAACACAACCTCCTTTAATTGGGTTTTATTACCCGTTTATTGTAAATGGAGATATGTGATATGTGTGCGCGTGTGCCGCGTACGTAAAAACTACGTAATTGTGCGTGTGTGGGGATGAGTATGCGCAAGGCTGCAGGTACGGCGTCTGTACGGCGTTCGTACAGCGGGCGCGCGACGAGGTTGCGCTGTGTGCGGAGCTCAGGTGCGACTGTGTGTGCGCCTAACAGTGTGTATGCATGCGGGTGCACATACGCTGCAGAACCATGGCAAATATTGCATAAAATGGGCAGGTACATACTATATATTTTATACCCCGCGCGGGGCATGTAATGTTTACTTAGTGCAGATAGTAGGAGCTCTACTTGCGCGTACGTCTAACGGCGTTATGATGTACTATCACGTTATGGGCGGTTGTATATACTGTAAATATGCCGCTGTTTTATGCAAACGCTGTTTTATGCAAATGAAAGTGAGTAGCATGGAAGCCATTCAAGATCGTCTCGATAAACACGAGGTTGAGATTGGTAATCGCGCCGCAGAAAAGCGCGACCATCCAGGAAAGCGTAAGTTTTTCATTATTCTCAACACCGGGCTCTTTATAAACGCGCTTGGTATCATGTGCTTTAAGGCACCCAATCATTTTGCAATGGGCGGCACGTCGGGCATGTCAATTATTTTGGCAAATTTGTTTCCGCAGCTGCATTTAAGTGCATTTATCTGGTTTTTTAACATCCTCCTTGTGGTTTTAGGCCTTATTTTTCTCGATAAAAAAACGGTGGGCTGGTCGGTGTATTCGTCCATTGCGCTTTCGGTGTATGTAACGCTGCTTGAGTATGCGTTTCCGATGACGCAGCCACTTACCAACGACACCCTGCTTGAGCTGGCGTTTGCTGTGCTTTTGCCCGCAACGGGAAGTGCCATTGCGTTTAACATTGGCGCATCTACTGGCGGCACCGACATTTTGGCCATGATTCTTAAAAAATATACCGCGGTCGAAATTGGTAAGGCATTAATGCTGGTAGACGCTATTATCGTTGCTGTTTCGGCGTGGCTTTTTGGCCCGCGCATTGGTCTTTATTGCATCTTGGGTCACATTTGTAAGGCGTTTGTGGTTGATACGGTTATCGAATCGGTAAGCGTGCGCAAAGTGTGCACGATTATTAGTAAGCGTCCCGATGATGTGCTTGAATTTTTGGTAAAGGAGCTGCACCGTACTGCCACCGTGCGCAACGAGTTTGGTGGTTTTTCGGGTGAGCCTGAAGTTGAACTGGTGAGCGTGCTTACGCGCCGCGAGGCGGCTCGCCTTATGCTCTACCTGCGTCGCAACGATCCCGAGGCATTCACCACCATTGTAAATAGCACCGAAATCGTTGGTCGTGGCTTTAAGGGCTTTTAGTTTGGGCTTTCAATTCTTTCAATTACGAGTTTTTGCTACGGGCTTGCTACGAGCTTTGTACCAGATTGGTACCAGCTTCGTTCCAGTTTTGTTCCAGCTTTTAGGCGTTGTGTTCGTGCGACGCTGTTTTTGCGTGCTTTGCTGGCGTATGCGCCGCGCCGAGCTCTTTTTCGAGCATAAAGAGAGGAGCAATTATTTTGGTGTACACCGCCAGCCAGGCAAGCGATACACAAAAGCCAGCAATAACGTCGGAAGCGTAGTGAACTCCCAGGTAAATGCGGCTAAGACCAACGGCACCAATGCAGAGCGAAAACCCAATGGTGCACAAATACTTTACAAAGATGTCTTTTTCGTAGCGCCACACCATCCACACCAGCAAGCCATAAAATGCCATCGCTATCATTGAATGCCCTGATGGAAAGCTATATCCCGTTTCGCTAATGAGGCGAAAGCCTTCGGGGCGCGGTCTGTGGACGAGCTCTTTGAGCAGCAGATTAAGCACACACACAAGTGCAAGATTTACCGCCGCGCAGGCACCCGGCCGCTTGCCGGGCGCAAAAGCTTCAACAGCAAGAAGCATAACTACGAGTACAACAGGAAGCGCCAGCTCGGATATCGATTGCATGATGGGCGTAAGCCATGCCTGCCGCATATGCACAACTACCAGCACATATGCCGAATTGTCGAGCGCGAGTACCTCACCTGCGTGCACGTGTTTAAGAAGCGAGAGAAATAAAATTGTTGCCGCAAATCCAAGAATAATGAGCACGTTGTTACACGCATGCACGTAGAGCATGTGAAGGGCGCGGCGTGCGCTATGAGCAAACGAGAATTTCATAGGGAATCTTTCGTGTGAAACTGCGGCCAATGAGTGCGCGTACCTGCGGTTTTGTGCAAGCTTGTGCGCGAGCATGTGTGTGATTAGTATACTACAGCGTTTGCATATAAAACACGCGTGCAACCTAAAGAAATCGTTAGGATTCTTACGGTTACACGCATGAGGGCATGTGCTTAGGCGAGGCGCTCAATGGTACGACCCATAATGCGGCAGCGCCTCGTTATGCTAGGGACTAACGTAATAGCTTCCTTGCGGCTTAGAGATGTGCGTTAATCTCGGCAACAAGCTCGTCTTTTGGCATATTACCTACGAGAGAGTGCACCACTTCGCCATTCTTAAACAGCATAACCGTTGGAATGGAAACAATTTGAAAACGCTGCGCGAGCTCGGGCTCTTCGTCTACATTGCATTTGTATACTGCAAGACTATTGCTCATCTCGTCGCTAATTTCCTCGATAACCGGGCCGAGCGCGCGGCAGGGACCGCACCAGGTTGCCCAAAAATCAACAAGAACGGGCAGGTCGGAGCTGGTAATAATGGAATCAAAATCGGAAGACGTAATTGCCTGTGCCATAAAAACTCCTTGTTACATGTACTTACGTACGGTTTACTTGCGTGGTACTTGGCTTATACCCCATTTCCTCGCGTTATTTCAGCGACGTGTGCCAAAATAATGGAAATATATGCATGCCATGCACCCGCATGCCCATGATGAAGCCGAAGATCTCTTGCTAAACCTTTTATGCTCGGAATGAATCTGCATGCGCATGCGGTATAGGGGTAGTGTAGCGCGTTTGCAACCGTTCGCGCAATATGCATACGCTGCGCATATGTACGATCCCACGCACGCAGCACCTGTGCGGCGTTTGTTGCATGCTGGCGTGTGTATTGTGTGGTTGAGATTATAATGTATGCACGGAATTGTTTGTGTAACTCAGCATACCAATACCCATGGAGCTAACAGAATGGCTTGCTGGGGGCTTTAGATACCGTTTTAACGCGGAAGGAAGGAGGCGTGCATGATAATGCTTACAGATACGCAGGTGGGTGGGGTAGCGCCGGCAGCCTCCGCAATATCTGCACCTTCCGCAATATCCGCACCATCCGCACCACCCCAAACCCCGCAAACGTCCGCACAGCGCGCAGCAGATATGCGAGCCTCGGGCGTTTCGGCAGCGTGCGTGCGCAAAACCACAGCTGAGCTTGCGGCATGTGTACACGCAGGTATTTCGGTATACGAAAACGGCCTGGCGTCGTTTGTGGTGCTGCAAACGGGTGCGCCTTCGGCTGAGCAAACCCATGCATTTCGCGCGGCAGCTATCGCGCTTGGTTATGCGCCCGATAACCTGTGCGTACTTGTTGCGCCACCCGATGTTATGCCTGGTACAATGCGTCAAGCTATTGCAAGTGTAAGCCCTATGGAGCTTGTTGTTGCCGATGCTGCCGCGGCTGAGCTCGTGCGTGCGGCGTTTGAGCTTTCAAGCCCGCTTACGTACAATTGCGCACTTGAGATATTTGGCATACGTGTTGTTGCGTTTGAGCATTTTGGTGAAGACATGCACGATGCCGCTGCAAAAAAGCGTAATTGGCTCGCGCTAAAAGGGCTTTCTTGCCGGTAGATGGCTTGCAACGGGTGCGCATCGGCTTGCAGCGGGTCCGCGGTAGCCGTACACCGCATGCATAAAACCGCATACAATATGCAGCCGTTGTGCCTTTCTTTGCTGTGCCTAAAATTATCCGTTTGTGTAAACGTTTGTGCGCTACACTTAGAAACTAGTGAAATGAGTGCAATGAGCGTGTTTCAAAAACGTCTATTTGTGTATAACGTGTCCTACATTTCCATACGATTGTAAAGAAATTGCAGCAAAGGAGTGCATATGCCATTTCCACCAGAACCAACAGTTAGACCTACCGATCCAACTCAAACAAATGCGTGGAAGAAGCTATCAGACCACTACCACACATTAAAAACCGCAGGTATATCCATGCGCGACTGGTTTGCACAAGACCCTTCACGTGTACAAGAATTTACATTTACGGTTGGCGATCTGCATATTGATCTTTCAAAAAATATTATTACTTCAACTACCAAAAATTTGCTTTTTGACCTTGCGCGTGAACTTCATATTGACGAGCGCAAAAAGGCAATGTTTGCAGGTGAACACATTAATACCACCGAAGACCGCGCGGTATTGCATACGGCGCTTCGTCGCCCCATGGAGGACGAAGGAAAGCTTATTGTTGATGGTCAGGACTGCGTAAAAGACGTGCGCTACGAGCTTAACCGCATGTATGCATTTGCTGAGCGCGTGCGCCTTGGTCAGTGGACGGGCGTAAGCGGCAAGGCTATTACCGATATTGTGTCGATTGGTATTGGCGGCAGCGATTTGGGTCCGGTTATGGTGTACGAAGCGCTTAAACCCTACGTACAAGAGGGTCTGCGCGTTCACTATGTATCCAATATCGACCCGTGCGATATGTACGAAAAAACGCACAGCTTAAACCCCGAAACTACGCTGGTTATTGTTGTATCAAAAACGTTTACGACGCTCGAAACCATGACAAACGCTCGTGTTGCGCGTACGTGGCTGCTCGATGCCCTTCGCAAACAGGGTGCAATTAGCAGCAAAGACGATGAAGCACGTGCGATTGCACACCACTTTGTTGCCGTGTCCACCAATCTTGAACTTGTGCAGCAGTTTGGTATTTCGCCCGACTGCACCTTTGGTTTTTGGAATTGGGTAGGCGGCCGCTATTCGGTGGATTCTGCCGTTGGTTTGTCGCTCATGATTGCCTGCGGTGTTCAGGCGTTTGAGGAGTTTTTGCACGGTTTTCATGCTGTTGACGAGTACTTTTATTCAACACCACTCGAAGAGAACGCCATCATGCTTATGGGCTTGCTTAACGTGTGGTACACCAATTTCTTTGGTGCGTCGTCGCACGCGGTGCTGCCTTACAGCCAGTATCTCCATCGTTTTGCTGCGTATTTGCAGCAGCTCACCATGGAGTCGAACGGTAAATCTACTCGTTGGGATGGCACACCTGTTACCTGCAATACGGGTGAGATTTTCTGGGGCGAGGCTGGTACCAATGGTCAGCACGCGTTCTACCAGCTCATTCATCAGGGTACGCACCTTATTCCTGCCGATTTTATTGCGTTTGCCAATACCGCTCACGCAACACAAGATGGCAATCAAGACATTCACGAGCTGTTTTTGGCCAACTTCCTTGCGCAAACAAAGGCGCTTGCGTTTGGTAAAACGGCTGATGAGGTTCGTGCAGAAGGCACGCCCGAGTGGATGGTTCCTGCCCGCGTATTTAGTGGAAACAAGCCAACTACCTCTATTTTTGGTAAGGAACTTAACGCGTTTAGCGTAGGCGAGCTTATCGCACTGTACGAGCACATTGTGTTTGTAGAAGGTAGCGTTTGGGGCATCGATTCGTTTGACCAATGGGGCGTTGAGCTTGGCAAACAGCTTGCAAAGCAGATTGTTCCTGCGTTCCACGACAAAGACGCGCTCAGCAAACAAGACGCATCTACGCAAAGTCTCCTTGCGTTTTACCATTCGTGCAGGAGCTATGCTCATACCATGCAAAAGTAGGTTCAAGGGCACATCTGCGCGCAAAAACTGGTAAAGTTACGCTATAGTTGCAACATGCAAGTGTGTCTGATGGGCTCGGGCGGCACTATGTTTCGAACCTGGTCAGGGTCGGAAGACAGCAGCCATAAGATGCCTCTAGTGGGTGTCCGATCCCATCAGGTGCACTTGCATTTTTGTACCGATTTTACCGGGGACGGCGGTGCGTGGCCGCGTACCTGCGTGTTGCTGCATTGCTGCGTACCTGCGTGTTGCTGCATTGCTGCGTACCTGCGTGTTGCTGCGTACCGGCACTCGCGTGCCCGTGCGTGCATGTAGTGTGTATCAGATGAATGGTGGTTCATGAATATCATATCGGCACTTATCGAACTAATCAAAAATCCGCGTCATGCTATTGCAGCTGCGCTCGCGGCCGGTCCCATTGCGGCATACGGTCTTGTGTTCGTTATTATTTTTGTTGAAACGGGCGTTGTATTTTTCCCCTTTTTACCAGGTGATTCGCTGCTTTTTATCTCGGGCTATTTTGCACATAACGGTGGCTTCGATTTAATGAGTTTGCTTGCTGTTGCGTGGGCGGCAGCCATCCTGGGCGACCAGTGCAATTTTGTGATTGGACACTATTTTGGCACATCGATTATTGCTTCGGGCAAAGTTAAAGCAATGTCGCCCGAGCACATTGCACATGCTGAGGCGTTTTTGGAAAAATGGGGTAAGCTCGCCATTTTTCTTGGGAGATTTTTTCCGTTTATTCGCACGTTCGTGCCGTTCATTGCGGGCGTAGGCAAGATGCATTGGCACAATTTTGTGGTATTTAACGTGCTCGGCGGCGTTGTGTGGTCGAGCGTGTTTATCCTACTTGGCTATTTCTTTGGTGGCGTTCCATACGTTCAGAACCATTTTGAGCTGCTTGTGGTGGGGATTATTGGAATTTCGGTATTACCCATGATTGTTGGATTTATTCGCACGCAGCTTTTGGCACGCAAAAAATAGCTTGTGCACATGAAGTAGAGGGTGATGGTGTTTTGGAGTCGTTATATACAACATATCGTCCACGTACGTTTAACGAGGTAGTGGGGCAGCAGCACGTTGTTGCAACACTTACGCACGCTGTTACACACAACAAAATTGCGCATGCATATTTGTTTTGCGGGCCGCGTGGTACGGGCAAAACAACCATGGCACGTCTGCTAGCTAAGGCGCTTACCTGCACACATACAACCAATCATCTGCCGTGTGGGGTCTGCGATGCGTGTGTGCAAATTGCAAGTGCACAGCACCCCGATGTGCTTGAGCTCGACGCTGCTTCGCGCACCGGTGTTGACAACGTGCGCGAAGAAATTCTCAACCGCGTGAGCTATGCTCCTGTTGTTGCGCCCTATAAAATTTTTATTATCGACGAAGTTCACATGCTTACAACCGCGGCGTTTAATGCGCTGCTTAAAACTATCGAAGAGCCGCCCGCGCACGTTATTTTTATTATGTGCACCACCGAGCCGCAAAAAATTCCCGAAACAATTTTGAGCCGCGTTCAGCGGTTTGATTTCCACAGTGTTGCTGCAAACGACATGTTTGATCACCTAAAACGCGTCTGCGCGAGTGAACACATACAAGCCACCGACGATGCCATATGGGCTATTGTGCATCACGCGCAAGGCGGCATGCGCGATGCGCTGTCGAGTTTGGAGCAGGTGAGTGTGTTTGGCTCGGGCTCTATAGACGCTGCGCTTGTGCGCACGATGTTTGGTGAAACGCAAGATGATGCTCTTGCGCGTCTTACCTGCGCATTGTTAGATGCACGCATGGCGGATGTGTTTCGTTGTGTGTGTAATTTTGCCGATGCGGGCGAAGATGTATTGCGCTGCGCCCGCGATTTAGCTGCGTTTTTGCGCGACGTGTATGCCTGGTATTTGTATGCTGCGGCGACTGGCGGCGCTGGGGCAGTTGGCGGTGCGGCTGCTGCGCCCGATGCACCTCTTGCAGGCGGGCTTATTAGCTCGTCGCGTAGCGCTGATATGCTGCGCGATTGCAGCAGTCATATTACCAGCGAAGCTCAGGTGTTATCGCTGTTATCACACGTAACCGATTTAATTCTTGCGCTTAAAACTGCAGATAATAGGCGTCTTTTGTTTGAATTATTCTGCTGCAAAATGGCGCTTGAGCACAAAGCGACCCTGCCTGGTGCGCGGCCTGTTGCGAGCGCACCAACGCCTGCACCTGCTGCCACGCCCGCGCCCGCAGTAGCGCCACGTCCTGCACCTGCACCTGCTGTGGCACCTGCACCACGTCCTGCACCACGTCCTGTTGTGGCAGCTCCTGCACCAGCAGCTCCACGTCCTATGGCATCTGCACCAGCACCTGCGGCTTTCGCTATGCCGTCGCGTCCCGCGCCTGCACCTGCGGTACAACCCGCACCTGTCTCGCAACCCGCACCTGCGGCTGCTTCGCTGCAGTCGTCTCAACAGCGCTGGGAGCGCATACTTGCCAGCATGCAGCAACAAAATCCTGCAACCGGTGCGCTATTGTTGCAGTCGCAACTTGTGTCAGATAATGCCGATGCACTTGTTGTACAGTTGCCTGTAGGCTCGGCGTTTACCATTAAAATGCTGAGCGACCCAGCAACGCAAGCACAGCTATATGCCTGGACAACACCAGTATTTGGAAAAAAGCGCATCACATTTGTTGAAAGCTCTGCGCTCGCACCTGCGTCTAAGGCTGTAGCAGCACCCCAGGTAGCGGCAGTTTCGCCTGCATCAGGGCCAAAGCCCGCGCCCGAGCCGCAACCTGCACCAACCCCGCAGCCACAACCAAAACCACAAGCAAAATCTCAACCTGCACCAAAACCGCAACCTGCACAACCGAGCAGCGCACCCGCGCCTCAAGCAGCACCGCCAGTGCAGCAGGCTGCAAAGCCGCAAGCCGAGGCGACGGCTCCTACTTCGGCCACACAAACACCTCACGCGCAGGTATCCGGCGTGCGTGCACCCTCAAAAAAAGAGGAAGCCATTTTAGCGATGCTTACCGAGGTGTTTGGCGACAACGTGAAAGCTACTATTACCCCTGCAGAAAACGGCCAGCAACCTGCACAAACACAGCAGTAACAGGCAGCATGCGCGTGCTTTTATACATAGTTCAGTCCTCAAAAAATTTTTTCCGGCGATTTTTTGGCTGAAATTGTACAAAAACCATACTTTGACACGAGGTTGAGCGCGGCTGAAGGCAAACCGCGCACGCCTTGCTTGGCAGTATTTTCCATTTCCGCAGGTAGTGCGTTTGTTAACTTATTTAACCAAGTGTCCCGCCTGGCGCCTTTGGGCGATTTTGAGCCTTAGCCTCGTGTCAAAGTAGGGTTTTTGTCCAATATCACTCAATATTTTTTGCCGAAAAATTGCTGACCCCTTATGCGCGTTATAGAGAGCGTTGCTTGTAGTGCTTACATGTGCGCTGAGTTTACGTAAAAACGTTGGTGGCAAAAAAATAGAGCTACAATAGCATACGTACCACTTGCGAGCACACGTGTGCGGGCAGGTTGGTGCTTGCCTACACAGGGGTTTTGTACAACTGCGCGGCATTCGCAATGCAGCACGGCGTACGCGTACGCGGTTTGTCCGTGTAGTACTAACGAACTAAAGGAGCTACATATGAACATGCAGCAAATGATGAAACAGGCTCAAACAATGCAAAAGCGCCTGATGGACGCCCAAAGCAAGCTCAAGGAAATTCCAGTGAGCGCGTCTGCAGGTGGCGGCATGGTAAAGGTTGAAGGCACGGCTGATGGCCACATTACGTCAATTGTGCTCGATCCCGATGCGCTTAATCCCGAGGATGTTGAACTTCTTCAGGATAGTATTTTGGCAGCGGTGAGTGAGTGCCTTACCCGCGCGCAACAAACTGCCGACCAGCAGATGGGTGCCATTACCGGCGGCATGAATATTCCGGGTCTATTTTAGGTGCACGTATGCAACAATCGTGTGCTGCACTGCAATGTGTGCTTGATGAGTTTGGTAAATTGCCTGGTATAGGGCCTAAATCGGCAGCGCGTATTGCATACTTTTTAATGGAACAACCAACGCAAGATGCAACGCGTTTAGCTCAGGCAATAATTCGTCTTAAAGATGAAGTGCATTTTTGTCCGGTGTGCTTTACCTATGCAACCGACGATTTGTGCACGTATTGCAGCGATTCTTCGCGCGACACCACCACAATTTGTGTGGTTGCCGAGCCAAAAGACGTTGCCGCCATCGAAAACACTCATGCGTACCACGGGTTATACCACGTGCTTGGTGGCGTTATTTCGCCCATGGACAATATTGGGCCTGAGGAGCTGCACGTTGCAGAGCTTACGCGGCGTCTTGCAAATCAAACGGTACACGAGGTTATTTTAGCAACGAGTCCAAATGTTGAGGGCGAAACCACTGCTATTTATCTTGCGCGTTTACTTAAACCTTTAGGGGTAACCACAACGCGGCTTGCAAGTGGGCTTCCGGTTGGTGGTGACCTTGAATATGCGGACGAAGTTACGTTAGGGAGAGCTATTGAGGCACGCCGTGAGCTATAACCAATCAACACATCGCACACAACCCAGCCATGCGCGGAAAAGCCGGCAGGCGGATAGCCAGGTTTCGTCTGGTTTTGTGCCAGGTACGCAGATGCCGGCAGGTCAGGTGCCGGCAGGTCAGGTGCCGGCAGGTCAGGTGCCGGCAGGCCAGGTGCCAGCTGGCCAGCAGGCAATTTCGCAGCTTCAAGCAGGTGCTGGTGCAAAAATTGAAACGCGTCGCACGGCGCGCGTTCTTGCGCACAATTCAAATGTGCAACGCAAGCGCACAAAGCAGCACGTCCGTGTGCTTAACGAAGCAAAAAACATGCATGTATCGGCAGATAAGCTCTCGCGGCTTACGGGTCGTGCGCGCAGGGACATTATGCAAATGGCAGCATATTCGCGTGAGCATACGGCAGCCGATACGCTGCCAAAGGCGCCGATGCCGCTGTATAAAAAGCTTATTGTTATTGTATGTTCGCTCGTTAGTTTATGTGTTGTTGCGGCGATAATTTGGATAGCTTCTATTGCGCTTGAGCCCGACGAGCCGCAAGAGCGGCTTACTCCCGAAGCAGAAACACAGCAGGCTCAAAGCGACGAAAACATCATTTATCATGGGCTTACCTATTATATAGAACAGGGTAGTGACGGCGTGTATACGCTTATGTCGGCGCCAAAAAAAGGCTCGCAAGATGCCACAGCACTCTGCAAGCTTAGCGGTACGCCCGTTCAGATGTTATTGTATAATGGCGCGCTTGTTATACCAGAAAATAAGAGCGATGGAACGTGGGATATTATCGCTTACACGATGGGACTGGGTGCTGAGCCAACGCAGGTTACCGACAAAGACGGCGCTGCCCTTGTAAAGCAGGGGAGCATTTCGCGCGTGAAGCTTGAAGGTGCAAGCCTTCACGTTACCGACGACGCGGGTAAAGAAACCACCGTTATGCTGGGATAATGCTGCAAGCATCACAATTCATTCAAAACTTCTAAATTAACACTAGACAAACAGGCTCCATTACAGGTATTATAGCATCTGCAACTACGCACGGGGTATTAGCTCAGCTGGTTAGAGCGCCGGCCTGTCACGTCGGAGGTCGCGGGTTCGATCCCCGCATATCCCGCCATTCGAATATGCAAGCTCCGGGTAACTCCGGAGCTTTTTTTGTATCCGTATAGGCTGTTGTGCATTAACGCCGCCACCAGCCAATTTGCCGCCAGCTGCACCAGCTGCATATGCTACGCGGCTACACCAGCTGCATATGCTGCGCGGCTGCGTAGTTATCCTGTTGTCTATTGTAAGAGGTATCTGTAACGTGCTCGATACAACGCGCCCTCAGCATGCATGCACCACCTGCAATAAGTTGGCCGTATTCGACCTCGATGGAACTATCATAGATACACAATCGGGCGCGTGTTTTGCTCGCTATTTGTATCAGCATCGGCTGCTGTCGCTGCTGGATAGTCTCCGTCTTGTGTGGTGGGCGTTTTGCTACGTGTTCCACGTGCCTACAAATCAGGCAAAGGCGCGCAGCATTTTGTTTAATCGGCTTGTTGGCATGTCTCAGCAAGATGTCGCTCGGCTTATGCACGATTTTCACGATCAGG
The DNA here is from genome assembly GCA_946997485.1 of uncultured Atopobium sp. Lineage (GTDB taxonomy): Bacteria > Actinomycetota > Coriobacteriia > Coriobacteriales > Atopobiaceae > Fannyhessea. The sequence goes on from CAMPVF010000009.1 coordinate 33,537, forward strand.
TGCTCGCACATCATTATCTTCCGCAAGCGCTACAAGAAATTTCAAAGCGTCAACAAGAGGGCTGCACCATTTTGGTGGTGTCGGCTACGTTTTACAGCATTGCCCAGCAGGTGTGCGATAATTTGGGGCTCGACGGCGTTATTGCAACGCGCATGGTGTACGACGCCAATAATTGTGTAACAAACCAGGTAGATGGCGTAGTTATTGAGGGCGACGAAAAAGTGCTCGGCGTAAAGCGATGGATTGCACAGCATGTAGTGTCTGCGCATGGCGCACGTGAGCAGGGAACGGATGGTTTGGCTGCGTGTGAGCCTTCCCTTTCGTGCCTGCCTGTTCCTCTCTATGCGTATGGCGATCACCACTCCGACAAGCATCTGCTTCGTTTTGCTCAGCATGCTTGCGCCGTTAATCCCGATAGGTCGCTTCGTGCTATTGCGCGCCATGAAGGTTGGGATATTGTTGAGTGGACAAAATAGGAGCCTAACCCGCGCAAACGGCACAAGCACTGCAACTATGCCAAAAGCACGTAATACCTCATCTGCATCGCTTTGTCGTAGCACGCTTGCAGGCTGTACGAATATAGGCGTGTGCTCACGCGACCAACTTTACCAGCTTATTTACAACATATCTCAAGCGGCAGATACGCTGTACCGCGATTTTCCATGGCGCAACACAACCGACCCCTATGCCATTTGGATTTCTGAAGTTATGCTGCAGCAAACGCAAACTGCGCGGGTGGCGCTGCGTTGGCAGGCGTGGCTTGAGCAATTTCCCACGGTTGACGTGCTTGCGCAAGCGCAAACTGCCGACGTGCTACGCGCGTGGCAGGGGATGGGCTATAACCGTCGCGCGCTGTATGTGCTTAAAACTGCGCATATTATTTCGGCGCACGGTGGCGTTTTTCCGCAAACCCCGGCCGAGCTTGTGCGGCTTCCGGGTATTGGTGCTGCAACAGCGGCGGGTATCTGCGCATTTGCGTGGAATCGTCATTGCGCATATCTCGAAACCAACGTGCGATCTGTGTTATTGCACGAGCTATTTCCTCACGAAGACCAGGTATCCGACCGTGAGCTTATTACATTTGTTGATGCGCTTTGCCCCGACGATGCTCCGCGCACGTCACGTGCACTGCACACGCCGCGCATGTGGAATTATGCGCTTTTGGATTATGGTGTGTGGCTCAAGCAGCACGTAAGCAATCCTTCGCGGCGTTCGCGCAGCTATACGAAGCAGTCGAAGTTTGAGGGGAGCCATCGCCAAAAACGTGCGGCACTTGTGCGCATATTGCTTGATAGCCGCGCGGCAAACGATTCGCATGCTATGACAACGGCGCGTGCCTGTGAGCTTTTGTGTGATGAAGAAGTGCGTGCTGGTCGCTCTCCGGTAAGCGAAGACTATGTTGAGCAGCTGCTCTGCGAGTTGCGTGCGCAAGAGTTTTGCACTTTTTGCGATGGAAGCTGGCAGGTGTAAGGCACCCGGCGTGCAATGACCTGTGAGGGAGCTGACCTGTGCGGGAGCGCACATTCAAAAAAATTTATAAAAAAATGTCAAAAAATTTACCAAAAAAATTTAGGTATGCGAGCTGCAGCTGAATAACAACATGCAGTATAGGGTATCCTTGTTTACATCAACATATTGTGGTAGGGTACTGTATCCGTTACTGCATTTTGAAAGGAAGGGTATGTCACAATCAACGCCGCTTACTAGTTCAGCCGTTTCGTCATCGTATGCCCGCGCGTTTGCAACGTCGCAGTCGCCTGTTGAGTTTGCGTATGAGCCGCACGCTGCACACATGCGTGCCATTAACTGGAATCGCATTGCCGATGATAAGGACCTCGAAGTATGGAATCGTGTAACGCAAAATTTTTGGCTACCCGAAAATATTCCCGTTTCGAACGATTTGCCTTCGTGGAACACGCTCGATGAGCGCTGGCAGCAGCTTATTATTCGCACGTTTACGGGCTTAACGCTGCTCGACACGGTGCAGGCGTCTGTTGGCGACGTTGCACAGATTCGTCACGCGCTTACCGACATCGAACAGGCAAATTACGCCAACTTTGCATTTATGGTTGCGGTACATGCGCGCAGCTACGGCACTATTTTTTCTACTTTGTGCTCAAGTGAACAAATAGACGAGGCGCAGGCCTGGGTGGTGCATAACGACGCTTTGCAGGCGCGTGCGCAGGCGCTTATTCCATACTACACGCAGGACGACGCGCTAAAAAGCAAAGTTGCAGCGGCTCTCATGCCCGGATTTTTGCTGTATGGTGGATTTTACCTGCCGTTTTATTTGTCTGCTCGCGGCAAGCTGCCCAACACATCCGATATGATTCGCCTTATTTTGCGCGATAAAGTTATTCACAACTATTACAGTGGCTACAAATATCAGCAAAAACTTAAGCGCCTGGCAGCAGACGAGCAAGCAGCCATGAAGGAGTTTGTGTTTGACCTGCTCTACCACCTTATTGATCTTGAAAAGACCTATCTGCGCGAGTTGTATGACGGCTTTGATTTGGCTGACGATGCCATTGCGTTTAGTTTGTATAATGCAGGCAAGTTTTTGCAAAATCTTGGATACGACTCACCCTTTACTGCGCAAGAAACGCACATTGAGCCTGAGGTATTTGCGCAGCTCTCTGCCCGTGCCGACGAAAACCACGATTTCTTTAGCGGGAGCGGTTCTTCGTACGTAATAGGAACGGCGGAGGAAACAACCGACGAGGATTGGGAATTTTAGATGAACATCGTTTATTTTTCGTCTACATCGGAAAACACGCACCGGTTTGTGCAAAAGCTGCGTTTTGATGCACCGAGCGGCTCGGCTATTTCTCCGCGTGCCTTGCGCATACCGATAGACCCATCCGTGCAGCTTGAGGTACATGAACCCTACATTCTTATTTGTCCCACATATGCGGGCGGCGGCACGTCCCGCTGCGGCAAGGTGGATACAACGGGTGCTGTTCCCAAGCAGGTAATTCACTTTCTTAACAAGTATACCAATCGCTCACTGTGCCGCGCGGTTATTAGCAGCGGAAACACCAATTTTGGTGACAGTTTTGCGATTGCTGGACCAATTATTGCACACAAAGTTGGTGTGCCGCTCATTTTTCAGTTTGAACTTTCGGGAACGATGGAAGATGTTGCGCTTGTTTCACAACTTGTGTCCGAAGAAATAACAATTGAGCAGGCGCACGATGCCTGTACGCACGTCAAACGATAGGAACGCATATGAGTACATCAACCAACACGCAAACCGACATGGCACAAGCCACCGTGTCAACCACTACCAACACGTCCGCCAACGCCCGTGACATTACACCCGAAAGCGCAGCTACCGTAGCTACCGCAGCGCCTACCGTCGATACCGCCGCTATCGCTGCAGCTACAGATACAGCTGCACGCGACGCCTCATACATTTCGCTCAACGCGCTTACACGCTTTAAGACGCCCGACGGCCGTTTTAACTTTTCTGCAGATAAAGAGGCGTGCAAGCGCTATATCGAGCAAGAAATTATGCCGCGTATTATGCACTTTGAAAGCCTGCCAGCGCGCCTTGCGTACATGGTGCAGCACAACTATTACGACCACACTGTTATAAATGCATATAGTACGCCATTTATCCAAAAATTGTACGCCATTGCAGCCGAGGAGCATTTTGAATTTACAAGCCTTATGGGTGCGATGAAGTTTTACATTGCGTATGCGCTGCACACCGATGATGGCGCGCAGATTTTGGAGCAATTTGAAGACCGCGTGGTTATGTGCGCAATGTTTTTGGCGAACGGCAATGAAGAGCTTGCAAAACAGCTGGTAAAAGACATGATGGCGAATCGTTTTCAGCCAGCAACGCCCACCTTTTTGAACGCGGGCAAAAAGCGTCGTGGCGAATACATTTCGTGCTACTTGCTTCGTGTTGAGGATACCATGGAATCTATCGCACGCGGTATTAGCACCAGTTTGCAGCTTTCCAAGCGCGGGGGTGGTGTAGCGCTATGTCTAACCAATCTGCGCGAAACGGCTGCGCCCATCAAGGGGTTTGAAAACCAAGCAAGTGGCGTTGTGCCCGTCATGAAGCTGCTCGAGGACACGTTTTCGTATGCAAACCAGCTTGGCCAGCGTCAGGGTGCCGGAGCTGTGTATTTGCATGCGCATCACCCCGACATTATGCGTTTTTTGGATACAAAGCGCGAAAATGCCGACGAAAAAGTGCGCATTAAGTCGCTCAGTTTGGGTGTTGTTATCCCCGATGTAACGTTTCGTCTTGCTCAACAAAATAAGGATATGGCACTTTTTTCGCCTTACGATGTAAAGCGCGAGTACAACGTGGCGCTATCCGATTTGTCGGTGAGCGAAAAGTACGACGAGCTGTGTGCCAACCCCCGCATTCACAAAACGTACATAAGCGCGCGTAAGTTTTTCCAAACCATTGCTGAGCTGCAGTTTGAGTCGGGCTATCCCTACATTATGTTTGAAGACACCGTTAACTATTGCAACCCGCACAAGCGTGCCGGCCGTATTGTGATGTCTAATTTGTGCTCCGAGATTGCGCAGGTATCAACCCCGTCTTCGTACACCGAAGATTTAAGCTTTACGCACGTGGGCGTTGACGTGTGCTGCAATTTGGGCTCAATTAATATTGCCCGCGCTATGGACGACGCGCCGCACTTTGGCAGTCTTGTTCGCCACGCCATTTTTGCCCTCGATAGGGTGAGCCGCTCTTCCGATTTGGCGTGCGCGCCTTCGGTTAAAAAAGGCAACAATCTTAACCATGCCGTTGGGCTTGGTGCAATGAACCTGCACGGCTTTTTGGCAACGCACCACATCTATTACAACTCGCCCGAGGCGGTAGACTTTGTGGACATGTTTTTCTATGCCATGGCCTACCACGCGTTTAGCGCATCGTGCGACCTCGCGCAAACCTACGGGTCGTTTAGCGAATTTTCCAACTCGGAGTATGCCGATGGCAGCTATTTCGATAAGTACACAGGTGCCGACACAGCTCCTTCAACACCTCGTGTACGTGCGCTTTTAGCTGAGCTTGGCCTTACGCTTCCAACTCGTGACGATTGGGTTTCTTTGGTCGAAAAAATCAAAGTCCGCGGGCTTGCCAATGCGCACCTTATGGCTGTTGCTCCTACGGGTTCGATTAGCTATCTTTCGAGCTGCACGCCTAGTTTACAGCCTGTAGTAAGCGCTGTTGAAACACGTAAAGAGGGCAAAATCGGCCGCGTATATGTGCCCGCCTACAAGATCACCAATGACAACTATCGCTATTATCAAGATGGTGCATATGAAGTGGGCTACGAAGCCATCATTAACATTGTTGCCGCGGCGCAAAAGCACGTTGACCAGGCAATTTCGCTTACGCTGTTTATGACGTCGCAGGCCACAACGCGCGATTTAAACAAGGCGTACATTTACGCGTTTAAAAAGCGGTGTAAATCGATTTATTACGTGCGCATTCGTCAGGATGTGCTTGAAGGCAGTGAGCATCTCGAAAACGACGAAGTTATTGCAGACGGCGCTGGTAGTACTGATGGCGCAGCTGGTAATAGTTCGAGCGGGAACTTTGTGTGCACGGGTTCGAGTGAGTGTCAGGTGTGCATGATTTAGCCTGGTAATGCAGATGCCGCGCGTGGCCAGCTTTGTGCTGCGCGTGGCATGTGCCCTGGTCGTGTTACCCTGGCTCAGGGGGCGCGCCGCGCGTAAGACCTACCTTCCGCAACATGTACGTACGTAAACATGTACGTACGTACCATTTACGCACGTAACACGGGCGTTCCCGTTTGTTGTAGCCGCATCAGTACGTCGGCATCTTTACAATCGGTAATAACGGCAGAAAAATCGGTAATACTTGCAAACCGATAACTCATTTTTCTGGTAAATTTCTCTTTATTTGCAAGCAAAAATGTATATGAAGCATTATGAATAACTTTTTCTTTTACCGAGCCGCTGTCTATATCGCCCGCGGTAACAGCCATGGTTTCGAGGTTAATTGCTCCAGCACCAATAAACGCCTTGGCAAACAACAGGGGCTCGAGCAGGCTAATTGTTTCGGAGCCAACAAATCCGTTAAGCGCAATGTTCAAAAAACCGCCCGTTGCCAGCGTGGTAATGTGCGGCGCGTTTGCCAAAATTTTAAGCACGTCAAGCATGTTGGTGGTAACAATTGCGCGCTTGTCGCCTTGTGCTAAGAGCGTTGCAATTTCAATGTTGGTACGCGACAGGTCGAGAAATACCGAATCACCGTCGTTTATCTCAAAATACGCACGACGTGCAACTGCACGTATTCCTTCGGTTTGATCGTCCTCAACGCACTCATCATCAGTATCTTCGTGCGCATCTTGGGGTTCGAGCGGAAGCGCTTCGGTAAGCGAGGGAATAGGTTCGAGGTTTGATATGTGGTGCTCGGCAAGATACGACGTTACGCGCTCAGTATCTTCGCTAATAAGCGCGCCACCATACACGCGTTTGCATAAACCCATATGAGCCAAATGCTGCAGGTCTTTGCGAATGCTATCCACACTTACCTGGTATTTTTCGGCAAGAGTGTCCACCTCTACACGTCCGCGTGTATAGAGGATGCGCAGTATATCAACGTGACGTTCTTGTCGAAACAAACCAACTCCTTTCATTACCTTTATTGTAGTGTACTTGTTCATTCTATAAGGCGCATGCATGCGTTTTACAACTAAATTGGATAACTAGCTTGAACATACAAGCGGGGTGTGTAGCTTAACGCATACCTTGTTGCCAACCGCTCAACCCATAAACAGGAACAAACAATAAAAAAATGTGGCAATTTTACGGAAATACTGATAAACTACACAGTGTGGCACGGGTTTGTGCACGTATCTACATGTAACGCAGCCTGCAGCACTTGCAACATCTGCAGCACTTTTCATGTACAAACGAGCGGCGCAAACCAACCAATCGTAGATGCTACATCGATAGGAGTGTTATATGACGATGGAAGACATGCTCAGTCTCAACAATATTTGCATTGTTGATGCATGTAAAGACTGGCAGGACGCGGTGCATGTTGCTGTGCAGCCGCTGGTAAACGGTGGTTTTGTCACGCCTGCGTATATCGACGGTATTATCGAAAATACGCATAAGTTCGGGCCGTATTTTGTGCTAGCTCCCAACCTGGCGCTTCTTCACGCCCGCCCCGAGCAAGGTGTTCTACATCAGCAGCTTGCCGTGTGCGTGGTGCGTAAGGGCGTTGTGTTTAAGGAGGGCGACGATCCGGTGTCCGTGCTCGTAACGCTTGCCGCGGAAAATCCAAACGACCACATCGATGTTATGCGCACCATTGCAACCCTGTTTGCCGATCCTGCCAACATCGAAGCGGTGGCGAAGGCTCCTAACGTGCAAGCCGTTTACGATTTATTTGTTCGTGCTCCTCAATAAGGGTGCACAGAAGAAAGGGGTGTGTGATGGCTATTCTCGACTTCATTATTAACATTTTGTCGACGCCAGCTATTTTGGTTGGATTGCTTGCGTGCCTTGGCTTGGTGCTGCAAGGTAAACCTATCGAGGATATTATCAAGGGAACGCTTAAAACTATCGTTGGTTTTCTTGTTTTGGGCGCTGGTGCAGGCTTCTTGCTTAGTAGCTCGCTTAACGCATTTGGCCAGGTATTTAACTATGCGTTTACCATGCAAGGCGTTGTACCAAATAACGAAGCCGTTGTTGCAGACGCACTAAAGAACTTTGGTGTAAGCTCGGCAATTATTATGGCTGTTGGTATGGTGCTCAACATCGTGCTTGCACGTTTTTCGCGTATGCGGTACATCTTCCTTACCGGTCACCACACGCTCTACATGGCGTGCATGATTGCTGTTATTTTGGGTGGTGCCGGTCATCTTGAAGGCTGGATGCTCTATCTTGCAGGCGGCTGCTTGCTTGCATTCATCATGGTTCTCTCTCCTGCATACTGCCAGGTAACCTTCCGCAAAGTAACAGGTAGCAACGCCGTTGCTTTGGGTCACTTGGGTGGTCTTGGCTACTGGGCTGCAGGTATGGTTGGCCGCCTGTTTGCAAACGACCCCAATCGTCAAAGCACCGAGGAAATCAACTTCCCCAAGCGTCTCATTTTCCTGCGCGACACAACGGTTTCCATTGGTCTTACCATGGCATTTTTGTTCATCGTGGTAACGGGCATTGCCGTTGGCCGTGGTTTGCTGGTAGAAGGCCCCGCGCTCTTTGCTGCCGATCCTGCTGCATTCCAAGCACAATTTGGTGCCCTTAAAGATCTTATGAACATTGGTTCCGAAACTAAAGTTAACTGGTTTGTATGGGCACTTACCGGCGGTTTGTCATTTGCCGGTGGCGTTTACATTATTTTGAGTGGTGTTCGTTTAATTATTGGCGAAATCGTTCCTGCATTTAAGGGTATTGCCGACAAGCTTGTTCCTGGCGCAAAGCCCGCGCTCGACTGCCCTGTTGCCTTTACGTATGCTCCAAACGCGGTTACCATCGGCTTTTTGAGCTCGTTTGTAGGCGGCATTGTTGGATTGTTTGTATTGGGTGGCATTAACGCCGCGCTTCCTGTTGCACTTATTCTTCCTGGTGTTGTACCTCACTTCTTCTGTGGCGCAACCGCAGGTGTATTTGGTAATGCCGAAGGTGGTATTAAAGGCTGCGTAGCTGGTGCGTTTGTACACGGTTTGCTTATTACGTTCTTGCCTGCAATTTGCATGCCTGTATTTAATGCGCTCGGTTATTCTGGTGCAACCTTCTCCGACGCCGACTTCTCGTGGATGGGTATTGTATTCGGCAACGTTATTAATTTTGCAAACGGCACGCTGCTTATGCTGGTATGCGTTGTTGTATACCTTATCCCCATTATTTATAACTTCGTTGCTCCCAAAAAAGAGGAAGCATAACACGAGGTTTTCGACAGGTGCCATGCGCGCAACACTGTCGCGCTAGTATCTCTTGTACGTGCTAAAAGCCGGCGCGCTACCTGCGTCGGCTTTTTTACGCGCTCGCCGAAAATTTTGCACGCCACTGCATGAATATGTGCTATGCAGTAGTAAACTTTATGACATGGGTGTTCCTAGTGCACCACCAACACATTGATCAAAGGAGATACAATGAGTGTACGTAAAATTTTGTGCTGTTGCGGCTCCGGTTTGGGTTCTAGCCTTATCGTTCACATGAACGCCGAAGACGTTGTTAAAAAGCTTGGTCACCCAGAAATTGAGGTAGACCACACCACCATTTCCGACATTAACCCATCAGCTGCCGATTTGTTTGTTGTTGGCAACGATCTTAAAGACTTTATTACCAATGTAGACGACGACCGCAAAGTTGTGTTGGTTAATATTCTCGACAAAGCAGAGCTTGAAGCAAAACTTACCGACGCTATTGAGTCTCACTAATCAGCTGTTTGTGTATACCAGCTGCTTGTGTATACCAGCTGCTCGTTTATAGAGCGTTTCGTTTAGAGCGTGCCGCAAAGTAACCATCAGGTTTAATGTAACTACCAGGTGGTTTTGCGTTTTTTTGCGTAAATTACCGTGCGGTTAGCACGCCGTGCACACATGCGGGTATAGTAACTATGTGGTTGGGTATGCGCACGTTATTGTGCATGGATATGTGCGTATGTGCTAGTTGCGCACGATATATGCGAGCGGCGCGCCCTGCACGTATGTTTGTTGGTGCGCGTGTGCGCACAAAAGAATTGGTACAAGTAAGGAGTAATTGGTGGAAAAACAAGAGTTGAAACAGGTTGAGCTTCTTGCCACGAAGCTGCGCCGTGATGTTCTTGCCATGCTGCAAAAGCGTGGATATGGCCACGTTGGTGGATCGCTTTCTTTGGCAGATTTATATGCTGTGTTGTATACCAAGCATCTTCGCCATCGTAGCGATAACCCTACATGGGATGGTCGCGACCGTATTGTGTTGTCCAAAGGGCATGCAGGTCCGGTTATGTATTCGTGCCTTGCAGAAGAAGGTTATTTTCCTGGAGAATGGCTCTTTACGCTTAACGATGGCGGTACGCGTTTGCCGTCGCACACCGACCGCTTAAAAACACCTGGCGTTGATGCAACAACAGGTTCGCTTGGTCAGGGAACATCGGTTGCCGCAGGTATTGCCTATGCACTGCACCTGCAGCATAAAGACAACTACACCTATCTTATTGTGGGTGATGGCGAGCTTAACGAAGGTCAGTGCTGGGAAGCGTTTGAGTTTATTGCAGCTCACCGCCTTAGTAATTGCATTGTTTTTATCGACAACAACAAAAAGCAGCTCGATGGTAGCTGCGAAGACATTTTGTACCCGTTTGATTACACCGAAAAAATGAAGGCGTTTGGTTTTATGGCGCAATGTGTAAATGGTCAGGATGCCGAGGCACTCGACCGTGCTATTCAGCGCGCAAAAGACAATAAAACGTCGGCGAATGCTATTGTGCTCGACACCATTAAGGGTGCCGGTATTCCATATTTTGAACATGCCGAAATGAACCACTCAATGAAGTGGAACAACGACGAAATTAATGCTGCCACCGATGAGGCGATTGCCGGGTTTGACCAGCGCATTGCTGCTCTTGCATATGAGCTTAACGGACAGTCAAAGGCATGTCCATGTTCTGGTGATGATGATACACAGGCACGTGCATGCACCGCACGCATTCAATGTGATGAAGGAGGCGATGCATAATGGCTACCCGTGCACACGATTTTGGCGCAAAAGGTACAGCCTACCGCGACGCCGTTGTACATACCCTGCTTGAGCTTATGGAACACAACGATAAGGTGTTGTGTCTTGATGCCGACTTGGGCGGCGCAAGTGGTACTCTTGCCATTGCCAAACAACGTCCTTCTCAATTTATCGATTTGGGTATTGCCGAGCAAAACATGATGGGCATGGCTGCAGGTATGAGCTCAGAAGGCTACATTCCGTTTTGCCACACCTTTGGACCGTTTGCTACACGCCGATGCTTCGACCAAATTTTCCTTGCTGGCGGCTATTCGCACAACACAATTAATATTTGGGGCTCCGACCCTGGCTTTACCGCAGGAGCAAACGGTGGTACCCACACTACCTGGGAAGATGTTGCGCTCATGCGTATGATTCCTCAAAGTGTAGTAGTAGATGCTGCAGACGCCGTTCAAATGGCGTGGATTCTTAAAGAATTTGCATCGCGCCCCGGTGTTAACTATGTGCGCAGTGGTCGTAAAGACGCCTATAAAATTTATGAAGAGGGCTCAACCTTTGAGCTTGGCCGCGGCACAATTTTGCGTGAGGGCACCGATGTGCTCATCGTTTCGGCAGGTCAGCTTCTTAAAGATGCTATGGACGCAGCAAACACGCTTGCAGATGAGGGTGTTTCGGTAGAGCTTATTGATATGTTTTGTATAAAACCATTCGATACCGAGCTGCTCTTATCTGAAGCCGCAGGTAAAAAGGCTGTTGTGACGTTTGAAAACCACAGCATTGAAGGCGGGCTTGGAAGCATTTGTGCAGAAACGCTCATGGAAGCGGGTGTACATGTACCCTTTAAGCGTCATGGCGTATACGAAGAGTTTGGCCAGGTAGGTACTGCATCGTGGCTGCAAGCTGCGTTCCACCTTACTAGCGACGATTTGGTACACACTGTTCACGGCTTGCTTGCGTAAAGCGCTTCAAGGCGCTACTGCGCTAGCTGCGAATTGCTCTAGCTGTGCTAGCTGCGAATTAGCATGTTGTAAAACCATCTACGCGCTATCTGCTCCGTAGATGGTTTTTTACTATGGATGGTTTTTTACTACACGGTTATTACACGCGCTACCTATGCGCTACTAACACGCTACCTATGCTTTTAAAAAGGAGTTGCTATGAAACCACTTTCTTCGTACATCGACCACACGAATCTAAAGCAAAACGCTACCGCACACGACATTAAAACGCTGTGCGAAGAAGCTGCAGCTCATGGGTTTAAAACGGTTGCTATTAACAGCTACTGGACCCGCCATGCTGCCGCGTGGCTTGCGGGCACGAATGTGGGCATAACCACGTGCATTGGCTTTCCTTTGGGGGCTTCGAGTAGCGCTGCTAAGGCGTTTGAAGCACACCAGGCAGTGCTTGATGGTACAAGTGAAATCGACATGGTGATTAATGTGGGTGAGCTTGTAGCAGGCAATTATGATGCATGCGTAGCCGACATTAAAGCCGTGGTAGATGCTGCCGACGGCGTGCCCGTTAAAGTAATTCTTGAGTGCTGCTTGCTTGATGATGAACACATTGTTGCTGGGTGTGAGTGTGCTCTGCGCGCAGGCGCAGCGTTTGTTAAAACTTCAACGGGCTTTTCTTCTGCGGGCGCAACCGTACACGACGTGGCGCTTATGCGCAAAACAGTTGGATCGCGCTGCAAGGTTAAAGCAGCAGGCGGTATACACACTCGCGACGAAGCGCTTGCCATGATAGAGGCAGGTGCCGACCGCATTGGTGCCAGCGCTTCGATTGCAATATGCGCGTAGCACCAACGCAAGGTGGTTAATTAAGCCCGCTCATTAATTAAGCCGGTTAATTAAAAGCGTACGCTTGGTGCTGTGCGTGCAGCTTCGCTTGTTACTTCAAACCCGGTGCGTGGGGTAAATTTTGAGCCAGCCACAATGTTGCCGGGAAACGTGGTAATTGCGTTGTTGTATGTAAGCACGCAATCGTTGTAGCTCATACGCGCATAACTAATCTTGTCTTCGGTGTCAGAAAGTTCCGACTGTAGCTGCTGAAAGTTTGTATTTGCTTTAAGCTCGGGATAGCTTTCTGCTACAGCAAACAAGTGCGCAAGTGTGTTGGTGAGCATGTTTGAGGCGTCCATTTTTTCTTGCGGGGTGCGTGCTGCATTAAGCGCGCCGCGTGCTTTGGTAACTTCTTGGAGCGTGTTCGACTCGTGCGACGCATACCCTTTTACAGTTTCGACCAAATTAGGAATGAGATCGTTTCTGCGCTGGAGCTGCGTATCGATAGTTTGCCATGCGTTGTCACAACGGTTGCGTGCAGACACAATGCCGTTATACAAAGACACGTACAAACAAATAAGCGCAACAACAATAACAGCGAGCACAACAAGGTAAATGACAGGTTCCATGGTGATCCCTTCTGGTAGGTTGATGGCATTAGTATACCAGGTTTTTCAAACAGAACGCATGTATGCATACGTTGCGATGAAACATCACGAATTACCTAGAAAACCATCAACAAAAAAATAGCTAGATGCGTGCTACGATAAGCAATTGGCATATCGCCGCAGGTTGGATGCGTGCCCTACATGCTGCCACATGCTGCCAGATGCTGCCAGATGCTGCCACCTGCTGCCAGATGCTGCCACCTGCTGCCGAGAAGTGGCGTGCTTCGAGGGAATTAACAACCCTGCATCGTAAGCATGCCGTTCATATAAATTCTGTGGACGTGCGTGCGCAGCTCTGTACAGATACAAAAACTTTGATAAACTTTATGAGCTCTAGTCCCTAGCTGTAACTAGGGAGATACCATAGCCTACTCGCCCATACGCGAAAGGAAGTCCTACCATGAAGCAAGGTATCCATCCTAATTATGTGGAGTGCACCGTGCGTTGTACCTGCGGTAACACGTGGAAAACGCGCTCTACAAAACCAGAACTTACTATCGATTTATGCGATAAGTGCCACCCGTTCTACACCGGTCAGCAAAAACTGGTAGACACCGGTGGACGCGTTCAGCGCTTCTCAAACAAATTTGGTGGCGCCGCTGCTGCACAGCTTAAAGCTGCTGAAGAGGCAAAAGCTGCACGTGCTGCAAAAGCTGCTGAAGATGCTGCTGCTAAGAAGGCTGCTGCAGAAGAAAAAGCTGCTGCAAAAGCAAAGCGTGCTGCTGAGTTTGAAAAGAAAGCCGCTGCTAAAGCTGCTAAAGAAGCCGAAGCTGCAGAGGCTGCAGAGGCAAAGGCTGCTGAAGCTGCTGAGGCTCAAGATGGCGCTGAAGCTGCTGCAGAAGAAAAAGCTGCCGACGCTCAATAGCTATAAAGACGTGTGCTCACCTGCATCAACGTCTTAAATCTGTGTCTTGTTTTAAGCAAGTATGTGTATGAGCACCTATGATGTAAATCGTAGGTGCTTTTTTGTATGATTTGATGGTGTACCTTTATTTATGTACCAGTATATAAGGAGCATTCATGCGCGATAAACTCGAAAAGCTCATTGCAGCTTATGCCGAGCTCGAAAAAAAGATGGTCGATCCTGCAGTTGTTGCCGACCAAAAAGAATATACTCGCATTGCCAAAGAGCACGCTCACCAAAGTGAGCTTGTTGCCTTGGCAAAAGAATATATTGCAGCGCTTGATGACATTGAAGCCGCAAAAGAGATGCTCCATGAAGCGTCTAGCGATGAGCGCGAGATGTTGCAAGCCGATATTGCTGCAAACGAAGAAAAACTTCCTGCCCTCGAAGACGACATTAAAATAATGCTTATACCAGGCGATCCTAACGATGAAAAAGATACCATCGTTGAAATTCGCGCGGCTGCAGGTGGCGACGAGGCAGCTATATTTGCTGGTGATTTGTTCAAAATGTACGAGCGTTTTGCCGACAGCAAGCACTGGAAAATTGAGGTTCTTTCTTCAAGCCCGTCTGAAGCAGGCGGTTTTAAGACCATTGAGTTTAAGATGCTTGGCGACAAAGTGTATTCGGTGATGAAATACGAATCGGGCGTACACCGCGTGCAGCGTGTGCCAAAAACCGAAAGTCAAGGGCGCATTCAAACGTCCACAGCAACGGTTGCGGTATTGCCCGAAGCCGACGAAATTGATGTACAAATCGATCCCACCGATTTGCGTATCGACACCTATTGCGCATCGGGCCCTGGTGGTCAGTGCGTTAACACCACCTATTCTGCCGTGCGTATTACGCACCTGCCAACCAACACCGTGGTTCAGTCGCAGGATCAGCGCTCGCAAATTCAAAATCGCGAAGTGTGTATGCAAATGCTTCGCGCACGTCTCTACGAAATGGAGCTCGAAAAACAGCAGGCAGAGCAGGGTGCTGAGCGCTTATCGCAAATTGGTCGTGGTAATCGTTCCGAAAAAATTAGAACCTACAACCAGCCGCAAGATCGCGTAACCGATCACCGTATTGGCTTTAACTCCACGTACAACGGTGTGTTGTTGGGCGACAATCTTATTAATGTTATTGAAGCCTTGGCCGCAGCCGAGCGCGCAGAAAAACTTGCACGCGCCGTGTAAAGCCCTGGTTTTTGTTCATAGGCATGTATCATGAGCACGAATACGACTACCACCACACAGCCCGCACCAGCACCTGCACAAGCACCTGCACCAGCCCCATCAACGCCATCATCCACGTGGACCATCCGTCGTATGATGACATGGACGCAGGGCTTTCTTGCTGCGCATCACGATGAGCACCCGCGCCTGTCAAGCCAGTGGCTTATTTGCGCAGCTACCAAGCTTACGCGCGTTGAGCTCTTTTTAAACTTTGATAGAGTGCTCACAAACGATGAGCTTGCGTGCATGCACAAGCTGGTTGCCGCCCGTGCTGAAGGCAAGCCCCTCCAATATATTACGGGCGAAATGGCGTTTCGTCACATCGTGCTGCGCTGCGAGGAGCAGGTACTTATCCCGCGCCCTGAAACGGAAATGCTCGTTGAGTATGCTTTAGACAAGCTGACGGTTGTGCGCACAGCGCCGCACACGCCCGTTATCCTCGAAATAGGCACGGGGACCGGCTGCATTGCGCTTAGTATTGCAAGTGAGCTTGAGCATAGCCACGTTACCGCCACCGATTCGTCGCCCTTTGCCTGCAGCTTGGCGCAGCGTAACGCCCGCGCGCTAGGGCTTGATAACGCGGTTGATATTATTGAAACCTCATACGCTGATGGTGTATCGCCCCAGCTCAAAGGCAATGTTGATGCGCTCATTAGCAACCCGCCCTATATTCCATCGGCAGTTGTTGATACGCTTACAAGTGAGGTGCGCGATTTTGAACCGCACGCTGCGCTTGATGGCGGTGCGGATGGTTTGCGCGTATTTCGCGGGCTGCTGGAGCTTGTGCCCACGTACGTGCGTCCCGGTGGCTTTTTTTGCGTTGAGCTGTTTGAAGACAACGTGCATGAGGCGGCGCACCTCTGTAGGCAATCAAACCTATTTTCTTCGGTAGAAGTAACCAAAGATTTAGCTGGTAGAAGTCGCTTTATTATCGCAACAACAAAAGGAGATATTACCGCTATGACCAAAGAGGAATGCGAGCGCGCAGAAGCCCGCCAAGCTAAACGTATTGCCGTTAACCAAAATACGCCCGATCCCGCCGTTGTGAAGCGCGCCTGCGACTGCCTTGTCAACCAGGGCGTTATCATTGTTCCCACCGATTCGGTGTATGGGATTGGTTGTGCTGCAACCAAGGATAACCCCGGTCTTCGTCGAACATTTGATATTAAGCACCGCGATTACGCGCAAACGCTCCCGTGGCTTGTTGCCGATGCGACCGCCCTTGACACCTACGGAACAGAGGTTCCTACCTGGGCATATGCACTAGCGCATGAGTTTTGGCCGGGCGCACTTACCTTAGTTGTTAAGGCAAACGATAAGGTGGGTGTTGAGTATCAGCACGCAGCAACGCACACCATTGCCCTGCGCCTGCCCAACTCCGAAGTGGTTCGTGCACTTGCGCGCGGGTGTGGCTGCCCGCTTGCCATTACAAGCGCAAACACGCACGGTAGCTCAGCTGCCGTTTCGGGTGACACCATTGAGCCGCGCCTTTTGGATGAGGTTGATTTGGCTCTTGATGCAGGTAGTGCACCCATTGGCACGGCATCTACCATTGTTGATTGTACGCACGAGGAGCCCAAACTCCTGCGCGTAGGGGCAATTTCGCCCGAGGACATCTATCGCGTGGTATCGTCTGCGCTTTAGATGCCTGCAGCAGTTTTATAGGTTGTGCGTAAATCAAAATATCGCCCAAAAAACTCAGTATACGTGGTAATCTATAGTGCGATTGAGGCACTATACGCACGCGCCCATGCACCTTGCGTCTGCACGGTTATGTTACCCGCAGGCACATACCACGGCGGCGTTTACGAGGGGAGATTTATGAAGATAGCAATTGGTTCCGACCATGCTGGGTTTATTCAAAAACCCGATATAATTGCATGGCTAAAAGAACAAGGCCATACCGTGATAGATTGTGGTCCCAAAACAGACGATCGTTGTGATTACCCCGATTTTGCAGATAAGGTTGCTCGTTTAGTAGCGTCAAATCAAGCAGATCGAGGTATTTTAATATGTGGAACAGGTATTGGCATGGCTCTGTGCGCCGATAAAGTTGCTGGTGTACGTGCTGCCTGCTTGCAAACGCCTCAGTTTGCGCATTTGTTCCGCGAGCACAACAACGGCAACGTGCTCTGCCTTTCCGGGCGTTTTGTTTCCCTTGAAACCAATAAAGAAATTATTACCGAGTTTTTAACTACTGAGTTTGCAGGTGGTCGTCATAGTGGGCGCGTCGATAAAATTATGCGCGAAGATGATGATCAGTTTTGCGGTGTTGACTGCTAACGCTTCCGCAAAGGCGCTTACGTGCGCGTACCAGCGCGCCTGCATCTACCTGGGCGTATACCACCTATAGCGCATAATGCGCGTACGTGCATCACGCGCGCCATCGTCTTGTAACAGACGTGTACTAATAGGCAAAAAACAGCGTACAGCATGGTGCTGCACCTGACATAAGGAGGATACATGGAATTTGATACGAGTCGATTTACTGTAATTAATCACCCACTAGTTCAGCATAAGCTGCACATTTTGCGCAACAAAGACACCTCAACTAAGCAGTTCCGCGAGCTGGTAACCGAGCTTGCAATTTTTGAGGGCTACGAGGCTATGCGCGATTTTCCGCTCGAAGACGTAACGGTTGAAACGCCGCTTGAAGCTACTACCTGCAAGCGTATTGCCGGCAAAAAGGTTGCCATTATTCCTATTTTGCGTGCAGGATTGGGCATGGTAGATGGTATTTTGCAGCTCACGCCTTCCGCGCGCGTTGGTCATGTTGGCATGTATCGCGACCCCGAAACTCACGAGCCGCACCAGTATTACTGCAAGTTCCCCGAGGATATCGAAAACCGCACCTGCCTTGTGGTTGACCCCATGCTTGCAACGGGTGGTTCACTTACTGCCGCCATTCAGTTTTTGCGCGAGGCTGGCGTAAAAGACATTCGCGCGCTTGTGCTGGTAGCTGCACCTGAGGGTATTAAAGCAACGCTCGATTTTGATAAAAACGTTCATCTGTACACGTGCGCCGTTGATCGCGAGCTTAATTCGCACGCATATATTCTTCCTGGTTTGGGTGATGCGGGCGACCGTATTTACGGCACAAAATAGTGTGCGTGCCTGCGCGTGTGGCTGCGTGCCACCACGTGTGGCCACGTGTAGCTGCGTAAAACTTGCGCGTGTCTCGTTCACACGATAGCGCCACATACCATTATGCATATGCATTAAACACGCTACGGCCTTGGGGCTCTAGCGTGTTTTTTTGTGCACACACTACCTCACAGCAAGCGCGCGCCTACCTGTGCGCACCTTAGCACCACACCCGCTTCGAGCGCCCCAACGCCCGCGCCCACGCGCTTACAGTGGACGTTCAGGTATGTGAAACATTAATAACCTGATGCCAAGATTAAATAGCTTTTTCGTCCAGCGAAAAAATCCCCAATTTTACCGATAAGCATGAGTTTTGTCGCGTCTGGAATAATTCCACGTGAATGCACCCGTACGCGTGATTTGTGTATGCTTTATGTTACCGCTCATCATTTATGATTGAACTTGTAGACAACCACGACCGTGAATACTAACCTTTATAGCTTGAGAATGTATTGTGCTTGTGCTCATGTCGTGGATGTTAAAAGCATGCGATGTTCGAAAGAAGTTGTATGAGTATGATGCTGGTGCTAGCAGGGGTTTTCCTCGCTACGATATTGGGTTTATGCCTCGCGCATATCTGCGTTTGTGTTTGTATGTACGCAGTGCGCCTCCACATAACCGCGCCCGCACGTGCGTTGCAGGATAATGCAGCGCCTTCCCGCACTCAGCACGCAACACAGCAAAATATGTCGCTTCGCATGGTGCACGCAGTTCTTGTGCTTATAAGTTCGTTTTGCGTAACCTGCGGCATTGTTGTGGCGATATATTGCATGGTTTCGATACATGTGCTCGCTTTAAGCATGGCAGCCGTGTGCGCCTGGATACTATATGTAATCGTATATATCGCGCATGCTACCGTCGTGCACAACAGCACACCTTATGTAAGAAGGAAGGGGTGAGCAGTGAATCCACTTTCACACTTATCAGAAGCAATGGATGAGCTAATTAACAGTTTTATGGCTCAACCTATTGTGGGAACAACAACCGCTGGTATAACGCAATACATTTTTTGGATGTTCGTGGCCATTGCAATTTTTGTTACCGTTATCTTTCGTTTCAAAAAAAGACAAGGTAGCAGCTTTGTTCCGCAGGGTATCTTCGTTAATCTCATTGAGTTTGCCGTCGATTTCGTGCGCAACGATGTATGCAAAGGCGTGCTTGGAGCAACATGGAAGAGTCATTTTCCATTTCTTGCAAGCATCTTCTTTTTTGTGCTCTTTAATAACTTGTTGGGCCTTATACCAGGCTGTAAGCCCGGTACAGGTACAATGGGTGTAACCACAGCTATTGCAACCTGCTCGTTTTGTTATTTTGTATACGTGGGTTGCAAGCTCAAAGGCGTATGGGGTTACATAAAGAGTTTGGCTCCAGAGGGCGTGCCGTTTATCCTACGCATCTTGTTAGGTATCATCGAGGCATTTTCTACCTTCCTGCGCCTAATTACACTTGCTGTTCGTTTGTTCTGCAATATGTTTGCAGGTCACATCGTGATGGGCACGTTTGCAGTTCTCGCAGCGCTGTTCGTAGAACCACTTCTCGAACAGTTTACAATTCAGGCTCTTGCAAATGCATCTACCTCCATTTTTTGGGTAGCTATCCTATTTGCAATCTACCTTGTTGAAATGTTGGTAGCGGTTATTCAGGCGTACGTGTTTACGCTTCTTTCGGCCGTATACATTCAATTGGTAGAGTCTGAGCACTAACAGGGTATTACAAGACAACCACACTGTAGCTGTCTGGTGATAAATAACGTCGCTCAACGTGAGAGCGAATAACCAAGGAGGAACCGTGGCTATTTTCGGTTATGCAATTTGTGTTTTGTCTGCAGCATTGGGTATTGGTCTTTCTGCTGCAACAGCAATGAAGTCAATGGCACGTCAGCCCGAAGTTCAAGGCCGTCTGTTTACTGTCTTTATTCTTGCTTCCGCATTTATTGAGGCATTGGCACTTATCGGCTTTGTTGTAACGCTTATCGTTCACTAAGTATATTTACGCGCATATGGTAAAAGAAGGAGGCACAATATGAAAACGGGTTCAAAGGTTGCCTGTCGTACGATGGGTGCAGTTGCCTTCGTATGTGTATGTACGCTGAATAGTACCGTAGCATTTGCTGAAACACCAAGCGGTGCAGATATTTTGCTGCCAAAGATTGCAGAATTTATCCCCGCTCTTGTTGCATTTCTTGTTATTTGGTTTGTGATGGCAAAGTTTGCCTGGCCACAGATTGTTTCGATGATGGAAAAGCGTGAGCTTAAAATCAAAGGCGATCTCGATTCGGCCGAGAAACTCAAAACGCAAGCCGCGCAAGACAAAAAACAGGCTGAAGACCTTGTTGCACAAGCGCAGGTAAAAGCAGCTGATATTGTTGCGCGTGCGCGCCGTGAAGCAGAAGAAGAGCGCGCGCACATTGTAAGTGACGCACAGGCTCACGCAGCTGGTCTTATGGAAAAGTCGCGTGATGCAATTGCAAACGAGCGCCACAAAGCGACCGTTGAACTTTCAGGCTTTGTTGTCGATCTTTCGGTTGAAATTGCAAGTAAAATTATTGGTTCGGGCATGACTATCGAAGATCAGCGTAAGCTAGCTGAGCGTTGTCTGGAAGAAGTTGGAGCTCAACATGATGAAGACCAAGCATAGCGAAAGCATAAAAGCAGAAGAGTATGCTCGTGCCTTGCTTGATGCAGCTTCAAGTGAAGGCCGTCAAAACGATGACCTGGTACAATGGCGTCATGCCGGCAAGTTTTCGCGCGAAGTGTTTGAAGTAATTCACGCGATGTGCAACGCAGGCGATCTCAGCCTCGTTAAACTCGTTGAATCGATGTATAAGCATTTGCTTGACACTCGCGATTCAACCGTGTTTGTAACGGTAACAACGGCAGTACCTATGGACGACAACCTGCGCGAAAAAGTGCGTGCGCACATGGAAAAGCAGGTTAATTCCAGCGTGTTCCTTGTTGAACGCGTCGACGAGCAAATTATCGGCGGTATTATCGTTGAGTCGCAGGGAAACAGGTATGATGCATCAGTGCGCTCACAGCTTGCACGTATACGTAAAGAGTTGTCCCAAGCCTATCAAGGAAAAGAGATGTAATGACCGACAATATTAGTTCCGATGCAATTATCAAGGAGCTTCGCGAGCAGCTCTCTCAGATAAGCGATACGGTCGATCGTCAGCAAGCTTCCTTGGTTGTTGAAGTTGGCGATGGTATTGCCTACATCAATGGTCTTAAATCGGCAATGGCAGGTGAGCTTCTGCAGTTTACGAGCAGCTCATCGGGTAAATCGGTGTATGGTCTTGCTCAAAACCTTGATGAAGACCAAATTGGTGCCGTACTGTTTGGCGATGTTAATTCCATCCGTGAGGGCGATGAATGCCGCACAACTGGTCATGTTATGGATATTCCTGTTGGACACGCCATGCTCGGCCGCGTGGTTAACCCTTTAGGCGAGCCCATCGACGGTTTGGGAGTTATTCCCACCACGCATCGTCGCCCAATTGAGTTTAAGGCGCCTGGAATTATGGAACGCCAGCCAGTGTGCGAGCCAGTTCAAACCGGACTTGTTGCTATCGACGCAATGGTACCCATTGGTCGCGGTCAGCGTGAGCTTATCATCGGCGACCGTAAAACGGGTAAAACGGCTATTGCCATCGATTCAATCGTAAACCAAAAAAACTCTGACACCATTTGTATTTATGTTGCCATTGGTCAGAAGGCGTCTACTGTTGCTGCTATTCGTCACGTTCTTAAAGATAAGGGCGTGCTCGATAAAACCATTATCGTCGCAGCTACAGCAGCCGATTCCGCGCCGCTGCAGTACATTGCACCTATGGCGGGCGCTGCAATTGGTGAGTACTTTATGTACAACGACAAAAACGGTCACCCTGCCGATGCAACGCATCCGGGCGGACACGTGCTTGTCATTTACGACGACCTGTCTAAACAGGCAGTTGCATATCGTCAGATGTCGCTTACGCTGCACCGTCCACCAGGACGTGAAGCCTACCCAGGCGATATTTTCTATCTGCACTCACGTTTGCTTGAGCGTGCCTGCAAACTCTCCGACGAGCTTGGTGCAGGTTCGCTTACCGCACTTCCAATTATCGAAACGCAGGAAGGCGACGTATCGGCCTACATTCCAACGAATGTTATTTCAATTACCGATGGTCAAATTTATCTGCAGTCGAACCTCTTCTTCCAGGGTCAGCGCCCTGCAGTAGATGTTGGTATTTCGGTTTCTCGTGTTGGTGGTGCTGCGCAAATTAAAGCAATGAAGCAGGTTGCCGGTACGCTTCGTCTCGACCTTGCAAGTTATCGTGAAAAACAGGCGTTTTCGCAGTTTGGTTCCGACCTCGACGCCACAACGCAATACCAGCTTAACCACGGTGCGCACATGACCGAGCTGCTTAAGCAGCCGCGTTACAGTGCTCTTGACGTGCGCGATCAGGTTATTGCCATCTTTGCGGCAAAAGAGGACTTTCTCGACGATATCGACCTCAACCACGTAACGCTCTTTAGAGACGAGCTTGCCGATTATATGCAGCGCGAGCATGTTGCCCTGCGCGATGAGCTGCTTGTTTCAAAGATATCCGATGACATGGCTTCAAAGCTTAAAGATGCAATTGGTGAGTTTAAGAAATCGTTCCTCACGAAGCATCCTAACAAGGAAGTGCTCGTCGACGTGTCTGAGCAGGCAGAATACACCAAGGCGGCTCAGCAAGCTGAAGAGGACGAGGGTCAGGAGTAAGCGCTCATGGCAAACCTTCGTGAATTACATAGGCGCATGACTTCAATTTCATCGACCATGCAAATTACCAGAACCATGTCGATGATTTCCACCGCCCGTATTCAGCGCGCGCTTGCGGCATCCCAGTCGGCAACGGCATACAAAGATGCTATTACCAACATGTTGTCGCACGTAGCTGCTGCTGCGCAAGGCAAGGTGTCGCATCCGTTGCTTACCGTTCATGAACAAGAAAAGCACGTGTTGTTTGTGCTTATTGCGTCTGATAGAGGCTTGGCCGGCGGATTTAACATCACGCCGCAGCGTATGGTTGAGCGGCAAATTGCGAAACTTACTACAGAAGGCAAGCGCGCGTCGCTTATCACCTGTGGTAGAAAGCCAACTGAGTACTTCGTGTACCGTGGTCACAAGCCGCAGCTGTCGTTTGTGGGGATGTCGTCTGAGCCTACCGCCGATGAGGCGTCGCGTATTTCGTCATATATTATTGACGGCTACACTGAAGGCGAAATCGACCGCGTTGTGTTGCTGTATTGGCATGCAAAAAACCGTGTTGACCAGGTGCTTGTGAACGAGCAGCTGCTGCCTATATCGGCGAGTGAACTTGTTATGCCAAACAACCCACGTACCGACGAGGCATTAAGCCGTGTAGCTGCAAGTACGTATGTTGAGTACGATTTTGAGCCGTCTGCTCACGAGGTGTTGTACGATCTGTTGCCTGCGTACGTAAAAACTGTTATCTATCACGCGCTTCTCGACTCAGCAGCAGCAGAACATGGTGCTCGCCGTCGTGCGATGCAATCGGCAACCGATAACGCACAAGAAGTGCTCGGCAAGCTTAGTCGCACGTATAACCGTGAGCGTCAAGGTGCAATTACTACGGAGTTAAACGAAATTATTGGTGGAGCTTCCGCATTGGAGGACAACTAGATGACACAAGCAAAAAATAAGTCATACTCTCTTCTTGAAGAGGCGGCATACAATCAGCTTAATAGAAGTGTTGGTGACGGCGTTATCGTCCGTATTGTGGGGCCTGTTGTAGACGTAAAGTTTTCGGGTCAGCTGCCCAACATTTATACCGCACTTAAGGTAGACACCGATACGCCGCAAGGACACATTTCAACTGTTCTTGAGGTAGAAAGCCAGTTACCTGGTGGTGTGGTGCGTACCGTTGCCATGTCATCAACCGATGGCTTGCAGCGTGGCCTTAAAGCGCACGATACCGCTCATCCTATGATGATGCCTGTTGGGTACTCAACCTTGGGTCGCGTGTGGAACGTTATGGGCCAGCCGGTTGATGGTAAAGAAATCCCCGACGACGTAACGTATTATCCTATTCACCACCCGGCACCTGCGTTTGACGAACTTACCACCCAAACCGAAATTTTTGAAACGGGTATTAAGGCAATCGACCTGCTTGAGCCCTATGTTCGTGGTGGTAAAACGGGTCTGTTTGGTGGCGCTGGTGTTGGTAAAACCGTTCTTATTCAGGAACTTATTAACAACCTCGCACAAGAGCACGGTGGTACCTCGGTGTTTACCGGCGTAGGTGAGCGTACGCGTGAAGGTACCGACTTGTATCTCGAAATGAAAGAATCTGGTGTTATCGATAAAACCTGCTTGGTCTACGGTCAGATGAATGAGCCGCCAGGAGCGCGTTTGCGTGTTGGTTTGGCTGGTCTTACCACGGCTGAGTACTTCCGCGACCAGGGTCAGGACGTTTTGTTGTTTATCGACAACATCTTCCGCTTCTCGCAGGCAGGCTCCGAGGTATCGGCACTGCTTGGTCGTATGCCATCTGCTGTAGGCTATCAGCCAACGCTGGCTACCGAGATGGGCGACTTGCAAGAGCGTATTACGTCTACCAAAGAGGGTTCTATTACCTCAGTTCAGGCTGTTTACGTTCCTGCCGACGACCTTACCGACCCGGCACCTGCAACTACGTTTACGCACCTTGACGCAACAACTGTTTTGTCGCGTGCTATTACCGAGCTTGGTATTTATCCTGCTGTCGACCCCTTGGCAAGCTCATCGTCCGCGCTCGATCCTTCTGTTGTTGGAGAAGAGCACTATCGTGTTGCTATGGCGGTACAGGAAATTTTGCAGCAGTATTCCGACTTGCAAGACATTATTGCAATTTTGGGTATGGACGAGTTGAGTGAAGAGCAGCAGCTTATCGTTGCGCGTGCACGTAAGATTCAGCAGTTCTTGTCGCAGTCGTTCCACGTTGCAGAAAAGTTTACGGGTAACCCCGGTCAGTATGTAAGCGTTAAGGACACCGTTCGTTCGTTTGCAGCGATTATTGATGGCGAATGCGACGACTTGCCTGAGCAGGCATTTCGTTATGCGGGCACCATCGAAGACGTGCGCAAGCGTGCCCAGGCTATGCAGCAGTCAAACGCACAATAACGCGCGTGCGCGTTGCATGGGCGCCTGTGTGGGCGGGCGTGAGCGAGCGTGTACGTGCCTTGAGCTGCGCGGCTTTCGGCATGCGGTTTGTGATGCGCCATGCGCTTTGATGCGGCATAAGAAGGAGTAGTTATGGCTCAGTTGAGCTGCCAATTTGTTCGTCCCGATAAACTCATTTACAACGGCTATGTAGCAAGCCTTATCCTTGCAACACAGGATGGCGAGCTTGGTGTGTGGCCTGGTCATGCAAGCTCAATTGTGTCGCTGGGCGATGGGGTAGTGCGTCTGCACCATCTTGAAGACGATGGTGGCCAAACCGATAAGGTTGTTGTATCGGGTGGTTATGCCGAAATTAATCCAAACGGCGTTATTATTCTTGCGTCGCATGCACGCCTGGTAGATGATATTGAGCGCGATGTTGTGCTTGAAACCCGCCAAGAAGCGTTTGATAAGCTCAACGAAATTGACGAAAAAGACAACAGACGTGCCTACTATCAAAAGAAAGTTGCCTGGTGCAACATGCTGCTTCGAGAAGAGCAGCGTGCGCGCGAAGAAGAGGGCGTGCATTAGCGCAAGGTGAGCGGGCATGCACCTGCACAAACATTGGCAAAAGCGCGTTATGACGTGCTGTGCCGTGTGTACCCTTGCTGTAGTGCGCTACACTACTATGTATATTTGTACGAAAAGCCGTGGGTTATGCCACGGCTTTTTTGTATAAACCGTGAAGACCAGCACCCGCGCGCCTGTAACCAGCGATTATGTCTGCACCCAAAACCTTTCAACACGAATACCATAGAGTTAGCATAGAGTTAAACGTTGCGGGCGTATTCTGGTACATTTTGTTGTATCGTATAGATGCAAGCGTTGTATCGGTGTAAGGAGGGCATGTGGAAGTCATACGCGTTGAAGGCGGATATCCCATTTCAGGAGAAGTTACTGTTGAAGGGGCAAAAAACTCCGTACTCAAACTTATGGCGGCTTCTATTTTGGCACCCGGTAAAACCGTGTTGTCAAATGTTCCCAATATTTCCGACGTGCACGTTATGGGTAAAGTGCTCACATATCTAGGTGCAACTATTACCGTTATTAACGAGCACGAGCTCGAAATCGATACCACCAACGTGCACAAATACGACGCACCCTATCATCTCGTTGCACAAATGCGCGCGTCAACTGCCGTGCTTGGTCCGTTGCTTGGGCGCTTTAAGCGTGCGACGGTAGCCATGCCAGGCGGCTGCAACATTGGTGCACGTAAAATTGACATGCACATTTTGGGGCTTGAAGCGCTGGGTGTTTCGTTCGAAATTACGCACGGCAACATTCATGCAACAATTCCAAGCGGCCTGCACGGTGCCACCATTAAGCTGGAATTTCCTAGCGTTGGTGCCACCGAAAACCTCATGATGGCTTCGGTGCATGCTACTGGCACCACCATCATCGAAAATGCTGCGCGTGAGCCCGAAATTGTTGATCTTGCAAACTTTTTGTGCGAAATGGGTGCTCACATAACTGGTGCTGGAACACCAATTATCGAGGTAAAGGGCGTTGATCACGAGCTTTCATGCGTTCCTCACCATGTAGTTGTGGGCGATCGCATCGAAGCGGGCACGTTTATTTCCATCGGCGGCTTATGTAAAGATCCTGTGGTGGTAAAGGGGTTTAATCCTCAACATTTGTCGCTCGTGCTTAAAAAATACGAGCTTATGGGTATGAATATTGAGTATGGCACCAACTGGGTGCGCGTGAGCCGCGATCGCGATTTGCAATCGGTAGACATCCAAACGTTGCCATACCCCGGTTTTCCAACCGATATGCAAGCGCAAACGGTGTGCTTGCTCGCGCTTGCCAATAATAGCTCGGTTGTTACCGAAAACGTATTTGAAAACCGCTTTATGTTTGCAAGCGAATTGCAGCGTATGGGCGCGCAGATACGTATTGAGGGACATCATGCAGTTATTCACGGTATTCGCAAGTTTTCGGCTGCGTGTGTAAAGTCGCCCGATTTACGCGGCGGCGCTGCGCTGGTAATGGCAGGGCTTGTTGCCGACGGCTATACAACCGTTTCGCAAATTGCGCACATCGATAGGGGCTACGAGCGCTTTGTTGAAAAACTGCAGGGGCTTGGTGCATCAATTGCACGCATTGAGGTGCCAGATGAGGAGGAATAACTAACCTCACTCACCGTATGTGCATGTTACGTGAATAGCAGCACATATGCGCGAGAAAACTGCACGCACGCGTCGTGTTACTATCGCGTATAGTACTGTATACATAATACTGTTCGGCTGTGTTTAGGAGAGGAATCATGGCTAAACCATTTGAGGGCATCAGCCATAGGCTTACTATGGCAAGCGAAGATTATCTTGAAACTATTTACCGCATTATGCGTTCGAACAACTCGTTTAACGGTATTCGCTCGGTAGATATTGCCGAGCAGCTTGGCGTGTCAAAAGCAAGCGTGAGCAAGGCGTTAAGCCAGCTTAAAGAGCATGGTTATGTTGAGAAAAACCACTACGGCCGTGTGCAGCTTACCAGCGTGGGTCTTGAGTATGCCACGCACATTTGGCGTGCTCATTGCATGATTCGCAGCTTTTTGGAGCACGACCTTGGCGTTGTGCGCGATGTTGCCGACGAAGAGGCGTGCTTAATGGAGCATGCAATTTCTCTTGATACGCAGAATAAATGGCTAAGCTATCTTGAGGACCAAGGAATCACAATAGAGGAGTAAGATAGTGCATGGCGCATATGCTTCATGCATCATCGTGGCGTGTAAAACCATAGCGTGCAACACCATAGCACGTATTGTCATCGCTTTTGGTTGTTTGTCCGAGTGAGTATTCAGGCTGTGCGCACCTACAAGCGCGTAAGCTGCGCTTGTTTGCGTGTGCATGCAATACATGCATTGTTTTATGCATTACCACATGCATTCTTTGATGCATCAGTATGCATTGCTTGTGCACGCCTGTTCACTCGAAAGGATACACCATGAAGGCACTTATTCCCGCTGCAGGGCTCGGCACACGTTTTTTACCTGCCACAAAAGTAACCCCTAAGGAACTCTTGCCCGTTCTCAATAAGCCCGTTATTCAATATGTTGTCGAAGAGGCGCTTGAACCCGAAGGCACCGACGGCGTTGTTATCATTAATTCACACGATAAACCCCAGATAGACGCCTATTTTAAGCCCGTGGTTGCGCTCGACTCTATCCTTGAGGAGCGCCATAAAGACGAAATGGCAAAGCTCGTTAAGCAAAGCGAGGCGCTGCCTATCTCCATTGTGTATCAAGACGAGCCGCGCGGGCTTGGTCACGCGGTGTGGTGTGCTCATGAACTTACGCAAGGCGAGCGCTTTTTTGTGCTGCTTGGCGATTATTTTGTTCCCGATCGCAAGATGTGTGTGCGTATGAAGCAGGTATCCGATGCCCACAATGGTGCGTCGGTTATTGCCGTGGCGCGTGTTCCCGAAGACCAGGTAAGCCGCTATGGTATTATCGCGGGCGAGCAGGTAGAAACCCTGCCCGGCTTTGAAGGTGCATCTGGCGACGAGGAAGGTTGCATTTGGAAAGTTACCGGATTGGTAGAAAAACCGAAGGTAGAAGATGCACCGAGCCATCTTTTTATTGTTGGTAGATATCTATTAAGCCCGCGCGTTATGGAGCTTCTCGAAACACAAGGTATTGGCGCTGGCGGCGAAATTCAGCTTACCGATGCAATGCAGCGCGTGCTTGCCGAAGAAGAAATGTATGCCCTGGTTATTGATATTAATGAGGGCTGCGATACAGGAACGCCTGCGGCGTGGGCGGCAACAAATGCGCGTATGGCTCTTAACGACCCATCTGTGCGCGATGCATTTATAGAAGCACTTTGTTTAGATAATTCAACAAACCTATCAGCGCTGTTATAACGTCGAAGTGCAAATAGGCATGCGCCTGGTAATGCAGGGGCTCTGCGGCGTAGGCGCATGGCAGTGTAGCTGCGTTGCCAGTGCATGTGCGACAGTGCATGTCTGCAGCGGCGTAGGCGCGATGCACGCGTAGGCGCGTGTGCTGGTATGGTTGAGGTTTGGTATGGTTGTTGTACATTTTGGTACAAATGGATGGCACGGACGATTTAGTGATTCGTGCACCTTGCAGGCAACGTATAGCGTTGCACGTACATTAGCAGCTGCGCTTGTAGCGCGCGGGCTTATGCGTGTGCTTGTTGGGTTTGATACGCGCGAGCAATCGCGCTTGCGTGCAGAGCTGGTAGCTGCAACGCTGCTTACTTGTGGCGTGCGTCCAAGTATTATGGACAGTTTTCACACAACGCCTGCGATAAGCTGGCTGTGCGCGCACGGTAACTACGATTGTGCTGTTATCCTTACCGGCGGCGATTATGCGGCGTCGTATGGTGGCATGGTGCTGCGTGGTGGTGATGGCGGGCTTATCGACCAATCCATTGTGCTTGAGCTTGATGGCGAAATTGAACAAGAAATCCCGCAAGACATATATGCGCTGGTTGAAAATGCAGCTCAAGGCCTGTATGAGCGCATAGACCGCGTGCACGATACGTCAGCGTATACGAACGCGGTGTTGCAGTTTGATAGCGAGCTTGCTGGTTTGGTCGGTAGCGCGGCTGGTAGCGCGGCTGCAAGTAACATTGCCAGCGCAGTTTCCCCCGTAGACCCTACCGTTTCTGCAGTTCAACCTACAAAAAACCCTCTTCGCGTGGTGGTCGATTCAATGCACGGCGCAACATCAGCAAGCGCGCCGCGCGTTATTGAAGCTATTGGCTGCAGTGTTATACCGCTTCGCCAAAGTCCTCTGCAAGATTTTGGCGGTGTTCACCCCAGGCCCATTAAACCTTGGACAAATCCCGCCTACCGCGCGCTGCAGGAATATCAGGCAGCAGCAGCTATTTCGTTTGATGGCGATGGTATGCGTATGAGCCTTGTTGATAGCGAGGGTCATCATGTGCCGCTCCATATTATTGGGCCGTGCATTCTCGATTATTTGGTAGCTCATTGTCACAAAACGGGACGCGTGGTAACCACCCAGGCAAGTAGCGTGTGCCTTTCTCGATATGCGCAGCGTTTGGGGCTCGAGGTTACCTGCGTGCCTGTTGGATTTAATCGCATTTATGACGAAATTTGTGAAGGCGACGTGTTGCTTGCTTGCGACGAATATGGCGGCGTGTGTGTGCCTGCGTTTGCGCGTGAGCGTGATGCGTTGCTTGCTGCTCTTCTTTTTATGCGATTTATGCAGCTACAAACCGCGCCTTTGCATCAAATTGTTCAACATTACACCGATATGCTTGGCCACATGGATTACACGCGAAAAGACATTGAGCTTAATCCTGCGGCAATGCAAACCTTTACCACGATGCTGCCCGGGCTTAACCCCGCGCAGGTAGCAGGCGCAAAACCGGTTGATGTGAGCCATGCTGACGGGCTTCGTTTAGGCTTTGCCGACGGTTCATGGATTTTGCTTCGTCCGTCGCGTACGGAAATGCGCGTGCGTATTTATGCCGAAGCGCCAAGCCTTGGTCGAAGACAAGAGCTGCTGCGCGCCGCGTGTGACATCGCCCAATCCCAGCTGTAACGTACTGCCGCCTATTGCGGCTAAGCGTAGCTTATCGTAGCTTATTGCAGCTTACCGCAGTTTACCGCAGTGCAGCATACAGCGCGTCACTGGTGGGGTGTTCCATCTTTTGCTTTATTGCGCCATCTTGCAATAGATATGCTGTTTCGGCGGCACTTGCTACTGCTAAATCGTGTGAAACGAGCACAACAGTGGTGTTGTAGCGCTCGCGTAAGCTTCTAATAAGCGTAAGTATTGCGCTGCCCGTACGTGTATCGAGCGATGCTGTGGGCTCATCTGCAAAAATTACCTGCGGTTTCATGATAAACGCTCGCGCAATTGCTACGCGCTGTTGTTCTCCTCCCGAAAGTGTTTGTACAGCACTGCGTTTTTTCTCAAACAAATTGAGTTCCTGCAGCAGGCACTCCACTGCATGCATGTCCACATGTTTTTTGCTGAGCCGTACTGGTAACAGTATGTTATCGAGTACATTAAGCGAAGGTATAAGACAAAAATTTTGAAATATAAAGCCCACGTTGGCACGGCGATGTTCTGCCAGCTTTGATGGGGGCATGGTCTCAATATTTGTTCCGCATAAGCAGATACTACCGCTTGATGGCTTGTAGAGGCCTGCCAGGCAGTATAAAAGTGTTGTTTTACCCGAGCCGCTTGCTCCAACAATACTTACAAACTCCCCTTCGTTTATGGTAAGTGATATATCGCGTAGCACAAGCTGGTTGCCAAATGTTTTTGTTACCCCTTGCGCTGTAATAATGCTGTCCATTGTGCCCCTATCATAATAGTGTGGCGTTTGAATACGCCATGGTTGAAGATGCTGTATGCATGTTGTTCAATATTCGTACGCGTGTGTATGCAGCGTTACATGTTCACTTCACGTAGTGCTCCTTTAATCGTTTGCGCGCAAAAGAGCACGTATTTCGGTTGTGTGTATGCTCAATACAGTAAGTAGCGCCAAACAGCAAAGCACAAACCAGCCGCATACAAGTACAATGCAGCCGCTATGCATGTCAAACGAAAGCACGGGATATACGCCAAGCAGCGTGCAGCATACCATGTTTGAGAAGAAACTTATAATAATGCCTACAATTGCAGCGTTTAGCGTGTGTATGGTAATTTCCCACAGTGAAACGCCCGCAATTTGCGCCTGCGTAAGTCCACAAATATGCAGATAGAGGGCATTTCTTTTGTTGTATTCAAGCGCAATTACAATACAGGCTACCGACCCCATAAGACATAGTGCAATGGGGAAAACAAACAAGATAACAATTGCGGGCAAAGGCACGGTAAAATTGCCGCGTATACCAAGCACGTGATAAAATGCTTCGAGAATTTTGAGGTTTGAGAAAAACGTTGTGATAAGCGCATAGCCAATAAATAGCGGAAGTTCCATGGATACGCTGGTGCTTAAGGTGTGTCGTACATTATTTCGTGCAAGGTCTAAAAGAAGAAATCTCTTAAGAACTGCCGTCCACACACGCAATATCACAGGAAACATCCAGGGGGCTACGATCGCAGCAGCAAAAATAATGAGGTAGGGAATACCCATTGCAGAATTAAGCGACTGTGCATTGCGTTGTGCGGTTTGATAGCCAAGCGAGCATAAGAGGAGAATTGCGCATATAACAAGTATAATTCGTGCTATTGGCCTTTTTGAGCGGGCATCTTCACCGCTAGTAAGCGCAATAACAGGTGATGTTGCTGCAGCGTGCCAGGCGCTTTTAATGCTTCCAAGCATGCACAATATACATGTGTATATACCAGCAAGTATGCATGCAGTGCCTATCATAGATGGTGTTATCTGCACATTGGGGCTTGCCATGAGCGTATCGATACCAAGTGGCGCAAACGCCCAGGTATGAAAACAAAAACCAATAAGCCCGCCTACTACTCCGCCAAAAAAGCCAAATATCAGCACTTCTGTAAGGACAATACGACGTATTTGGCGCGGTAGCACACCGTTTAGTGCCCAAAGAGCAAACGTGGGAGTAAGTTTATCAACAAGAAGGTGCGCTAAACTAAGCATTACAGGAATAACGGGAAATGCAGAAGCTACAATAATGCCGCTTCCAACTTGGTACAGTAAACGTGTTGACGTGCGTAAAGAGGGGACATCCAAGCATTGTGCAGCAATAATGATATGCTCACCCAGTGCAAATATTGCGCCCGCACCTGCGGCAAACACAACGAGAGATGCCCATTGCAGTGCATGATACCTAAGATCGTGCAACAATAATCTATCCATAATACCTTCTCATGCTTGAGTATAGAGGGCGTGGTAAGAAATGATGTGAGGATATGTATCGAGGACGGTACGATGCATGTGTCACATGAACGAAGTAATGAT
Source organism: uncultured Atopobium sp. (assembly GCA_946997485.1). Taxonomy (GTDB): domain Bacteria; phylum Actinomycetota; class Coriobacteriia; order Coriobacteriales; family Atopobiaceae; genus Fannyhessea. The sequence continues at coordinate 66,996 of CAMPVF010000009.1, forward strand.
ACTCCATTTTTGCGCGTAGATGTAAACACAATTTTTGCGAACACAAGGCTGTTACCAGCGCTTTTCCACCGTGTTTATTTCTCTTGTTGCTAAAACAATGCGTACACATTACCCTTCATATGTACGTAAATGTGTGCACTATGTGAAGTAGTCTATTCTCGTTGCTATTGGACAAATAATCGCGTATAGTAATTCTTCGCGCTCACGAGAGCTTACAAACAAGCA
>CAMPVF010000010.1 GCA_946997485.1 uncultured Atopobium sp.
GCACAGTGCGGCACTCAAAATCGCAGGTCAGAACCCTATCGGCCTACTCCCACTCGATGGTCGCGGGCGGCTTGGGCGTAATGTCGTACACAACGCGGTTAATACCAGCAACTTCACTCACAATACGCGACGATATTGCCGACAGCACATCAAATGGTAGCTTTGCCCAATCGGCAGTCATTGCGTCGCTCGATTCAACTGCGCGAACAATGCAAGGACGCTGATACGTGCGTTCATCACCCATAACACCAACACTTTTAATATCAGGAAGCACGGCAAAATACTGCCAACACGCATGCTGCGAATTGCGCTCGCCCGTTTCTTGGAACAGGCGCTCGTTATACGCGTCAAGTTCCTCGCGCACAATGGCATCGGCCGCGCGCAGCTGCTCAAGCTTTTCTGCAGTAACCGCACCAATAATACGAATAGCAAGTCCAGGACCGGGGAACGGCTGGCGATACACCATGCGGCTAGGCAGCCCAAGCGCACAACCAAGCGCACGAACTTCGTCCTTAAAAAAGTGGTCGAGCGGTTCAATCAAATCGAAATGCACGCCCTCGGGAAACGGAATAAGATTGTGATGCGACTTAATGGTTGACGCCTTGCCGCCCGTTTTGCGCGCGCCCGACTCAATAATATCGGGGTAAATAGTACCTTGCGCAAGATAGCGAATAGGCTCCTTACCACGTGAAAGCTTGGCGGCTTCCTCAAAAAACACCTTCCAAAACTCAGTGCCAATCCGGCGGCGCTTTTCTTCGGGATCGGTAACATCGCGCAACAGCTCAAGGTAGCGCTCCTCGGCGTGCACGTGCACAAGCGGCACATTAAACTGCTTGTGAAACACCTCTTCTACCAGCTCGGGTTCGTCTTTACGCAAAAAGCCGTGGTTTACAAACACGCAGGTAAGCTGGTTACCAATTGCGCGATGCATTAACGCGGCAACAACAGACGAGTCAACGCCACCCGAAAGAGCCAAAATAACACGGCTGTTTCCAACTGTAGCACGAATGCGCGCACACGTATCATCGATAATGTTATCCATTGTCCAATTTGGCGTAAGCTTGCACACGTTAAACAAAAAGTTTGAAAGAAGCTGTTGACCATATTGAGTGTGACGAACTTCGGGGTGAAATTGAGTGGCATACATCTTTTTAGCTGCGCATTCCATGGAAGCAATGGGGCACACCGCCGTAGACGACGTAACGCTAAAGCCCTCGGGAAGTTTGTTTACTGCGTCGCGATGGCTCATCCAAACGGTTTGCTCCTGGGGTGTATCGGCAAACACAAGCGAGGTAGCTGCAGCGGCGTTGTGTGCGCGCTCAAGCTGAGCTGGTCCATACTCGCCTTTTTCGGTGTGGCCAACCGCTCCGCCTAGCGTAGCTGCCATAATTTGCTGACCATAGCAAAAACCAAAGATAGGAATGCCGAGCGTAAATACAGCAGGATCCATATGTGGAGCGTCTGGCGCATACACCGAGGCAGGGCCACCCGAAAGAATAATGGCAGACGGCTTCATGGCAGCAAGCACATCTGCGCGTATGTCGCAGGGAACAATTTCGGAATACACGTGCAAATCGCGAACGCGGCGAGCAATAAGCTGGCCGTATTGTGCACCAAAGTCGAACACGGCTACAAATTGTGAAGGGCGCGATGCCAAAGGCGCAGGTGCTGATGCTGTTTTAGGTGTTGACGCTGCATCAAACACATCGTGTGCGGCGGGTGAAGTGAATGAATCCTTTGACATGAACATCCTTTCGTTAGCTGTACGATAACGGCGCGGCAGGTTGCGTAGCAACCAGCACATAACAAGCACGTATATTATACCGAGCATTGCAATAAGCGCGAAAGCCAGAATAATTGTTTTTATGGACTTATCATACAAAACGCGTTGCGCAACACAACAAACGGTACAATTTTGCAGATAGTTATAACACAGTTGCCCGCACAGTGTCCCTCAATTGCGGCACGGTGCAATTGTGGCTATCCGCGCTGCTAGAACTCTTACGGCTGTTACAGCAGCTACATCTCTTACATGTACCTGGTACTCGTTTGTTATCAAAGTTGTACATGTAAGGTGGTTAGAAGCGCGTACCATACCTCGTGCAGTAAGGAGAGTGCCTTGGCACTTCATAAAAAACATACGGCAATTACGCGAGAAGAGCATGAAGCGCTATCTGCAGATACCTACGCCGCTCACTCGCGCCATGCAAAGACAGCTGTTGGCGCCTCAGGCACTAACGAAACCGCAGGTCGCGCGCAGAACGCAAACGAGCCTGCCACAAAGCGTCGTGAAAGCGGCGCGGGTAACGTGCACGCGAAAGCACGCGCACAAGCTAGAAACGCTATGCAAAACCCCGCGCAAAACGCAATGGATGAGGGTGCAGCCCTTGGTCGTGCAAACGCTGCCGAGCTTTATGCATCAAAACGCAAAGCACGCACCAGAAAAACGATTTTTAAGCGTATTGGCATTGTTATGGGCACGCTGGTATGCATGCTTGGCTTGTGCGCTGGTGCCCTTGCGCTGTACATTCACTATATCGACAACCAAATTACCAGCAAAATTACCGACGACTTGCGTGCAATTCTTACCGATACCAATAATAACGAGCCGTTTTATGCACTGCTATTGGGTATCGACCGCGATGAAGGCCGTGCGGAAAGCAAAATGTATGGCGCGTCGGATAGTGCATATCGAAGCGATACTATTATTCTTACGCGTATCGATCCCAAAAATCGCAAAATAACGATGGTTTCAATCCCCCGTGACACCTATGTAGACCTGGGCAAACACGGGAAACAAAAAATAAATGCGGCATATTCGGTAGGCGGCGCTGCCTATGCAACCGAAGTTATTTCGAAATTTGCCGGCGTAAAAATTTCGCACTATACCGAAATTGATATGGACGGTTTTGCGCACGTTGTAGACTCAATTGGCGGTGTTGATGTCGATTTGCCAATACCGGTAAAAGATCCAAACTATACAAAGGTAAATCTCCCGGCAGGAAAGCAGCACCTGGATGGTCACACAGCAGCGCTGCTTGGCCGTTCGCGCCATGCGTACGACAAGTATGGCGACGGTGACGTGTACCGCGCAGCAAACCAGCGCATGCTTATTGGCGCAGTACTCAAAAAGGTGCTCGCATCAGGGCCTGCAGGCATTGCCAACAGCGTTACCACGATGGCAAATTATGTAACAACTGATATGAGCGTAAGCGATATTATTACGCTGGGCACCAAGTTTGCCGGCATGGATATTACAAACGATATTTACTCAGGCTTATGCCCCACTACCTCAAAATACATTAACAAAACGTGGTTTGAGATTCTTGATACCGAAAAATGGCGCGTTATGATTGACCGTGTTGATAAGGGCTTGCCGCCATTTGACAACGACAAAGAAAATACTGCAACGGGTATTGCGGGCTCGGTTGGCATATCGAGCAGCAACGACGGTACGCCGGCTGATGGAGACGGTGGCGATGCCGAAAAAGAGCAGTTTGAAGGGACCGTTGCCGTGCTTAACGCCGCTGGTAGAGCAGGCGTTGCGCGCGAGAAGTCGGACATTTTGGTAAAGCGCGGCTTTAGCCCAAACCCTGGCAATGCGCGAAAACAGCTTGCAAAATCGATTGTGCTCTATAACGAAGGCGCGCAGGCAAAGGCACGCGGCGTTGCAAAAACGCTGGGTATTACCACAAAGCCGCAGCCAAATAACGGTCAGTACAACAGCGGCACCGATGTCGTTGTGCTGGTTGGCAAGGACGTTGCCTAAGGAAGCTTGCATACGGCAGCCACTCGTACTCCCACTCACGAACAAAAAAGCTGATGGACGACAATGCCGCTCATCAGCTTTTTTACCAGCCTTATTACACGCAACGCGCACACACGGCTGCGTGTTACACGTTAAAACGAAATACCATAATATCGCCGTCAGCAACCACGTAGTCTTTACCCTCGATACGCAATTTACCTGCTTCGCGCGCTTGTGCCTCGCCGCCAAGCGTAACATAATCGTTGTACGAAATTGTTTCGGCTTTAATAAATCCACGTTCAAAATCGCTGTGAATAACGCCTGCAGCCTCAGGCGCGCATGCGCCAATACGTGTTGTCCACGCGCGTACTTCCTTTGGACCTGCCGTAAAGAAACTTTGGAGCCCAAGCACCTTATAAGCAGCACGAATGAGATTTTCAAGGCCTGAGTGCTCAAGCCCAAGCGACTCCAAATACTCGGCCGCCTCGTCGTCGCTCAAATCGATAAGTTCGCTTTCTACCTGCGCACAAATAGGAATCGCAGGCTCATCATCAATTGTTATCGTGTCGTTTAACTGGTCTTCGTCGCAGTTAGCAACATAAATCATTGGCTTTAGTGTAAGCAAGAACAAATCGTGCGCAGCTGCACGCTCATCTTCTGACATATCAAGCGTAGCTGCACGATTACCATCGTTAAGCCATGCCTGCAGACGTTGCGCAATAGCAAGGCGTGGCGCCGATTCCTTATCGCGCTTAGCTTCTTTTTCGAGCTTTGGTATTGCACGTTCAAGGGTAGCCAAATCGGCGAGCACAAGCTCCGTATTAATTGTTTCAACGTCGTTATCAGGGTTAATGGAGCCTTCAACATGCATAACGTCGGGGTCTTTAAAGTAGCGCACCACTTCGCAAATAGCATCGCATTGGCGAATATTTGCCAAAAATTGGTTGCCGAGCCCCTCGCCCTTATTTGCGCCCTTTACCAAACCTGCAATATCCACAAATTCTACGGTAGCAGGCACAACACGCGCGGGGTGCACGATGTCGGCAAGTTTTTGCAGACGCTCATCGGGAACACGCACAATGCCCACATTAGGATCGATGGTTGCAAACGGATAATTTGCAGCTAATCCACCTTGTTTTGTAAGTGCGGTAAACAGCGTTGATTTACCAACATTTGGAAGTCCTACAATACCAATCGATAGCGACAAACTTCTCAGCTCCTCTGGTTATTACTCTAGTTAGTATGCATACTGTTAGTTAGTATGCATGTGTTTACTCATCATCCATATGTGAAATAGAGTTTAGCACAGCGTTTACAACTTGTTTGCCCTTAGTTTTAACCTCGCGCACATGCTGCTGGCGCAGGGCCTTTTGGCGTTTAAGCCGCTCGGCTTCGGGGTCGCGCACCACAAGCTCCTGCACGTCGCCCGGCTTCATCTCGAGGCATTGTTCGGGACAAATAATGGCACAGGCCGAGCAATTCAAACAATACGCGCCTTCAACACTAAAGCGACCATGCTCGTCAATATTGCATGCGTGCTCGGGGCACACGCGCACACACGCCAAACACGCCGTACATGCCGTTTGATTGCACACAGGTACCTGCATACTTTCGCTACAACGATTTGCAAGCGCGGGATTTTTTTGAATAACACCAAGTAGAAGCTTGCGTTTTTGGGTTAAAATGCGCCGCGTGTGCGATGTGGTACTATCGCCCAGGGCATTTTCGAGCGTACATTGCAGCTCGTAAAGCTCGTTTGAATGCTGTTGCAGCTTTTTTGTAACAGCTTGCACGCCCGCAATAACGGGGTTTTGCGCAGCAAGCAAACTTTGCCCGGCTCGCGCCACATCGCCCATAAACTCCTGGCGCTTAAATGCACGTGAAAGCTCGTGAGAAAGCGACTTTGCATCTACTTCCATGCCAAGGGAGCTGTCCATAAACTCCTCAGCAGCACCAATTTCGTTACAATAGGCTTCTTCGCCCGTTGTGGTTTTACACCTATCACATACACCAAGCGGCAAAAACACGCTAATGTTTGAATACTCCGCAAGCAACGCTATCCACACGTCGCGCGGAACAGCGCCAACACACGGCAACACAATTTCGTTATCATAAGGTTTTCGGCCAAGCGCACGAGTGCAGGTAACATAACAAGTTTCGAACATACTGGCAGCGCGCGCAATGCTGTCGTACAGCGATTTTGCCATCAAGCGCTGAACCAAAAATGTTTCGGTAGGACACACCATCGTGCACAGCCCGCACATGCGGCAATCGTCTGACACGCGCACCGTGGTGCCTTCAATGGTAATGGCATCAACCGGGCACACCGCCATGCACGCGCTGCAGGTAGTGGTCGTAGGCAGGGGTATGTCATCGTTTTTTTCGGTTGAAGCTGCACACACGTTAAGACAAAACATTGAGTTTACGCGCGGGCGCTCCTTATAATCCGATGGATTGTAGGGCGTCTGAGGCTCTGCCTGCCCCGTCATTACCTTAGTAATGGTAGAAAGGGGGTTTGATAGCGCTGCCCAATCTTGCCGTATATCAATGAGCTCATCAAGCATATCGCGCTTATCACTCATTGACACCTCTCCTTTGTTCTACGTACAAAACCTCTCCTTTTTGCACGAGTAGATACACGTTCTGTGATTTCCTTACAAATCACCTCATAATGGTACCTCAAATTGCTGCGGTTTTGCTACTAGAGCCAGGCGAAAGTTACCGTGTGCAGGATACATGTAAAAAAAAGCACATATGACCCCAAAAGATCATATGTGCTCCTTGCACGTATGCCAGTTCTATGCTGCACTGCGGCTAGTTTCACAGCCGCATCAGCAAACTATGCGCTCACGATTAGTGCAGATTAGTACACATTAGTGCACATTAGTGCACATTAGTGCAGATTAGTGCAGATTAGTACATACCGCCTTGGTTACCTGCAGATGCAGCGCGTGAGATAGCCTCTTCGATGGAGGTGTCTTTTGGCTCATCGGAAATAGTTGCCTCGGTAATGAGGATAAGCGATGCAACCGATGAAGCATTTTGCAGGGTAACACGGGTTACCTTAACTGGATCGAGCACGCCCATCTGAATCATGTCGCCCCACTCGCCGTTTGCAGAGTTAAGACCCTGACCAGCAGGAAGGTTGTTAATCTTTTCTACGACAACGGAGCCTTCATAACCGGCATTTGCAGCGATCTTCTTAACAGGAGCAATAAGTGCCTTGCGGATGATTTCTACACCAAGCTTTTCGTCGGCGTCGTCGGTTTGTACCGCGTCGAGCGCTTGTGCTGCCTGCAAGAATGCAACACCACCACCAGCAACAATGCCTTCTTCAACAGCTGCACGCGTTGCCTGAAGTGCATCTTCAATACGGCTCTTAATTTCCTTAAGCTCAGCCTCAGTTGCAGCACCGACTTTAATAACAGCTACGCCACCGCTGAGTTTAGCTTTACGCTCTTGAAGCTTTTCTTTGTCGAAGTCGGAGGTTGTGTTTTCAATCTCGTTTTCAATTTGAGCAACGCGCTCAGCAATAGCTGCTTTGTCGCCAGCACCATCAACGATGGTTGTGTTGTCTTTGGTAATCTTTACCGATTTTGCACGACCGAGCATTTCGGCAGTAACATCGGTAAGCTCAATACCAAGCTCCTTCATAGCAGCCTGGCCAGCGGTAAGAACCGCAATGTCCTCGAGCATGCGCTTACGACGATCGCCATAGCCAGGAGCTTTAACAGCGCATACGTTGAGCGTGCCACGAAGTTTGTTGAGGATGAGCGTTGCAAGTGCTTCGCCATCTACATCTTCGGCAATAATGAGCAAAGGAGAGCCGCTCTTCTGAATGCCCTCAAGAACAGGAAGAATGTCTTGAATGTTAGAAATCTTCTGATCGGTCATGAGGATGTATGGATTCTTGAGCTCGGCCGTCATGGTGTCGTTATTGGTTGCAAAGTAAGGTGAAATGTAGCCCTTATCAAACTGCATACCTTCAACAGTATCGATGTCGATACCAAAGGTTTGCGAGTCTTCTACGGTAATAACGCCGTCTTTACCAACGGTTTCCATAGCGTCGGCAATTTTGCTACCAATTTCTGGATCAACAGCCGAAATAGTACCAACAGAAGCAATTTGCTCTTTGGTGGATACTGCCTTAGAAGCACTCTTCATAGCGTCAACAGCAGCAGTAACTGCCTTGTTAATACCGCGACGAATAGCAATGGGGTTTGCACCTGCAGCAACGTTGCGAAGGCCTTCGTTTACGATAACCTGCGCCAAAAGGGTTGCGGTGGTAGTACCGTCGCCTACCGTGTCGTTTGTTTTAGTGGCAACTTCTTTAACAAGCTGAGCACCCATGTTTTCGATTGGGTCTTTGAGCTCAACCTCTTTTGCAACGGTAACGCCGTCGTTGGAAATAACGGGAGCACCGTACGAACGCTGCAATGCAACATAGCGACCTTTAGGTCCCAGGGTGGTGGTTACTGTATCTGCCAATACATTTACACCGTGAGCAAGCTTTGTGCGAGCATCGGTGCCAAACATAATATCTTTAGCCATAATAAACCTTTCTTATACCAGGCACATGCATGTACCTGCCTGTATGTCAAAATTAACGTGCGAAGCAGGTAAGCACTAGTCGCACAAAATAGCGTAAATGTCGTCGGCACGAAGCAGCAAATACGTTTCGCCGTCAATCTTAACTTCGTTGCCACCAAACTTGCCGTAATACACTTGGTCGCCCACATGTACGTCGAGTGCAATGCGCTCGCCCTTATCATTGAGCTTACCTGCGCCAACAGCAACAACCTCGCCACGCTGGGGTTTTTCTTGTGCTCCACTTGAAATATACAAACCGGTTGAAGTTCTTTCCTCTTTAGGAGCCGGCTTTACCAAAACGCGGTCGGCCAAAGGCTTAAGGGTCATAATGTTAACCTCCTTATGCATGCGCAAAAACGCGCACAGTTCCAAACAAACCAAAGAGTGCAAAGGCCGCGCGGTACGGAGTGCATGAAAGTATGTAGTGCACGTACTACGTGGTTTTGCAACTATGTAGATAATACCCACAACGCAAGACTTATACAATACAAATCACAAAATCTCATAAACTACACTTAGGTTTTCTTCATTGGTGAATGTTAGGAACGCTGCACCACAGATGCGCGGTAATGCGCCGCCGGTAATGCGTGGCGTAATATGCTGCTGTTAATGCGCCGCTTGGGCTACTGTATGAGCTGCGTCATAGTTGTTGTCGCTGCTGTCATCCTGCAATAAAAGCGCCTGCTGATACAGGCCATTATCATAAAAACCCAGCATACGATAGTAATTTCGCGTTCCAACCGCCGATATAACATTTATTTTTGTATACCCGTGCGCGCGTGCAATTTCTTTTGCACGCTGCACAAGCTGCTTTCCTAATCCATGGTGCTGAGCATTTCCGGCATCGTCCTGCGTGACGCGTGCCACCGTACCATACACATGTACCTCGCGAATCATTGCTTCACCCTCATGGATGGGCAGCGCCGCGCTTGGTTGCGCTGCGCCCACCGTCGCACTCATCGCCGCGCCCGCAGCCATAGCTGTATCCGTAGCTGCAGCCGCAGCCGCATTTCCTTGCGCGTTTCCGTACGTACGCAACGCATGCTCAAACGGCAGAGAAAGACGCAAAAAGCCTGCAATGTGATAGTCTTTATCAACCCATTGCAAAAAATACTCCTGTGACACTGCCGTTGTAAAAGGAATCACATCCATGCGAAGCGACGCGGGATTAAGGGCGCTACCAGCAATTTCACGCATGCGAATTTCGCGCACACGACCCTGCGACGAGACTGCACAGCGCGCAGCAATAGTGGTTTCAACCAGCTGCCGCAAGTTTGGTTTTTTATTGCCTGCCACAATATCGCTTGATGCAATGTCGCGAATCATACGAGAAATACGGGTATACGCAGGCGTTTGAAGCACGTCGTCTACCAGCACATCTACCAATTCTTCGGGGGTATATGCCTGCCATGCCTGCGTTTGAAAACAGCGACATAAGTGCGCAGACGATACAAGCACACACGGATAGAGCTTAACTTCGTCGGGAAGATAGCGCGCATCCGAAACAAGCTCGCGAAAATCGGCCTTATCGAGAGCAGGTGTTGAACCCATAAGATTTACCATAGCATGCACGTGAATTTTAAAGCCAAACAGCCGCAGCAGCGCAAACGCGCGGTCGATGTCCTCGCGCGTGCCCCGACGATGATTAATGCTGCGAATGTGCTGGTTGAGCACCTGAATACCCATCTGCACTTTTGTTGCGCCAAGCGCGCGCATAAGACGAAGGTTATCAGCTGTTATAGTGTCGGGCCTTGTTTCGATAACAAGACCAACCACACGATGGTGCGAACTTTCGTTTATGTGCTGCTCATGCGCAACATCATCAAGCGTTGCCACCTGATGCAAGGCAAGCTGCCGCCACGAGGGGCTTGCCGCATAGCTTGCATAAAACGCATCGTTATACGAGGTATCGCCCTTGTCGATAGCCGCCTGCAAGCTGGTGTACTGCTCGGCACGCACCTTAGCATCAAGCACAAGCCCGCACTCTTGATATACCTGCGCGCACGCACGCCGCTCATCGGTACTTGCATAGCCGCAGTTAAGCGCCCTAAATACCTCGCGCACAAACCACATTTGGTATGCCTTGGGGTAGTCGCTCCACGTGCCACCCAAAATAATGATTTCAATTTTATCGGTAGGATGACCCATATTCATAAGCGCTTGCAAACGCAAACTTGTTTGCAAAAATGGGTCGAATAAACACTGCTCAGCACGCTGGCAGGCGGGCTCATTTGCCATGTAACTTTTTGGCATGCGAATATCATTCGGGCAAAAAATGCAATTTGAGCTGCACGGCCACGGCTTTGTAAGAATGGTTATTGTTGCAACACCCGACGCTGTGCGGCGCGGCTTTATGCGCAGTGTTTGCAAAAGATCGCGTTCGAGCTGCGGCGTTATCTGCCAGGATTCCCAGCGCGCAGGATCGTAATATTTAATTTCCATATAGCGTGGTATAAGCTGTTTTTTTGACGTGTGATCGGCGTCGCTCGTAATGCCCTGATTGCACGCGTTTAAAAACGAGTTGAGCTCAGAAGCAGAGAGCACGCCCACCTGCGCCACGTGCGCGATGAGTTTGCGCAAAACCGTGTCGATAGTTGGCGTGGTATGATATATGTAATCTGGTGTAGTAGTCATAGTGTTAGTGTAGCGCATGTAAGCGCACATATCCCCCATTGCAGAAAGATTGATAGTCGGTGAAGAAAACAACCATACAAACGCTCATTGAACTCACGAGCGAATTTTATGCGCATGAAGCGCAGTCGTTTTCGGATAGCCGCAAACAGCCGTGGGACGGCTGGCATGAGGCGATCGACTATCTACGTGCACATGCGCTGCCGCCGTTTGGAACGCGTACCGGGTGCAACGCGGGCGGCGGCTATGGTGCGGATAGTGATGCAGACGCTGGTGCGGATGCTGGTGCGGACGCAACCACGGGCGCGGCAGGCAAAACCACCACACAGCCATTTTGCTGCATTGATGTAGCATGTGGCAACCTGCGTTTTTTGCATTTTCTTTGTGCGTATATGCAAACAGCTACCCCTACAAAAAACGCGTCGCACAATACACCAGCGCCGCAGAGTAATACGTTTTTATACATTGGCATAGATAAGCAGCCCGAACTTACCGCACGCGGAATAGCGGCTATGGGCGATGTGGCAATGCGCGATGCGGAAAAACAAGCCGTGCCACACATAACACTCTACACACACGATATTCTGAGCTGCGCGCTTGAAGGCACGCCGGCGCTTCCTTGCCTTACGCACCAGGCTGATATGCTCGTGTGCTTTGGTTTTATGCACCACATACCAAGCGCTGCGTTGCGGGCACACGTGCTTGCAGAGCTTTGCGCACAGATAAAACCGGGCGGCGTTATGATACTTTCGTTTTGGTGCTTTGCACAAAGCGCGCAAGGAGCCGCAAAAGCAGCGCGCGAAACTATGCACGCGTTTGAGGCACTTACAGCACGTGCAGAAAGCGGTGCAGAAGGCAGTGTAAAAGGCAGTGCAAAAGGCGATGTAGAGGGCGGTGTAAAAGGCAGTGCAAAAGGCGATGTAGAGGGCGGTGTAAAAGGCAGTGCAGCTAACAAACCTCTGCTTAACGCCGAAGATTTTGAGCCCAACGATTTTATGCTTGGGTGGAAACACACGCAAGGCGTTATGCGCTATGCTCACAGCTTTACCGAAACAGAAGCGCTGCAGCTTATAGCAGGTGTATCGCAACTTTCGTATTGCACACATTGGTATGCTGATGGCAAAGACAATCGCTCAAACTTATATGTTATTGCACAAAAAACGGCATAAGGCACAGGTAAACGTAGGCACACATATGCGTAACCACACACAAGTAAAGCAGACAGCCTGAGCAAAACCTTTACACTTACGCAGGTACAAAGAAGTGCTCCCAAACACGCGCAAAACAAGGTGCTTTACGAGCGTGCGGCAGACGTATGCGTATTAATCCACGACCAGGTAGATGGCCAAAATTCGCAAGCCGGATCGACCAGATCCATATGATCGCAACTCGCAAGAATCTGTGCATCAACATGCCCAAAATGCTGCGGATTTTGCAAATAATCGAGCGTGTGCGTAAGCGAAATCTCGGGGTCTTGCGCACCGTGCACAATAAGGCAGGGCACCTGAACAGCGGGTTGATAAAACGGCGACGCACTCATGAGCAAATTGGGCGTTGCATCCTCGCCAAAATACACTTTTGCGGCATCATCGCCCTTACCCTCGTTATACACACGGGCAGCGTTGGTAACGGGCGCAAGCGCAACCACCACATCAAAATCGTTTGCAGAAAGAAGCACAAGACCGCCGCCAACCGAATGGCCAAGCGCGACAAGCTGCGCGTGCGGATAGCGAGCGCGAATAGCTGCAATGGCACAGCGAACGTCTGAGAGAGGCTGTGGCCAAGGAGCATGCGCGCCACGACGATACTCAACGCACGCAACCGTTTCTCCCCTATCTATCAGCCATTTTGCAACATCAAGACGGCGATGAACGTCGATGTCTTGGCGCCAGTAGCCGCCGTGCACGATAACGATAACGCGAGCGGGATCGGCTTGTGCGGGCGCAGGTTGAGCTGCGTCAGGCGCTGGCGCGGTTACAGGTGCAGCGTGCACAGGTGAAGCATCGTAATAATCAATAAAACAATCGGCATCGTCGGCGTAATATTCGGTATGTGCCCTATTAAGCAGCTCGCGTACAACCGCAGCTGGCGTGGGTTCGTGCACTTTTGCAACCAAACTCATAACGCTCCTTTAGTAAACGTAAAACATAAAAACGGACAAGTCAGAAAGCCACAGGCTTATGCTACCAGGCTCACACAAACAGCCTCACACAAGCAGACTAAGAGCCCGCAGGTAAAACCCCAGGTAACCTAAGAAGCCAGCCACGCTGACGCGGCCACCACTACGGCGCTCACACCGCAATTAAGCGTTGGCTGCAAATCGGGCGTAAAGAACGGACTATGATTTGCGGGGGCATGAGCCACATCGGCAAAGCCACCCAACGTCCAAAACGTGTACGGGCAGCCCCACTCATCGGGGATGTACGAAAAGTCTTCAGACACACTTTGCGGCTCACCCAAAAGCGCGTGTTCACCAAAACATGCCGCAAACGCTTCTTGCACGCGCGGCGTGGTTTGAGCATCGTTGCTGGTAAGAGGGCCTCTATCAAAATATTCAATATCAGGCGGCTGCGTGCACCCTGCAGCGTCACATTCCGCACGCACAATGCGCTCAATCGCCGCAAAAAGACGTTTTTCGAGCTGTGCATTATAAGTGCGCGTGTTGAGCAGCAACACGGCGGTATCGGGTATGATATTTGCCTTGCTACCTGCCGAAACAGAGCCAATCGTAAGCACAACGCGCTCGTCTGAAGGCATCTCGCGCGACACAATGGTTTGCAGGCGCATAATAACACTTGCGGCAAGTACCACAGGGTCGATACCAAGTTCGGGCATGCTACCGTGGGAACCTTTACCGTGAAGCGTAATGCGGATGGAATATGCGGCCGAGAAAAATGGCCCCACCTTTGTTGCAACACAGCCAGAAGGCAGCGTGGGCATAACATGCTGACCCAAATACACGTCGGGCTTCTCAAACTGCGTACAAAGCCCTTCGCGAATGAGTGAAAGCGCACCTTGGCCAACCTCTTCTGCCGGCTGAAACACGCCCATAAACGTGCCGTGCCACGCGTCTTTGTGAGCGGCAAACGCATGCAGTGCCGAAAGCAAACTCATAATGTGAAAGTCGTGACCGCAGGCGTGCGTCATAGGAACAGTGGCACCGCTTGCAGGGTCGGTCATGGTAAACGTAGATGCATACGGCTTTCCGGACGCCTCTTTAACGGGAAGACCGTCGATGTCGGCGCGCATGCACACGCAAGGACCATCGCCATTTTTAATGCGTGCAACAAGCCCCGTTTTGCCAATGCGCACAACCTCAATGTTGGCAGAAGTTAGGTCGTTAAAAATGCGCTGCGATGTCCACTCTTCCAAAAATGCCAGCTCAGGATGGTTGTGAAACTCCTTATAGAGCGCCTCGCGCGCGGCTTGTGTTGCATCAAGATTGCTCAACACGCGCTTTGCACAGGCGCACATTTGCTGTGCTGTTGGCTTTGGTGTGAGCTGTGCTGTTGGCTTTGGTGTGGATGCTGGGGTGGGACGATTGTTGCTGGTAGACGCCATAATTACTTCGATTCTTACGAGAGGATATTGAAAAGATAGTAAAGAAATTGCAATGCATAACGCAGCGGTCATGCGTAGATGAACTAACATGCGTATGAGAGCTGCCGTGGTATACAGCACCGAGTGCGCCGTTTGCGCAGCGCACTCGGTTTCATGTAAACGTACTATCCGCAAGATGAGAATACCCTGCGGAGAATAACCCGCGCACGTAGCTGCACGTAGCTGCACGTAGCTGCACGTAGCTGCCGCGGAGATGAGCGCCCATATGGGGCGCCACGCGCTACAAACTAATCGTCTTTACGCGCGGCAATTTGACGTTGAAGCAGGGCAACAAAATCGTCAAACGCATATTGCGTAGTAGTGTTGGAGCGGTCGCGCACAGAAATATTGCCTGCTTGCGCCTCCTGTTCGCCCACAATAAGCATGTAAGGCACGCGATCGATTGAGCGTGCTTCGCGAATTTTATAGCCAATTTTTTCGTCACGATCGTCGAGCTTTACTCTAATTTTAAGCTTGAGCAGTTTTTGCGTGAGCTCGCGCGCGTAATCACGCGTTTTTTCGGACACAGGCAACACTTTTACCTGCAGCGGAGCAAGCCAAACGGGGAATTTTCCTTCGTATTGCTCAATAAGCATACCAATAAAGCGCTCAAACGAACCAAAGCCAGCGCGGTGAATCATAATTGGGCGCTTCTTTTGGCCATCGCTATCAACGTATTCAAGGTTAAAGTTGTGCGGGAATTGGAAGTCGAGCTGAATGGTACCGCATTGCCAGGTGCGTCCCAAACAATCCTTAAGGTGGAAGTCGATTTTAGGACCGTAAAATGCACCGTCACCCTCGTTAATGGTGTAATCAAGACCCATTGTCTCAAGCGCATCGCGCAAACCGGCTTCAGCAGTTGCCCAATCTTCATCGGAGCCCATCGAATTTTCGGGGCGCGTAGAAAGTTCAACTTTGTATGGGAAACCAAACTGCTTGTAATACGCAGAAATGAGCTCGGTAACTTCGCGTACCTCGTCACAAATTTGGTCGGGACGAATAAACAAGTGCGCATCGTCTTGCGTAAATTCGCGCACACGGAACAAACCGTGCAGGGTACCTTTAAGCTCGTGGCGGTGGTCGAGACCAGCTTCTGCCAGCTTAAGGGGCAAATCGCGATAAGAGCGCGGCTTGCTCATGTACACCAAACACGCACCCGGGCAGTTCATCGGCTTAATTGCAAAGTCTTCGTCGTCGATAACAGTTGTGTACATATTTTCTTTGTAGTGATCCCAGTGACCTGAGGTTTCCCACAATTTACGCGACAAAATAATAGGCGTTTGAATTTGTTCATAACCGTACTGATCTTGCATTTCTTGCCAGTACTTCATAAGTTCATTGCGAATGCGCATACCATTAGGAAGCCAAAACGGGAAGCCCGGACCAGCTTCGTTAAGCATGAACAAATCCATTTCCTTACCAATTTTGCGGTGATCGCGCTTTTCAGCTTCGGCTATAAGACGCTCGTATTCAGCAAGTTCTTCTTTGGTGTCAAACGCAACGCCGCTAATACGCGTAAGCATTTCGTTGTCACTATTTGCTTTCCAGTACGCGCCCGAAATACCCGTTAACTTGAACGCGCGCAGCTTAGAGGTGTAGCACACGTGCGGACCGGTGCACATATCAACGTATTCGCCCTGCTTATAAAAGGTAAGACGGGTCGACTCAGGAAAATCGGCAATGTGTTCAACTTTGAACCGCTCGCCACGCTCGTTCAAAAATGCGATTGCCTCGGCACGCGGAAGTTCAAATGTTTCAACCTTAAGATTTTCTTTTGCGATTTTTTTCATTTCGGCTTCGATAGCGGGCAAATCGTCTTCGCTAATTTTTACACCCTCGCCAAACGACATATCATAATAAAAGCCGTTTTCGGTAGCTGGACCGTAGGCAAAGTGGGTGTTGGGATACAAGCGCTTTACTGCTTGAGCCAGCAGGTGCGCACACGAATGGCGAATGGTGTGAGTTTGTTCTTCTTGTGAACATTCTGCGACGTGGCCATCGTTATAAAGAATTTTCATGAGTCGCCTTTCCGCAGTTCAAACAACCACAACATGCTTGA
This sequence comes from uncultured Atopobium sp., assembly GCA_946997485.1. Lineage (GTDB taxonomy): Bacteria > Actinomycetota > Coriobacteriia > Coriobacteriales > Atopobiaceae > Fannyhessea. The sequence continues at coordinate 16,629 of CAMPVF010000010.1, forward strand.
GCTGCTATGAGCTTTTGTGCACCATATGCAGCATTTGCATATGTACGTACGTGCACAAATAGTAACCTTACAGTAGGTGAAGTGTAGCACAAGTCGTTACCATTACGTTTAATTTTGCCAACTGATAACACAGCTTTCATATTGCATGGTAAGGTTGTATCACGCTACAGTACACAGACACGAAAGAACGGAGTTTTATGGACACCATGCGTAGTATTACCACAAGCGATGTAACAGCAGCGCAAAAGCGCTTTGACGCTGATAGAGCCCTTACCGTTGCAAAAAATGCAGCAAGTTCATGCGGCATTCGCAAAGCAGCGCGCGTGCCCGAGGGCGTTGCACAGAATACGCTCGATTTTGACATTGAGGTTACGCAAGGCGATCGCTGCAATCAGCAACGCTCGGGTCGCTGCTGGATGTTTGCATCACTCAACACGATGCGCTACCGCATCATCAAAAAGTTCAATCTTAAAACATTTGAACTTTCGCAGGTATATCCCCTATTTTGGGACAAAATGGAAAAAAGCAACTGGTTTTTGGAGAACATTCTCGACACGCTCGATGAAGATGTTCATGGCAGACTGGTAAGCTTTTTGCTTGATGCACCCGTAGGCGACGGCGGTCAGTGGGACATGTTCAAAAGTTTAGTTAAAAAGTATGGTGTGTGCCCCAAGGCAAGCATGCCCGAAACTGCCAACTCATGCAACACGTCCGATATGGATCGCTATCTTACCCGCTACCTGCGCAGCTGCGCTGCTCGCCTGCGCGAAGCACATGCTAAGGGAAGTTCAATTGACGAGCTTTTGAACATGAAAAAAGGCATGATGGACAACGTGTACCACCTGCTTGTTATTTCACTTGGTGAACCACCTGCATCGTTTGACGTGCGTCTTCGCGACAAAAACGACAAATTGGTACTTACTGGCACCTATACCCCGCAGCAATTCTTTGATGAAGCCGTAGGCATGAACCTCGACGATTATATTTCGCTTATCTCTGCACCAACAGCTGATAAACCCTTTGGTCACACCTATACCGTAAGCCGTTTGGGCAACGTGTGGGAAGACCACGGCGTGCGCTACCTCAATCTTGAACCTGCCGAGCTTAAACGTGTTGCCATCGCTCAGCTTTCGGATAATTTGCCCGTGTGGTTTGGCTGCGACGTTGCACAATCGTACTTGCGCGATGAAGGCATGATGGACTTGGCGGCACTTGATGTAGATGCGCTGTTTGGATTTGAAATTGAACAAAGCATGGATAAAGCTACGCGTCTTGATTACGGCGAATCGCTGATGACACATGCAATGGTGCTCGAGGGCGTGCGTTTTGACGCCAACAAAAAGCCTGTTATGTGGAAAGTTGAAAACAGCTGGGGTAAAGATCACGGCCGCGACGGCTTTGATACCTTGAGCGATGCCTGGTTTGATGAGTATGTGTATCAGGTAGTTGTTGATAAAAAATATCTCACCCAAGAGCAGCGCGACACCTTTGAACACGAAGAAGCCACCGTACTTGAACCGTGGGATCCGATGGGTTCACTTGCGCGCTAACGTTCATGAACGTATTGCATTAACGCCCATTCCACAAAAAGCAATGAGTGCACTGCCTGGCTGTTGCCAGGCAGTGCGTTTTAATGAAGAACATAAATTCCCAAAATCGCGCGCGGGCGTGAAATCAATTTTTCGGCAAAAATATTGAGTAATATTGGACAAAAACCCTACTTTGACACGAGGCTGGAGCCCAAAATCGCTCAAATGTGCTCGCCGGGCCACTTGGTTAAACAAGTTAACAAACGCGCTACCTGCACAAATGAAAAATGCCGCCAAGCAAGGCGTGCCAGATGTGCCTTCAGGCTCGGTTAGTCTCGTGTCAAAGTAGGGTTTTTGTACAATCTCAGCCAAAAAATCGCCCGAAAAATAAATAAAGTTTCCTTTGTGCTAACAATACTGCCTCTCACCTCGTTTTTATGGTTTATATAGTAAACTTTCTGCCGCTTATAACTATTGTTTCCACTGCGGGCGCAGCTAGCTAATAAGCTGCTTACAAAAAAAGTTGATCGATATTAGAAAAATACCCCACTTTGACACGCGTTTCGGCCTCGCTCTGGCGCGCTGAAGCCCGCCGCAAAAAAGTGCGTTTTGCATTTACGCAGGTAGGAGCGTTGAAGCATTTTTGCTCAGCTGGCACATGTGCCTTAAGGGGCAATTTTTGTGCATGTTATGAATGCTTACAGAAAATTTTCAGCTTGGGTATAAAGAAAGCTCTTGTAACCATCTTACGCACGATAAGGAGACTACGCACTATGCCACGTACCATTGACATATACGTACCCGCTCATGCGCGCCAAATTACTTTGGCTGCACCACATAACAACACTACCCCGTCTGCGCGCAAAGCAGCAATATACGCTGCACTTGCCCTTGTTGGCACAACGCTGTGCGCGCCAATGCCGCTCGTTTCGCAGGCACATGCAAGCACGCTCCAAACGCAACATAACGCGCGTGTTCAAGAAAACAAGCAGCAAGACAAGCAACAGGCTAAGCAGGATAACAAGCAGGAAAACAATCAGCAAACGCAAACAAGCGTAAACACACAGGTCAACCAACAGCAGCGCACGCTAGACGATGCCGATGCTGCAGCAAACCCAACGTTTAAAAATACAGCGCTTACAAATAACACGCTCGACGTGCTTGAACAAAAACTTACGGTATTGCCAAAAGAAATAGACAATAATGCGCGTCTCAAGCAATGGGAAACGCTAGGCAAAAACACCGGCGTTAACCAAGGAACAGTAAAAACCATTACCGAGTTTGGCGGCTGGCACGCCGTTGACAATGGGAAATTTGCTATTGCACGCAAGTCAGAAAAAGGCATATTTCCACTCGAAACAATTAACTCAACACTCGACGATAATATTTGGCTGCGTGAGCAGGCGCTTGATAGAGAAAATGAGTATATGCTCTTTTTAACTGAAGCGCGCACGCGGGCATCGCATGAAGAAGCGGCATACGATAACAGCCCTTACCTGCATAAAGACCAAGGCCCAAAGGATTCGGCAAAAGCGCTTAAAGGCTACAACGGTATTGAAAAAACGTTTAACGCATATGCGCCTGAGCACGGCTCGGATGTAACGCTTTCATTTAAAACGGGCTATACCGGCGATATTGAAGGCAGCAAAGCACAGTACAAAGTAGAAGTGTTTACCGAAACGGATAACGCCAAAACACGCGTGTACGAAACGGTTGTAGACCCTTCGCGCGATGCGAGCGATGCGCAAAAAACAGTTACAAAAGCAACTAACGGCACAAGCACAAACAAATTGCTCAAAATTTCTAACACTGCGGGGCGCGATGCGAGTAGCACAAAACAGCGCATAGACTTTATTGGCAAAGATGCCGCTGAAGAAAAAATGACTGCTGAGGAGAACAAACCAAATGGCAAACCAGGCACGTTTACGAGCACTCCTATCGTGCTGCCAAAAGGCGTAACACGCTATTCTGTGCGCATAAGCCTTGCGGATAACGAACGCACGGGCATGAGCTATCAAGCATGGGACAGAAAATATGCGCTGCCGATAATGGCGGGTGATTTTACGGTAACTCAAACAACCAAACAAGTTGCAAAACATATTTTTTCGCTAATGTATGACAAGCTCGTAGCAACAAAGGATGCAGACATACGCGACAAATCGGCTGCACGTGTGAAAGCGTATGAGCAGCAGCTTGAGGCGATGAAAAAGCTGGTAGATGCCGCTGATGTTCAAGATAACAGCGTATACGTTGATGCATGGAACGCTGCAAAAGCAGCAAAGAATGCGCTTAGTGAGGTTGCGACTCAACCGCGCGCGGTAGGTGCAGCGGGTGCTGCAGGTACTACTGGTAACGCTGCTCGTGACGCTGCCGGTGCTGAAGAACGCGCAGCAGCTGGAAATGCTGAAGGTGCTGCTACTAAGGGTGCTACTACAGCTGCCGCAACTGCAGGTACAGAACATGCAGCCGCTACGCAACAGCGTAAACACGGAAGCACCGATGCGCTCATGGCAGCTACACAGGCTCGCGCGCAAACACACAACGCTCAGGCTCAGACTCAAACGCCACAACAAGCAGCAATGAGGGCGCTTCCACAAACGAAAGATGGATTTGCTCAGCAGATTGTTTGGTTGCTCATAACAGCAGGCTGCGCTTGTATTGCCACTGCGCTACTCGCCTTTAAACGCAACGGCTCTCGTAAATAACAACACATGCGGCCATTGGCTTTTGCCAGTGGCCGTTTTTGCACGCAAGGTTATTACACGGCGAGGTTTGCAGGCAAGATTGTTGCGCAGCGGGGTAAATTTGTTCAAACTGTGCCCTTTGAAACCGCTCAGCACAAAAGGGGTACAACATGAGCGCAAGCGTGTAGAATGCATTTTTACATATGCACGAACTTGCGCGGTACGCGCGCGTCCGCACACACAAGCGCACGCACACGCGCCACTTCACGCGCCCACGCACATCATAAAGGAGCACTATGAGCTGCTGCGATACCAAATGCGACATCAAAAGCAAACCATCTATTTACACAAAAGACGTTATTCTTGTTATGGCAGCCTCGTTCTTTTTTATGTTTTCAATTATGATGGTCACGCCGCTCATCAACGGCTTTGCCCAAAGTCTTGGCACAACTGCGCTTTTTGCGGGTGTTATTACGGGCTCCATGAGCATTATCTCCCTTTTTTTGCGCCCTGTAGCAGGTAATTTGTCCGACCACTTTTCAAAATATCGCCTGTCGTGCATCGGCGGCGCGCTCATTGCGCTCGGCGTGTTTGGCTGCGCGTGGGCACCCGAGGGCAATCTTTTGCTCGCTTTTCGCATTCTTAACGGCTGCGGCTTTGTCCTCGCAACGGTGTGCATGACAACCTGGCTTGGCCTTCTTGTTCCGCGCGAGCACGTGGGCGAAGCAATGGGCTTTTACGGGCTTATGAATGCGCTCGCTATGGCCGTTGCACCTGCGTGTTCAATGAATTTGGTATCGTACATTGGATACCGTCCGTGCTTGGCGCTCGCAGGCATGTCGGCAGTTGCCATGCTTATAAGCATTCAATTTGTGAGCGATCACGCGCGTCCTGTCAACGTAGCACCAGCACAACCATCCCAGCCGGCACAACCATCCCAGCCGGCACAAGCATCCCAGTCTGCATGCGCGCGCCTGCGTGCAGGACTTAACGCTCTTCGCCATATCCGCATCTTGCAAAAAAACGCGTTCCCCATCAGCCTGCTTATGCTCCTGTTTTCAATCCCCTACTTTGCCACGCAGGCCGACATCTTGCTTTACGTGCAGGAAGGCCACCTAAACGTTGCAGTTGGCTACTTTTTTGTGGTGTATGCAATTGTGCTACTCATTATCCGCATGACGCTCAAACGCTACTTCGACACCGTCCCATACGGAAAATGGTTTTGGAAATGCCTGCTTGCAAGTGCGCTCTTCCTTATTGGCATGGCGTTTATGGTTAACACGTTTATGATGATTGTTTGCGCGGCACTGCTATCGGTTGGCTATGGCGTTATTTACTCAATAAACCAGTCTACCGCCATGATGCTTGCGCCCACGTCTGAACAAGGGCTTGCTAGCTCCACGTTTTACTTGGGACTCGACATTGGCATGTCGACGGCGCCAATATTAGGCGGCTATTTATACACCGCGGTTGATAGATTTTGGTTTTATCCCTCGATATTATTTATCGTGCCATTGTGCATTGTGGTGTATATGTGCTATAAAGATCGCCTAAACTCCGCCATTTACGTGCGCTAATAGCGCGCGGCGCGTAAAACACGCGTTAATGTGAAAGGTGAGTACACACTACGCTACGTAGCATAGTTCAAGCATCAAAAATTTTTCCGGCGTTTTTTTGGCCGAAAAATTGCTGTCTCCTTATGCGCGCGGGTTTGTAGCGTGCAGCCTTGCCAATATGCCAACCTACAAATCCAAAATGTCGCGCAAAATACCGAATCTGTCAGGGGTGCAGCGACGCTGCGGAGTGATTTGCTGCCTCAGAACGGATTCAAAATGCAAAATGTCGCGCGAAATACCGAATGTGTCAGGGGTGTCCACGCGATTTTTACGCTGCAGGGCACATTTTGGAGCACATACCCCTGACAGTTTAATGTTTTTGCGCGACATTTCGGTTCTAAAGCATCCAAAAAAGCGAATTTGTGAGCCGCGCCGCTCGCCCACCCCTGACAGTTTCATGTTTTTGCGCGACATTTTGAAAACCGAGCTCGGGCACGGCGCGGGTGAACACGAAAAAACGCATAATAGGTGCGAAATACCGCACACCACAAAAATGTGCGCGCACAAGCAGCTGCTCATGCGCGCACAAAATGCGTTACCGTGTGCTTTTACATCGCACAAACCCTACGCCACACAGCTTAGGTGTGCCTAGTACTAGTCTTCAACGCCTAAAATTTCGGCAATGGCATTTTTATAAATAACGGCCTTAGCACCAAAAATAGCCTGAATACCACCAGAAACTTCAAGCACGCCAGTAGCACCAAGCTGCATAAGCTTGTCGCGATTAACAGCGCTTGCGTCTTTAGTACTCACGCGCAAACGCGTAATGCAGGCGTCAATGTCTTCGATGTTTTCAGCACCACCAAGTGCTTCGATAATTTGCATCGAAATGTCGTGAAGCTCACTTCTCGAAGTTGGCGCTGCAGCAGCCTGCGCGGCATCGTCGTCGCCCTCAGCACCTCTACCAGGTGTAGGAACGTTAAAGAAGGTAATGTACCATCTAAACAGCACGTAGTAGAGCACTGCCCACACGCAGCCAAACGGAATTTCGAGCAGCCAGTTTGTTTTGTCGTTACCTTGCAAAATACCAAACAGGGTAAAGTCGATAACACCACCGGAGAACGTGTTACCAATAGAAATGTTAAGAATATCAGCAATAAAGAAGCTTACGCCGTCGAGGAACGAGTGAATAACGTAGAGCAGCGGGTTTACAAACAGGAACATAAACTCAATAGGCTCGGTAATACCCGTGATAAACGAGGTAAGCGCAACACCAATAAACAAGCCGCGGTATTTAGGACGACGCTCTTTTGGTACGCAGTGGTACATGGCCAAACATGCCGCTGGTAAACCAAACATCATGGTTGAGAAACGACCGGCAAAAAAGCGAGTACCTTCGGTATATAAACCAACGTGATTGGGGTCGGCAAGCTGAGCAAAGAAGATCTTTTGCGCGCCAACAACCGTTGTACCTGCAACGGTTTCAACGCCACCAAGCTCGGTAAACCAAAACATGGGGTAAATCATGTGGTGCAAACCAACCGCGCCACACAAACGCATAAGGAAGCCATACAAAAACGTACCAACAGGACCTGCCTGCGAAATGTAGCCACCGGTAGCAACAAGCAACTTTTGGAACGGAGGCCAAATAAGGAAGAAGATGCATCCAATGAACACACTAGCAATGGAAGTTACGATAGGCACAAAACGCGAACCGCCAAAAAAGCCAAGTACCTGCGGCAATTGGATGTTGTAATACCTATTGTGCAGGTTAACGGCAACAAGTCCGATAACAATTGCACCAACAACACCGGTGTCGATAGCTGCGCCTTTTTCCATGAAGAGCTTAACCATAGCGTCGATGGTTGCCTTCATAACCAGGTAGCCGGTAACACCCGCAAGTGCAGCGGTACCTTTGTCGCGCTTGGCAAGGCCGATGCACAAGCCTACACACAAAAGCATGGCAAGGTTACCAAAGATAACGCTACCAGCAGCGCTCATTACCTGAAAAATTGCCTGCAAGGCGGGGTTTGCAAGGACGGGATACGTTGCAACGGTTGTTGCATTCGAAAGCGCACCACCAATACCAAGCAGCAAACCTGCGGCGGGCAAAATTGCAATAGGAAGCATAAACGCTTTACCTATTTTTTGCAGCGTTTTGAACATACATACTCCTTTCAGCGTGTTATTCAACGAACGCATACCCATGCTCACACGAAAGGCTGCACCTAAACGCATGCGCGCCGGTAGCACCCAAAGTGCCTGTAGCACCCAAAGTGCCCATAGTGCCGGTAGCACGCCTCATGCATGTGTGAGCAGGAAAGTTACTACGATGATAACATAGAAGTATGCTGGTACATTAATTTTGAGCCAGTTTACATTGTGAACGATAAACGGTGCACATGAAACCCATGCGGATGCAGCGCGCGGCCGCACAAAGCGCCACGTATCTGCAGCGTTTCAACCACATATCAACCGTTGGTACAGGTACACGCCCTACTGCTTGGAACACTGCGCAAGGGCTTCGCCCACCTCGATGCGCTCAGCCGATTCAAACGTGCGCACAAAGGTGTAAGGTTTGCCGTTGGTTGCAATAAGCAGCACGTCGGTAGCGTAGCCACGCTCACGAATAAGCTGGGTATCCATGCGCACAAGGGGCTCACCTGCGCGAACGCGCGCACCGGTAGAAACAAGCGACTCAAAGCCTTCGCCCTTAAGCTCAACGGTGTCAAGACCCAAATGCAAAATGTATTCAACGCCAATTTTTGACGTAAGACCAATAGCGTGATGCGTGGGAAATACGGTTGTTACCTGCGCATCAAAAGGCGCACATATGGTGATGGGCGCATCTTGTGAAAGCGGAGAAATCGCCAGCGTGGGACCTATAAGCTGCTGCGCAAAGGCGGGGTCGGAAAGCTCGCAGGCGGGCTTCCAGGTGCCGTCACACATGCTTGTGATGGTGTCTTTTTTGGTAAAAAACATATGCTACCTCCTGTGGCGAGCCTACTTTTTTGGGCGAAGCTATGGGCAATCAACCAACCCGTGGCACTTACACCGCGTCAACCGAACAACCAACCAGCCTGTACTAATGATGTTCGGCAGGCGGCGCAGGCGCGGGCGCAGGTGCTGGAGCCGGCGCAGGTGCAGGAGCTGGTCCAGGCGCAGGCGCGGGAGCCGGCGTGTGCCGCGGATGTTCTTGTGCAGGTGGCGTTTGACCGTTTTGCTCTCGAGGCGTTGCTTCTTCTCCTGGACGCTCTTGGCGCGGAGTGGTTTCGGTTGGCGTAGCTTCTTGTGGTCCATCGGCTACATCATCGTGACGTTCGATATTTGCATCGGGCGTTGTGTTCTTAAACACCCAGGTAGTGTTGGGTTTATATTGCACCGTGGCATCGGTGTGCGGGAAATCGGCAGACGGCGCATTGCCAAGCACGCGGTTTATAAAATCGGCGTAAATGGGCACGCTGGTAAGCGCGGGCGAACCATTGGAACCACGCACACGCACGGATGCTTCCTGGATATAACCGCTCCACACAGCAACGCTTAGGCTGGGCGTAACGCCGCAATACCACAGGTCGCGAAAGGCTTCTGACGTACCAGTTTTGCCAGCCATAGGCTGCTTAATGTGCACAAGTCCCTGCAGCGATTTTGCGGTACCTGTTTGTACCACTGCTTTCATAACGTTAAGCGTAGCCTCGGCAACTTCGGGCGAAAGCACACGCGTAGGCTTATCGGCGTGCTCGTACACACTGTTACCGTTGCGGTCTTTAATAGCGGTAATCGAAACGGGATCGCGGTGAATACCGCCGCTGGCAAGCGTTGCATATGCATCGGCCATTTGCAAAACAGGAATGCCGTCGGTACCAAGTGTCATAGAGTCGTAAGGCGGCAGCTTGGTTTTAATACCCAAATTGTGTGCCATCTCGGCAACTTTATCGGCACCAATAGCCTGAATGAGCTGTACAAATGCCGTGTTCGAAGAAACGGCAAACGCCTGAGTAAGCGAAATGGTGCCATAGCTATGAAAACCAAAGTTTGACACCTTCCACACGGGCGACGCTTGATAGGGCGAGTTTGCGTTAATGCGCACGGTTGGGTCGACGCCCTCGTTTATCGCGCAGGCAAGGGTAAACGTCTTAAACGCAGAACCGGCTTGACGGTGCGCCTGCGTGGCCAGGTTAAATTGGTTGCTGTTGTAGTCTTTGCCGCCCACCATGGCTTTTACGTAGCCTGTTTGCGGGTCGATAGCAACGAGCGCCGATTCAAGACGCTTATTGCCAATTGCTTTAAGACGACCGGCTACGGCAGCTTGGGCGTTGTCCTGAATAGCTGGGTCGATGGTGGTGTACACCTTAAGGCCGCCTTGCATAACGGTGTCTTGGTCGAAATCAGCAAGTAACAGCTGCTTAATGTAGTCGGCAATGTAGGGGTAGCGACCATGTGCGGTGCTAAATTTACCGGGGTGAATTTCGAGCGGCTCAGCCACAGCGGCATCGTGCTCCTCTTGCGAAATATCCCCGGCAGCAAGCATGCGATCGAGCACCATGTTGCGGCGCGAGGTAGCAGCATCGGGGTTTACAAACGGGTCGTAACGCGAAGGCGCCTGCGGCAAACCCGAAATCATAGCTGCTTGTGCGAGGGTAAGATCTTTGGCAGAGGTATTAAAGTAGGTAATTGCCGCAGCTTGAATACCATATGCACCATGTCCAAAGTAAATGGTGTTGAGGTACATATTAAGAATTTGGTCTTTGGTGTAAATTTTTTCCATCTGAATGGAAATGTATGCCTCGCGCACTTTACGACGCAACGTTTGCTCAAACTGCTCTTTTGACAACACGGTGTTACGCACAAGCTGCTGCGTAATGGTAGAAGCACCCTCGGAGCGGCCGCGGGCAGTTTTTACAATGGCGCGCACAATACCCTGCGGGTCGACACCGTTGTGTTTATAAAAACGCGAATCTTCGGTATCTACCACAGCTTTTAGCACGTAGGGCGAAATTTGATCGCTCGTAACGCTGCGGCGGTTTTGCAAATAAAATTCGGCAATAACTGAGTTGTCGGCGGCATATACAGTGGTGGGCTCGCCTACCACGTATGAATCGGCAGAGGTGTAGTTAGGCAAATCCTCCAACCACGACGACACAAGCGACCCCAACGACATGGCAAGTGCTAAGCAGAGCAGGGCAATAAAACCAAAAAATCCGGCAATACCAAACTTTGCAACATGTGTTTTGCTGTGTTGTCGCGCTCTACGGGTTCTGACGCCCATACAACCTCCTAGAAGTAGTTCAATGTTCTTATTATAAGCGATTTAAGATCATTTGTTGCAAAATGCATTAAGCGCGTGCAGTTGTTATGTACGCGCGCTAAAAATCTGCATCTGCCGTGCATCTGTGCTCATGTTTGATGGTGCTATACGCTACAATAACAAAAGCTATCGTGCGCATCGCATATGCTCGCGCATCGCAAACTTCGACGATATGGAGGACATCGTTGGTATCAGTAGAAGAGCAGCTCAAGGTTATTACCTCGGGCACCATGCAAATTGTACCTATAGATGAGCTTAAGGCAAAGCTCGAAAAAGGAAAACCGCTCACCATCAAACTTGGCGTCGATCCAACATCACCCGATTTGCACCTTGGCCACGCGGTTCCCTTACGCAAAATGCGCCAGTTCCAAGATTTGGGGCACCGCGTTGTGCTTATTATCGGTAACGGCACCGCGCTTATTGGCGATCCATCGGGTCGCGATTCTACCCGCCCGCCTCTTACCGAAGAGCAGGTAGAAACCAATGCGCAAACCTACGTTGCTCAGGCAATGAAAATTCTCGACCCCGAAAAAACGTCCATTGTTCACAATGGCGACTGGCTTAAACCGCTCGACCTTGCACATATGCTCTCGATTATGAGCAAATTTAATGTTGCGCGTATTCTTGAGCGCGAAGATTTTCACAAGCGCTATACCAACGAACAATCAATCTCCCTCCACGAATTTATCTATCCTGTGCTGCAAGCCTACGACTCGGTAGTTGTATCTGCCGATTTGGAAATGGGCGGCAACGACCAAATCTTTAACCTGCTTGCCGGTCGCGACCTTATGCGCGCTGAAGGTATGGAGCCGCAGGTAGCGCTTACCATGCCGCTGCTTGTAGGTATCGATGGCAGCAAAAAGATGTCCAAAAGCTACGGCAACTACGTTGGCCTTACCGACGAGCCAGACGACATGTTTGGCAAGCTCATGTCTATTCCCGACGAGCTTATTGCCTCGTATTACCGTTTGTGCTCAACCTTTAGCATCGACGAAATTGATGCCGTTGACCAGCAGTTTAAAGACAACACCGCAAATCCCTATGAGCTTAAACGCAAACTTGCGGTAAATATCGTTGATTTGTACCACGGCGCAGGTGCCGGTGCTGCAGGGCAGGATGCATTTGATGCAACGTTTAAGCATGGCGATGTTCCAGAGAATATTCCTGAGTTTTCGCTTTCGTGTGTGCAAGAAAACGACGAGCACATGGTGTACCTTGCCAAGCTGCTTGTTGATGTAAAACTTGCGCCATCAACAGGAGAAGCACGCAGGCGCATCGACGGTGGCGGCGTTAAAATAAACGGCGTTGCTGTAAAGCCAAAATGCTATAACCTACCAGCCGATACGTTTACAAGCGGCTGTGTTATGCAATTTGGTAAACGAGCCTGGGCGCGCCTTGTGTAGCCGCTTTTGAATTGTGAGTATTATTTGCAGGAACACACATACATGTTGAGATTATTTGTATGTGTGTTCGTGCGATATGTTTTGCACATACTATCTACTACGTACATTAAACCTACTACCTTTATGGAGATGTGCTTTACACCATGCAGACGTATACCCTTGCTCACGTTGTTTTCGAACAAGAACAGCGTGCATATGATGTACCAACACTCTACTATCGCACCAATGTAACCGTTCATATTACGGGCGAGCGAAGCGTTGCCCTTATGGGCGCGGGTACATTTGATGCCACCACGTTTATGAATGCGTTTTCGTACCAAAAGTGGAAAACGTACACGCACACAAGCGACGTGTGGCTACATATTGAACTTAAAGGTAGTGCGGTTGATCTTATTGCAACCTACGCTCAAGAATTTGATGAGGCGCCACGGACGCGGAGCTCAAAGCATCACATCGAGCAATCAGACGCGTGGCAAGCGGTGGATATCTCGCTTGACTGCAGCGACAACCCCGTGCTGCTTGGATTTCAGCTTGTTACAAGCGGCGCGTGCGAACTTAAGAATGCCTACTACTACACGCATGTAGACGAAGCAGATATTACCCCCGTTGAGCTGGCGCTTTGCACTACCACCTTTAAAAAAGAGCCCTATATCATTAACAATGCTCGTCGCATTCGCCACTCCATTCTTGAAAGCGATGAGCCTATCGCACAGCACCTTACAATGCATATTGTGGATAACGGTCGCACGCTGGGCAAAGAAGACGTGGTATGCAAGGGTATTTACCTGCACCCCAACCCCAATGCGGGCGGTTCGGGTGGCTATGCCCGCGGCATGATAGAAGCCAAACGCCAAACACCGCGCGCAACACACGTGCTGCTCATGGACGACGACGTTGAGGTGTGCCCCGAAAGCATTATTCGCACCTATACGCTGCTTTCAATTATAAAACCGCGTTATAGCTCGGCGTTTATCAGCGGCGCTATGATGTGCCTTGAAGACCCCGGCATGCGCTGGGAAGACGTTGGGCACATGCTTCCTAACGGCCAGTGTTTGTCGCTTAAAAGCCCCAATATGATGACGCTATTCTCAAACGTAGTGCGCAACGAAGTAATGTGCAACGAAAGCGATCTTACGAATATTATCGAAACAGAAAACCAGTATGCGGGCTGGTGGTACTGCGTTATACCAATGCAAACCATCGAGGAGATTGGTCTGCCGCTGCCGCTGTTTGTACGCTTTGACGATATTGAATATTCGCTGCGTGCGCACTGCGATTTTATTACGATGAACGGCATTGCCGTGTGGCACATGGGCTTTAACACAAAATACAGCGCCGCCGTTGAGCGCTACCAAACAACGCGCAACTCGTTTATTACGCAAGCAACGTCGAATATTTGCTCGTTTGAAAGCCTTCTTATTCGTTTTAAGAGCCTTGCCTGCGAGCTCGACCTGCGCAAATTTAACTACACCGATGCTGCATTGGCGCTTGAGGGTTTTGAAGACTTCCTTAAAGGGCCTTCGTTTATTATGAAAAAAGGCCAGGTAGAAGAGCGCTTTATGTATGCCAACCGCAATTGCGAAAAGCTCCTGCCCAAACAAGACTTCAAAAAAGCGCTTCAAGAGCACGGCTGGGACTCAATTATTCAAGCGTATGCATCGCCCTACCTCACCAATTTTGAAGGCTCATTCGACGTGCACCGCAGCATTAAGCAGCGCGTTATCGACTACATAACCTTTAACGGACAGCGCATGCACATGTTTGCAAAAACCAAGCCCGAACCTGCAGTTATCGACCACGCAGGTTGGCTGTATCAGCCGGGCGTAATTTCGCAGCGTGAGCATCTTATTGTTATTAACCGCTTTAATGGCGCAGGTTGCATACGTACGCGCGATGAAAAGCGCTTTGCTGAGCTGCACAAACGCTTGATGAGCGACCTTGCCTACTTTAGCACGCACAAAGACGAGCTCGTGCGTGCGTACCGCGATGCGTTTAGCACCATGACGTCAGATGCGTTTTGGCTTAATTACCTGGGCGTAGATGCGTCTGAACATGAAGCTGCAGCTGATGATGCGAATACGCATGCTCAGACCCAAGACCACACTCAGCACCCGGATCAACACCAGTAAGGCGCTCACTCACCCATGACAACTGCCGCTACGCCACAACACCATACCAACACTCATACACCCAATACGCTGGAGCTGCTTGCACCTGCCGGCTCGCCGGCTGCGTTTTATGCTGCACTGTATTCGGGCGCCGATGCCATTTACTGTGCACTGGGCTGCGATTTTAATGCCCGCCGCGGTGCCGATAATTTTTCGGACGAAGAATTTCAGCAAGCATGCAAAGATGCACACCTGCTTGGCGTGCACGTGTATGTGCCCGTAAATATTGAGGTTCGTACCAGCGAAATTGAGCCGTTGTGTGCACTTGTACAACGCGCGTGGCTGCTTGGAGCTGATGCGTTTATCGTGCAAGACTGGGGCGTTATGTATGAGCTCAGCAGGCGTTTTCCCTTTATTGAGCTGCATGTTTCTACGCAATCGAACATTCACGACCCGCGCGGCATTATGTGGTGTAAACATCACGGCGCAACGCGCGTAACACTCTCGCGTGAGCTCAGCCTCCCTGAGCTCAAAGAGCTTTCAAAAACACAGGTTGACTTGGAGTGTTTTGGTCATGGTGCCATTTGCTTTTGCTATTCGGGCATATGCATGCTAAGCTCGCTTAACGGTCAGCGCTCCGCAAACCGCGGCCTGTGTGCACAGCCCTGCCGTTTGCATTACGAACTTATCGACGAAGACAACCACGTGTACAACACCAAAGCCGCCGACCATTTGTTGTGCCCAAAAGACTACAACACGCAACAAAACCTGGAGGATATGGCCGCCGCTGGTGTGCACTCGCTTAAAATTGAAGGCCGCATGAAAAGCGCAGCGTATGTGTATGCCGTTGTAAAGGCCTATCGCATGCGACTTGACGCCATATATGCAGGTAGAACACTTAGCGCCGCCGAGGAAGAAGAAATTCACAACCTGCTGTACCGCAGCTTTAACCGCGGGTTTACCACTGCATACCTAAAAGGCACATCGGGAAACGAAATGATGAGCTACGAGCGGTCGAACAACCGCGGTGAGCTTATAGGACAGGTGTGTGCGGCGGAAAATTTGGGCGTGTATAAACGTCCACGTCCGGATAAGCCGGGGCGTTTTCGCTATAAACCAACTGCAAAACTGCAGGTAAAACTCACGCGGGCGGTGCAAAAAGACGACCTTTTGGAGCTTAGACTCGATGGTCACAGCGACTTTTTAACATCAAAAGTTACAAGCGATGCAAAAGCGGGCGACATTATCGAATGCCAAACGGCGCGTTGCGTGCCTGTTGGCTGCCCGGTGCGACTTATTCGCTCTCAAGCATACATGGATATTGCACAGGCGTGCAGCAACCATACACTCGCGCGCAAGCGCCCCATTGCAGTTTGTGTATATGCCCACGTAGGAGCCCCAATTTCTATACGCATGTGGCCAATTGATGATAGCCGCTGCAGTGTTGAAGTGACAGGCGATGTGCTCGAAGCCGCGCGCACAAAAGCGCTTAGCGCCTTTGACATTGAGGAGCATGTAGGGCGCATTGGTACCACGGCCTTTGAAATTGCGCATTGGGATATTAGCGTGGGCGAAGGCGTTGGTCTGGGCTTTTCTACGCTGCATAAACTACGAAGTCAAGCTACAGACGCACTTGAGGCACGCATCCTTGAGCCGTGGGAATACCACGCGCGAAAACGCTTGCTTGACGAGGCGAAAGAAACACATCCTGTGCCCAGCATGAGCGCTGGCGCTGGCGCTGGCGCTGGACACGCGGGCGCTGGTATCACGAATATTTCAGCTGCATCTGCAGCGGCACGCAGGCAGAACAAGGACGCGCTGCCTGTTGAAGTGTGCGCGCTTGTTACCACGCCCGACATGGCCATACGTGCCCTCGAAGCAGGCGCAACGCGGCTATACGCCACAACCGATGCGCTCATAGCAGCCGCACACGCAGGCCAAACCTGGCCATCATATACCACGTATAATCCGCACACGCACGCCTATGAGCGCCTAAGCTCCCCTATCAGTATTCTTGATGAAGTATGCCGCATGCGCGACTATCCACGCTGCGATAGCTTTGTTACCGCACACGCAACCTGCGCTGTTGGCAACATCTCTGAGCTGGCATTATGCAAACAGCGCGGCGCATACCCCGAAATTCGCTCGTGCATACCCATTCTTAACAGCTCTGCTATAGCATCCATGGCGCAAGAAGGTGCCCGCGGCATTTGGTTTTCAAACGAGCTCAGTTTAGATGAGCTGTGCGACTTAAGCAGCACAAGGGCAGATATTGCCTTTGGTACGCTCGTACTTGGACGTCCGCGCTCCATGACCACCGAACACTGTGTGCTCCAAGCTGCGCATATGTGTATTCACAATTGCGTTCGCTGCACGCTGCGCAAAAAAACGATGTATCTTAAAAGTGAGCGCGGCGACGTGCACCGCGTTACAGTAGATCTTGAAGGTAGAAGCCGCATTTATGCAGGTCATGTATTTGATGCTACGCCCGAAATTCCGCAACTGCTAAGCTGTGGCATGTCACGCTTTTTGGTTGATTGCACCCTGTTGCATAACTCCGATGTACCGGTATACATACAGCGCGTCTGTCGCGCACTTGACGCGGCAAAACGCCACGCAGCGCCGCTTTCTCGCATGCACGGTGCATATAGCGGCAGACTGTTTGACCCCATCGGCTAGAGTGCCTGCGTGCATAATAGCGTGCATAATAGCGCGCGTAATCAGCTGCGTGTTACTGCTGTTTGCGGCTTGTTTATGCACGAGTATGCACCTATTTTTTATCGGCTGCTTTTACGCTTATTGAATACAGCTCGGTTACATTATCGGCAACAGATCCAAGCGCCCAGCTGGTATTAGTTGCTTTATAGCTTGTTGGGTCGAACAGCACAACGCTGCCATCTTTGCGCAAGCCGGTGAGCAACACCCAGTGCGCATACGGGCTGGTAAAGCCCTCTTTTACCGAAACAAGTGCCGCTTTGGTAGCGTCGGATGTAGCCACTTTAATATTTTCGGCAGATGGCGTGTAATCTTTTACAGAAAGCCCAAGCTCAGCTGCTTTATTCTTAAAGAACGATGCATTTACGCCGCGGTTTGCTTCGGCATAATCGCCCGCCGATTGCGCAAGCACGTCGGGAGTGTGCTCGTTTGAGCCGGTAAGGTAGGCGTCGGCCATAAATAGTGCCGTTAAGCCCGAACCATCAACACCAAGCACCGACGACAAAAATGGCACATGACCCCAGTGAGAGTCCCAGTTGTACACTGCAGGAACAGTGCCTTTTGCAATTTCGCCGTCGTATGCAGACGCCTTGCCATCGCTCGAAAGCTGTGCACGCACAAATTCCGCGGCCTGAGGCTCATTTACTGCAAGCTCAACCAGGCGCTCATCGGTATACTCGCCCGCATGCTCCGCAATATACAGCATGGTGTCGCTGTAATTAAGCGCGGGAATAAGCTTTTGGGTTAGATTGTCGGAAGCTTTTGGACTAACACGGCTATCGATAGCGTTTACTTCAACCTTAGTACTTGCAGGCGAAAGCCAACCGCGCACACAGCTGCTTACGCAGCCGCCCACCAACACAAGAAGCGCGATGAGTACAACGGCACTTATTGCGAGCAGGGCATACATAACGGTTGTGTCGCTTGCATTGCCAAACAGGCGACGGCGACGACGCTTAGAGATGTGGCGTACGTTAAGGCCGGCATCGGTGCCGCGAATAGTGCGGTAGTTGCGGTGGCTTTTGTAGGGCAAAAAGCGCTGGCGGCGACTGTGATCGTTTGGCGTAGCACGATTTTGATGTGTAGCTTGCGCAGATCCGCGCGCACGCGACGCGCCTGACGATTGCATTGATAGCGAGTTTGTTGTGCGCCCCAAGCGATGTGAGTCCATGCTGTATGCCTCCTTGGCAAAGCCCATAAGCCACCTATATATCGCTAGTGTATAGTATTTTGATGAAAAAGAAAATGAACGATAAGCAGATAGTCTGTATACATTGCAGGCTCTATCCAGATTATATACACTATTTTGTTGTTTCTAAGAATACTTTTTGCCATTCTTTGCAAATTTTGAGCTTATTATTGCTAATTTATTACAAAAAGAGAATTAATGTTGACTTTTTTGGTATGACTTTTTATTTTTATACATGCTTGTTAGTTTTGAACATTACTCACGTAATAAACGTCGGAGGCAGCTATGGTAAAGCGTCGCAATAATAGACAAGACGCTATCCGCGATATCGTACGCGGTCAGTCAATTCGTACACAAAAAGCCCTGGTAGACGAACTCCAGTCTATCGGTTTTAACTGCACGCAGGCAACTGTTTCGCGTGATATTGCCGATATGGGTTTGCGCAAATTACAAGAAGGCATTTATGTTCTTGCCGAAGACCTGCACCTTCAACGCATGGTTTCTGAGTTTGTTATTTCGATTGATAGAGCAAACAATCTTGTTGTCATTCGCTCGCAGCCGGGTACCGCACCTGGCGTTGCCGCTGCTGTTGATGCAGCATGCTTGCCTGAAGTGAAGGGTTCCGTTGCAGGTAACGACACTATTTTGGTTATTACCGACGATAGCGAAGCTGCCGAAGACTTTGTTAACCTTATTCTTAAACTGCGCAATTCAACCTTGCTGCACTAACACGTGTGCGCGTACGTGGCGCACATTGGCGCACATTGGCGCGAAGCCGAGTTTATTATACGCGCGCGTGCATGGTTTTTTAGCACATATAATCCAACACAAAAATCGGTCGTCCCTGTGGACGACCGATTTCTTTATTCTTTAACTGCATGTTGCGGCAGGTAATCGCAGCTCATATCACACGAGGTAAACGTGTCGAAAACATGTGTCACACACCACGTGCAGCACACCACACACCGCAACCCACACACCGCTCAGCGCGTGCTTACTTAAACAGCTCGTCGATAACAACCGACAGCTCACGCTGGATTTTCTCGGCAACATCGCGATGACGTGCATAGGTAAACACGTACGCTTTAATTTTTGGCTCAGTGCCCGAGGGGCGAATAATAATCTTATTGTGGCCCTCTAGCTGGAACTCAAGCACGTTTGCGTGCGGCAAAAGCGACGGCTCCTCTTTTTGAAGACCGCCAATACGCTGCATCGTAACGTTGTTTGCATAGTCGATAAACGACTCAACCTCAAGACCGCTAAATTCGCACGGCACGTTGGTACGCAGTTTCGACATAATGGTTGAAATTTTTTGCGCGCCCGCAGCTCCGGTAAACGTAGCGTTAATGGTTTTGTTAAGGAAGTAGCCATGCTTTTGATACAGGGCATCCATCGCTTCGTACAAATCTAAGCCCTGCTCAGCGTAGTAACTTGCCATCTCAACAGCAAGCATGGTAGCCGTAATGGCGTCTTTATCGCGCGCGTGCGTGCCAGCAAGATAGCCGTACGACTCCTCAAAACCAAACAGAAAACGGTCTTGCTCGCCTGCTTGCGTGAGCAAATCGACCTGCTCACCAATATACTTAAAGCCCGTAAGCACGCGGCGCAGCTCAAAGCCCCAGTCTTTTGCAAGCGCGGCAGACATATCCGACGAAACAATAGACGACACGCACACTTTACGCGTGATGTCTTCGTTGTGCTCGCATGCCATACGCGCACGCCAGTCCATGAGCAACACGCCCATTTCGTTGCCCGATAAGAGCACGTAATCGCCATTATGCGGGATGGCGGTACCCATACGATCGGCGTCGGGGTCGGTTGCAACAAGCAAATTTGGTTTTACTTTGTCAGCAAGCGCAAGGCCCAAATTCCACGTTTCACGAAATTCGGGGTTGGGATAGGTGCAGGTTGGAAAATGACCATCGGGATCTTTTTGCTCGGGCACAATGGTAACGTCGTTAACACCAAGCTTATGCAAAATGCGCGTAACACACTCAAGACCGGTGCCGTTTAGCGGCGTATATACCACTTTGTAGCCCTTTGAAGCGGTAAAGTTTGGCACCGATGTGCGCATGACGTTTTCGATAAACGAATCGATAACTTCTTCGGGCGTCCACTCAATAAGACCTTGCTTCATAGCCTCGTCAAAGTCCATCATACGCGCGCCACCAAACATAGCCGTTTGCGCAATAGACGCGGTGATTTCGCTGCAGCACTCGTTGGTAATTTGGCCACCGTTATCGTTGTACACCTTGTAGCCGTTATAAATTGCCGGATTGTGCGACGCAGTAATTACAATACCTGCTGAAGTGCCAAGGTGACGCACGGCAAACGAAAGCGCAGGTACGGGTTCAATACGCGGATATACATATACGTGAATACCATTAGCCGCAAGCACCGACGCAGCAACACGCTGAAAGTCTTCACCGCACAGACGCGAGTCACGGGCAATTGCCACCGTGGGGTGGTCGAAGTGCGCGTTTAAGTATTGAGCAACACCCTGCGTTGCACGCGCAACAACATAAATGTTCATACGATTAGTACCAACGCCCAACGCGGCGCGCAGACCTGCAGTTCCAAATTCGAGGTCGCGATAAAATGCATCGTAGAGTTTTGTTTCGTCATTTGAGGCAATAAGCTGCTGCAACTCGTCTGCAAGCGCTTTATCGGTAACATGCGTGCGCCATTGCTCAACACGCGCTTGAATATCTTGTTCCATATTTCTCTCCTTGCCTGTTGGTGTGGTATATGACGCTTAATAAAAACTCATCATTACATAGGTATACTACAAAGGTATGAGTAATTATAACTATTCTTACACAACGGAGCTATATACCACGCAAAAATGTTACGCTAGCATACAAGCGAACAACAATCAACCTGTACATTAAGGAAAAGCATATGTTACACGAGAGCATGCAGAGCTCATGGTTACCACGCGATAATGCGCAAACGCCCGAAACAGCCGCGGCAAGCGGCGCGGCGGATAGCTCGCCGGATGGCGCGCCGAGCACCACACCAGCCACAACGGGAAACACACTGGGCACCACGCCAACCACAGCGCCCCACACACGCACGGCAGCTGCTACTCACGCTACGCCTGCTACGAAGCAATGCTACGAGTTTTTTGCCACCTGCCCGCGCGGCTTTGAGCAGCTCCTTGCCCGTGAGCTAGCTAGTTTGCAGCTTGATCGCATTCGCCCGTTAAGCGGTCGTGTATCGTTTTTTGCTACTGTGTTCGATGGCTATCGCGCCTGTTTGTGCTCACGCATTGCTTCGCGCGTTATTTGTGTTATTGCACGTGTTGACGCATCGTGTGCCGAAGAACTTTACCAACATGTATCTGCCATACGCTGGGAAGATCATATTACGCAATATACACGCATTGCCGTGAGCGCTCATGGCACCAATACAAAGCTTACAAACACCCAGTTTGTTGCGCTTAAAACAAAAGACGCAATTGTTGACACGTGCCTGGCGCACACAGGCTGGCGGCCCGAAATAGACGTGCACACGCCCAATCTCACCATTGACGTGCACCTTTCCCAAAATCGCGCCACCATTGGCATTGATTTTTCGGGTTCGGCACTATGTATTCGCGGCTATGAACGCAAGCTTGCAGCGCCACGTCCTCAAGCAGCAGGGAAAAGCAGCGTGAGAGGAGGACTTTCTGGCCGAGGGTTTTTGGCTGCAAACCCCTTTGACAAACACAAATCAGCTGCATCATCACCCAGTTTGCGCAGCGATTATGCGTGCGCGCTCTTAAGTTATGCACGCTGGTTTGCGGCATGCAGACATCCTCACCCAACGCTTGTTGTGTTGAGTACATCGCACAAGGAACTTATTGTAGAAGCAGTTGCCCAGGCACTTGGCGTTGCGCCTGGAAAACAGCGTATGCACTGGGGCTTTGAAGGATGGAAGCAACACAACGCCCAAAGCTGGAAGCGCGCCTTGGCGCAAAGCGAAACACACGAGCGCACACAACAAGAGCAGGTAGGATGCGTGCACGTACAGGTTCTTACCATAGACGCCGCGCATACGATGCGTACCGATGCACTCATTGCGGCGCTTCGAAGCTATGGCGTAAACCCCGATTATGTTGATATTCGCAGCGCTCCCCTTGATGCGGGTGCGCAGCCTGCAAAAGGCATGGCACAAAAAACAGCTACAGGTACGAGGACTGATGGGGCGGCTGCAGATGAGCAAGAGCCCTGCTACATTGCTGATGTAACGGCTGCACATGTGTACAACGATGCCGCCTGTTGCCAAGCGCTTGTGCAACTTCGCAGCTTTATTGCCTATGTGGATGCTCAAACGCAAACACTAACGCAAATACACGTGCAAAAGCCGGCACAAACACAGCCGCAAACCGATGCAACGGGTCCTGCATTAGCACAACCACAGCTGCAAGAAGAACTACAAGAACAGCTAAAAACGCAAGCAGCAGCAGTGGTATATGCACCCGCAGACCTGCTCGCACTTTTGCGTGAGACGCATTATCCTATGCAGCAAGCACCCCTACTTACGCAAAAAGGGCGCGATAGCATGACCTTTGCCCAGCTACGAGGAAATGCACACACAAAAGCGCAGGTAGTACTTGCAGGCGACTTTAGCAATGGAGAAAAGCGCACATACTCGGTATTAGACGAAGGCGCACAGCAGTTTGCCGACCGCTTAAAAAAGATGTACAAGCAGCGCCGCTCAGCCGCGCAGGCGCAGGATGTAAGTTGCTACCGCATCTACGATTGCGATCTTCCCGATTTTGCCCTGTCGATAGACATGTACACTGAGGATGCAGGCTATTTAAGCGAATTTGGGCGCGGGCATCATGAGCCAGCGCAGTTTTTGATGATTGATGAATATGCCGCGCCGCGCGAAATTGACGCAAACAAAGCAAAACGTCGCTTATACGATGCCATACAACTTGCCTCGTTTATTTGTAACGTACCCTATACCCGCATTTACGTGAACAAACGCACGCGTTCCAAAGGCGGAAGCCAGTATAGTGAGCAGGCGCAAAGTTTGAAGACTGCGCCAAAAGCACGTATGAACAGCAGCGACGACCGCGACGGGCGCGGTGCCCTCACCCGCATTCCTGCAGGTGCGCACCTTATTGATGAGGGCGGCCTATGCTTTGAAGTAAACTTTACCGAGCGCCACGACTGCGGCATCTTTTTGGATTTGCGCGACATTCGAAGCGAAATTCGTGAGACGGCAAAGCAAACACACGGATCGAAGCGTTTTCTCAACCTATTTGCCTATACAGGTACATCTACCTGCTACGCAGCAGACGGCGGTGCAAAATTTACTACCACGGTGGATATGAGCGCCCCGAGCCTCGCGTGGGCGCGGCGCAACATGGCGCGCAACGGGTTTACAGGAAGTGAACACGAGTTTGTGCAGGCAGATGTGCTTGAATGGGTGCAAGACATGCGTCATAGCGCTAACAGGTGGGATCTTATTTTGTGCGACGTGCCAACGTTTTCTAATTCGAGTCGCATGAAACGCTCAAGCTGGGATGTGCAGCGCGACCATGCTGAGCTTATTATTACGCTCTCGCGCCTGCTTACCAAAAATGGAAAGGCCATTTTTAGCTGCAATTTGCGCACGTTTACGCTCGATGCCGATACGCTCGCAAAAGCCCGCGTGCACGTAGAGCCCCTTGGAAGCGCCAGTGTTCCCTTTGATTTTGCCCGCAGCAAGCACGTGCATCGCGCCTTTATTATTACGCGCGAGCAAAGCGCGTAGCAGGGCACCTGCCACATGCATACAAAACGCGCGCCTGGCTTGCACACGCAAGCTGGACGCGCGGTTTTTATTCGGCCACAAAGCACAAACAATTAGCCACAAAGCACAAACAAAACACTACTGCTTTGCGTAAAACTCCTTCATATCGCGGCTAAGCTGCTCAAGCGTGGGCACGTCAACATAGGCCATATGACCGCAGCCATACAAATGCCACTCAAGACGCTCTTTAAGCTCGCACGAAAGGTACTGGCGCGCCATGTCGTGCACAACATTCCAAAACGGCGTTGCGGCGTCGTAGCGACCACCCAAAATGCAAACCTTCATGGCAGGATTGCGCCTCATAGCAACGGCAATGTCGTAACCAACGTTTGCTGTTGGTGACGCATAGTCTTTACCAGGCACTTTGTGCTCCCATTTCCAATTTACGCCAACGCGGTGATAGTTCATCGACAAGTAAGGCGTGTTAAAGCTAAAGTGAAGCGTATCGTGACAAAATGCGCGGAACGCGCTTGTCCAGCTTGTTTCTACAGCATCATCAGCGGCATCTTCGCTACCAAACCACGACGTACTCTCTTGAATAGCAACCGGCGCATCGCTCGAAAAACGCATGTCAAGACGACCAACAACGCGATCTTCACTGTAGAGCAAATGGCGGCGGAAATCGTCGAGCGTAATACGAAGATGACGATTGCGAATGTGTGCCTCGGAAAGGCCAATGTAATGGCTAAGCTGCTGCGCAATGGTTTCTTCGGTGTCGGCATCAAGACGATCGCCCAACAGGAGCGCTGGTGCAAGCACCTTATCGGTCCAATCCATCACTTCGTCAAACCACGCCTCGGGCGTAGCATCGCTACCCGCCTTACCAAAGTATTGCGCGCACGCCGCCATGGTTGGCGTCATGCCCAAATGGTACAGGTCGCTACCCTCTTCAGTTTGTGCGTAATCAAAAATGGAGCTTAACATGGTTACACCAGCAACTTTAATGTCTTTTTCACCCAAAAGACGCATAAGAACCGAATTGCGCACAGTACCATACGATTCGCCAAACAAATACACAGGGCTCATCCAGCGGCCTTGTTGCTCAAGCCAGGTTGAAATAGCGCGACAAAATGCATCGGCATCGCCATCAACACCAAATACGGTTGAGGTATCAACGCCTTCGGCAAGCGCCGACCAGCCCGTACCAAGCGCGTCCAAGAACACAATGTCGGTTTCGCGCAGCAGCGTGCAGGGGTTATCCTCAACCTCAATGGGGTGTGCCAGGTGCTTTACGCCGTTCGTTTTAACGCGCAATGGACCCATACCACCAAAGTTAATGGGCACCGATGCGCAGCCAGGACCGCCGTTATACGCAAAGGTAATTGGACGTGATTGCTGAGGATTTCCCTGCTCATCGAGGGCAACATAACTCATCGAAAACATTTTGCCAATAAGCGAGCCGGTATCACTCCTAACATCGATATGCGAAGCACATGCTCGATAGGCAATGGTTTCGCCCTCAGAAATGCCTGAGCCCTTCCACACAAGATTGGCACTGCCCGCCTGCGGCAAAGGTATGCGTTTTTCGGCAGACGTCATGATAAATGCGTCTTTAAGATCCGCCGGCGAAGCCGCGGCAGATGCGTCGGCAGCAGCAGCTTGCACAGGCGCTTGCGAAGCGGGCGCAGAAACAGCGCTCGGTGCATAGCCAAATTGTGTATACATACCTACTTGACCAGGCATTTGTGCGCCAGGAGTACACATCGCAGCGGCGTCTTGTGCCGACGGTGCCTGATGAATTGTTTGGGATTGTGACTGATCCATACAACATCCTCTCTTGCATAGTTTTTTAAATCAGATAGGATAACATATATTCTTTAGTTTACTGGTTATTTAGTGTTTCGTCATTCAAGAAATTAGGTGTTAACGATATGTCTGCATCGGTTACAACGACTAGCACACCCATGCCAGATGGCTCCGGTATGCCTGCACAACAGCCGCACGTAGCGCGGGTGCGCAAGCCACATAAAGGCACGCACAAAAGCATCCCCCTATCTGCCGCAATGATGCTCATTACCTTGGGTATTGTGTATGGCGATATTGGTACCAGCCCCATGTATACGCTCAAGGCAATTATGTGCGGCAACGGCGGCCTTAATTCAATGTCAACCGATACCGTGTTAGGCGCGCTTTCACTCATTATCTGGACGCTTACGCTTATTACCACCGTTAAGTATCTGTTTATTGCGATGAGTGCCGACAACCATAACGAAGGCGGCATTTTTGCGCTCTATGCCCTCGTTAAACGCTATGGTAAATGGCTTATTATCCCCGCTATGATTGGTGGCGCGGCGCTGCTTGCCGACGGTATTTTAACGCCCGCCGTTACCATTACAACAGCTATCGAAGGTCTTCGTACCATACCGTTTATTCATGCAATTATTGGCGATAAACAAAGCATCGTTATTTTCATTACCATTACCATTATCTGCGTGCTGTTCTTTGTGCAGCGCTCGGGCACATCGTCGATTGGTAAGGCGTTTGGCCCTATTATGACGCTGTGGTTTTTGTTTTTGGGCATCTCAGGCCTGCTTAATATGAGCGCCGACTTTACGGTGCTGCGTGCGCTCAACCCGTTTCGCGGCATCATGTTTTTGTTTAACAACCAAATAAACGCTGCTGGCCTTATGGTGCTCGGCAACGTATTTTTGTGTACAACCGGTGCCGAGGCGCTCTACTCTGATATGGGTCATGTTGGGCGCGTAAACATCTTTGCTACCTGGCCATTCGTAAAAGCCTGCCTTATTTTTAACTACCTTGGACAAGGTGCCTGGATTCTCACGCACAACAATTCGCTCAGCCTCGCTATGGTCGACGACCTCAACCCGTTTTTCCAAATGATTCCTACTGAGCTGCGTGCGTTTGCCGTTATTCTTTCTACCTTTGCCGCAATTATTGCCTCGCAAGCACTTATTACCGGCTCGTATTCTATTATTTCTGAGGCTATTCGTCTTAACCTTATGCCTCACATGAAAATTAATTACCCATCCATGAACAAGGGTCAGATATACATTCCGCTGGTAAACAACATTATGTGGATTGGCTGCATTAGCATTGTTGCCCTGTTTCAAACGTCAAACCACATGGAAGCAGCATATGGCCTTGCTATTACTGCAACCATGCTTATGACTACCATTTTGTTGTATACCTACATTGCCGACGTGCGACACAAGCAAGTTCCTGCCATCATTTTTGCCGTGTTCTTTGGTGCAATTGAGGCAATGTTCTTTTTCTCGAGCTTAACAAAGTTTTTCCACGGTGGTTACTTTACCGTTATTATGGCTGCTGCCATGTTTGCTGTTATGTACATCTGGCGCCGCGCTACTGCAGTTGAACGCACACAAATCGTGTTTTTGCCGGTTGCAAAATACATCGACCAGCTACGCCGCCTGCGCCGCGACCGCGAAGTACCGTTTATAGCCGACAACCTGGTATTTTTGTCAAACGATTCGTCGTTTGACAGGCTCGACCGCGACATTTTGTATTCCATTTTGGACAAGCGCCCCAAACGTGCAAAAGCATACTGGTTTGTAAATATCAACGTTACCAACGAACCCTATACAAGCGAATACCTTATCGAAAACTTTGGCACCAATTTTGTGTTTAAAGTGCAGCTGCGCCTTGGCTTCCGCGTTAACCAGCGTATTAACACCTATCTGTACCAAATTGTTTCCGATTTGGTTGAAAGCAATCAGCTGCATCCTCAGCATCACAAGTATTCAATTTATCGAGAAGACAGCAACGTAGGCGACTTTAGATTTTGTCTCTTGCGCAAAGTTCTCTCGCCCGAAACAAACATTTCGGGTATTAACCGCGTTGTTGTTGAAGCAAAATACATGATACGACGCATGTGTGGTTCACCGGTAAAATGGTATGGACTCGAAAACTCAAGCATTGTATTTGAGTATGTGCCGCTGTTTACCCGCGCTAAGCAACAGCACCGCTTAACTCGCATTACGCGCCCGCAACGGTCAGCAAAACCGCTGGTAGACATTACTAAAAAGTTTACCTTCGACGACCCGGACGATGATATTTTCTCGGTAACCATGAAGCCCGATTTGGTAAATTCGGTAGAAACGGTTGAACACTCTGTTATTGGTGGCGACACTGCCTCGTTTAGGCCGCTTGTGCTTGATGAAGACGACGATGCAAGCGAGAGTGACGACAGCTTTGAAGATGACTTTGTAGATGAAACCGGCATTTTTGAGCCGCTCGACGAAACGTCGCACGATTTGATGGGACGCAGCGCACAGAGCACACCAGCGACACAACACAAGCGCTAAAAGCGCTAAGCCGCAAAGCACTAAGTCACAAAGCACTACGCCACAAACAAACGCATACAAACGTGCACATACGTTGCTTAGTACAGCGCATGTGCACGTTTTGCTATAGGTTTTTTAGCATTCGTTATGATTCGTTATGAAGGCCGCACGCTGCAGGGCAGAAGCCAGCTCTACTCGTTTTATTGGCCGTTGGCTGAGGAATTATCGGAAGACTCAGAAGACGAACCGTCACCAGAAGCAGCAGCATTGGCAGCATTGGCACGACCAATCTCAAGTGCAGCCGCCTGAATCCATGCAATGGCGTTGTCTTGTGCATTGCCGCTGCGTTCGCACAGCTCAAAGCCCTTATCCCACACGGGTGTAAAATCAACCTTGGTTATGCCCGAATAGGTAGAAAGCGCAGCCACCAAATTAAGCTCGCAGGTAAGCGTAGTTGCCGTTTGCGTAAGACCGGTGTTAATGCGCCAATACGGAGCCACGTGCGCTTTGTTATAGCCCTCGTACGTGTTGCACAAATGATAAAGCGGATCCATCATAAGTCGGCGGGTAGCCATCGTTTGCTTAAGGCTATCGAGTTTGGCAATGTCGACGTGCCATTGTTCAGCAATTTTATCAGAATAGGATTTATCGTTAGCAAACTCCTGTTGATGCTCGCGAAGTACCTGCGCTATAGCGTCGTCGTAGTGCAGCGTAGACTCGTTATCAATACCAAAAAACTGGTTGGTTGGCGTAGATTTATCGATTGCGTCAAACGCGCACACCGCCTTTGATGGCCGGCGGCAATGGCGCACAAAATCCCACAAACTCGTTATGCGCACCGTACCGCGTGACGCCGAATAGGTAAGCCACTTGCCATCTTTGTTAAGCGACGCAATATAGCTCTGCGGGTTTTCGAACACAACGCTTTGCACCTGTTGCACGCCCGAAATACCTTGCCCATCTGAGGGTTTTTGTGGCTGAGCAGGGGCTGCCGCAGGCTGTTTGGCATCTTGCTTGCCATCCTGTTTGGCACCCTGTTTGGCATCTGGCGCAGGTGCGCCGTCAGCTTTATTTGCCGATGCACTACCAGCAGCGTCAGCCTTTGTTTTATCGTCAAAAGGCACATGATACATGCTTGGATTACCCGGAAATGCCGGCTCAACCAGGCGCGACGGTGTTTGCGTGTAGGGAAACTGCGTGTGTGCAAAAAAGTCGGTTGCTGCAGACACCAGCGTGTCCATTACATAGGCGTAGTAGCTACCATCGACAAAGCTGCCGTCTTGCGTTTGGTCGAGGGTAAGCGCTGCACCTTTGGTGGTATGCAGCCCAAGCCCCTTGAGCTGCTGAGCATAACGAGCGGCCAGTAGGTGCGATAATGCCTGCTTCCAGCTGCCACGTGCGCGCGAGGCGTCCTCAACAAACTGACCCATAAGCCACTCATACCCCGTGTTACCAAATGCAGAATCGGTAAGCGGGCACCACAGCGCCGCCGCTTGAATGGCGTCGGAAAGCGTATTGCCGTTTGCATCGCAGGTAGCAGCGCCAACAGCCTTAAGGTAGAGCGTATACAAATCGCTATCACCACTTGCCGCAAGCACCGACGCAATAGTTGCACCCGCGCCGTAGCCCATAGCTACGATGCTATTTATGTTGCCAGGCAGGCTTTTTGCGTTGTAGCGCAGGTAGCGAATGGCACTTTTAAGATCCACAACCGACCAAGGCGCGCCGCCCGAAAATACTTCTTTTTTATCGCTCTCAAAGCCCGAGCTACGACCACGAAAACCGGCGTACACGTAAATAAATCCCGCTTGAAGATAGCGACGAATGCCCTCGTAATCATACGAGGTTGGACATAGCTGCGGCGTAAAGTACGCGGAGTTAAGCGGCATAACAAACGGTGCATTGTGAATGGTAAAATCGCCTACCGCGCCCTTTTCGTTTGGCTCGCACGACCAGGTATCGCCCTGCTGCTTTGCAACAAAATAGCTACCCGGCACAAATATCGAAAGCGACATGTACGACTTAGACGCAGGATTTAAACAATATGGAATAGCAAGTTGATAAAAACAATTGTGCTCTTTGTCGTAGTTCCACCCCGCGTGATTGAGCTCAAGCGCTTGAAATTCGTTTTTGGTGGTAGCCGTGGGCACATCCGGGGTTTCGGGGAGCGTAGGCTTTGGCTCTGGCCAGCTCATGCACCCCGCAAGGCCCGAAACACAGGCAAGGGCTGCAAGTGATACGAATGTCTTTCGCGACATGGGTGCTGGCGTAGTGTGAGTGCTCATAAAACCTCCGAATACAGGCACGGTAGTGGTAGTTATATTGTAAGAAAAAGAGAAGGATAATGTGTGAACAAATAGAGTTTACACGCGCTTCGCATCAACAGCATGTGCGCGAGCTTGAATGCTGCGTGCGCGCACAGGTTTACCCATCACGTTGATGCGTGCAGCTTTGAGGGTGCGCTGCTGGGAGCTACTCAATTTCGAAGTTTCGCGTTGAAAAAGCGAATGTTCACAACGCATAAACGCGGATAGTATCTATCCGCGTTACAGCTGTAAGAGTCATTTGACTGCTTTGCACCTCCATACGCGCACTTCGAAATTGAGTAGCGTCAGCGCACGTTTTTCATTCAAATACGCACGTCTATAAACGCGAAACTCCACATCAAAACAGCTCTCCACTATCCGCACTGCAGCAGCGCAAAACGTTCGGCGCGCACACGCACGCGAAAACTATGCATAGTATGCACGAACAGTTTTGCACAAAACGAGCAAATTATTACATGTATAAACTGTGATGACAGATACTTTCACCCGCTAAATTCAACCGTTTATCGTTTTTATTGTAACTTTTTGTCCACGATGAACGCGCTTGTAGCATAATGAAAATCTCATAAGGATGCACAATGCATCGCGGCATTATGCATCGCTATGAGTGAGCGAGTAGTACCTACTAAATATCGGCTATTTTGCCAGATTTATGCACTTTTAGAGCATACGTCCTGCATAACTAAACGCCTGTATTCACGTAAAGGAGATATACATGAGTTCTCAACAAACTATCGTTGTAGCGCTTGGCGGAAACGCCCTTGGTAAAACGCCCCAACAGCAGCTGATGCTCATTCAAAATACAGCATCATCGCTGGTAGATATGATACAAGAGGGCTATCGCGTTGTTATTACCCATGGTAATGGTCCTCAGGTTGGTGCCATTAAAGTTTCAACCGACTATGCAGCACAGCACGAAGTAGGTCCGGAAATCCCGTTTGCCGAATGTGGTGCCATGTCGCAAGGATACATTGGCTATCATTTGCAGCAGGCAATGATTAATGAGCTTGCACGCCGCGGCATTGAAAAACCTGTTGTTTCTGTTGTTACCGAAACGCTTGTTGATGCAAACGACCCTGCTTTTGAGCATCCAACAAAGCCGGTAGGCGCATTTTACACCGAAGAAGAAGCCAAAAAGCGCATGGAGCACTCGGGCGACACATATGTAGAAGATGCTGGTAGAGGTTGGCGCTGGGTTGTGGCCTCGCCCCTACCAAAGCGCATTGTAGAAACCGACACCATAAAACAGCTGGTAGACAGCGGTTGCGTGGTTATTGCTGCAGGCGGCGGTGGTATTCCTGTTATTAAAACCGATGCCGGCTATAAGGGCGTTGCTGCAGTTATCGACAAAGACAACACGGCAGCCCTGCTTGCACACGACATTGCGGCCGATCGCCTGGTTATTTTAACGGCAGTTGAAAAAGTTGCCATTAACTTTAACACCCCCAACCAGCAAAATCTTGACACGCTTACCGTTGCCGAAGCCAAGCAATATAGCGACGAAGGTCAGTTTGCACCAGGTTCGATGCTGCCAAAGATTTCTGCGTGCGTTACCTTTGTTAAAGAAACAAAAGGTGGACAAGCACTTATCACCTCGCTTGAATGTGCAAAAGACGGTCTTTTGGGCAAAACAGGAACCGCAATTGTTGCATAATTGCCCCATTGCATACACAAATGTGTAACAGCAAACCACCCTCAGTGCGCGCGACGCCGCGGCTTGAGGGTGGTTTTTTAGCGAACACATACGCGCGTATCACCACATACCCTTCGCAAAACTACCACTCACACGCCCATCCACCACCGTTTACAAAAATAACTACTCATTTGTATACAGAATGTGATATAGGAGTGTGCTCTTACGTTTATGCATGAAAATACGGTGTCACTGCATTAAAATAAGCTTGTGCTAAAGGTAAAACGAAGTTAAGGAGCAACTATGAATGTGCTTATGTTTGGTAGTACAAGCTATGACAAACACTCTTTTAAGCAGGAGCTTTCTGCATACCCTGAACTCAACTTCGATTTTATAAAAACCGAGC
Source organism: uncultured Atopobium sp. (assembly GCA_946997485.1). Taxonomy (GTDB): domain Bacteria; phylum Actinomycetota; class Coriobacteriia; order Coriobacteriales; family Atopobiaceae; genus Fannyhessea. The sequence goes on from CAMPVF010000010.1 coordinate 49,533, forward strand.
TAACACCCACAACTGCAGCGCTGGCAAAAGGCTACGACGCAGTATGCGCGTTTGTTAATTCGGACATCTCTGCAATGGCACTTGAGGTACTACGCGGCCTTGGCGTTAAGCTCATCCTTATGCGCTGCGCTGGTTTCGACGCCGTTAACGTAGACTTTGCTGCGTCGCTTGGCATTAAAGTAACGCGCGTACCTGCATATTCGCCCGAGGCAATTGCCGAACACGCAATGGCACTTGCACTCGATGCAAACCGCCGTATAAGCCGTGGTTTTATGCGTATTCGTGAAAACAACTTTTCGCTTACCGGCCTTGTGGGCGAAACACTTTATGGTAAAACCGCAGGTATTGTTGGTACCGGCCGCATTGGTGCTGCATTGTGCCGCATTTGCAAAGGCTTTGGCATGACAGTATTGGGCTACGATTTGTACCCCAATCAAAAACTTGTTGATGAAGAACATTGCGTTGACGCATACGTGTCGCTCGATGAGCTGTACGCAAAAAGCGACCTCATTAGCTTGCACGCGTTTCTAAATGAACAGAGCCATCACATGATTTGCGATGAGTCAATCGAAAAAATGAAAGAAGGCGTTATTTTCGTTAACACGGGACGTGGCGGCTTGGTTGATACCGAGGCTCTTATCCGCGGCATTAAATCGGGTAAGATTGGTGCATGTGGCCTGGACGTATACGAAGAAGAAGGTCCCAACGTGTATCAAGACCGCACCTGCGACGTGTTCGACTCAATAACCGCGCGTTTGTGCTCGTTCCCCAACGTTGTTATGACGTCGCACCAGGCGTTCTTTACGCATGAGGCCTTGCGCCAGATTGCGCAAGTTACGCTTGAAAACGCCCAGCGCTATGCAGATGGCAAAGATTTCATTGAACGTAGTGTTGTTTGTTAAAAATGCATTCACAATATGCATGTAAAGTTGTAAAGTATTGCCGTTATAAAGAACGATAGAAGTTAATCTGAAAGGAATTACATGAAACGTACCAAAATCGTTTGCACCATGGGCCCCGCAACTGAGGATGACGACATCCTTCGCGAGATTATTAAAGCGGGCATGAACGTAGCACGTTTTAACTTTAGCCATGGTTCACACGAATACCACCGCGCAAACATCGAACGTGTGCGTCGTATTTCCGATGAGCTCCACATCCCCGTTGCCATTATGCTCGACACTAAAGGCCCCGAAATTCGTACCGGTGAGCTCGAAAATCACGAAAAAGTTACCCTTGTAACAGGCGAGAAAACCGTTGTAACCACCGATGACAACGTTATCGGCACCAAAGAGCGTTTCTCGCTCGACTACAAAGAGCTGCCACATGAAGTTGAGCCAGGCTCGTGCATTCTTATCGACGACGGCTTAATTGAGCTTCGTGTAGATCACGTTGAGGGCAACGACATCCACTGCATCGTTGATAATGGTGGTGAGCTGGGCGAACGCAAAGGCGTTAACGTACCAAACGTAGAAGTTGGCCTGCCATCTGTTACCGAGCAAGACCGCAAAGACATTATTTTTGGTTGCGAGATGGGCATCGACGCCATTGCTGCATCGTTCATTCGTAACGGCGCTGCTGTAGACGAAATCCGTCGTATTTGCCTCGACCACGGCATGCGTCACATCGACATCTTCCCCAAGATTGAGTGCACGCTTGGTGTAAAGAACTTCGACGAAATTCTTGAGCACTCCGATGGTATTATGGTTGCTCGTGGCGACCTGGGTGTAGAAATTCCACCTGCAAAGGTTCCTCACATTCAAAAGAGCATCATTAACAAGTGCGCAGCTGTGTACAAGCCCGTTATTACCGCAACGCAGATGCTCGACTCCATGATTCGCAACCCGCGCCCAACGCGTGCTGAGGTTGCCGACGTTGCTAACGCAATTTACGACGGTACCGACTGCGTTATGCTTTCGGGTGAAAGCGCCGCAGGTAAATACCCGCTTGAGGCTGTTAAGATGATGGCTACCGTATGCCGCGAAACTGAGCGCTTCCTTGAGGAGCGTGGCGTGTATCACGACTCTGGTGACGAAGTTAACGCAGCTATCGGTCTTGCTGCTGTTGAGTGCGCAAACCGCGTACATGCAAAATGCATCATTTGCCCAACGCACTCTGGCCGCACTGCTCGCCTTATTTCTAACTTCCGTCCAAGCCTGCCAATCATTGCAATGTCACCTTCAAACCATGCCATTCGCAAAACCTGCTTCTACTGGGGCGTAACCTCGTACAAAACGCCTGAGCAAGGCTCGCTCTCGGGCACCTGCTACAACGCACTGCGCGAGGCAAAAGAGCACGGCTGTGTTGATAAGGGCGATTTGGTAGTTATTACTGCGGGCGATCCACAAACCTCGCCTTCGCAGGGTGACTACATTACCTCAACCAACATGACCATGGTTGCACAAATTCAGTAGTGTATACCTGCTGCTACAAGGCGTGATACGTTCTAAGTTGAACTTTTGAACTTTTGAACCTTGTTTGAAACCTGAACTTTGAACATGGTTTAACGCAAAAAAACACCCGGCTGCATCACGCAGTCGGGTGTTGTTGTATAGGCGACGTTTATACCAAGCAGGCATCCTAAGCAGTGACGCACGCTCCAGCCTACACGGTACGTTTCATTTCGCTCGAGATAACACAGCGGTTAGCGGGCAGCCACACGCTTCCCCACTCAAACGGCGTACCATCATCAAGGCGCACCAGCTGATCTATCTCAAGCGCAGGCGCATGCTCATCGTACTCAAGGTACCGACCACGTTTTTTGCCCACAACGCGCGCCGAGTATACAATTTCGCTTTTACCAATGCTGTGACCACTCAGCCGTTCGGCAAACGCAAACAGCGGCATGGTTGAAAAATCTTGCTTGTCCATACCCGGGCACGCCGTAAGATTAATGTGCGATTCAATAAACATAACCGGGCGCTGGCGAACATAGCGCACACGGCAAATGTACAGGTACAGCTCGCCCACCTCAATTTGCAAGTTTTCGGCACACACCGTATCGGCAGGTTTTACCTCTTTGTGAACCACTTTTGTTTCAAAAATTACACCCTGATCGCTCATCGATTCGCCAAACGAAAGCAAGCGATTAGACGACGGGCGTGCCATTACCGGCTGCACTACAAAGGTGCCGCGACCGCGCTGCTGTACAAGTAAGCCCTCGTCAACAAGCTGACGTATGCCCTTTTGCACGGTTCCTCGCGATAAGTCGAGCATGTCCATAAGTTCATGTTCTGATGGAATTGCCTCGTCAATACCCCATTCCTTTGAATAAATTTTTTCACGAACATAGTCGGATACTTGTTCATAGTACAATTCGCCTGTCGATTTATCGAACTTTGGCATGGACATCAATCCCTCTCCACTAGATGCTGTCGTGCATAGGCTGTTAATTGTGCATGAAGTAAATGATTTACCATAGTAAAGGTATCATCAAAAAAGCGTTGGTGCAACATGATATACGTGGGCTGAGTGTAAATGTGCTCCGCGCGATTTTGCGCCACGATTTCGTCAACCACACGCGCACACGCATCAACGTCGCAGCGCTCAATGCGATACTGCGGGAAGCGTGCTATCTGCTGCATAACGTCGTCGTCAATAGTAATGTGCGAAGCAATATCAATCGTTTTGCCAAACGTAGCCAAATCGGTTTGCTTGCCAATACGCGCCTTCTCACCGCGAGGAATGCCGTGAGCCGCTAAAAACGCGCGCGTTTGCTTGTTATAGCAATGGTCGCACATCATGTGGCACCACGCGCCCAAAAGCACATCACAATGCTCCTGCTCGTCGTAGGCACGTGGCGGCTGCGTAAGGTAGCGCGCCGCAAACGTGTCATAATCGGGCAAGGGCACCTGCGACGGGTCGGCAAGATGCGTTGTGTTATACGAAATCTTTTTAGAAATATCGGGCACCATATAACCCACGTACAAATCGGGTAGGAGATTTCCAAGCAAAAATGCCGAGGGATTGTGCACCGCTATCTCGCGTAACGTGTGATGCGCAAGTACATACTCAACGTGTGCAATATGAACATTCCAACTAGGCATAAATGCCGCCATCTCCTACCGTTATTACAACTGTGCCAACATCCTGCGGTTAGCTGCGGATTTCCGCTTTACAGCTGCGTGAAATTTTTTCGATAAGCTTCTTGTGAGCTTTATCAACCTCTTGCGACGTAAGCGTGTGATCGTCTGCGCGATAGGTAAGTGCAAACGCCATCGACTTTTTGCCTACACCCACACGCACGTCGTCGCGGTACATGTCAAACAGGCGCACCTCACTTAATAGCTTGCCGCCCGCCGACCTAATGCGTTGCATTATACTCTCATAACTGAGCTCCTCAGGAACTACAATTGCCAAATCGAGGCTTACACCAGGCAGTGTGGGCACTTCGGTATAGGCAAGCTCCTTGTGCGCGTTGCGTACCAGCGCATCAAACGAAAGCTCAAATGTAAACACGGGCGTATCAACGCCAAACTTTTGAAGCGACAGCGGGTGAATGGCACCAACCCAACCGGCACACTGTCCGCCAATAAGCACCTGCGCCGCATTGCCCGGCTGAAGCCAGCCACATGCGTCAGGGTCGGCAGGCTGAAAACGTACTTTTTCAATGCGCAACGCACGCAAAAGTTGTTCAAGCACGCCCTTTGCATCAAAGAAGTCGAAAGCAGAAGGTGCACTACACCAGGATTTGTCGTCCCATGCGCCACTCATAACGGCGGCAACCATGCTCGTTTCGCGCGGTAGACTCTTGTGTTCATGGCCATAAAACACGCGGCCAATTTCGTAGAGATGAACATTGGCAACACCGTGGTCGATGTTGTACGCAACAGCACGCAAAAGGCCAGGGATAATGTCGCGGCGCATTTCGCTTTGGTCGGCAACAAGCGGGCGCATAATGCGTACAGGCACGCCCTTGCCCTCCTCGCTCATGCCAAGCTGCGCCAAATCGCGCGGATCGGCAAAGTTGTACGTAACCGTTTCGCTTAAGCCCTGCGCACGCAGCACGCGCCCAATAGTGCGCTTGAGCTGCTGTTGAGGCGTTAATCCGCCGGCATGATTTTTGGCAGCAGGAAGCGTGGCAGTAATATCACCCTCGCCCCAAAGACGCACTACTTCTTCTACCAAATCGATTTCGCGGGTAAGGTCGAAGCGGGTGGGTGGCACCGTTACATGGAGCACGCCGCCATCAACCGCGTCAGTATCGCCAGTATCGCCAGCGCCGTCGTCTTCCACGCTGCAGCCTAAACGGCTCAAACGCTCACACATGAACGCACTCGGAATATCAGCACCAGCAAGCGCGCACACGCGCTGCGGACGAAGATCGATAACACGCGGCGCTTCGGGCGTTGGATATACATCTACCAAGCCACAGGTCACCTGAGCCGAAGCACATTCTTCAAAGAGCGCGCAGGCAATCTCCGACGCAATATCGCAGCTAGAAGGGTCTACCTGACGCTCATAGCGAATGGATGCTTCCGAAATAAGGTCGAGGTTACGCGAAGTGCGCGACACGTGGCCAGCATTAAACGCCGCTGATTCGAGCAGCACGTCGCAGGTATGTTCATCAATTTCGGAATTTTGCGCGCCCATAACGCCTGCCAGGCACACAGCACGCTCATCGCCATCGGAAATAACAATCATGTCGCTTGTAAGCGTGCGTTCGGATTCATCAAGCAAGGTGAGCTTTTCGCCGTCGCGCGCCGCACGCACAACAATGTGGCGCTTGCCATCATCGCCGCAGTTAATCTTAGACAAATCAAACGCATGAAGCGGATGGCCGGTAAGGTACAGCACGTAGTTGGTAATATCTACCACGTTGTTAATGGGGCGCGTACCTGCGGCAATAAGGCGACGACGCAGCCATTCAGGGCTCGGTGCAATAGTTACGTTGCGAATAACGCGCGCGGTATAACGTGAACACAAGCTCTCGTCGGCAATTGTTACATCAACAATATCGCTCGTTTTTTCGGAAGACGTGGTTTTGAGCTGCGGGTGCGTAATATGCACGGGCTCATTGAGCATAGCCGATACTTCGTATGCCATACCCTCCATGCTTAAACAGTCGGGACGGTTTGGCGTAATTTCGCAATCGATAACTGTATCGCTTAGATTTTTCCACGTGCAAAAATCAACACCAACGGGCGCATCGGGCGGCAAAATCATAATGCCCGCCGACTCGCTTGCAAGGCCAAGCTCCGATTCGGAACAGTTCATACCGCACGATGTAACACCGCGCAGCTTGCCTTCTTTAATGTGCACATTGCCGGGCAGCGTTGCTCCAACCAGGGCAGTTACAGTTTTATCGCCCTCGTTAAAATTCTGCGCGCCACACACAACCTGAAGCAACGCAGGATTTCCCGCTTCATCGGTGTTGTAGGTTCCCACGTCCATCATGCACACAAACATGTGGTCCGAATCGGGATGTGGCACCTTTGATACTACTTGCGACGTAACAACGTGCGTAATATCGGCGCCAATTGTTTCAACCGCTTCTACCTCAGTACCCGTACGGATAAACTCATCTACCAGCGTTTGTGGTTCTGCTGGCAAATCAATTAAACTCGAAAGCCACTCATAAGAAATACGCATAGTACAACCTTTCATGTATTGTTGGCACGCAGCCTAAAGCTGCACGTTGGCGTGTGTGCGCATACGCGCTCTCAAACCGCCACAAGCCAGCTAAAATTGACGAAGAAAACGCATATCACCAGTTATAAGCATGCGTAAATCGGCCAGATCGTAGCGCAGCGCGGCAACACGCTCAACACCAATACCAAAAGCAAAGCCAGAGTATTTCTCGGGATCGATGTGTACATAGCCAAACACGTTTGGATCGACAAGACCGGCGCCCAAAATCTCGAGCCAGCCGGTGTATTTGCAAAAACGGCACCCGCTACCATTGCAAACACCACATGATACATCAACTTCGCAGCTTGGCTCGGTAAATGGGAAGAAATGCGGACGATACCGTGTAGCGCGATCCTTACCAAAAATTTCCTTGCAAAAATAGTCGAGCGTGCCTTTAAGGTCGCCAAACGTAATGCCCTCGTCCACAACAAGGCCTTCTACCTGCGTAAACTGTGGCAGGTGGTTGGCATCGGCAGTGTCAGGGCGAAACACAGTGCCCGGGCAAATCATATAAATAGGCGGCTTGCGCTGCTCCATAACGTGCACTTGCACGCCCGACGTTTGGGTGCGCAACAGTACATCCGATTCGCCCAACACGTGCGCCTGTTTGCCTTCGGGCGCGTTATCGTACACATAAAACGTGTCTTTGGCTGAACGCGACGGGTGGTCTTCGGGCGCGTTTAACGCGGTAAAGTTGTAGTACGTTGTTTCAACAAATGGACCATCTTCAACGGTGTAGCCCAAACCGCAAAATATATCTTCGATTTCTTCGCGAATTTGCGAAATGAGGTGCTGCGTGCCTTGGGTAAGAGTACGCCCAGGAAGGGTAACGTCCACGGCTTCGTCAGTAAATTTAGATTGCAAATGCGCACGGTGGAGCTCTTCTTTACGCGCTTCGAGTAGCTGCGTAAGTGCGCAGCGCACTTCGTTTGCGCGCTTGCCCATAAGCGGGCGCTCCTCAGCAGAAAGCCCACCCATCATGTGCATAACTGCAGTTAAACTACCCTTTTTGCCTAGTACACTCACGCGCACAGCATCGAGCTCTTCAAGCGTTTGAGCGGAAGCTACCGCCTGCTTACACGAACGCTCAATGTCGGTGAGTTGTTCGGACATCGACATACATTCCCCTTTCGATCGGAATACAATCTTGTTGGTTTGCATATGTCAAAGCCGGCGCATAAAAAGCCCTTGGCTATGCATACGCATAACTCAAGGACGAAATATTCCGCGGTACCACCTCGATTGGCATGTGAGCTCATGTTCCTGCGTGCACAAACGCGTGCAACCACGCGGGCGCGATCAGGCGGTCACATACCCCCTTATTTATGCTCGTATCGTGAGCACACGGCGCACCTACTTAACACGCACACGCACACAAAACGCGCGCGGATTGTTCAGATTGCTGCTGGTAGAGTGAACGTTTATCTTGACACACTGTGTTTCTCAGCCGTGAACACATTCTCTGTAGCGTGACAACATACGTCGAAAGATAAACCCTCTCCGTCATTGCATCGTTGTTATGATAGCACAGTGTGTGCGCGACTAGTGCGTAAATGGCCATTCACCACAAGCGAGCATCTCAACTGCACATGCTACCGCGTCGTCTTCGCACGCACCAATGTGCCAGCGCGCGGCCGCAGCAGCCTCGGGCGTAGCCCCTGCCACCGCAACGCAGTTGGCTACATGGTTAAACATGGTAAGGTCGTTTCCAGCGTCGCCAAACACTACCACGTTGTCAAGCGTAATGCCCATGGCTTCTACCAGCGCATCTATACCCGTTGCCTTATTGTTGCCGCTCACCATAACATTTGAAAAACCAACACGTGGATAATCGAAATCAAGGCCGTCAACTTCTTTATTGAGCGTATCAATAATCGCGCGCGTGCCCTGCTCAGGCGCTGCCATGAACACGTTTGCCTTTACGATAGGAATGTTGGGAATGTCATCTACAGGAATGCATATATCTGCATACGTGGGAAAATGCACGCGTAAATCGTCGCGCGTGCCGCTTACAAGCAGCGGCGTTATACCGTCGAACACCAACATGCCACATTGGCTGAGCTTAGAGGTGGCATCGCGCAAGGCATAAAGCCTGTCGCGCGGGACAATTACTTCGCGAATGGTTTTGCCATTGTAAAACACCTGGCAGCCGTTTGTTGCAATAGCGGTTTGAAGGCACCTCATATCGTTATTAAACATAGCCGGAAGCTGGCCAAACACCCTTCCCGACGCAGGCCCCATTGCAATACCGCTTTCTTGCGCGCGCACAAAAGCCTGGCGCGTACGCTCGCTTACTTGCGTTGCGCCAAATGGCAAAATAGTGCCGTCGATGTCAGAAAGAATGAGTTTGATGTCTGGTGTCATACATGTCCTTTTCGCTATTCGTTATTTGCATTCTTTAATTGCACTCGTTATTTGTACTCGTTATTTGCAAAGGCAAATGCTGTGCGTTATAACAAAACGCAGGTGCAAGGCAAAGGCGCACTGCCTCACCTTACACCTGCGCAAATCTCATGCGCTAGCGCTATTATAACCGTTTTTGCCGACGCAGGCTGCAGAAGGTTGTAGACAGCTGTAGAGGTTACACATGCCGCAACGGTTGCAGCAGTAAAAGCACCTATACAACCATGTACCTACAAACACATAGGCGTATGTACACCAGTAGCCTAAATGCGTTTTCCTTCAATATAGGTAGCGCACACGGTCATATCATCGTCGAGAATATTAAAATCGGCACGTCTACCAGGCAAAATGCTACCGCACACATCGTCTATGCCCGACGACTTTGCGCTTACTTCACTCGCCATACGAATTGCTTGCTCAGCCGAAACAATGTTCCAGGTAACGAGGTTTTTTACCGCCTGTTGAAGCGTAAGAACCGAACCTGCAATGCTGCCAAGCGACCCGTCGTCCAAAATAAGATGCGCGAGATTGTCTTGCATGCGAATGGGGAAATCGCCGAGCATGTAATCGCCCTCAGGCATACCGCCGCAGCGCAAACAATCGGTTACCAGTGGCACGTGCTCATAACCCTTCGCACGCACAACAGCCGCAATAGCAGCAGGATTAACGTGCATGCCATCACAAATAAGCTCGCCAAAGGTATTGCAGGTAGACATCGCGCAACCAACAAGGCCAGGATTGCGGTGGTGAAGGCCGCTCATGCCGTTATACACGTGGATAAAGCTGTTGGCACCGGCATCCAAACACGCCATGCCCTGCTCATAGGTGGCGTCGGAGTGACCGAGCGCACACAGCACGCCAATGCTTGGCGCGTCGCAGCAATACTGCACCGAGCCCGTGCGTTCGGGCGCTAAACCCGAGCGGCAAATAAGACCATGAGCTGCTTTTTGCCAGTCTTCGAGCACCTCAATTGAAGGGTTAATCATGTGCGCGGGATTTTGTGCGCCCTTATGTTTTTCGGTAAAGAACGGTCCCTCAAGAAAAATGCCCTCAATATGAGCTTCGTTACGTGCGTCAGCAGCTGCGTTGCGTTGGTTTTGCTCAGCTTCAGCCACCGCAGCACAGGCGGTACGAATTTGCGGCACCGTTTGCGTGAGCGTTGTTGGCACCCACGACGTGGTGCCCTTTTGAGCTAACGCGCGCGAAACGTCCGCCAGCTCAGAGGGGTTGGCGTCCATTACATCAAAGCCAATAAAGCCGTGAATGTGCACGTCAACATAGCCGGGAGCTACCCATTTGCTGCTATAGTCAACAATTTGCATATCGAGCGGCTTATCGTAGGTAAAGCCTGCAAATTTGCCGTTGTCGATAAGCACGTAGCCATCACGCGCAACATGCGTGGATAGTACGGTGTGACCTGCTTTTATTGCATACATTGCGTCCTCACTTTGCACTTAATGTTCGTTTTTGCGTTTTGCGTTTTGTGTTTAGCACAGGTTTAACGTGCAATTGCTTGTGGCTACTTACACCAGAGGATGAATGGTTACGCCTTTTACAACGCGGTTTACGGTGCCTGATGGCGACGGCGTGTCGGGCGTATTACCAACCTTAATTGACGTGTTAAGCGCAATAATCTGAGCAGCCAAAATGTAAGGCAATGCAAGGTAGGCCTCAGGCAGCGCCTCAAACGAAGCATCGTAGCTAAACGATTCATGCTCAAACATAGTGGATGCATGCTGCTGAATAGCAACGGTGTGAGCCGCAATGCTATCGCCATCAATTTCGTGAAGAATATCCAGGTCGTACTGACGCGTGTAGGCGTTGTTGCTTACAAAGTCGAACACCAGCGTGTGCTCATCAACAAACGATTTAGGTCCGTGACGATAACCCATCGAGGTATCAAACGATGTGGCAATTTTACCTGCTGTAAGCTCCAAAATCTTAAGCTGAGCTTCGCGTGTAAGTGCACCCAACGAACCGCTTCCAAGATAGGTAATACGGCTAAAGTCACAGGTTAAGTATGATGCAAGCTCATCTTCACGGCTGCGGGTATTCTCACCCATAGCAATTGTTGTTTTTACAAACTGAGCTTTTTTATCTTCGGGTGTGGTGTCAAACACCAGGCACGCAAGAAGCTCCATGCAGGTAAAACTACCCGTCATGGCAAAACCTTGGTCGTTTGCAAACGGCAACAGCACGGTGTAGGCACGCGGGTCGTTTTTGGATTGTACGGCAAGCTTGCCTTCGGGAGCGCAGGTAATGTTGAGGTAATGTACCTGCTTGCACACCTGGCCTACGCGCTCATAAGCAGCCAAGCTCTCGGGGCTGTTGCCGCTGCGCGCAAACGAGACAAGCACGCACGGATCATCAGGACGAAGAAAATCATATGGTGCCGATACAATATCGGTGGTAGCACGCGCAGAAAATTCGTACAAGCTGCTATCGCCCATGGCACGCAGATATGGAACAAGCGTGTCGCCTACATATGCTGAGGTGCCCGCGCCAGTAAAGATAATTTGAACCTGTTTACCTGCAGCTTCTTTAACAGCCTTGGCAAGATGCGCGCTAATGGCATCTTTTTGCTCACGATAAATGTCATACGTTTTTTGCCACGACTCGGGCTGCTGATAAATTTCTTTTGTTGTAATCTGTGCGCCAAGACGAACAAGTTCGTCCTCTTGTTTTTCGAACATAACTAACCCTCTTTCGTTTGATGTTTCGACTTATGCTCCCTGTGCTACCCGCACTACCTGCGAAAACCACTACTGGTATCATACCACTAACGAGCCCGCCAAAAGCCTAAATTGGCATTACGCGCCAATCTCACACAACCAACACGACAGCGCTACAGCCTACGAGCGTACGTGCGAAATCGAATACTTAAACCTATCACCACGTGCAACAGCGCGCGTGTACTCAATAATTTGCCCGCGGTTATTCAACGTGGTGCGCACAATGCGCAGCACGGGCACTTCCTCTTCAATGCACAGCAGGCGCGCTTCATCGGGACGACTTATACTTGCCGAGCATTCTTCATTAGCAATATGAATTACCTGGTTGTATTGTTTTTCAAGCAAGTCGTAGAGTGGTTGCTCAACCAATTTATCCAAATTAAGGTTGGGGAACAGCTCTAACGGCAAATAGCTCACGCCAATCATCATGGGTACTTTGTCGGCAAGGCGCAGGCGCTTTACCATGTACACATGTGCCCCGGTAGAAATGTGCAAACTTTCGGCAATGTTGCGCTTTGCGGGCATAATTTTAAAGTCGAGAATACGCGTTGCAGGTACACGCCCCATCTCTTTCATTTTTTCGGTAAAACTATATGCCGAAATAAGGTTTGCTGCCTCGTTTGTCATGTCGGATACAAACGTGCCTTTACCGTGCTTGCGCACAACCACGCCCAAAGCTTCAAGCTCGGCCAGAGCAAGGCGCACGGTAGTACGTGAAAGGTTATACTTCACCGAAAGGTCACGCTCAGATGGCAGCAAATCGCCTGGCTTCATATCGTTATCAATTTTTTCGCGAATAGTATCTACAAGCTGGCTGTATAGCGGTTGCTGACGTGAAGTTATACTCATACTCAATACCCCTCATAACAACAATAAACCCAATCACATACACGAAAACGCGCGCGCACGCCGCGCTGCATACATGGACAAAAGGAGCGCACAGCTACGAGATATTCTCATACACTGCACGCTCCTTTAGATGTATCCCTTGTTAAGAATACGGATGGAGCGTTAGCCCCAAATGCTTGGCCAAAGGCCGAATGGACCTGCGCCCAAAATACCAATAATGAGTACCAAAATAATACCCTTCATCGGCGTAAAGCGCTTGTAGGCGAACAGATAGTACAACAGCATAACAATTGCAAGTGGAACAAGCTTAGGACAAATGCTATCGAGAATCTTTGCAAAGTCTACGGTAACAGGCTTGGAAACCTTTTCCATGTAGGTAACTTCGCTCATACCATTGCCGAGATCCTTAGCGCCAGCCTCAGCAGGTGCGCCCTTCTCGTCCTGGCCCTTCAATGCCTTACCTTGGGCATCTTTGGTACCAATAAGCGTAATACCGTCGTCGGCCTTCTTAATAACATCAAAGGAGGCAACGTCTTTGTTGGCTACAACAGCCTTGTGTGCAACATAGCTTTCGGTAGTACCGTTAGGCAATGCAAGCTTAAGCTGGGTGCCACCCATGCATACGGTAAGGCAACCAACAATAAATACACCAAGGATTGAAGCTGCGCGGGTAAACGCCTTCATGTGAGCCATCAAGGAGTCGATGGCTTGTGTACCCATCTTGTACGACCAATTCATCAAACCAAAACGGAGTGCAAATTGAACGATGTTAAAGATGAGCAGGAACATAATAGGTCCGAAGATGCTGCCGGAGATAGCCATGTTAGAGGCAATACCTGCGGTGATAGGCACCAACGTCATCCAAAAGAGTGCGTCACCGATACCACCAAGCGGGCCCATAAGTGAAACACGGACTGCACGGATGGTAGGAATGTCGATTTTCTTTTGCTCCATGGAGAGGATAACACCCATAGCAAACGTTACCAAGAACGGGTGGATGTTAAAGAATTCCATGTTGTGACCCATGGACGTTGCAAGGTCGTCTTTATCGGTGTGGATTTGTTCCAAACCAGGCAAGATTGAGTACAGCCAGCCAGCTGCCTGCATACGCTCATAGTTAAAAGAGGCTTGTAAGAAGCATGAACGCCACGCCATTTTGTTGAGGGTACGCTGATCGAGAGTTGGTCCCTCATTCAAATTTTTGTATGTAGTTTGCTCATTAGATGCCATCTTCTTCACCTCCATCAGCAGCCGCTACCATGGTTCCCTTAAGCTCGGTATTTTGCTGGTAGTCCCAGTATGCAATACCGAAACCAATCATTGCCAAGATAAGCAATGCTGGTGTGCTGAGTGCAGGGATGTTGGTTACGATAAGCGCTACACCAAAGCCAAGGAAGTAGAATGCCCACATGTCTTTGTTCATCATGAACTTGAGCAAGATAGCAAAACCAACAAAACGCATCATGCCACCTGCTGCGGAAAGACCGTTGGAGAGCCATTTTGGAATGGAGTCTACAACCGATTGTCCAACTGCTGCACCACCTACGAAGAACAAGGTTACAACCAGGCCAAAGACAAGACCAAGCAAACCCATTGAAAGGTAGTTGATCTGCTCGATGCCGCGTGGATTTGCGTCATGAGCATACTTGTCCGCTTTACTCATAAGTGGGGACATAAGAGTAAAGATAAGAGTTACGCCATACTGGCCAAGCAGTGAGAATGGAATTGCGGTAGCAACGGCAATGTTCGGATCCAAATGTAGTGAAATAGCCAACACTGCTGCCATAATGCCACCTACAACAGCGTTAGGTGGTTGGGCACCTCCAATGGGCATATTTCCGATGGTCATCAGCTGATACGTACCACCAACGATAAGACCGGTGTTTACATCGCCCAAAATAAGGCCAATTACCAAACCTGTTACCAGTGGCTGATACAGCGACTCCAGAAAACTAAATTGATCGATAGCTGCAATAAATGTAACTATAAATACCAACGCTACCTGAATAAATGAGTATTCCATCTGTGCTCCTCCTTTCAACTTATCCTATGTACCGAGGCATGATGCCCCATATGCATGTGCATACGCGTTGTGCGGCGGGCGCAAAGCGTGCGCACAGGGTTTTGTTATGCCACCATATGCTACTCCCCACGGTAGACATATGTATTAAGGCCAAAATTAACTAAAGAGCTTGCTTGAATCTTCTACAGCGGTGGTTGGTACACGCTGAATAACAAGCTCAACGCCAAGCTCCTGGAGCTTTTTGAACGCGGCAACATCCTTGTCATCTACAGCAACGCTGGTTGCAACCTGACGTTTGCCTTCTGACATGTGCATGTTACCAATGTTAAGCGACTTAATGGGCACGCCACCCTCTACCAGGGCAAGCGCATCTTCCGGCGTTTCAATAACGAGGAAAATGTGCTGGCGAGCAGCTGCCTTATGAATAACGTCAATCGTTTTTTGGAGCGTAAAATAACGCGTTGCAACGCCCGCAGGAGCTGCCATATCCATAAGGTTTTGACGCATTTTGTTTGAAGCAACTTCGTCGTTTGCAACGAGGATAAGATTGCCTCCAACATATGAGTTCCATTGCGTGGCAACTTGTCCATGTATTAAACGATTATCAATACGTGCTAAAACAATGTTTGGTTCTGCCATTGCAATCACCCTTTCGTGACGTTTCTTCGTGACGATTGTTTCGTGACGTTTATAACCAAATAAGCTGCGGATGCGGCGGGTTACGTGGTACGTGGTACGTGGTACGTGGTACGTGGTACGTGGTACGTGGTACGTG
>CAMPVF010000011.1 GCA_946997485.1 uncultured Atopobium sp.
TTTTTCCCGCACACGCGGGGGTGATCCCACAAGCTACTCCACTCATTTATATGAGCCTAAGTTTTTCCCGCACACGCGGGGGTGATCCCTTTTTGACTTAGTGAATGACTGCGGTTATGGAGTTTTTCCCGCACACGCGGGGGTGATCCCACAAGCTACTCCACTCATTTATATGAGTTTGAGTTTTTCCCGCACACGCGGGGGTGATCCTAAAAAACGGAAATGCAAGACGTAAGCTGCGCGGTTTTTCCCGCACACGCGGGGGTGATCCCTTAGCGTCGGGCGTCTCGGTTGCCGCTTTTGGGTTTTTCCCGCACACGCGGGGGTGATCCTTCCACCAGTCTTGGCGCGTGCCGTAAAAGTGAGTTTTTCCCGCACACGCGGGGGTGATCCTTAAAGACGGCAAAAAGCGCGTGCTCATTGTTGGTTTTTCCCGCACACGCGGGGGTGATCCTATTGTGCGTTTGACCAAAACGGGCAATTAAAAGTTTTTCCCGCACACGCGGGGGTGATCCTAGCAGAAACAGATATTCATATTCTTGTTACTGGTTTTTCCCGCACACGCGGGGGTGATCCTGAGCGCAACAATAACAACAACACCACCTATGAGTTTTTCCCGCACACGCGGGGGTGATCCTCCAACGTCATATAAAGTATATGGTAGTGGCGGGTTTTTCCCGCACACGCGGGGGTGATCCCAAAAGACAAGACAGGCGGCAAGGATAAAGCTAGTTTTTCCCGCACACGCGGGGGTGATCCCCAGTACATGGAGCAGATTAACAATTTCGCGGCGTTTTTCCCGCACACGCGGGGGTGATCCCAAAATGCACGTAAAACACGTCCCACGCTACAGGTTTTTCCCGCATACGCGGGGGTAGATCTGGAAATGTAGATATAAATTCGCGTCATTATTTTACTATTACTAAAATAGTCCTATACAGGTAAGCAACTGAATAAACTTGCTGAAAGCATGCATTTCACAGCAATGTTTTTATTCACAACTGTTAGAAAGCCTACTCGATGAAAACCGCAACACTTACAACGCGTAGTTTTAATATTACCAGTTAGCCGTTTTCGAAAGCGGCGTAGCAACCTTGCTACTAAACAAACGCTCTAGTTTAATTAACACTAAAGAACGAACTGATAGCGACTTCCAACATAATACTGTTTACCAATCGATAAAGGGTTTTGTTTTTGATCAAGAAATAAAATATGAAGATATAGAAGAGCAGCACGCAGGTTAATCTCTAGATTATGTGATTGCTCTATATCCGCATTTACTGCTTTTATTGCGCACTCATGAGTGTTTTTCGGGTAAACGCCATATAGAGATTTCAGTGTCATAAATAAAGACTTGTCCTCAAGATCAGCTGAAAACAGATCTTTGAATTTTTCGTAAGGGAAAAATAGGTTCTCTTCAAAAATAGGTGTACCATTAGCCGTTCTTATTCGTTTAATATGGAGAAGCAGTGCATCTTTAGGAAGTCGTAAAAAAACGCGTTCATTCTCTCTAGCGGGAACAATCTGACGAGAAACGACATGCGCCCCAGGCTCAGCATTAACATCTGCACATAGAGTGCTAAAAGGCTTTACAATATTTGACTGTAAAAAAGTATGATTCATGTGTTGAGATGCAACAAAGGTACCTCTTCCTTGATGCTTTACGAGATACCCATTGACACAAAGGTTTTCTATTGCCCTTCTAATAGTAATTCGGCTAACACTATACTTATCTATGAGCTCTTTTTCAGTCGGGAGCATTTGACCTTCGTACAGCTCACCATTATCTATCGCCGCTTGGATATTCTCATAAATTTGTTGGTACAGGGGAACTGCCATGTCATTTACGCTCACAATTTGTGTAGTTGTATTTTAAGAACTTTTCTCCATCATTATGCTTGATATATGACAAAATATCAAGCAAATTCTCAATGGCTACACCGCTATTAGGCTGTGTTGATTGATCATTTGTATACTGTGATAATCTAACGACTCGCGCATCACTTGCATTGGCCGCCGTAATCCCTAAGGAAGAATCTTCTACAATTAAGCATTGCTTGGCTGTTACATGTAACGCTCTTATTGCCCGAAGATATATCTCTGGAGATGGCTTATTTTGGGAACACTGAGTCCCACTAATTACATAATCAACGAAATGATCTATCTTGTTGGCATGCAAAAAGTTAGAAATTATAGTTGGTTCAGAAGAAGAACACACTGCTATTAGAATGCCGCTATTCTTTAATGTCGCAAATACATCATATACTTGAGGATTTCCATAGCCTAAGTAATCAATTGGATTCTTTGCGCAGTATTTCCTATATTGTGAATGTAATTCTTCTCTCAAATCAGTGTCTTCTGGTACTAAAGTCTCCCATATAGCGCGTTCATTAAAACCTGTAAACTCCATGGAACAACGTGGCGAATATTTCACCTTTTGCAGGAATTTACTACGTCTATTCTTGTAAAATCTCTCCGAGTCAATAAGTACGCCATCCATATCAAAAAGTACTGCTTTTATAGCCTCCACATATCCTCCAAACACATCATGACCAGAGGGGAAAGCTACCTCTCCCCTCTGTCATTAATTCAAAATGCTTGCGGCGCGCTATTAGTAATTAAGTTTCCACATATAACGGCGTAATGTAAGCGGATGTTGACGTTCTGCAGATAAAGCTTCAGCATAAGTTCTAAAAACTGCAGTGTGAATAAATGGATTGAAGAATGTAACAACACTAGGGTCAATTTCAGATCCAATACCATAGTCTTTAGCATCAACAACTGCAACCTTCGCATCGAAACGTTTAAGAAACTCAAGTGCTCTAGCATCGATACTGCGAGTTTTCCCTTCGTTCATCATAAGGACAAACGGAACGCCTTTCTGAACAATCTCAAATGGCCCATGGAAGAACTCTCCCGAGTGGAAGCTACCAGAATTAACCCATTGCATTTCCATCATGAGACAAATTGAACTAGAATATGCCACCTGAGCAGAAGCTCCAGAACTCATATAGTAAATAACTTCACTGTCTTTAAATTTTTCGCCGAATTCAGCTGCAAATTTTCTGCCAAGTGCTGAAGACTTCTCACCAAGGTCGAAGATTTTATCAAAACCAGTTTTCATTTCATCATATAACTCGCAGCCTTCAATCTGATTAGAGAATTCAACTGCTAGAGCCATTGCATAGCCCATTTTTTCGAGCTTAGCTGCATAATTTTTTTGGAAACCATGGACGATTGTATAATCTGCATGTTCAGTTAGTGGCGAACCAGCTGTTCGTGTTAAGGCAATAACAATTGCTCCTTTAGCCTTAGCAACAGAAACGGCATGAACCGACTCGGGCGTATTCCCACCTAAAGACGCAGCAATTACAACACTACTTGCTCCCAACCATTCCGGTGTGTCATTGTTAAATTCTGAAGCAGTGAAATGATAGCTACGGATTGTCTTAGCAGTGCTTCTTAAAAAATAGTATCCGGGATATAGTTCAGAGAAAGATGCGCCACATCCGACGTAAACGATTTCCTTTATAGGATGTTGTGACAAAATATCTGTAACAATTTCTTTTACTAATGAGAGTGTAATTCCATTATCCATTTTAAAACCTCTTTATATCTGATAGTAATTGATAAAATTTCCAGTGATGCATGCAGCGCTTGCAGAATAAGACAAAGTATTTATGCAAAGATGCCAGCAACACTTAAAACAAGACCACCAATAATACATATGGTTAACAACCAACCAGTTTTAACTCCTTTTCTAATGAGATAAAACATGAGCATGGTAATAGCAAGTGGCAACATCTTTGGAAATATGCCATCAAAGATAGCCTGGAGGTTATTTGCATCGCCAGGAAGTACTAAAGGTGTTGTAACATTTACTAATGTGGCCACCATTCCGCCAATTGCCATAAGGCCGACTATGCCACAAGCATACATAACCTTGCTCATGATATTACTGCTCTGCAACTTTTGAAGGTAAGAATTACCCATCTCATATCCAAATTTACCGGCATACCATGTAATAGGGACTGATGTCGCAATTGAGATGATCATAGCAAGAATCGGCCCCATTATTGAGCCTTGAGCAGCAAGAGATGCACCTAGGCCAAAAGCAATAACACGAATAGTGCCTTGGAAAAATGAGTCGCCAATTCCCGATAGTGGACCCATGAGCGAAGTTTTAACAGCGGTGATTGTCTCTGGGTCAAAATGCTCTGGATCGCGTGCATACTCCTCTTCCATAGACGATGCTAGGCCAAGGACAAAAGCGCTTGTTTGGGGCGTGCAGTTATAAAACGCCATATGGCGCTTATAAGCCTCTTTGCGCTTTTCTACCTGTTGAGGATCATCTTTATCCGGGTATAAGCGGTCGATTGTAGGAGCGATACCATATAAGAAGCCAAGGTTCATTTGGCGCTCATAATTCCAGGAATTCTGAATTGCCCATGACCTCCAAAAGAATTGGCTGTAACGCTTTTTGCAAGTTATTTGTTGGTTGTGAGTGTTATTAGCCATAATACTTTCTCCTTAATCCTCATCGTCTTCTAATGGGTCATAGGTATTACCATTGTTTGTATCAACAGCAACGCCTTCTGGCTTATTAAACTTAATCGGTAAAAGTATTGCAGCGGTAAGAACGCCAAAAATAGAAATAGCGGTAACATTGATATTAAAGTAAGCACATACAAAGAACCCTAACAGGAAAAATGCAATCATCTTCCCATTAACCATAAGCGATAAGAGCAATGCTAAACCATAAGCAGTTAACAATTTACTGGCAAGCTTAAGACCAGCTGTTACCCATGCTGGAATAGACGAAACTATTGTTTGGACGAAATCCGTACCAAGATAAACAGCGCAGAAAATAGGAATAAAATACATGAGAGAATATAAAACTGTACCCCATATAATGTGATAACCAGTGGCTTTGCTAAATTCTGCATCGTCTATAGCTTTATCAGCGCTGTGTGTTAATGCTGCGATTAGTGTTCTGAATGCGATACCCAACAGTTGTCCTAAAACAGCTACCGGCACCGCGATAGCAACAGCTGTTTCGGGATCGGTGCCCGTTAATATTGAGAATGCCGTGGCTATAATACCGCCCATAACCATATCGGGTGGCATTGCAGCACCCACATGAACCAAACCCATACTCATTAACTCAATAGTTGCACCCGCAGCTAAACCAGCTGGCAGATTGCCTAAAACAAGGCCAACCAAAGCTGATGTAATGAGAGGTTGTTCACCATTAAGACGGCCAAGTAACCTAGAATCTAGAATTGCATAAACACCTATGAGTCCAATAAGAACTGCTATACCTAGCATGTCCATTATTCTCACTTCCTCTATTTTGTTTTAAGTTAGTTATGAAATGAATAATCCCGTTTTATAAACTCGAAAGTTTGGTTGCTGTGGAGCCCGCTGTTTGTTGAACAACTATCTCAACACCCATTTGAAGTAGCTCCTTAGTATCTGCAATTTGTTCCTCGTTTAAAAACACCGATTGTCCAACCTGCAAAGCACCATCAGCATTCGCCGTGGCACCATAATTAACTTCGGAGTATTTCGGGAATTGCTGCATGAACCTAAGTAAGCATGAGGTTTTACCAAAAATCATAATGATATTTTCGGCTAAATGCTCGATTTTTGGCATCTTCTCAACTACGCGTTCGACACTAAAAATGTTGAGTGAAATACCAGAAGGTTTTGCAAGTTTGAGCACACTCTTCTTGAGGTCGTCCTTTGCGGTATCATCATCAACAATAATGACGCGCTGTGCATCCATAGCCTTAACCCAACTTACAATCACTTGTCCGTGTAGTAGGCGGTAATCAAGACGTATTAGTCTAATCATAAGACATCATCATCCTCAGTAGCAGCTACTTTAATTAATTGCGAATTACAGTCAATAACACTTTTACAAGATAGCTGTATTAACTCTTCTATATCGTCTTCAGAAAGCAGCTGTAGATCTGATGTCACAAGAGATAAGACTAGTGGTAAATTCATACCGCATATAAGATGCATTTGAGGATATTCCGGCAGTAGAGTAAGCATATCATTATTAACACTACTTCCTAGCATATCAGTTACCACAATAATCTCATCATGTGCTTGGAATGAATTAAAAAGATTGCGAGCTTTTGCAGCCATTCCAGTTTTATCATCACGCAGCAGCATTAGCACATAAACATTGCGTAGTTCTCCCACTATCATCTCTAAGCTATCGTGCATCCCATCGGCTAATGCTCCATGCGAAGCCAAAACTATGCGTAACACCACTCACCTCCCCACGGTCACCCTGATTATGAAGACAACATCTGTATAAGCGCTATATTTACCCATACATGTTAAGCATCTCCTTTTAGATACATCGTATACGTATCATACGTATATTACCTTTGTTAGGATCAGAGTAGCATAAAAGTTAAATTTTGGGTAGAAAAATTAAAATTTTTTAGGCAATAGGTTGGTTTCGGCTTATGACCGTTACGTTTCGTTAATTTCAAAGGTTAGTAGAACACGATGCAGGGCACTACGTACGGTTCCAAGACTTAGTAGAACACTAAGTAGAACACATAGTTCGACCCTCAAAAATTTTTCGGCTGAATTTTTGGCTGAAATTGTACAAAATACCCACTTTGGCACGAGGTAAACCGCGCCTGAAGGCAAGCCGGCTGTGTCTTGCTTGGTAGCGTTTTGCATTTCCGCAGGTAGTGCGTTTGTTAACTTATTTAACAAAGTGGCACAGTGAGCACATTTGGGCGATTTTGAGCCCCAACCTCGTGTCAAAGTAGGGTTTTTGTCCAATTTTGTTCAATATTTTTGCCGAAAAATTGCTGTGCTACGTGAAAAGCTGCTAAAAGAAAAAAACCACGGGGCGTGGGGGCGCCTCGTGGTTTTGTATGGCAGACCAAATTTGAAAGGTAGTTACGCGCGCGTTTCAGCGCGATGTGCGGTGTTTGCGCATCATGCTCGCGCGGCATATGCGCAGGTCACAATGCCAGCGGCGGGTGTAGTGCCAACATTACATGCGACAGCAGCACCAGGGCTAACGCCAGGGGTCGCGCTCAAACAGCGGGTCGCGCGGCGGCTTTCTGTCGGAATACGGATCGTAACCGTCGTCGTCCTCGTTTTCAGCGCGAATACAATCGTCGCCGCCCGAAGCTGTATGCGCACCCCTTTGCACACCGTTTTGCGCAGTTGAGCATGGGTGTTGGGCGTGCGCCTTAGACGCAGTACCCGCGCCGCCGCCGTCAACGCTAGACGCACCCGCACCGCCGTCGCCAACGCCGCCGCCCGCAGACACATCCGCGTCGCCCGCACCTTGCACGTGCGCCACAAACGAGCCGCGTGCATCAGCATCCACAACAATGGTGTCTTCCTCGTGCGCCTTATCATCGATAATAAGGTTGGCAATGGCATCCACCACGTTATGCTGCACCAGGCGCTTGAGCGGACGCGCACCATACGCAGGGTCGAGCCCGCGCGACGCAAGTTGCGCACGCGCGGCCGCCGTAAGCACAAGCGACATCCTGTCGCGCTCAAGGCGTTTGCGCACGTCTTCAAGCTGAATGTCCACAATCTTACCAATCTCGGCAGCACCCAGCGGCTTAAACATCACAATGTCGTCAATGCGGTTGAGAAACTCGGGTCTAAACTGCGCATGGAGTGCCGCGTCAACAGTTGAGAACAGCTTATCTTCGTCCACAGTATCACTGCTATACGCCGCCGTAATAGCGTCGCTTGCAATGTTGCTGGTCATGATAATAATCGTATTCTTAAAGCTCACCTGCCTACCCTGGCCATCGGTAAGCCGTCCATCGTCGAGCACCTGCAGCAGCACGCCAAACACATCGGGATGCGCTTTTTCAACCTCGTCCAGCAAAATAACGCTGTACGGACGCCTACGCACCGCCTCGGTAAGCTGGCCGCCCTCTTCGTAGCCCACGTATCCTGGAGGCGCACCGATGAGTCGCTGCACGCTAAACTTTTCCATGTACTCGCTCATGTCAATGCGCACAAGCGCCTTTTCGTCGTCGAACAATGCCTGTGCCAGCGTTTTTGCAAGTTCCGTTTTGCCTACGCCGGTTGGCCCCAAGAAGAAGAAACTACCAAGTGGCCGGTGCGGATCGCTCAAACCTGCCCTGCTTCTACGCACCGCCGAAGCCACGGCGTGTACCGCCTTGTCCTGACCAACAACACGCAGGTGTAGCTCGTCTTCCAGGTGCTTAAGCTTTGAAAGCTCGCCTTGCATCATCTTCGACACCGGCACGCCCGTCCACGTAGACACAACCTGCGCAATCTCCTGCGGCGTAACTTCCTCTTTAAGCACACCACCGTCTTGCTGCTTTTCTACCAGCGCATCTTCTGCCGCCTGATACTTCTTTTGCAGCTCGGGAATCTTTGCATACCGCAGCTCCGACGCCGTTTGCAAATCGCCCTCACGCGTTGCCTTTTCCATCTGCGCTTTCGCGTCCTCAACAGCACGCTTAAGCTCTTGCACGGCATCAATCGCACGTTTTTCGTTTTGCCACGTTGCCCGCGCCGCATCGAGCTTTTCTTTTGTTTGAGCAATTTCTTGCTGCAGCGCAGCGAGCCGCTCCTTCGACGCCGCGTCGTCCTCCTTCATGAGCGCCTGCTCTTCGATTTGCATTTGCGTAAGCTGACGCGTTTGCGCATCGATGTCGGCAGGCATGCTGTCGAGCTCCATACGCAGCTGCGACGCCGCCTCATCTACCAGGTCGATTGCCTTATCGGGCAAAAAACGCTCGCTAATGTAGCGGTTTGACAAATCGGCAGCGGCCACAAGCGCCGCGTCGCAAATACGCACACGGTGGTGCGCTTCATACGTTTCCTTAAGGCCGCGCAAAATAGACACCGTGTCTTCAACAGACGGCTCACTTACCAGCACCGGCTGAAAACGACGGGCAAGTGCCTGGTCTTTTTCGATATATTTGCGATATTCGTTAAGGGTTGTTGCACCAATTGCATGCAGCGCCCCACGAGCAAGCGCGGGTTTAAGAATATTGCCCGCGTCCATGGAGCCCTCGGTGGCACCGGCGCCAACAATGGTGTGCAGCTCATCTATAAACAAAATAACGTTGCCGTTTGATTTTTCGACCTCTTTAAGCACCGCTTTAAGACGATCTTCAAACTCGCCACGATATTTTGCGCCTGCTACCAGGGCACTCATGTCAAGTTCAACAAGCTCCTTATGAGCAATCGACGACGGCACATCGCCCGCAACAATACGCTCGGCAAGGCCTTCGACAATTGCCGTTTTACCAACACCCGGCTCACCGATAAGCACCGGGTTATTTTTTGTGCGACGGCTCAGCACCTGAACCGTACGGCGAATTTCCTCAACACGACCAATAACGGGGTCGAGTTTTCCGGCGCGCGCCAAATCGGTAACGCACCTACCATACTGTTCTAGTGCCTTAAACTGGGGTTTTGATGTTTTGCTCGTAACCTTTTCATCTCCTCGTAATTCTTCGTAACTTTGTGCAACACGCGCCGGCAACACCTGTGCCGCGCGCAATATGTCGCCCGCCTCATCCTTGGCGGCAGCAAGCGCATACAACAGGTGTTCCGATGTTACATAGGCATCGCCTACCTGCTGAGCATACTGCTCGGCAGCATCGGCTAGCTGCACAAACTCACGCGATACATCGGGCTCAAAGCCCGGCTGCGACGCAGGGGCAGCCTCGCCGTTAACCGCGTCGTTGGCTGCATCATTGGTAGCACTATTGGCTGCATTGCCTGGCTCAGCATTGCCTGGCGCACTCGACGCCTCGCTGGCAGTTACCTGCGGCAAGCGGCCAAGCGCTGCGCGCGTGCGCTCAAGAATGCTTTGAGCCGTGCCACCTGCGTTTTCAATAAGCGCAGCAATATTTCTCTCATTGTTTGCAAGTAATGCATGCAACATATGGAGAGGCACAAGCTGCGGATTGTGCGCGCGTGTTGCAGTATCCAACGCGCTTGCAAGCACTTCTTGTGCGCTTGTAGACCATTGTGAAAGTTGCATATTCATCACCTCTTTCGTGTGTGCACGCATGCAAGCGGCGTGCAAGTACGTACGCTTTACCTCATCGTGCACTCGTAAACAAAAGGTCATGCTAATCATGCCTTTTTGCCTGCATAATTAGTATAACCTTTATACGATCATTTATACATTATCTAAGTGTGTTTATTATAGATTTTATAGGCGCGCGGGCCGCAGGTGCACACATGGCAACCATGCAGCCTCAGGCGCCCTATTCGCTTTTTGGCGGCTGAAGCAAATTACGCATTACCATCTCGGGACTATTTTCGTCGCAGCGAGCAAGCGCACCAATTTTTTGCTGCATGCGCAGCTCGTGCACCTCGTCCTCAAGCACGCGTATCCGTTTGCGCAGCGAGTCGTTTTCTTCATCGCGCGCGCGTGAACGCTCGCGCATGTCCAAAATACGCACCACGCCTGCCAAATTTATGCCCTCTTCGGTAAGCTTGCTAATAAGATTTAAGCGCTCAATATCATTTGCAGAATATAAACGCGTGTTGCCGCGCGATCTACCAGGCGTAACGAGGCCTTTTTGCTCGTACACACGTAGCGTTTGGGGATGCATGCCACAGAGTTCGGCAGCAACGCTAATCATGTACAGCGGCTTATCCTTCGCTTGCGTTCCACTGTCGTCCATACGTCAACACGTCCTTTCGGTAATCTCGCGTATCATTATCGCGCAAGCGTTCAAGAATTTCATGCTCATTTTTCGTAAGACGCGAAGGAACAACAATCGTTACCGTTACAAACAGCGACCCATGCGCCGTTTCGTTGCGAAACACGGGCGCGCCCATGTCCTTAAAGCGAAACGTTTTGCCTGCTTGCGTGCCTGCGGGCACCTTAAGGCGCAGCCTTTCGCCCGTGGGCGTCATAATGGTGGGCGTACACCCAAGCGCAGCCTCATACATGCTAATAGGCACGTCCATGTGCACGTCGCTGCCCTCAAGACGATAGAGCGGGTGCGGTTCGATAGTAATTGTAACGAGCAAATCGCCGCGCTGATCTTTGGTGGCGCCATATTCGCCCTTACCACGAAAACGCAGCTTTTTACCTGCTTCGATGCCCTTAGGCACCGTTACCTTAAGGGTCATGCGCTCACGGGTAGAGGGAATTGTGTAGTTAACGGTGTGCGTAGAACCGGTAAACACTTCGTGCATCGGAATAGTAAGCGTGCAGGTAAGATTTGCACCGCGCGCGGGCGCCTGATACCCTGCCCTACCTGCGGAGCCGCCGCCAAACATGGTGGCAAAATCAAAACCGCCAAACGCACCGTCGCCGTTGCGAATGTTAGTAAAAATGTCGTTCCAATCGCCCACGTTACTGGTTGTGTACGTGTAGCTTCCATTTGGCTGTGCGCCAAACCCGCCGTTTGGTATGCCAAAACGCAGCATCTGATCGTACTCTTTGCGCTTTTTTTCATCGGAGAGCGTGGTGTATGCTTCGCTAATTGCCTTAAACTTTTTTTCGTCGCCGCCAGCATCGGGGTGATACTTTGCAGCAAGTTTTCGAAATGCACGACGAATTTCATCGGCAGTGGCATCCGAGCTTACACCCAAGATGTCGTAATAACTTTCTTGTACCATATAAGACGGCGCCTCCCTTTCTGTTCATCGTGAACAAGCCCAATACCTGCGGTTATTTCCTGCGGTTATGTGCCGCACGCGTACACCTTGCCGCGGGCTTGTGCGGCAATACGTGTCGCACACCTATGCCTGCGTGCTGTTTTGTGTGCTCTCAGCAGCGTCGGCAGCACCAGCAGCACCGGCGGCACCAGCGGCACCAGTACTTTCACCAGCTGTATCACCAGCAGCGTTTTCTGCAGGCTCACTTGGACGGCGCGGACCTCCGCAGGTAACCGTAACCATTGCCGTGCGAATTACCTTGCCGGCCATGCGATAGCCCTTACGGTACACATCAGCAACGGTATCGGCATATACGTCGGGGTTTTGACACTGACCAACAGCTTCGTGAATCATGGGGTCAAACACCTCGCCGGCAGGATCCATCACTTCAACGTCGTGTTTTGCAAGAATCCCAAGCAGCTTGTCATGCACGGCAAGCACACCATCAACAAAATTCGTAAAGTTTTCGTCTTTGTTTTCAATAGTTTCTGCGTGAGAAAGTGCGCGCTCCATATCGTCGATAACAGGCAACACGCTCACCACAAGGTTTTGCGCAGCAACAGCACGCTCGTCTAAACGCTCTTGCGCGGTGCGGCGGCGATAATTGTCCCAATCGGCCTGAAGGCGCAGGTAGCTATCAGTTGCTTTTGCAGCTTTTTCTTTTTCGGCATCAAGAGCCGTGCGTGCTTCGTCTATTTGCGCGGTAAGCTCGTCTACGGTGTGCTGCAGTTTTTGAGCATCGGCAGCAAAATCTTCGGCGGCAGCCTGTTCACCTGCGGCGCAGGCAGCAGCTTCGAGCTCCTCGTCGCTCATGCCGTCATAGGCGTGCGGCGTCGCAGAAGCGGCCTTGGTGGTGTGGGCATCGTGTTCCATTGTGGTACCTCCTTTATGTGCATAAGCACGTTATAGCACGCAAGGGCAGCACGCATGCGCTGCCCTTGTAGCTGTATCTATGCGCGGTCAAACAACTAGTTTTGTTTGTTGTTGTCGTCGTCTACCACTTCGTAATCGGCATCGACAACATCGCCATTGTTGCCCTGTGCTGCATTACCCTGTGCTTGTGCACCTGCGGCTGCGCCTGCTTGCTGTGCATTTGCGTTTGAATACACAATCTCAGCAAGCTTGTGACCAACTTCCTGCAGTTTTTCGCCTGCAGCCTTAATTGCATCAATGTCGCTGCCCTCAAGTGCCTTCTTAGCTGCGGCAACAGCATCTTCTGCAGCCTTCTTTTGGTCGGCAGGAACCTTATCGCCCAAGTCGGCAAGGGTTTGCTCGGTGCTATATGCGAGGGAGTCGGTTTGGTTGCGAACCTCAATTTCGTCTTTGTGCTTTTTGTCCTCTTCGGCGTGAGCTTTTGCGTCTTTAACCATGCGGTCTACTTCGTCGTCAGAAAGTGCAGTAGAACCAGAAATGGTAATTTGCTGCTCTTTGCCTGTACCCTTATCCTTTGCCGTAACTTTTACAATACCGTTTGCGTCGATATCAAAGGTAACCTCAATTTGTGGAACACCACGACGAGCTGCAGGAATGCCGGTTAGGCTAAACTTACCCAAGCTCTTGTTGTCGCTTGCAAGCTGACGCTCACCTTGGAGCACGTTAATTTCAACCGAAGTTTGGTTGTCGGTAGCCGTAGAGTAAATTTCGGTTTTGCTTGTTGGAATGGTGGTGTTGCGGTCGATCATCTTGGTCATAACGCCGCCCATTGTTTCTACACCAAGTGAAAGTGGCGTTACATCCAAAAGCAAAATGCCCGAAACGTCACCGGTAAGAACACCAGCCTGAACAGCAGCACCGTCGGCAACTACCTCGTCGGGGTTAACGCTCATGTTGGGTTGCTTGCCCGTGATGGTTTTTACAAGCTCTTGAACAGCTGGCATACGTGAAGAACCACCAACAAGAATAACCTCGTTTACCTCGGAAATTTGAATATTTGCGTCTTGCAATGCCTTGGTAACTGGAGCCTTGCAACGCTCAAGCAAGTCGCGCGTAATGCGCTCAAACTCGGCGCGCGTAAGCGTGTAGTTAAGGTGCTTAGGACCAGTTGCATCAGCGGTAATAAATGGCAGGTTTACATCTGCTTGCTGAGCGCTCGAAAGCTCCTTTTTAGCGTTTTCGGCCGCCTCTTTAAGGCGCTGAAGTGCCATTGGGTCTTTGCGCAGGTCGATGCCATTGTCTGCATTAAACTTGTCGGCAAGCCAATCGATAACGCGCTGATCCCAGTCGTCGCCGCCCAGGTGGTTGTCACCATTTGTTGCAAGTACTTCTACCACGCCATCAGCCAAGTCGAGCAGTGATACGTCGAAGGTACCACCACCAAGGTCGAATACGAGCACTTTTTGGTCGATATCTTTTTTATCAAGACCATACGCAAGTGCTGCTGCCGTTGGCTCGTTTACAATACGTTTTACGTCCAAACCAGCAATTTTACCTGCGTCTTTAGTGGCTTGACGCTGTGCGTCGTTGAAGTATGCAGGAACGGTAATAACGGCTTCGGTTACCTTTTCGCCCAAATACTTTTCGGCGTCGGCCTTCATTTTTGAAAGCACCATTGCCGAAATTTGCTCGGGGGTGTATTCCTCGTTGTTAATGGTAACAACCGCACGATTGCCCGTACCAGCTTT
This sequence comes from uncultured Atopobium sp., assembly GCA_946997485.1. Taxonomy (GTDB): domain Bacteria; phylum Actinomycetota; class Coriobacteriia; order Coriobacteriales; family Atopobiaceae; genus Fannyhessea. The sequence continues at coordinate 14,292 of CAMPVF010000011.1, forward strand.
TACGTTGTACGGAATAGTTTTGAGCTCGCTTGTAACCTCATCAAAACGACGACCCATAAAACGCTTAATAGAAAACACGGTGTTAGTTGGGTTGGTTACCGCCTGGTTTTTTGCACCTTTACCAACAATGCGGTCGCCTTCCGCACGAAAACCAACAACCGAGGGTGTTGTGCGGTCGCCTTCAGCATTAACAATAATGGTAGGTGCGCCACCTTCGAGAACAGCCATTGCTGAGTTGGTGGTACCAAGGTCGATTCCTAAAATCTTGCCCATGATATATCCTTTCGTTAAGCACGCGCCAAAGCACGTGGTGTTTGTTGAAAATGAACGACGCCGGCGCGTGATGCCCTGCGCCCTTGCGTCTACGTAGCTTATGCCCGTTATCTTGAATACTATACATAATCTAAGTGTTCATACAATAGATTTTGTGCTTTTTCACATATCAAGTATAAATATTCACACGTGCCGCAGGGGGTGCGCAGGGGTACGCCGCTCGTGAGCAGGTCAAACGTGCTAAAACGGATTAAAACGTGCTCAACCGGACTACAACGTGGTAAACGCGGGGCACACATGCGCGCGTGTCCAGCATTTGCGCTATGATACAAGCGCTATCAATATAAGGAGGTAGTATGAAACTCGTTATTGCTTCTGATATTCACGGTGCTGCACATTGGTGCCGCAAACTTATAGATGCCATCGACGTTGAGCAACCCGATCGTGTGGTGTTGCTGGGCGATTTGCTCTACCACGGTCCAAGAAACGATGTACCGCGCGATTACGCCCATAAAGAGGTTATCGCGATGCTAAATTCCATTGCAGGAAGCCTCATTGTGGTGCGCGGCAATTGCGAAGCCGATGTAGATCAGTGGGTGCTCGATTTTCCGTGTCAGGCAGAATACAACTACCTGTGGGATAGCACGTGCACAACCGACATTGGCACGCACAGTGAACGCCGCGATGCCGCAGGTAAACCTATGCGTGGACGCGCGCTCTTTTGCACGCACGGGCATATATGGGGCGCCGGCTATCACAATTCGGCAAATCACATGCCACCACTACCAGGCGGAAGTGCGCTGGTATTTGGCCATACGCATAAAAAAGTAAACGAAGAAAGCCCCAACTACCCGGGCATATGGTGTTTTAATCCCGGAAGTGTGGGGCTGCCAAAAGACGGAACACACAGCTTTGGTATCTACGAAAACGGTGAGTTTAGGCACCATATTTGGGATAACGAGTAGCTGCGGGTAATTACAGGGGTGTAGCACCCGCCACACCCCCGCTGCGCTTTTTACTCCACTTTTTACTGGCTGTTTGCTGCGCTTTTCTACTCCGCTTTTTGTGCAATATCAGCACGATAAAACATGTCCGGAAGCGAAAGCGCATCAAGGTATTCATACACACGGGCACGTGCCTTGGCAATTGTTTCGTCACGCGAAAGCGCCATCAGAATGCGGCCACCTGCCGACACCAACGATTGGGGTTTCTCGCCCGCTTTAACCCCTGCATATATAAGCTCAATATCATCAGGACAGCTGCTAAACGCGTCAAGCGGAATATCACGAACATACTGCTTGGGATAGCCGTTTGCCGCCACAACAACGCCCACGCAGCAGCCGTGCGCCGTGGCAGTACGCTTGGTTTGAGCGCCACTCATGAGGTTGGTTATCATAAGCGCCATGTCTTCATCAAGCACCGATGTAACAACCTGCGTTTCGGGATCGCCAAATCGCGCGTTAAATTCAATAACTTTGGGACCGTGCTGCGTAAGCATAAGGCCCGTGTAAAGCACGCCATTAAATGCAGCGTTTTCCTGCTCTAATGCGGCAAGCGTTGGCTCCACAATGGTTGAAATTGTTTGCTCGATAAGGGCATCGTCTACAAACGGCACAGGTGTATACGCCCCCATACCGCCTGTGTTAAGGCCAGTGTCGCCCGTACCCTGGCGCTTAAAGTCTTGCGCACAGGGCAAATACACGCGGCTTTCGCCATACACGAGCGTAAAAAACGAAAACTCGGGGCCTTCAAGCAGCTCCTCGATAACAACCTGCGTTTGACTGCCAAATTCGTGCAAGGTAAAAATTTCTTGCAGCGCGCCTTGCGCTTCCTCAAAACTATGCGCAATGATAACGCCTTTACCTGCGGCGGGGCCATCCGCTTTAATAACCACGGGCACAAAGCCTGCGGGCGTTACATGCTGTGCCTGTACGGCTGCAAGCGCCTCAGCATACGATGTGTACACCGCATAAGCCGCCGTTGGAATGTGGTACTTGTGCATAAGGTTTTTAGCAAACGCTTTGGATGATTCAATTTGGGCTGCTTTTTTGGTAGGCCCAAAAATGGCAAGGCCGCGCGATTCAAAATAATCAACAATACCGTCAAATAAGGGCAGCTCAGGACCAACAAATGTCCAGTTAACGGCGTTAGCTTCGCAAAAATCGGCAAGACGCTCAAAGTTGTCTTGAGCAATGGGTACGCAGGAAATTTTATGTGTGTACTGCATATCGGCGTTTGCACAGGTTGCGTTTTCGGTGGTTGCGTGTGCGTGAGGCATACACATGCCCACATTACCCGGCGCGCAAAATACGTGCTCTACCTGGGACGATTTTGCAAATGCACGCGCTAATGCATGCTCGCGGCCGCCTTGGCCAACAACCAAAATGTTCATACAACGTCCTTTCGTGGAATGTGCTTATGTGGTTCTAAGAGCATATGAGTGTGAATTAATGTGTGTCATGCGTACAAAACACGGGCTTTACCTGCTACTATTCTCTAAGCGGGCGATGTCCATGAGCACCGAAGGGTACAGCACATGCTCAGCCTCATGAATGCGTGCTTCAAAACTCTCACGCGTGTCGTCGGCATGGCGCGGCACTTCTACCTGCTTAATTATAGTGCCGGTGTCGATGCCTTCATCAATATAATGCACCGTTACACCCGAGGTAGAAACACCGGCCGCAAACGCGTCATCGATAGCTGTTGCACCCGGAAACGCCGGCAAAAGCGCCGGGTGAATGTTGATAATTTTTTGAGGGTACGCCTGCAAAAGCGGCTTGTGAATAATGCGCATATAACCAGCAAGGGCAATATACTCAATGTGGTAGCGCTGGCACATATCAACAAGTGCCTGCTCATACGCTGCGCGCGTGGGAAAATCGCTTGGCGAAAACACCTCAAGCGGCACACCCAACTGACGTGCGCGCGTGCACACGTACGCGCCCGGCTTGTCGCAAAACAGTAAACACACAGATAGCGCCTGGTGCTCACGCTGGCACACGGTGTAAATGGCTTCAAAATTTGTACCGGAACCCGATGCAAAAACAGCAAGATTCATGGTGAACTCCGTTGGTGGTTGATGGCTTAGTGGTTGATGTGTAGCGCACGTTACGCGTCGATGATAATATTACGGTGCTGCTGCAAAATGCCTGGTGTATGGGGGTGTTTAACTTGTCCATCATCAGAAGTGGCTGCCGCTGCACTGGTAGGTGCAGGTGCGCACGGCTCAACACGGCCGATGATTGAGGCTTTCTCGCCCGCTTTACAAAGCGCATCTATAACGTGCTGTGCCTGAGCGGCATCTACTGCCAACACAAGACCAATGCCCATGTTAAAGTACTCAAACATCGACGCATACGAAAGATTGCCCTTGTGCTGCAGCATGGTGAACACATCCGGCACATCCCACGTACCGTTTTGAATGTGCACCGCCAGATGTGCCGGCAACATGCGCGGAATGTTTTCAACAAACCCGCCGCCCGTAATGTGCGAAACACCATGTATAAGCCCCTGTTTAATGAGCGGAAGCACGCTTTTTACGTAAATGCGCGTAGGCTCCAAAAGCTCCGGATGCTCCGTAAGCTCCTCGCCCAAAATAGATCGAACGAGGCTAAAGCCGTTGGAATGCACACCCGACGAAGCAACACCAATAAGCACATCGCCCTCATGCACAAGTGCGTTCGAAAGCAGCTTGGTGCGCTCGGCAATGCCCACGCAAAAGCCCGCAAGGTCAAACTCCTCCGGCTCATAGAGGCCTGGCATCTCAGCCATCTCGCCGCCAATAAGTGAACAGCCCGCCTGCGTGCAGCCATCGCACACACCTTTTACCAGCGCTTCCATGCGCTCGGGCACGTTTTTGCCCACGCTTATATAGTCGAGGAAAAAGAGCGGCTCTGCGCCTTGTGCAAGCACGTCGTTTACACACATGGCAACGCAATCGATGCCCACGGTATCCAATTTGTTGAGCTTTTGAGCAAGCAAAATTTTAGTGCCTACGCCGTCGGTTCCCGATACTAATACAGGCTCATTAAAGTGGAAATCCTTGAGCGCAAACAGACCGGCAAAACCGCCCAAATCGCCAAGAACTTCCTTGCGGTATGTTGCATGAACATGCTTTTTTATGCGTGAAACTGCTTCGTAACCAGCTTCAACATCAACACCTGCCTGAGCATATGCATTGGTGCTCATAGCCTTCCTTTCCTCGTAAACGCCGCTTGTGGGCGTGTAGCTGCGGTTTGTCGCTGCGGTTTGATGCGCATTGTTGTGTTTTGCTGCAGTTTGCAGCGCACAACGCTGCCATCCTTACTGCACGCGCGTGGTAATGTGCGACTTGTGCTTAAGCGGCACCTGATTTACCTCGGCGAGTGACGCTTTGTAATCCTGCTCATAATCGAATAAGCGTGTTGGGTAATCACCATTAAAATACGCCATGCAAAGCCCCTGATATGGGGCATCTACCTGTAGATTAATAGCATCAATAAGGCCTTGCTCGCTAAGGTAGGCAAGCGATGTTGCACCAATAAAATCGCGAATATATGCAAGACTATGACCCGCGGCAATAAGCTCGCGCGTATCAGAAATGTTAATGCCATAAAAACACGGGTAGCGCAACGCGGGACTCGCAATACGCACGTGCACCTCACGGGCACCCGCCTCAAAAAGCAGCGCAACGATAAGCCGCGACGTAGTGCCGCGCACGATAGAGTCGTCTACCATAACGATGCTTTTGCCTTCGACAATTTTACGCACTGCCGAAAGTTTCATGCGCACACCGCGGCGACGCTCGGTTTGCGTTGGCTGAATAAATGTTCTGCCAATATACTGATTTTTTACAAGACCCATCTCGTTTGGCAAGCCCGCCGCCTCGGCATAGCCCATAGCTGCGGAAAGTGACGAATTGGGCACACCGATAACCAAGTCGGCGTTGGGACATGGTGCCTCGCGGGCAAGAATTTCGCCGGAGCGCTTGCGCGCCGTATGCACGCACACATCGTGAATGACCGAATCGGGACGTGCAAAATAGATGTACTCCATCGCGCAAATCGCCTGCTGACGCTGGCTTGTGTAGTATTCGCGCGTAATGCCGTCGTTGTTGATATATACAATCTCGCCGGGCTCAACATCAAACATAAACGTAGCGCCAATTTGGTTGAGCGCGCACGATTCGCTTGCCATGCAATAGCCACCGTCGGGCAATTTCCCAACAGAAAGCGGACGAAATCCACACGGGTCGCAGGCGCCAATAAGCTCATCTGCTGTAGCTAAAATGTAGGTAAAGCCACCTTTTACCTGCAGCAATGCGTCTTTGATTTGCGCGTGGAACGACGTTTGCGCGCTGTGACGAATGAGGTGCATTAAGATTTCGGAATCGCTCGACGAGTTAAAGATAGCGCCTTTTTCTTCAAGCTGTTTGCGCAGCGTAATGCCGTTTACCAAATTGCCGTTATGCGCAAGCGCTACGCTTGTATCCGAAAATTTGAATACAAACGGCTGAATATTATTAATTGATGCATCGCCGCAGGTTGAATAGCGTACATGACCCAGGGCAATGGTACCAGGCAGCTCGGAAAAGTCTTTGCGCTGGCTAAACACTTCGCTCACCAGCCCCAAACCGTGCTTTTGGTGCACGTCACTTTTTTGCACACCACCTTCTTCGCAGGTGGTAAAGCTCACGATACCTGCGCCTTCTTGCCCACGGTGTTGCAGGGCGATAAGCCCAAAAAAGCTAAGCAAGCTGGCGTCGGTATGGTGATACACGCCAATAAGGCCGCATTCTTCGTGTGGCTCATCGAGTGCAATTTCGCGATAATCGCAGCTCACAACCCTGCCAAAGCGCGGGTCGTACTCGTGCGTAAAACGATCGGCGCGAGCGGTAGCAGCCATAGCAGGTGCAGCTACTGTAGAGGTATGAACGCTTACATGTGACACGAAATGGTCTCCTCCCAGCCTTGTTTAAGCTCGGCTACCGAAGCAGAAATCTGCTCGTTTGCAGTGGTAATGCAGAGCGTACCAGTGTTGGTGACTTCGCCTACACGCACCGCATCTGCGCCATACGCAGCCTCAAATGCAGCGCTTTTATCGCGCGGAACGCTGAGCACAAAGCGCGACTGCGTTTCTGCAAACAGGCGCGGCGTTGGCATAGCAAGTGTAACGGTTGCGCCCACACCATGCTCAAAGCAGCATTCGCTGAGCGCCACGGCAAGACCACCTTCACTTACGTCGTTGCACGCCGAAACAAAACCGTCTTTAATGGCGCGCAGCACTACGTTTTGGTTGTGCACTTCGCGCTCAAGATTAAAGTTGAACAGCGCACCTGTGACCGTGCCGCACTCAAGATTTTGCAGCTCAGAGCCATTAAAATCGTCGCCCGTCTCGCCTATGGTGTAAATAATGTCGCCTGCGGTTGCAAACGACGCGCGGGTAATGTGCGCCATGTCTTCAACCAAGCCAACCATACCAATCATGGGCGTCGGCATAATTGCGTGGCCGTTGGTTTCGTTGTTGAGCGACACGTTGCCCGACACAACGGGCGTACCAAGCGCCGTGCATGCTGCGCTAATACCACGTGCACTTTCTTTAATTTCATAAAAAATTTCGGGGTCTTTTGGATTACCAAAGTTTAAGCAGTCGGTAATAGCCAGGGGCTGCGCGCCCGACGCCACCAGGTTACGTGCGGCTTCGCACACGGCAATCTGGCCGCCCACAAAGGGGTTTAAGTAAATGTAGCGCGCATTGCAATCGGTTGTTGCTGCCAGCGCTTTATTTGTTCCACGAACACGAATAACTGCAGATGAGGAACCTGGTCCTACCACCGTTGAGGTGCGCACCATGGTGTCGTAGGTTTCGTACACACTTTGTTTAGATGCAATGGTAGGGCATGCAAGCAGGCGTTTTAGCGTGAGCGCAGCATCGGTGATGTGCGGTGTATATTGCGTTTGAGGTGCCGTTGCAATGTGCTGCGGCATGCGCGACTCATTTTCGTATACGGGCGCATCTTCGCTCAGCGAATCTACCGGAATATCGGCAACAAGCTTGCCTTTGTGATAGAGCTTATACTGATGTCCCTCACACACTTCACCAATTTTTACCGCGTCTAAGCTGTACTTTTCACAAATTTGTATAATTTTGTCCTCGTGCCCCTTGGCAACACAAAGCAGCATGCGCTCCTGCGATTCCGAAAGCATCATTTCGTAGGGCGTCATGTGCGTTTCGCGTTGCGGCACAAAGTCGAGGTTAAGCACCATGCCCATGTGCGCTTTTGATGCCATCTCCGAGCTCGAAGAAACCAAACCGGCAGCGCCCATGTCCTGAATACCAACCAGCTCCTCAGGACAGGTGGCGATAATATCCAAACATGCCTCAAGCAGGAGTTTTTCCATAAAGGGGTCGCCTACTTGCACGGCCGAACGTTTTGACTTTTTGGTTGTGTCAAATTCTTCACTCGCAAACGTAGCACCGTGAATACCGTCACGACCCGTTTTTGCGCCCACATACATAATGGAATTGCCAGCGCCGGCAGCACGACCAAGCTTAAGGTCGCTTGTTTTCATAAGACCAACGCACATCACGTTTACCAGCGGATTTCCCTGGTACGACTCGTCAAACGCAATTTCGCCACCAACCGTTGGTATGCCGATGCAGTTGCCGTAGCCTGCAATGCCGTGAATAATCTCCTTAAACAAATAGGCGGTACGTGCGTTATCAAGCGAAGAAAAACGCAGTGAATCGAGAACTGCAATGGGGCGCGCACCCATACTAAAGATGTCGCGCAAAATGCCGCCAACGCCAGTAGCTGCTCCTTCGTACGGCTCAACCGCAGAAGGATGATTGTGACTTTCGGCCTTAAACACCACCGCCAAGCCGTCACCAATGTCTACCACGCCCGCGCCTTCGCCCGGACCTTGAATAACGCGCGGTCCTTTGGTGGGAAACGTGCGCAACACGGGTTTGGTGTTTTTGTACGAGCAGTGCTCACTCCACATAACGGCAAACAGCCCGCACTCCGTATAGTTAGGCAGCCTGCCTAAAATCTTGCATGCATGCTCATACTCTTCCTCGGACATTGCCCAATCTTTGTAAATTTTAGTTTGACGAATTTCTTCACACGTAGGCTCGCTGACATATGAACTCATGCATGTACCTCGTCTTTCTTAAGGTCTTTCTTAAACGCTGCAACCATCGACTTAAACACTAACAGGCCGTCCGCGCCGCCAAGTTGGGCTTCGCAGGCGCGCTCGGGATGAGGCATCATGCCAAGAACATTGCCGCGCTCATTGGTAATGCCGGCGATGTTGGCAACGGACCCGTTGGGATTTTCACCCTCGTAGGTAAACACAATTTGGTTGTGCGCACGCATATACGCCAGTGTATCCGCGTCGCAGTAATAATTACCTTCGCCGTGTGCAATGGGAAGCGTGATAATTTGGTTTTTAGCAAATGCCGAGGAAAACGCAGTTGTATTGTTCACCACGCGCAAAGGCTGCCACTTACACACAAAGTGTAGGTTGGTGTTGCGCAAAAATGCGCCCGGTAAAAAGCCCGCCTCAACCAAAATTTGAAACCCGTTGCACGTGCCGAAAACAAGTTTACCCTCGTCCACAAAGCGTTTAACCTCTTTCATGATGGGAGCAAAACGCGCGATAGCGCCGCTGCGCAGGTAGTCACCATAGGAAAAGCCACCGGGGAGCATTACAGCATCAAAGCCGGCAAGCGATGTCTGCGACGCGGGCACGTATTCTGCCTGCTCACCCAAAACATCGCGAAGTGCACAGAGCATATCCATATCGCAGTTAGAACCTAAAAATTGAATAACAGCAAATTTCATACCTGCTCCTTACTATGCCTGAGCAGCATCTGCTGCTGGAGCTGCAGCATCTGCTGCTGGAGCTGCAGCATCGGCGCTTGCTGCGGTGTGTGCGGGCTTCGTGTTTGCAACCAACACAGCTTCGCCCGTACGGGCATCTACGTGCCAAATTGTGTACACAAACTGCTCGGTATTTACGTTTGCAAGCAGCTTGTCCGAAATTTCTTCAACAACGCGCACGGGGTTTTCTTCGCTGTCGTCGAGCGTCATCTCAAAATATTTGCCCTGACGCACGCTTTCTACAGAGCGGTAATTCATCTGATGTACAGCCTTTTTAATGGCCTGCCCCTGGGGGTCCAAAATCGATTCTTTGTAGCTTACATAAATCTCAACGGTATACATGGCAACCCTCTCTTATCAGTTTGAACGGGTGGAAAATTGAACTTGAACAAAACTCATGTCGAAATTTGAACTTGAACAAAGCTGCTGGTAATTTGAACTTGCGCAGGTAAGCGGCTTTATTATGCTGAACTCGCGCGGTTCAATAGTCGCAATACGTGCAATACACACGCGCACGCGTGCCATTACGCCAGCACCGAACACAGTCTGTCGTACACTGCCTGGTAATATGGAATCATGTCTTCGTCCGAATTTCTAAAGATGTCTTTGTCGAAGCTCTCATGTGTTTGTGCATCCCACAAACGGCAATTGTCGGGCGAAAACTCGTCGCCCAAAATTACATCGCCTTTGGCATTGGTGCCAAACTCAAGCTTAAAATCAACCAGCATCAGATTGGCGCGTGCAAACAAATCGGAAAGCAGCCTGTTAACTTCGCGGGTAAGGCGCTTTATTTCCTCAAGCTGCGCAGGGGTAGCAAGCTGCATAAACAGCAAATTGTCGTCGGTTAACAGCGGGTCGTGCAAATCGTCCGACTTAAAGTAAAACTCAACCATGCCGCCCTTAAACTCGGTGCCTTTTTCTATGCCAAGACGGTGCACAATGCTGCCCGCAGCACGGTTACGCAACACCACCTCAAGCTCAAACATATCCAATTTTTCTACGAGCTCTTCAGTGTCCGAAACAATCTCCTTAAGGTGTGTAGCAATGCCATGCTCTTCCAGATATGCAAAAATAAGGCGCGTAATTTTTTGATTGAGCACACCCTTACCTGCAATTTGTTCCTTTTTGGCACCGTCGCCTGCAGTTGCTTGGTCTTTATACACCATCCAAAACAAATGCGGATCGGTGGTTTCGTACATATCTTTCGCTTTTCCAACATACGCAAGCTTACCTTTTTGCGCATGTTCTTGGTGGTTGTATTCATCGTGTTGCATAGCTAATCCTTTCTTGTTGTGTTAGCTGTCCAAATGCCACTTTCCTCAAACGCACAAAGTTGCTGCGCGGGATTATCGCAAAGCGCGGTTATGTGCCCCATTTTGCGCGCATAGCGCGCTTCGCCCTTGCCATACAGGTGATAATGCCATGTTTCGTGATGAGGCATACTACGATACGTGCCCTCTACATGCTGACCCAGCACGTTCATCATAACGGCAGGTGAAAGCAGGCGCGGCTGCGCCACATGCAAGCCACACACCGCGCGAATGTGCAAATCGAATTGTGAGAAATCGCAGGCTTCAATGGTGTAATGACCCGAATTGTGCGGGCGCGGCGCAAGCTCATTAATCATGATGGAGCCATCGTGCAACACAAACATTTCCACGCCCAAATCGCCCACAAGATGTGCGGCCTGGGCAATCTTACGTGCCTCGGCTAGAGCGCGCTCGCGCACATCGGCGGGAATACGCGCTGGTATAAGCGACGCGTGCAAAATATTGTGTTCGTGAATGTTTTCGGATGGCTCAAACAAAGCAAGCGCGCCATACATATCGCCACACACCATAACCGATACTTCACACGCAAAATCAATCCACGCTTCAAGCAAACACACTTGCTGCTCTATCAGCGCATATGCGGCATTTAAGTCGTCTTTCGAGCGAATAACAACCTGACCTTTTCCGTCGTAACCAAAGCGCGACGTTTTTAACACGCAGGGCATACCAAGCTGCTCAATGCCAGCTAACAGGTCGTTTTTAGTGGCAACACGCGCATGCGGTGCCACTTTGGTGTGCGCGTCCAATAAAAATTGCCTCTCATCGAGGCGATTTTGGCTTGCACGCAATAGTTCAGTTCCCTGGGGCAAATAGAGTGCACCTTCTGCTTCCAGAGTGCCCAGCACCTGAGTATCAACATTTTCAAATTCAAACGTAACAACGTCACAACGCTGGGCAAATGCACGAAGCGCGGTAATGTCGGTAAATTCATTCTGAAAATGAAAATCGCACACCTGGACAGCCGAGCAATTCTCAAGCGGATCGAGCACACCCACTACGTAACCCATTTCCTTGGCAGATTGCGCAAGCATCTGACCAAGCTGGCCACCACCAATAATACCGATTGTTTGGCCGGGCAAAATTTGTTTGACGGGTGCAGGCGCGGATGTTGTAGGAGCGGTCGGTGTAGCTGAATCTGCTGGCGCTGCGGTACAATTAGTAGCGCTACCTGCGGAGATATGCATATATGTGTGAGCTTTATCGGTGTTAGTCAAGACTCTCACTCATTTCGCGTGCCGATAAATTAAGCTCGCACCTATAGGTAGCGAGCTTTTCGGCAAGATTTTGATTAGTACATGAAAGAATTTGGATAGCAAGCAAGGCGGCATTTTTTGCACCCGCGGCTCCTATGGCAAGCGTTCCAACGGGTATACCCGCAGGCATTTGCACAATTGAAAGCAGCGAATCCATACCGTTTAGCGCGTGCGTTTGTATGGGAACACCCAGCACGGGCAAGGTTGTTTGTGCAGCTATCATGCCTGGTAAATGTGCACTTCCGCCTGCGCCTGCAATAATAACGCGAATACCGTTATCGCGTGCAGCTACGGCAAATTCGCGCATTTCGAGCGGCATGCGATGCGCAGAAATAACCTGTTTTGAATAGGGAATCGAAAAGTCTTCGAGAATGCGGCAACACTGCTTCATGGTTTCCCAATCGGATTTGCTGCCCATAACAACGGCAACGCTCGGCCGCTCAGCGGCAGACGCTGCACCAGAAGGTGATGCTGTTGTTTTGTCGTTTGACAAAACACGTTCATCCGGCATACCAGAACTTCCTTTCTGAACGTAGCGCGAAAACGCGTTATAAAAGGTATAGCTCTGTAAATCATGACGCGGCGTGCGTGCGACTTTAAGCGACTTTAAACAACAGCAAGCGTAACGCATTCAAGCGGATAACCACGGCTCAAACGCGCAGCTCAAAGCCGCAACGCAGCGTGCAATTCATGCTCTACATGCACACTATATCTACTTTTTATTAGGTTGAGCGTGCATGAAACACATCGTTAATAGTTGTAACGGAACAGTAACAGTACGCTCACAGGCTCTCTATCCTTGAGCGCGGCAAAGCTTTCAACACTAGTATGTCCACCGATTTTGGTACTATGTATATCGGTGTTATGCGAAGCTAACTTGTGTCGCCCGTCGCATGTCGCGCGTATACGCGTCGCTGTACACCATGCACGTATGTGCACACGACCAAATTTCAACTATAAAGCGAGAGTCCATGGTAGATAAACGCCTGTTAGCCCAGGTACCACACGCAAAAGTGGCAATTGCAAAAACGATTGGTGCAAAATACGCCGGACTTATAGCAACAATTATGTTTGCCTACAGTTTGGCGCGCATTCTTACGCAGGTGGTTGAACAAACGCCGCTTACACTTACACCCCTGCTTGCACTCTGCGCGCTGGCGGCTATTATTACGTGCTTGTCTGCATACTTCACGGAGCACTGGTCGTTTGAAGCCTCACGCACAATTAAACTTACGCTACGCAGCAAACTCTACGCAAAATTAGTGCGGCTGGGCAACAAGGCGTTTGCGCACACAACGTTAGCCGAGCTTGTGCAAACAACGGTTGAGGGCTGTGAGCAGCTCGAGGTGTACTTTGGCAAATTTTTACCACAACTTGTGTATGCGTGCCTTGCTCCCCTTATCCTGTTTTGTGTGCTGTGCTTTGTAAACGTGCTGGTAGCAGCTACACTGCTGGTGTTTGTGCCACTCATTCCCGTCATTATCATGGCTATTCAATCGGTTGCTAAGCGCGTGATGGGGCGCTACTGGAAGTCGTACACTAATTTGGGCGACATATTTTTGGAAAATTTGCAAGGGCTCGTCACCCTTAAAATTTACAGCGCTGATAGCGCGCGGCACCGTGCCATGGACGAAAAGGCTGAGAATTTTAGACGCGCCACTATGCGTCTGCTTACCATGCAGCTTAACTCCATTATGGTTATGGACGTAGCGGCGCTCGGCGGGGCGGCTGTGGGCATTGCTGTTGCATATTGGCAGCTTACTCAAGGTGCGCTTGACGTGTTTGGCGTGCTTTTTACTGTGCTTGTTTCAGCCGAGTTTTTTATTCCTATGCGCACGCTTGGTTCCTACTTTCACATTGCAATGAATGGCCTGAGCGCAAGCAACAACATTTTTGCATTTTTGAATATTCCCGAAGAAAAACGCGGTACAACCGAGCTTGCACTGCCGCACAATGCGCCGTGGAACATTGCGTTTCACGATGTGAGCTTTGCGTACGATGCCAACGATGAGGCTGGTAGCGACTCTGGCGTGACATGCGAAGACAACGCGGGCGATGCCCATGGATCGGGTCATATGGCGCTTTCGCACGTATCGCTCACCCTGCCTTCACGCGGGCTCTATGCAATTGTGGGTGCATCGGGAAGCGGAAAATCAACCATAGCGCACCTTATTGCGGGCGAATACCTGCAGTATACGGGCAGTATTACGCTTAACGATATCCCCATCGCCAGCATTTCTGCGCAAAGCCTGGCACGCAGCGTTACCACCCTTTCTACCACAAATTACATTTTTAGTGGCAACGTTGAAGACATGCTGCGCATGGCAAATCCCACGGCAGACGACGCGGCGCTTTGGCACGCACTCACGCAGGCACGCATTGCCACGTTTGTGCAGGAACACGGCGGACTTTCCATGCACCTCGATGCCCAGGGTGCAAACCTTTCGGGCGGCCAAAAGCAGCGCCTTTGTTTTGCGCGGGCGCTTCTCCACAACAGCAATTACTACATATTTGACGAGGCTACAAGCAGCATAGATGTTGAGTCGGAAGAACACATTACCCAGGCAATGTATGAACTTGCAAAAACAAAAGGCGTGCTTGTTATTTCGCACCGGCTGGCAAACACGGTGCATGCCGCGCGCATATACGTGATGGAAAACGGTCGTGTTGTAGGATGCGGCACCCATGATGAGCTGCTCAAACACTGTAGCACATACGAAACGATGTGGCGCAAACAACAACAGCTCGAACACATTCGCGCGCCGCGCAAAGACAACAACCAAGGAGCACGCAATGAGTAAAAAACCTGCGGAAACTGAATGCGCAAGCGGTGCTACCGTTGCAGGCGCTTCGAATGTAGCCACATCAACCGCCAAACCGTCCCTGTATGCAGCACTTTCGTGCATTGCACACATGCTTACTTTGGTGTCGTCGTTTAGCGGCATCGTGTGCCTGGCGTGCCTTTTTGGCGTGCTTGGATTTTTGTGCGCCATTGCCATTCCCACTACCGGCGCGCTTTGCCTTGGCACGTACGTCACGGACGCTACAACTACTACATGCGGCGTTATAAGCGCCACGCAACTTCCTCAAACCGCCGGTGGCATAGCCGGCATGTTGGCACTTCTTGCCGTGTTGCGCGGCTGCCTTCGCTATCTGGAGCAGCTGTGCAACCACTACATTGCCTTTAAGCTCCTTGCCAATATTCGTAGCCGCGTGTTTGCCGCGATGCGCCGCCTGGCCCCGGCAAAATTAAGCAGCGCGCAGGCAGGCAACCTCATTTCACTCATTACATCCGATGTCGAATTGCTCGAAGTGTTTTACGCGCACACCATTTCGCCCGTTATTATCGCGTGCATCACAAGCGTCATTGCTTGCGTGTTTGCTGCATCAATTCATCCCTATTTAGGGCTTGTAGCTAGTATTTCATATATCATTGTAGGCGCGTGCGTGCCTGTTTGGACGTATCATCACATGAGGCAGATTGGTCTTGCTACGCGTACACAAGCAGGAGCGCTAAGCAATTGCGTGCTGCAAAATCTTCAAGGTGCCAAGGAAGCGCAGCAATTTTCAGCGGCCCCGTGGCGCATGGAGCGCATGGCACACCACGCGCGCACGCTTCTCGCCATTCAGCAACAAGGTGCACACCACATTGGTGTGGCTGCAGCCGTTTCGCGCGGGCTCGTTATGCTGTGCAGCACCTGTCAGCTTGTTGTAGCTGCACAATTAGCGGCGGCACACGTTATTGCGCCTATGGACGCACTTGCCGCGGCGGTGCTGTTATTTTCTTCGTTTGGACCTGTACTCGCGCTCGCACAGCTTGGCTCAAGCTTGCAGGGCACGCTTGCGGCAGGCACGCGCGTACTTAGCATTTTGGCAGAAAAACCACTGGTAGATGAGGTGCAAAGCGGCACCGACGCCGCGTGCGATTCGTGCGAGCTACAAAACGTGTCGTTTGCCTATCCTGGTCAAACAAGCTGTGCGCTTCAAAATGTTTCGCTTATCATACCCAAGGGAAGCTGCATTGGCATACGCGGCGCCAGTGGCTCAGGAAAATCTACACTCTGCAAGCTTCTTATGAGGTTTTGGGACGCGTCGCGCGGCACCATCCGCCTTTCCAACGTGCCCATTAATGCTATTACCACGGCACAGCTTCGCGCACACGAAGCCCTGGTTGAGCAGGACACGTTTATTTTTCACGATACCGTGCTTGCAAACATTGCGCTGGCAGCGCCTACAGCTTCAATGGATGCCATTGTGCAGGCGTGCAAACAAGCGGCATTTCACGACGTTGTTATGGGTTTGCCACAGGGTTACAACACCGTGTTGGGCGAAGGTGCCTACATGCTTTCGGGCGGCGAGCGACAACGCTTAGGGCTTGCACGTGCATTTTTGCATCAAAGTGCCCTTTTGTTACTCGACGAGCCAACAAGTAATCTTGATGCTCTTAACGAGGCCACCATTCTTACCAGCATTAATGCTATAAAACAATCGCGCACGGTGGTGCTTATATCGCATCGTGCGTCTACACTGAGCTGCACCGATAGCATCTATCATGTGGATAACGGCACGCTTGCGTAGGCGCGCAGTACGGCTATGGTGAGCAGGTGTTTTATCAAATGCCGAGATAATTCCATACGAACAAATAGCGCATTTTTTGTTAGCGTTTAACACATACAAACCTGCCGCGTGACAAACCATATATTGACCCCTATAATAGAACATGTATTCGTCAAACGATTGTTTTATGGTACACCACGTTTTTGCACGTAAGGGGGTTTGTATGGCATATCTAGCAGCACCAATGCCACCTGCGCCGCGCCAGCCACAAGTGTCTGAGCGCGCATATGCGCACGATAATCGTACGGTTGTTGCCGATGGTAATGCAGTCCGCACGTGCACGGATGGCGCAGGTACAGCTGTTGCAGCTAGTACAGCAGCGGCAGCCGCAACGCCCGTTTCTTCTTTGCCCTATCCGGATTCTCTCTACTTGTGCATCGATCTCAAAACATTTTTTGCATCGGTAGAATGCGCTGCACGGGGGCTAAATCCATTTACCACAAACCTCATTGTTGCCGATCCAACCCGCGGTAGCGGCACTATTTGTCTTGCCGTTACGCCCGCGCTTAAAAAACTGGGTGTAAAAAACCGTTGCCGCGTATACGAAATTCCCAAAGACATACACTACATACAAGTTATGCCACGCATGCAAGAATATGTAAATGCATCCGCACGCATATACGGCATCTACCAGCAATTTTGTGCACCCTGCGACATACACGTATATTCAATCGACGAATGTTTTATATACATAACGCCCTATCTTAAGCGCTATAACACTACGCCAGAGGGCTTTGCGCACATGCTGATGCATGCTGTAGAGCAACGCGAGCACATTTGTGCAACGGTGGGTATAGGCCCCAACCTCTTTTTGGCAAAAGTAGCCATGGATGTTATTGCCAAGAAAAATAACTCACACATTGCATACCTCAACGAAGAGCTCTTCTACCAGCACATGTGGCATCATCGTCCGCTTACCGATGTATGGGGCATAGGTCCGGGTATCGCGCGGCGCCTTAAACGATATGGTATTTTCAACTTACAGGGCATAGCTCACATTAAAGAAGACATCCTCTATCGTGAGTTTGGCACAGCGGCTCAAACGCTCATTAATCACGCGTGGGGCAAAGATTACTGCACAATTGCCGACATAAAATCCTATACGCCAAAGGAACACTCATATTCATCGGGACAAGTGCTTATGCGCGACTACAGCGCACAAGAAGCACTCGTTGTACTCAAGGAAATGATATATGAACTGTATTTACGCCTCATAAAGCAGGCAGATACCTGCAGCATTGTACAGCTTTCAATTGGCTATGCGCGCATACGCTACAACGAGAATGAGCGCGTGTCGCTCGCCTACGTGCCGCAGCAATCGATGCAGCGCAAACTCTCTGCAAACACCAATGCGCGCCAACAAATCGAAACCACCCTTATTGAGCTGTGGAACAAGCTAATCATGCCAAACGCAAAGGTGCGCCGCATTACCATTACCTTTGGAGGTATACGTCCGCTTGCCGAAGTGCAGCCACAACTGTTCGATGCCACGCAGCACGCCATTGCCGATTTTTCGCTGGGTAAAACAACCGTTGCCATAAAAGAAAAGTTTGGCAAAAACGCGCTCATAAAAGGGTGTAGTTTGCTCGAATGTGCAACAGCAACAACCAGAAACAACCAAATTGGAGGTCACCATGCATAACCACATACAATGTGCACGCACAACACGGCAGGTTGCATGGGGTGCAGAACCTAAGGCGCCCGCCCGTATGAGGCGGCACGTGGTGCACAGAGCACGCGATAGCGTAGAGCGATATGCAGGATGTGAGGTGTGTTGTGAGTAGATTCGCAAGCCAGCAGTGCAGCAACAATTTGCGGAGCATTCAAAATACGCGTAAACAAGCAGCAGCCTTTATGCCGTTTGATGCGCTCAGTGGCTATAGCGAGCAAATTGCACGCGTGCAACACCCAAAAGAGACGCGCCGGCTTCTTGCAGCAGATGAACTTGCCCACATATCGCAGGTGCTCAGCTGCCTTACTGAAGGAAATACGATAGATGTGTGTCGCTTTTTGCGCGGACGTTACGTGCGCAACAGAGGTATTGTTACGCGAGTAGACGCTCAAACGCAGCTGCTTTATATGCAGATTGACGGCGGTACTCCGCGTATAACGGTGCGGTTTTGCGACATCTACTCTCTTGAGTTAATCTAACGAGACTGCAGCTGGCGCAGACACAGCGGCACGCATAGACGCAGGCGCGGCAACCGTCGCAGCAGTATCAGCTGTTGGCACCGCAGCGGCAGAAGCATATGGCGCGGGAGTAACTTCGCCCAAAATTTGAGGAGATACAGCACCGGTAGCTGCAGGAACGTTTGAAGGCTTGTTGTTAAGGGTTTCGTTGCCAAGAATGGCAAACGCAATGGCTTCTTTTGCATCGCTTGAATAGCCAAGCTCGTCCTGAGTAACAACACGCACATCGGGCAGCGCGCGAGCAAGCTCGTGCATAAGAAATGCGTTATGTGCACCGCCACCAGCCACAATAAGCTCAGCAGGTGCACTCGGAAGCGTTGGTGCTACAAACCGCGTATAGCTATCTGCAATGCCATACACCGTTACCTTTGCTAAGGTATGCACAATGTTGTAGGGTGCCTCATTGCTATACCGCGCAAGAAGCTCACGCACAAACGGTGCGCCAAACTGCTCACGTCCGGTACTTTTTGGTATAGGTTCCTTAAAATATGGGTGAGATGTAAGCTCGCGATACAGCGGTTCAATAAGGCTTCCACGCTGCGCAAACGCGCCATTTGCATCGAACTCGCAGCCAAGAAGCTCACGGCATACCTCGTCTATCATCATGTTGCCAGGGCCGCAATCAAAGGCAAACACATCGCTTAGCTGGCCCTTGCAAGGAATGCAGGTGAGGTTTGCAATGCCACCAATGTTAAGCAGTACGCGCGAAGACGTGTTTGAGCAATACAGCACAAACTCCGAATAAGGCACAAGCGGAGCACCTTGCCCCCCTGCTGCTATGTCCATGGTGCGAAAATTTGATATAACGCGGCAGCCAGTGTGATATGCGATGGTTGCACTATCCCCAAGCTGCAGCGTTGTTGAATACGTAGTATGCTCACCGGGCTGTCCTGCGCACTGCGGTGCACATGCACGATTGTGCGGCTCGTGCCACACGGTTTGTCCGTGCGATGCAATGTAAGAAACCTGCGACATGTCAACTTGCGCTTCACTGCATACAGCACACGCTGTCTGAGCAAACAGCAGACCAAGCTCGCAAGAAAGCTGCGCAATATCAGAAGTGGTAGCAGCATTGTTACACGCACGCAAAATGCGCTGTTTTGTAGCAGAAGGCATAGGATAGGTTATAAAATGCTTCAACGAAACCGATGTATGTGTTCCGACACCCGTTATCGATACAAGAGCAGCATCAACGCCATCGAGGCTTGTGCCGCTCATTAATCCAATAGCTACCATTACTCTTCCTCTAACACACGGTGTTTAGATAAAAATCCCCTGGTAAACAAGGAGGTACACGATGAGTGCGCTCACTGCCCAGCACACCAAAAACGTAAGATAAAAGCCGCTACCCATGCCCTGGTGCGTGTCAACAAAATACCTGCAAAACGCGAGCGCCGCAGCAAGAAAGAGCGGCAGCGTTAAAAACAGCGTAAACGACACATCAGCAGAACACGCGCCCGCAATACCCGGCAGCACCACGCCGCCAATAAGACCCATACCAAGTACGATAAACGCGCTGGTAAAGGTAAAAGGTGCAAGCCCGCTGCGAGCCGTTTGTTCTTCAACCATGTCTTGCGTGATAACGCCGTGAAAACGCACGGGCTGCCTTGATGCTTGTCGCTTGGTAGTAGCCTGCGCTTTGGTAGTAGCCTGCGTTTTGTTACGTGCTTGTTTTGATGCCATATTGCTCCTTTATATGGGGTTACCGTGTCATGTGGTTGCATACATCATGGTGCTGCCGATAGCGAATGCACGCTCCGAGTGTAGGGCTATATGCAGGCGAAACAAGCGTGCATGAGGCTGGTAGCAGCGTTTTGAACGTGTCTAAAATAAAGTCCTTTGCTAAAAAGGTACCACCTACATACGATACCGCAATGCGCGATGAGGACGTTGCCTCATCGGCGGGCGTACCAGACGCAGCGCACACACCAGGCACAGTGCACGTACCAGGCGCAGCAACCTTAACACTGCTAACGACATCAACACCATCGGTATCCTGCGCAAATAGCGACGTAACGATAGACTCAACCATCGCTGCATCCATCCGCGCAGCCGTATACAATATGTCGATAGCAGCCGCATCACCCTGGCGCGCAGCTTCAACCACTACCTTAGTAAGCGCAGCAATGCTCCGGCGACGATTTGTGTTTTCGCGTTCAACCAAACCAATAACATCAAAATCGTTCGTTATACCAAAGTGCTCGCGCACAAGCTGCAACAAAGGTCCGCGCGTAAGCCGACCATCGCTTTGCTGCGAAAACGCACGCAAGCATTCCTGGCCAATCCAGTAGCCGCTCCCCTCGTCGCCAAAACGAGGACCCCAACCACCACAGCGCTGCGTGCGCGTGCCACGCTTACCCAGCGCAATAGAGCCCGTACCTGCAATAACAACAATCCCGTCGCCGCCGGCCAGCGCCGCCGCATGCGCAGCATCGATGTCGCTTGTTACAAACGAATCGTATGAGCCGCACGCACGCATCACCGCAGCTTCAATATCCGCGCGTGTGGACGTATCGGCTCCAAAGCCAGCAAGACCAATGCAAACATGTACGTCAGAATCGGGAACGCCCATAAGATATGGCGCGCAAAAATCAAGTGCATCCCTGAGCACACGCTCAATACCTGCGGCTCCAACCTGCCGTATATGGCAGCTACCCAGCGTGCACGATGCAATACGCACAGTTAAGTCGTCGTTGCACACCGCGCAGGCGGTTTTTGTGCCACCGCCATCAATTCCAATGTACATGCATTCCTCTCTTACTAGCCCGCACGCACATGCAAGCACGCACACACACGCGCACAGGCACACAAACCCGCAGCTACACGCCGCTAACGTAGCAACAGCATCAGCTAACTTTTCACCTTATGCAGGTAACAGCTTAAACTTTTGCCATGGCTTAATTAAGTCAAGCAAAAACACTTCTTCGGGGCGGATATGTCCCACCACACTCGACATGCCACTATTACGCATAGGCCGCTTTGCAATTTGCAATTCGCCTGCATAATGGCCGTACAAACTACTTTCAATAATAATATCGCCCGGCTCAATAAGCTCCTTGGGGCTTGTAAGCTCAAACGTGTGTCCTTTATACTTTACGCGGCTTTGGGTTGAGCGAATAAGACTCTCCGACGCATCACCCCTGTTAAAGTGCAGCTCGTCAAACACAATCGACGTTTCAACCTCGGGAAGATTGTCTGCCAGCTCAGCATGAAACGCAACCATGTTATGCGGCAACGTGCTTAGTGCATTAAGCTCATCTTGCGTGGGGTAACAGTTTGAAATAATAACATCATCGATACCGCCCAACGCAATAAGGTGCTCTACCTGCAAATATAACGGCAGGTGACGATGCAACTCGAGCGTAGGTAAACCGCAGGTAACAGGCCAGTTGGCAAACGTATTGGGCGCCTGGCTTGTTACAAACGCTGCAGTTCGAATGCCGCGCTGCACAAAACGCTGCGTGCACGCTTCAAACATATCAATAGGAAGACCGGAGTAGTCGTGCGGATAAAAATTGTGGCAACCAATAAGGTGTTCGGTATCGGGCATGTAATCCATAATGGTATCGAGGTAATGCACGTTGTTGCTCATGTTGATTTCAATGAGCAACCCGTAAGGGTTAAACGTCATAAGCGATTCTTCAAGACCACTAAAACCGGCATCGAGGCGAATACCATCGGCGTGAATCTCGTGGAAAAACGACAGATCGCGATATGACACGCCAAGCTCGTTAAACACGCGTGGATTGCAATCGAGAATTACCTCAAAGCCGTGCTTGTGGGCAAAGGTATTAAGCTCGCAATAGTCGCGGGCAATTGCCTCGCGTGTATCATCCACCGATAATAAGCAGCTAAAAATGCGCGAGAAGCCCGCTTTAGCTGCACGCTCGATGTATGCGTACATCTCGTCTTTGTTCATTTTTTCGGGATATAACGAAATTCCCAAACGTTTCATACATGCCCTTTCTGTCATTCATCACTGTTTTGCAGCGTGCCCGATACGCACGCACGCGCCCAATACAAACAAAGGCGGCACTCCCAGCCGTGCCAGAAGATGCCGCCTTGCAATAGTACAGCACATACCTACCTGCGCAATGTATGCGCGAGCACGCCTTATGCGTTTTCTTTTTCTTCCATCGTAAGATATTGCTTATCCCAAATTTTAACAAAGGGATAGTACACAACTATCGAAAGAACAATAAGAACAACGTTTAAGATAGCTGCGCGAACGTCACCGCCGGCTGCCAAAAATGCACCGATGGGTCCGGGCAGCGTCCATGGAGCGCTTACAACAACACGACCAACTAAGCCTGCCGACGTAACAATCCATGCCACAATACCCGAAAGAATAGGAACGAGTACAAAGGGGATGGCGAGCGTAAGGTTTAGCACGATGGGGGCACCAAAAATGAGCGGCTCATTAATGTTAAACACAGCGGGCAAAAAGCCAATGCGACCGAGGTCTTTTGCGTATTTCGACTTGCACACCGTAACCAGCAAGATAGCCAAGCCCAAGGTACTACCCGCACCACCGATGAAGATAAACCATTGGTAAAATGGCTCGGCACTAATTGAAGGAAGCTGAGTTGCAGCAGTACCTGCAGCTGCGGCGGTTGCGTTTGCCTCGAGCAAAGTAAGCCAAAGCGGACGTGCAAGCGAGCCTACAATAGACGCGCCGTGAATGCCAAAGAACCAGAAGAAACCATACAAAAATGAGATGAGAATAACGCCAGGCAGCGTGTCGGTAGCAAATACCAGCGGTTTAATGATCGCGGTAATGGTTGCATTCCAGTTGAAATTAAACCAGTAGGTAATGCTTCCCATAAGCAAAATAACGATGAGCGTAGGCGTAAGCGCTTCAAAAGAGCGGGCAACTGAAGGCGGTACCTGCTCAGGCATCGTAATTTTAAACTTGGATTGCTGCGTGAGGCGATAGATGTTTACCGCGATAAACGTGGCGATAATACCAACAAACAAACCGCCACTACCCAAGGCGCCCATGGGCAGCACGAAGCCGGCAACACCTGCTTTGAGCTCGGGTTTTACAACCGCAGGCGTAATCGTAAGCATAAACGACATGATTGAAATAATGCCGCCCGAAAGCCCGTCGAGCTTATACGAACGCGACAGGCTGTAACCCATGCCAAATACCGCATAGAGCGACATGATAAACATGGTCATGCGGTATGGCAACAGGATTTTGGCTACATTTGCCTTAAGGAATTGGCAAATCGGCCACTCTGGGGGAAGCGGCGGAAACGCAACGATTAAGAAAAATGAACCAACGATAATTAAGGGTAACGCGCCTACTACACCGTCACGAACGGCAAGTAGGTAGCGGTTTGAGCCAAGCGCTCCCATAACGGGCGCCAAGTGCTCTTCGAGCCACTTTTGGAACTTTTCCATGTTCGCACTCCTTTTCTACATGCGCAGGTGCGCTCTGCACTGCACAACCAACTAATACTACTGCGCGTACCTGCGCGTTTGTGCGCGTGCCGCGTACGCCGTGTACAACACGTTCACCGCGTGCATGCCGCGTGCATGCGTCGCGGGTGCATGCGTCGCGGTTGCATGCCTATACGCCGCGCACTCATGTTGAGCGAGGTTATGCGCCCTCTTGCAAGCAGGCGTCTACCTCGCGCAAAATGTTTTCAACGTTGCCAAAGGCATAATCTTGCGGCTTTATGCCCACAACGGGGATATCAACCGAATCGGCAATTTGTTTCTTGCGATAGGCAATCTGCGGTCCGAGCAAAATAATGCTGTAATCGCCCGCCTCGTCGAGATATTGCGTGGTACCACACGCATCAACCGAAAGGGTAATGTTGTGCTCCTCGGCATATTTCTTCATTTTGTTCATCAACACCGATGTAGACATGCCGCCCGAACACACGAGCAAAATCTTATAGCTATCCATCATTGGTATCACTCCTTACCATTGTTGCTGTGCCGCCTACCAGCGCTTTTTTACCATTGTGCACCGCTTTGCAACGGTTTTCACCAGTTTGCAGCGCGATGCGCGCGAACAGCACAGCGGTACCGCGCACCATGTGGCACGCATGTACCTCGTTTCCGTATTTTTTTAAGCGAACTGCGCCCGCCGTGCGTTTGCCGTTATGCCCCGGTTATTATGCCCAGGCCATCATGCGCAAGCCATTATGCCTTAGCTCGTTGAATGTAGTTATTCTCGATAACCGTAGAATACTCATCAAAGTGCTTATTTACCAGCGCGGTAAACAACATGTCTACCACCATAAGCTGCGAAATGCGTGATGTACCTGCGGAGCTACGCAGCAGCGGCTCTATTGACGCAACGTATAACACTACGTCGGCCTCGCGCGCAAGCCCGCGGTTGCTGGCAGAACGCGTAACGCCAATGACCTTGCCGCCACGCTCACGAGCCGTTTTAACACACCGCAGCACCTCGCGCGTTACGCCCGAATAGCTAAACGCCACAGCAACATCGCCCGGCTGCATGTTATTTGCAGCAATAAGCTGCATGTGCCAATCGGCATACGCGCTGCAGGCAATATTCACGCGCAGCAACTTTTGCTGCAAATCCTGCGCACTCAAAAGCGAGCTGCCAATGCCAAACGCGTTAATAACCCGCGCGTTATGCATAAGCTCAACGCACGCGTCAAAGGTGTGCGCACTATTAAGCTTTTCGGTAACCGTTATCGATTCTATCGTGCGCCTCATCAGCTTAAACATAATTTGTTTGGTCGAATCTTGCGGATTAATATCCTCGATTGAGCTTTGCGTGGACAATTTGGTTGAAGCAAGTTCGTACAACAAAAACTGCTGAAATTGCTTGTAGCCGCCAACGTGCAACTTGTGAAAGAGCCTCGATATCGTGGACGCCGAAACAAAGGTTTTAGCTGCAAGTTCGTGAATAGTAAGCCCCACAACAAGCTCGGGTTGCTCCAGTACAAACGCAATAATGTCGCGTTCGCTTGTAGAAACACGATTTTTATTCTCTTTTAAAAGTGCAAGAAGGCCTTTTGGTTCCATACCTCACCTCACTGTTAAGTTATAGCAATATGCAATTTTTATGTCATCAAATTGTACAAATAATGCAACTTTATTGCAATTTCTGAAGAGTTTTACGGCATAAACGGTTGATAATGCGCCGCGAGTGGTACATGCGTGATAGCTCGCTTGCACACATACAGCAGCGCTGGTTGCACGCATCTTAGCACCGATACGTAACGTCCCACGACAGCAATGATGTATACCAATTGGTATACCTGCGCGTTTTTGGGCGCGTGGCAAGCAGGCACGTGGATAACTTCGAAAAAAATTTCAGCCACACGCGAACGGGCAAGGCACAGGCAAGCGAAATTTTAGCCCACAAAGTTGAGCCAACCCGTGCGCGTAATCATTTGAAAAAACACACGCGTGCAAGTATGCTCATTGGTATACCTACCCACACACGAGAAATGGCAGGAATTATGGATTCAGGCACGTTAAACACAAACGAGGAAACAAGCTTTGGCATTATTGCGTCGTCGGGCGCAACACGCAGCCTTGCTTTTGAAGCGCTCGAAGAAGCCAAGCAGGGGCATTTTGACAAGGCCAAAGAGCTGCTCCACCAGGCAGACGAGATGTCGCTTGAGGCGCACAACATTCAAACGGCGCTGCTTACCAAGGAGGCACAAGGCGACCACACGCCTGTTGACGTGCTGCTTGTGCACGCGCAGGATCATTTGATGACGTCAATTTTGGCGAAGGAACTTATCGAGCAAATGATTGAGCTGTATAAACGGCTTGACGCCCGCGCATAGGCCGCGCGTAAGCTGCGCGTAGGCTGCGCATAAGCCGCACACCTGCGGATAGCTGCGCATAGGCCGCAACGCCGCGACGTCATAACGCCGCAACGCCACGAAGCCACGAAGCTGCGCCCCACCAGATTTTTACACCAAAGGAATGGCATGGAAGACATAAATGCACTCACCACCGAACAACGTAACCCACACACCACCAACCTCGACACGTTTTCTTCGCTCGACATTGCCCGCACAATGAACAGCGAGGACAAGCACGCGGTTGAGGCTGTTGAACAGGTGCTGCCCCAGGTGGCGCGCGCTATCGACTGGGCGCACGACGCCCTTGTTGCAGGCGGGCGCATTATTTACATTGGTGCAGGTACAAGTGGCCGTTTGGGCGTGCTCGACGCGGTTGAGTGCCCGCCTACCTTTGGCGTTGATTACAACACGGTGGTTGGCATTATTGCCGGAGGCGAAGGCGCGTTTGTGCGCGCGGCCGAAGGCATCGAAGATAAGCGCGAAGCTGCCGTAGACGACCTAGTGGCACACCATCTTACCAGCAACGACATCGTAATTGGCATTGCGGCAAGCGGCAGAACCCCCTATGTAATTAGCGCGCTTACCTACGCGCGCAGCGCGGGCTGCAAAACGGTGGCAATTAGCTGCAACGCGCACACCGAAGTTAGTGCCTGCGCCGACCTTGCCATCGAAGCCATAACAGGCCCGGAAGTACTCTCGGGCTCAACGCGCCTTAAAGCTGGCACGGCCCAAAAACTCATCCTCAACATGATTTCCACGGGTGCCATGACGCGCTTTGGCAAAGTGTATAAAAATTTAATGGTTGACGTGCGTCAGAACAACCAAAAATTGCAAATTCGTGCGATAAATATTGTGCGTGAGGCGTGCGGATGTACGCAATACGAAGCAGAACATGCGCTGGCAGAATCCCATGGCGAAGTAAAAACAGCAATTTGTATGCTGCTGCTTGGCTGCGATGCTGCGCGCGCAAACGAGGCGCTTGCGGCAAGCTGCGGTCATGTACGCGCGGCATGCAATATGGCATAAATTGGTAAAAATAATCAAAAAAATGAATTATGCAGAGTGGTTAGGCAGAGGAATTTCACAAAGAATTTCTCTGCTAATTTTTAAAAATGGAGTGTTAACCAAAAAAATGGTCGGGTTGACTGGATTCGAACCAGCGACCTCTCGGTCCCGAACCGAGCGCTCTACCAAGCTGAGCCACAACCCGCCAAACTTACGCAGTTGTTTGCGTTGCGCCTGCATCAGCGCCGCACAGAGCGGCCGCATCGCACGCGCATGTTTTACTGTAGCAAACCATATCAGATAATCCAACCGTTATTGTAGAATATGCTCGATAATTCCTCAAACGCGCACGCGTTGCTACCCGCTGTGCGTCTTGCGTGGTTGAGCAAAACGCAAACACCGCGCTTCCCGAGCCGGTAACCAGCGCGCCTTTCACCTCGGGCTGCGACTTTGCCCAGGTAAGGGCATCGCGCACGCACGGCACCGTGCGCATCACGGCGTCTGCAAGGTTATTATATAACAGCTGGCTTATTTCTTCGGCTGCGTGCTGCATGGCGAGCGCGTGTGCATTGGCGGCACGTGGGTCGCATGGGGCACCTGCATTGGCGCAGGTAGGAGCACCTAACGCTGCAGCCGATCTGTTTTCGCCCATAGCATTACTGTGCGAAACTGCTTCCAAACAAAGACACATGTTACCAGGTAGCTGGGGCTGCGTGGGGTGCTCGTCAAACATGGCGTATGCTTCAACCGTAGACACGCCTAACTGCGGGCGAATAAGAGCAACCGGTACGTGCACGCTGGGAAACATGCGCTCAAGCTCGTCGCCCACGCCCGACAAAAACGTTGGGTTGCCCCACAAGAAAAAGGCAACGTCGGCACCAATGTGCTGCGCCACGCGGATAACGCGCTCGTCGTGGGGGGAAATGTTCCACATGCTGCACAATGCGCGAATGGTGGCAGCCGCATCGGACGAGGAGCCACCCAAACCCGATTGCACGGGAATGTGTTTTTCAACGTAAATTTCAAACGCGGCGGGCTTGTTAAACTCCGCGCACATGCTATGAGCGGCGCGATACACCGTGTTGTTGCGGGTTTCAACGCCGCACGACACGCTCATTTCAACCGAAATTGCATCCTCTACCTGGGGGTTTGTGGCGCCAGTTGTGGCATTTGCGGCTGCATTGCATGGGCGCATAAACACCCAATCGCAAAGGCTAAGCGGCATCATAATAGAATCGGCTCGATGATACCCATGCTCGCCTGGGGCATGCGGGTAAATGCCGAGATGCACGTTAATTTTTGCTGGCGCGCAGGTAACAAACGTAGAAGGCACAGGCTGCAACACGCTGCCGTACGTGCATGCTGGCGCACAGGTTGGCTCAGACGCTGGATCAGACGCGGGCGCACAGGCAGCACAAAGCAACTCCCGACATGACTCTACCCATGCAGGAGCCGCGCTGTTGTGTTCGGTTGTTGAAAAGCCGTGCATACCGTGTGTATCCATAGAACCGCAACAATGTATAGAACGCGTATGCGTTTAATATTCTTCCATAGTGTATTCAAACAAGCGCTCGCCCGTATCGCCGTCGAACAGCTCAACCATACCGGTAAGCACGTCTACGTACTGATACGACTGGCGCTCGGTGCGACCGCGTCTTTCTTCGATTTCAAGAACAAACAACGACGGATGGGCACCAACAAGTGTACCCATGCGCTCAAGAATACGTGAGCGTCCCATGTTGGCACGAGCCTTAATGCGTTTGCCCACATATGTTTTAAGTTTATCGCGAATATCTGCAACGCGACCTGGAGCAGGCGTTTGGGTATCCATGTATGCCTCCGTTACTGCTAATACACCGTGTACCTGCAACGATTCTTGCGCGCGCAGGTGCGATGCTCATGTGTGCAACTATCTTGCAACCTCCTATTGTAGTATACAACGGCGTCCTTCACATTTCCTCAAGAAAAGCGCACCGCAAACTGCTGTACCCCTGCGCTGCAAGCCGCTGCGTCAGCCGCTGCACTCTCCGCGCTTCCAAGCCACAGCGCCCCCGCCCAAAACGCTCTCATAAAAAAAGGAGCGCAACGTGTGCGCTCCCATGCAACCGTATATACGCCAAATAACCTGCTTAAGCTGGGAATTTAGACAGCGCAGCCTCGTCGGCAATAACCACACAATTGCTGTGCAGCTGCAAAATAGACGCCGGGCACTCCGGATCAACAGGGCCTTTGCACATGCGGTACACGGCGTCGGCTTTGTCTTCGCCCGACGCAATAATCAAAATCATGCGCGCAAGCATAATAGTTTGAATGCCCATGGTATACGCCTGGCGCGGCACGTCTTCTTTTTTCTCGAACAAGCGACTATTTGCGTTAATGGTGCTTTCGGTGAGGTTAACGCAGTGCGTCCCGCACGAAAAATATTTACCCGGCTCATTAAAACCAATGTGTCCATTGCGGCCAATGCCAAGCAGCTGCAAATCGGGGTAACCCGAGCGTTTTACCAGCTCATCGTACTCGGAGCACGCTTCGTCGATGTTTAGATTTGAGCCATCGGGCACGTGTGTGTTCTCAATATCAATATTAATTTTGCTGAAGAAATTTTTATTCATAAAATAGTGATAGCTTTGCGGATGACTGTGAGCAAGTCCGCGGTATTCGTCGAGGTTATAGGTGGAAACCTCCGAAAAATCGATGTCGCCCTTATCGCACCACTCGGCAAGCTGCGCATATGTGCCAATAGGCGTTGAGCCTGTTGCAAGCCCCAATACACAATTAGGTTTTAAGATAACCTGTGCAGAAATAATATTTGCTGCTTTGCGACTCATATCTTTGTAGTCGCTCGTGTGAATGATTTTCATCATACCTCCGTAGTATAGGACAAACAACAAAACACAGCGTGGCATAACCCTGCGGCCACAACATATGGTACAGGTACGCTTAGTTAGGTACATCATGATGCACGTACGCTGCATATTCTTATAGTAACAATTTTTTTGAGATAAACCTTGTCGCGCAATAACTGCATAATCACTGCACGAAGCGGCAGAACCTTAGCAGCGCGACTTACGAGCAGAGCTTATGCATAAGGTCGACAAGCGCGCGCTTGCGATGTGAGATAGCGTTTTTCTCGTTCGCACTAAGCTCAGCCATAGAACACGCAGGATGCTCGTCGGGCAAAAACACGGGATCGTACCCAAAACCGCTGGTACCGGTAGGCGTTTTTGCAATGTACCCAAAACAATTGCCTTCACCGCGAAATACCTGCTCAATAGTGGCGTCCGATTCTTGCTTAATGAGCACCACCGAGCAATGAAAATGCGCACGTCGCTGGGGCATGGGCGTAGTGGTAAGAAGGGAAAGCAGCTTTGCCGTGTTTGCCTTATCGTTACCATGCTCACCTGCAAAGCGTGCAGAGTAAATACCCGGCGCACCATCGAGCGCATCCACGCACAAACCCGAATCGTCGGCAAGCGCATACACACAATGGCAGGCCTGCATGGCCGCGCGCGCCTTAATAACCGCATTGTCAAAAAACGTGGCGCCATCCTCAACGGGGTCGTCATACGCACACACATCGTGCACGCCAACAAACGAAAACTCGGGCAAGACATCGGCCAGGATGCTGCGAATTTCTTCAATTTTGTGAGGATTACCCGTTGCCACAACAATAGTGTGATCTGCATCAAATGGTGCAGGCGCCGCGGGTGTGGCATCATCGTTATCATTCGTATGAAAACCATGCGTAAATACCATAGTGCACTCCTGATAGTTGGGGTACCACTAGTATACGTCCAGTAAAAAGAGGCGCCACGTGTACGCGCGCTACACCACGCGATATACACGAATGCGCGCGGCAAAATTCAAAAATACAAAACGGGTGAAAAAAAAAGCGCCTATACGCGCTGGTAAACGTGCAACAATGCACCATAAAAAAATGGTGGGCGATGAGGGATTTGAACCCCCGACCTTGTGCGTGTAAAGCACCTGCGCTAGCCACTGCGCCAATCGCCCAAAGGCAGTTTATCACAACGTGTAGTTATTTCGAACCACAATTTATAAACGAGCATTACTCCACAAATCATTTATACTCATAGCTATGATGACTACTTTAGATGACATAATTACACTTTTAGCAGGTAAAAGCCTACTTGTTGAAACACGCTGGCTTACGGGTGGCGCGCGCGTTTTGCCCGCAACAAATGCTCAAGCTGCAAGCGCACAACCACAAGATGCACACATGTGCACCGCAAGCGCAGGCACGTTAGCGTGCGAGAAAGCAAGCACCGCCGCAGCTGCGGCTGCAGATCAGTCCGCGTGCACGCCCGCGCCTGCTGGCGCGTCCGAACCTACTAGCACCACTGACGCGACCGCGCGCAACACGTCCGCATACGCGTCCGCGCAGCTCACATGCCCCATTACGGGCATCGACTGCAACTCGCAGGTCGCCGCGCCGCAGCACATATTTGCATGCAAAGGCGCCGCGTTTAAGGCGGCATACCTTGCGCAAGCGCTCGCACGAGGCGCGTGCTGCTACATGTGCGAAGCTAACAAAGCGCACGAGTTGGCAGAGGCCTGCCCGGGTGCAACGCAGCTGGTAGTAACCAACATTCGACATGCGATGGCAGTGTGTTCGCCCATAGCATGGGGACGGCCCGACAAACAGCTTTGCTGCATTGGCGTTACGGGCACAAAAGGCAAATCGACCACCACCTACATGCTGCGCTCCATTTTGGACACACACTGCGCGGCGCGCGGCATTACCGCCACGCACGCAGCATCGCCTGTGGGGATTATTGGCTCAATTAGCACGTACGACGGTATTATCAACGAAAAAAGTACTAACACAACGCCCGAGGCGCCCGACCTGTGGCGGCATTTGCATAATGCTGCGCAGGCCAAGCTTGCGTATATGGTGCTCGAAATTTCGAGCCAGGCGCTCAAGTACGAGCGCGTATACGGGCTTCACCTGTATGCAAGTGCGTTTTTGAACATTTCGCGCGATCACATTTCGCCGGTTGAGCACCCTACGTTTGAGGATTATTTTGCAAGCAAGCTCACGATTTTTTCGTATGCACAGCACAGCGTGGTAAACCTCAACAGCAACCACGCGGCGCGCATTGCAAACACGGCGCGTAGCTGCTCGGATACGCATTTTTGCATGGTTGATATGCCTGCGGATGATGCACGAGCAGACGATACGGGCGCGGATAATGCGCAGGCAGATAATGCGCAGGCAGACGAGTTTACACGTGAGGAGCTCAAAGCCCTTCTCAACCAATACCCCTGCACGCGCGCAACAGATGTTACGTGTGCGCGCGGCGGTTTTACCATGCGCGTAAGCGGCATGGCGCAGCCGGTGTACATACCCATGCACGGCAGCTTTAACGCGCAAAATGCGCTTGTTGCCCTGACGTTGGCTCGACTTGTGGGCGTTGGCGATGACGCCATTGTGAAGGGCATCGCACACACCCGCGTACCAGGGCGTATGGAGTTCATTCCCACCACGCACCCGCGCATTCACGGCATTGTAGACTACGCGCACAACAGACTGTCGTTCCAAACGTTTTTTGCCTCAATACGCAGGGAGTTTCCAAGCGCGCGCATATACGCCGTGTTTGGTTGTCCGGGCAATAAAGCGTTTGAGAGAAGACGCGATCTCCCCGAAATTGCTGGTGCATACGCCGACGAGATTATTCTTACTAAGGACGATCCGGGTAGCGAAGATACACGCGCAATTTGCGAAGAAATGGCCTCTCACCTGCCCGTGCATGCACGGTATTGCATTGAGCCAAACCGCGCGCAGGCAATTTTAGACGCGGTAACTGACGCGCATAAAGCGCAGGTAGACAGCGTAATTTGCATGCTTGGCAAGGGTCACGAAAACACGCAGCACGAGGCGCACGGCTACAGTAGCTATCCCTCGGATGCGCGCGTGTATGCCGATGCCATTGCTGCAGTGTACGAGCATGAGCAGGGTGACCAGGGCGATCGGGACGACAAGGGAGCACACGGCAATAATCAGGACATGTGCGCCACACGCGAAAGGAACAATCGGTAATGACCAACTTGAACGCACCAGGCAATTTAGCCGCTCACGAAGCACAGCTGTTTACGCCTTTTCCAACGCTGGAGAGCTGCACCCCTGCTCAAAAAGATGCATTAAACCGCATACGATATATTATTACCGATACCGATAACACCATGATTTCACATTCGTGCGCCGTGGTAGATCCCGCCGGTGCCCCGTCAGCAAATCTCGTGTCTGCACTGGTAAATGCCTACAATCACGATATACGTATTATTGCATGCACAGGCCGCAACCGCGCGATGATTCGCGAAGATGCACGCATGCTTGGACTGTATGGATGGATTGGCGAAATGGGTGGCATCACCTGTTTGTGTCACGATCCTCACAACAACATGCGCGAAACATGGCATTATACCTGCGCCGATATGCCCTACTCACCAAGCTGTGGCATAACGCCGCACGAGTGCATTCGTAACAGCGGTGCGATTGATGCGTTGCTCAACGAATTTAGCGGCGATTTGGAATATTATAACGACAACATGGTGGGCTATCAGTACCGCGAGGTTACCGTTGCGCTGCGCGGAAATGTGAGCAACGCCAAAGCGCAGGAACTTTTAGACAGCTTTGCGCTGCCTCTCGATTGGATTGACAACGGCATTGCCGGCACGGTAGACCCGCGCTACACCACGCTTACCTGCCCAATTGCCGATCCTGCGCACCCTATTTACACCTACCACGTGGCTCCGCGGGGCTTGAGCAAAGGCTCTAGTGTGCGCGCGTGTATGGAGCAGCTGGGCGCCAGCAAAGACGAGGTGCTGTGCTGCGGCGACTCTCCTGCCGATTGCAGCATGGCAGGCGTGTCAGATGCCTTTATGCTTATGCAAAATGGTGCATCAAACCCCGACTGTATCGCACGCCTTGCGGCAGCAGCCAGCTCGTGCACGCTGTACCTTTCGCACGGTATTGCATGCGACGGTTTTGCACACATGCTCAACACGCTGTGCGCGCTGCGGTAGGTTTCGTATGGGCGAGTGGCTAAGTTTTATTGCGGCGGTTGGCGTTGCGCTTGTACTTATGTATATACCTGGCCTTTCTATCCTTAAGGCAGGTCGGCTCTCGTTGCCATGGGCCTTAAGCGCCGCGCCGCTCATAAGCTGTGCCCTAATATTTTTAACGGGTGAGACATTTGCATGGCTACGCATTCCGTTGAATATAACGCTGTATATTTTCATACTTTTGTGTATTACCGTAGCTGCACGCGTGTGGCAGCTGAGAGCCTCACGGCTGCACGCTGCCCACCCCGGCGCACTGCAGACCACCCGCACCTTTGGCTGCGCCCCTATTTCAACCGCAACACTCGCCCTCTACCTTGGCATTGGCGTTGTATGCACGCTTATTTGGTACGTGGTGCCGCTGTGGCAACCAAGCAACCTGGCAAACGGCTGGGACATTGTTGCGCACCTTAACTACGCGCAAACCTTCATCCAAAACAGCACGTACAGCTCGCTTCATGCAAGCTACTACAGTACCGCAGCGGCGCAGCTCAACCCCTCAAGTGCACCCGCGACGTTTTATCCCTGCGGCTGGAACATCCTGTGCGCACTCATCGCGCAAATTGCAAACGCCAGCGTTCCCATCGCTGCCAACGCGCTCAACAGCGTGTTTCTTGCCGTGTGCTGGCCGCTTTCGTGCATGACGTTTGTCGCAAACGTATTTCCCACGCAACCGCACGCGCGCACCTGTGCCGCCTTCGTTTGCTGTCTTTCCACCATTTTCCCCTGGACGCTGCTCATTTACGGTCCTCTGTTCCCGTTTTTGTCGGCCTGCTGCCTTATGCCGTCTATTTATTGGATATTTATGCAGCTTACCCGCTCGGCCATTAGCCCGCGCGAGCGCATCCAACTGGGCTGCTATTTTGTACTGGGCGGCATCACCCTTATGCTGCTGCACACCTCCGCGCTCTTCTCGAGCATCGTTATCCTTACGCCCTGGTGCGCGTCGCGCATCGCGCACACAAGCCGCACCATTACCCTGCACAGCAAGCCCATCTCGCGGCTGGCGCTCAGCGTGATTTTTGTAATTGCGGTATGCGCCGTGTGGGCCGCGTGTTACCTCATTATTGTGCTTAAGCAGGGACTTCTCAATTTTTGGTGGCCATCAATCACCACCATTCAACAGGCACTTTTGCAAGGTCTTTTGTTTGAATTTGTAAGCTCCAACCCGTGGGGAAATTGGTTCATCTCGCCCCAGCCCGTGTTTTCGGTGCTCTATATCCTGGGTGCCATACGCGCGTTTCGCCTTAAACAAGGCAGGTCGTTGGTTGTTGCATTTGTTTACCTTTTGGGCCTTGGCATTATTCTTATTGCGTTTGATACGCCGCTTAAAAGCGTGCTTGCGAGCTTTTGGTACACCGACCCTTACCGTATTGCCAGCTTGGCGATCATTTGCGCAATGCCAATTCTTGGCCTTGGACTTCACGTTGCGGTTGAATGTATATGCTGCACCTATACTGCACTAATCGCCCGCGCTCGCCGTACCTTTTGCACCCGCACGCGCCGCGTTGTGCGCCCTAGCTTGCGCAGCGCCGATTGCCCCAGTTCACGCAGCTTACCTGTAGTAAAAGCAGCCGCTATCATCCTTATACTTGGTGCACACGCAACCGTTACATTTCCGCAAACGGGTACGTGGAAATTAACAGGCACATGTGATAATAATGAACGCAGTGAATACAAGATTGCGCTTTCGGCACCCGTGAACAACCTTAAAGTAGTGTGCGCCGGTGTGCACGACGACCGTTTTATCAACCGCGCAAAAATCAACTTTTTGCAGCGTGCGCACGCAATTGTGGGCAACAACGTGGTGCTCAATAACCCCTACGACGGCAGCGTGCTGGCGTATGGCTACATGGGTATGAACACGCTGTGGCGCTATCCAAAAACGCTGCAAGAATACGAGCGTCCCGGCTTTGCGCAACTGCGCTTGGAGGCGTACGCTGCGGCAGATCGCTACAAAGTGCAAGATATTATCCGCCGTACACATGCAGCGTACCTGCTTACGCTCGGCGAACACGTGCGCTGCGACACAAGTTTGGCGGGCGACTACATCCCACAAACGTTTTCGGGGATTACGCGTGTTACCGCAGAGACTCCCGGTTTTACGCTGGTACTGGAGGATGGTGACATGAAGCTGTTTCGCATCGACGAGAGCGCATGGAATGCCGCGGATGCCACTTCAAACTGTGATGCGAGCTCATGCAGATAATGAACACAATTTCAACAGCACTCTAAGCCCCAGGCGGGTTCTCGGGCACGTTCTCGGGTGTTCTCGAGGCGTTCATCGGGGGTGCGGACAAGCTGTTACAAAACCTTTGGTCAAGTCCTAAAAGTGCTGTAAATTCATTTCCTTTCCTTTATCTGCTATTGTTATGCTCAATTCGGATAATAGTTTTCGGCAGGAAAGATCATGATGAAACTGTAGTATATACAAATAGGAAGGCCTATGCGATAAATTCAGGTATTTTAGGAGAAAAGGAATATATGGATATTTGGGATACAATGTATGAAAAGGCGAAGCCACAATTTCATCCGGAGGAAGTTTCTCCATTCGTTTACGCACATCATGTTGTATGTGCAATAGAAGCTGAAAACGGAGAAATTTTCACGGGTTTCTGCATTGAGAGCTGCAGTGGTGTTCTTAATTTGTGTGCAGAACGCGTGGCCGCTCTTAATATGTATGTGAATAGCGGACAGACGAAGGTGAAGCGCTTCATCGCATTCCGTGACAAGGCACCTTATGGCGCAGGAAGCGGTATGCCTTGTGGAGCGTGTAGAGAGTTCTTTTATCAATTAAATGAAGAAAATGAAAAAATGAAGATTATGGAGGACTTTGAACAGCGGAAGACTGTCACGTTGAAGGAACTCATGCCAAATTGGTGGGGCAAAGATAGATATGCTGAAGCGAAAGCAAAATGACCCTCCCGCTTGTATAGACAGATCAAGTCTCCTACCCTGCCATCTCGGTTTCAAGCCTTCGTCATGATCTTATGGATCGAGCAAGGAGAATGACGAGAGTGAATACTGAGCACCATCCGTGGGTTGACATGACGGATGAGGAAATGCTCAGAAGCTGCAGGCTTATACTTGAGGATCCGGAAACGAACAAAGAAGGTATCACACTTGCGGCAATCCTACTCTTTGGTACGGATAACCGTATCATGTCCGTGTTACCTCAGCATAAGACAGACGCTATTTTCAGAGTGTTCAATGTTGATTGTTATGATGTTCTGCATATTTGGAGCGTTAGCTTCTTTTATTCAAGGAGAAGTTGGAATAGATATATCTGGCTTGGTTATTGGTTTCCTATTTAGTCCTTACGGACTTCCGATAGTAGGAGTAACTGTGATAGCGTTTATTGAATTGATAAATTATAAGATTAAGGCAGTGTAGACAAATTAGAATTTATGGAGGAGAAAATGGTGGATGAATTAAGAAAAGAAATTGCAATACAGCAGAAAAAAGGATTGCCATTTATCATGGCATCGGTGATTATATGGCTTCTGATAGTACTTGTGTCAATTTTAGATATCAATATGGATATGAAAAATTTATTGGTATTTTGCTGTTCATGCCCATTATTACCGCTGGCTTGGCTCATTGGTAAACTTATAAAGGTGGATATCTTTTCAAAACAAAATCCACTTGGACAATTAGGCTTCATTTTCACCTTAAATCAAATGATTTATTTATTGATCGTTATGTGGGTGTTTAGTGCGGTTCCGGAAAAGATGATTATGGTATACGCTATGGTGTTTGGAGCACATTTATTTCCCTATTCATGGTTGTATCAATCAAAGGGATATACAGTTGCTGCAATTTCCATTCCGATGATTTCCTTGATTTTAGGATGTGCATCAAACGGCACAACGGTTGCTGTTGTGGCATGTATCATTGAGATAGTATTTGCTTGTATATTACATATGGAATTAAAGAAAATGGGAGATAACTACAACAAATCCCAGCTTGTAAAGCTTAGCAAGGATCAAATTTCTATGAAATAGAATCTAAATCTAAATACGTTATGTGTAAATAATTAAGGCGGTAGTAATACCGTCTTTTTTGATGCCTAGAAAGGTTTCAGAATTCAAGGCTAAAGTTTCAGGGTTCAAAGCAATAGTTTTAGGGTTCACGGCTAAGGTTTCATTGTATCCAACACGTAATGAAACTAGAAACTGAGCATGTGTTTAAGATGCAAACACGGCTAGCAGAAAAAGTAGCAAAACTACTACAAACACAAGCACAGCCAAAACGCGTGAAGATATAGGCAGTCAGATAAAAGAACGCGCCGAGGAACTTAGAAGAAGTGCGAAAATACTAAACCAAAACCGTCCCGCCAACCCGCACAGAGGACACGGAAGATGAAACTAGGATCTCTCCTGAAACAGCAGACCCTAAACGATTCGTTTTTGTCATGCTGTTAAAGATAAGTTAAACGTTTTCTTTGTCGTAGTCACGCTTGAGCGTTCGGTTTCCTAGTATTCTTCCAATAGTAAAACTAGTAAGAGACACTATAAGAAACACTGACCAAGTAGGCATTCCTGTTCCTCCTGCTTAACAGTGGGTAGAAACCCATGTCCAAAAGAAGCCTTCTCCTAGGGCTACTAATGCGGGGCTTTTGCTATTTGGGAAAAACCCTTCTAAAATTTTACCACAGGCAAGACTAAGAGTTATTTAAAAATCTTGCTGATAAAAATTTATTAGAGTGGCATGGTACTTCTCAAAACGATCGTACGCAATACTATACTCTAAAATTCTAAGAAGAGTTGAGAATATAGGTTTGGACAATGGTGAGCACGTGGAGAGTGTCGTCTTGATGTCAAAGGTTGATTAGGTGGGTGCAAGTTTGCCTTTGTGTAGCAGGGCTTAGCGAGGGCTATCGTTAAAAGGTTTAATGCGAAGCAGCTTTAAGCTGGTTTCTTACGGTTTTTGAGTGTGATTTTGCTGTTTGAGGAAACATGTCGACGCTCTAGGGCTTAGTGCACAGGATATTAACGTTAAAAGGTGCGCCCACTTTGCACCCAGCTTTGTGAAATAAGTAAGACGATAGTTAAGTTGCTTAAGGTACTAAGTTATATATGAGTACATGGTATGATAGTGACAATTATTTTCGGAGGTATCAAAAGATGGTAATTAATAAATCCTGTTCTAACTAATGTAGAGAGGTTAAATCCTCTCGGTATTTTCAAGGAGGATTTATGATACGTATTGATGATTTAACAAAAGTTGTAGGTGCAAGAACTTTATTTGCGATTGATCATCTATCTATTGGTGCTTGTGACAAGGTTGGTTTAATTGGTGATAACGGCACAGGCAAAACCACCTTTTTACGCATACTTTCAAGTCTTGATACGGACTACGCGGGGCGAGTTCAAACGAACGACGAGATTGGTTATTTGCTCAACAATTTAGAAGATGAACTCGATTTTATATCTCAGCGTCGTTTTCAGCAGAATTGTAGTAGTCCAGGCGAGCAGCAAAGATTGAAACTGGAGCACATTTTAGTTGATAATAAAGCATTTTTGCTTATTGACGAGCCTACATCACATTTAGACATTAAACAAAGAAAGCTATTAGCTAAACGGCTCTATTCTCGCAATAAGGGTTTTATTCTTGTTTCCCATGATCGAGATTTTATTAACCAAACCTGTACGAAAATTTTCGAATTGGTCAATGGGAAAATTGAGGTTTATAGCGGTGATTATTCGTTTTACCTATGCGAAAGAGAAAAGAGGTATAAGTGTGCTGAGAGGGAATATGAGAGTTATGTAAAAGAAAAGAAGCGTCTTTTACAGGTTGCAAATGCAATAAAACAGCAGTCAGCAAAAGTAAAAACCACACCCAAAAGGATGGGTAA
Source organism: uncultured Atopobium sp. (assembly GCA_946997485.1). GTDB lineage: Bacteria > Actinomycetota > Coriobacteriia > Coriobacteriales > Atopobiaceae > Fannyhessea. Next base: position 54,569 of record CAMPVF010000011.1, read on the forward strand.
CTCAGAAGCTAGGCTGCATAAAATGGGTGGGCAACAAAATAAGAAGAAGCTCGACAAACAGGTAAAAGCCACTTTAGAAAGAGTAAATCAACTAGAGGTGAAGAGTAAGCCATATCAAAATGCAGCCATCAAGCTCAATATGGACGAGCGAGAAAAAATTCATTCCAAGGTACTCATCAGGGCAGAAAATCTCAATAAGAGCTTTGATAGCAAGGTGATTTTTAAGAATGTCAATTTTGCGATAGACAATACAAATAAAGTTGCCTTATTAGGTGACAACGGTTCAGGGAAAACCACTTTGCTCAACATGATTCTTAACGGTGAAACGTGGACACATCCGAATTTGCGAATTGGTTACTATAGTCAGCTAGGAGAAACACTCGACTATACAAAAACGATTCTAGACAACGTATTACCTTATTCAATCTATGACCAGTCAATGACGAGAATCATCTTGGCTCGTCTAGGTTTCAAAACAAATGATGTGTTCAAGCAAGTGAATGTGCTTAGTGATGGTGAAAAAGCCAAGGTGAAATTGGCGAAGCTTCTAACAGGTAACTTTAATTATTTGGTGATGGACGAGCCAACTAACTTTTTAGATATTCGTGCCATAGAAGCCTTAGAAGAGCTGCTTCAAGGCTACGACAGACCCTTGCTTTTCGTGACGCATGACGTGTCCTTTATCAACAATGTAGCGGATTCTTTGTTACTTATCGAGAATGAAAAGATTACTGGTTTTGAAGGTAATTTGCAGCAATATAATGAGGAAAATGAGGTTTAGACTAATTATCATAATGAGAATAGTTGCTGTTCTTCGCTGGCATTGCACAAATGAGAAGTTTAGTGCCCAGGAATACATAGATGTCAATTAGTATGTGCACGAGGAGGCGCTTGAGGAATGAATAATAAGAAGTTTATCGCAGAGACGAAAGATGTTCGTTTAACGGTGAAACATGCTGATACTTTTGGCGTGAGCTTTGTTAACTGTGAACAAGATATATTGAGGATTGAGGAAGCGCAAAATGTGATAAGGCTTATTCAAACTAAAAAAGTCTCAGCTTCGAATTGGCTGAGGTGGTTTACTCAGGGTATGCCTGAAATTGTTGTGAGTTTGCCACATGATGTGGAAGTTTGTGAGGTTGAATCTGATTCTAATCAAGTGCTCATCACAGATATTGAGATTGGTAAGCTTTATGTAGAAGTGAACAATGGCAAGGTAGAAGTTGTTAATTTGAAAGCGGATGATGTCTTTCTTAAATGTTGTAATGGGTCGGCTTCAGCAACAAACGTAGAAGTAAATCATGTTTGTACACTTGATACGTTAAATGGCATGAGTATTTTAGAAGGAACAATCACCAAGGATGCATGTCTTGAAGTAGATTGTGAGAATGGTGTCACCGAGGTTTCAGATAAGAAGACGGTAAATTGTAAAAACGATGGGTTTGCGCATTACATGGTGCACTGCCTTAATGGGAAAGCTATTGCGAAGTAGCAGACATATAGATCAAAAAAGAAGCAATAAAACTTGATATAAGTTGGAATTAGAGCGTATATAGACATACCAATAAAGGAGGAAGCTGTATATGCTCTATGTAAAATTTGATGATTTCGAAGATGTTAGTGTCATGGGAAATGAGAAAGATCATGGCAGGTTTATTCCAATTAAGGATGGAAATGTGTATGCTGAGTGCGAACGGTGATCAAGCAATCAATAAAGAACAGGCAGAAGTTGTTAAGCTGATTTTTGATTTGTATCTTGGTGGTGAAAGCATATTAGGTATTGTTAAGGAACTCAAAGAGAGTAGTATCAAATCTCCTACAGGAAAAGAGAACTGGCCAGAAGACTTATTGAAAAAATCACAGTTTATGATGCTAAACTGATTTTGAATTTAAATCCGGCATGACTATTGAACTTAAGAGATAATTGAATAGGAACTATTACATCAATACCTTGCAGAAATGCAGGGTGTTTTTCTGTTCATAGAAAATTGCTTCATAGAAAATTTACAGAGTGAAACCGTGCTGGGAGTGAATGCATCAACCATATGGTTTACAATACGATAAGTTAGGTGCGTTTTAGACATGGATGATTAAGATGAAAATGTCCGATATGCTTAAAGAATTATGTATAAAAAGAATATAAGCGTTTCGGAACTTGCCAGACGGATAGGTCAGACTCCACAGAACTTTGGTAAGAAACTGAAACGAGAGACAGTTACTCTTGAGGAGATGAAACAGATAGCTGATGTGATAGAGGTTACTTTTGAACAGTTATTTGTCTTTCCGAATGGAGAACAGATAAAAACGAGTAATTAGTGAGGCAAATCATGGCATACGAAAAGAAAAGTATTAGAGCAATAATAAATGATATAAATAGTAGAAGATTCTACCTTCCTGCTATTCAAAGAAAATATGTGTGGGCAGATTCACAGATTACAAGATTAATGGATTCTATCATGCTTGGATATCCTATTGGAACTTTTCTTTTTTGGAAAGTTAAGAAAACTATTGTGAACCAAAAAGAGTATTCAATGTATGAATTTATAAAAGATTACCATGAGCGAGATATGTATAAGAATCCGGCTGCACCACAGCCGTTCTCGGTTGGTAGTGGAGATGAAACAATCTGGGCTGTTTTGGATGGCCAGCAGAGATTGACTTCTCTATACATGGCTTTGCAAGGAAGTACGAGCAGAAAAGTTCCAAAAAAAAGATGGAAGAATGATGATGCATTTCCTAAGAAAGAACTGTACTTTGATTTGCACAGTGAAAAAACTGATGATGGCATTTCTTATGATTTCAAATTTTTAACAGCAGAAGAGGCTGCAAAGAATAAGGACAATAAGCTTTGGTATTTGGTAAAAGATATCCTTAAGTATTCAGATGAGGATTCATTAGAAGAGGTCATCAGTCATAATGGATGGACAAACGACGAAGTTGCAAGAAAGAATATTTTGCTTTTATATAAAAGACTTGTTAATAATAAAATTATCAACTACTTTGAAGTAGAAAAAGATTCGATAGACAGTGTATTGGATATTTTCGTTAGAGTAAATTCTGGTGGAACCGTTCTTTCAAAGAGTGACTTGTTATTCTCTACTATTGTTTCTCATTGGGATAAGGCAAGGGATGAAATTGATAAGTTGCTTTCTGAAATAAATAAGAAAGGCGAAGGATTCAAGTTTTCTAATGACTTTATAATGCGAACTTGTTTGTATCTTTTAGATATGTCCGTAGCATTAAAAGTAGAAACATTCAAAAAAGACAGTGTACTAAAAATCAAAGAAAACTGGGACTCAATCCAAAGAGCTATCAAGGATACAGTTGATTTGTTAAATGAGTTCGGATTTAATTCGGAGAACATGATTTCTTATATGGCTGTTTCTCCTATGGTTTACTACAGATACAAAGGTGGTAATTTTGATTCGAGCAATAAAGCTGAATTAAGAAAATATATTGTAATCGCACAGGTAAAACAGATTTTTGGTACTTCGTCAAACTCTGCACTGACAAGCATAAGAGAGGCATTGAAGACAGCGTCATCTAATTCATTTAGTATGAAGAATCTAAATGAGATTAGATTCACAGGTGACAGAACTCTTAGATATACTGCGGATGAGATTGATGCAATGTTTGACACATATGAGATTGGTGTCTATACATTTATGTTGTTATCTCTTCTGTATCCAAATTTGAAATATAGTCAGAAGGGATTCCATCAAGATCATATGCATCCGTACACAGGATTTAAAGAAGAAAAGATTAAAGACTTAGTGTTGCCAAACGGAACAGTGATTGACGATGTTACTAAAGAAGATTGGCGTAGAAGAAGGAATACACTAGCAAACCTTCAATTGTTGGAAGGCAGAGAGAATGAATCCAAGAATGCGACACCACTTGTCGATTGGCTGAAGGTTACTGAGAATAGAGAAAATGCTAAGTACCTTCCTAGTGATATTTCATACGAACTATCTAATTTTGAGGAGTTTATGGAGAAACGCCAGGAATTGATGAGTAAAGCATTAAAGAATATTCTTTTATAGAGATTCGCGAAATTTACAAGGACACTTATAAGGATGTAAATCATAACTGATACAAAAAACAGATATAGAAGAATGAAATGGTTTGTGATTGGGAGTGCATTGACTTTAGTCGGCTTTATCATTGTTCCGTCGCTTATCAAAAAGTATGGAAACAAAGTCTATAAGAAATCATTAGATACAGATGATATTGATTTCGATGACATGGGACCAGAGATTGTTCCATTTGAGGAATAATAGTGGCAGGAATAGATGCAGAAAAGATTGCACAGGAAGCAATCAATGCAATAGCAGAGAAAATCAAGAACCTAAACACAATTAATATAATTGTTGCTGGTAAAACTAGTGTCAGTAAGAGTACATTGATCAATTCTGTATTCAAGGAGAAGCTCGCTGACACTGGAATGGATAAGCCAGTACCATCGCATATGCGAAAAACCACAAAAAAGGTGTACCACTTGCAATCTATGATACAAGAGGGTTTGAACTTGGAAAAGAAGTTCAGGCTGAAGTAAAGCAAGAGGTAATGGATACAATCAGCAACGTGCGTGCTACTCAAGATATAAATAAGGCTATTCACTGTCTTTAGTATTGTATCAATACTGCCTCAAATAGAATTGAGCCAGAAGAAATGGAGTGGTTAAGAGAACTCTCAATGGAGAACCAAATCACACAAGTTCCGATTATCGTTGTGCTTACACAATCATTTTCAAAGAAAAAAGCACAGAAAATGAGACAAGTGTCTATAGTACTTTAATTTTGAGCCACTCGCGCAATTGAAAATTGAGCCATCGCTTCCTCTTTAGGACAATAGTTCTAGGAGGCGCGTAAGAGACTAGCAACAAGGATAGACAAACACAACATAATCACTCTTCATAACAAAGGTATGTCGCAAAGAAAAATAGCAGATAATTTAAGCATTTCTAGAAATACAGTAGCTAGCTATAGAAAAGAATACAACTCGCTTAGCGCTACTCTTTTCACATCTAAGAATTTGTCTAAAGAACAGCTACATGGTTTGACGATCTTATAGATAACCTTTAAGAACAAGAGATGAAAGGCATTGGCCCCATGCGGGGCTTTTGCTCGCAGTAGATAGAAACGATATGGACGCATGTAAGCGTTTTTTATGCTTAGGTGTCAACCACACATTGCTATACACAAAATTAGAACTAAAGTTAAACATAAGTAAAAAGTTAAAGGTTAATATTGAATATCATTAGAATTTAGGTTAGTATAAAAGAGAAAGGAGTATGGTAATGAGGAATGATTGGATATTTAATCTCGATGATAATGAAATAGCATTTATCAAGCAGTTCATTTTATCATCTGGATCATTGAAGAGCATGGCTAACTATTACGATAGTTCCTATCACATAATCAGGAATAATCTCAATCAGTTAATTGAAAAAGTAAAGCTTATGGAGGTGGATGAAGATCCATACGTGAAGTTCATTAAGTCGTTAGCTTTGCAAGATAAATATGATTATGAAACTACGAAGAAACTGATTGATAAATACAATGAAAGGAGACAAGCAAATGAATAGAGAGTTATTGCTTCTATATTTAGTGATGGGCATTGTTTTAGCTGGACTTGAAATTTACTTTGTTAGTAGCAGACGAGTAAATAAATGGATTTTACCTAGTATTGTTTGGGTTATTACGATTGCTGTAGCCATTCCATTTTCAGTGAATTTTGGAGCCTTTTCTTCATTATTGCAGGTCGTCGTTTTGATAGGCTTTTATATCGAAGATTGGTTTCATAGAAGGAATAGTGAGGACGAAAAATTCAAGATAAAGAACTTAGGATAAAATATCATTCGAAAATTTATCTTGATAGTTTAAAGCGGTAAATCGGAAGGTTTACTGCTTTTTCTTTGAAAGGGTGCAAGTAAGCGTCTTTTTTCATACCCTGAAACACGGAAAGGAGGAATAGCATTGGCAAAATACCAAGTTACAAAATTCAAAAAGGAAGACTCAAGATACAACAAAGACCTAGCAGACTATGCCGTCAGTTTCAACGAATGCCTATCCCACACCAAGGGAACATGGGCAGGAAAACCATTCAAGCTACTAGCCTGGCAGGAGTAAAGCGTCAGGGACTTGTTAGATCAAGGGAAGGAAACGAATTTACACCAAGGTTAGGACTTGACCTGGTATTTTAGCGTAGTTGATATTGTGGGGACATTAACTGACAGTAAGGATGCAGGTGCTTACTGGAGAAAGTTGAAGCAGAGATTAAAAGAGGAAGGCAGCGAAGTCGTGACATTTTGTCACGGGTTAAAAATGCTCGCAGCAGATGGCAAAATGCGAGAAACCGATGCCGCTGATATGCAGGGGATATTCCGTATTATTCAGTCCGTTCCATCCCCTAAGGCAGAGCCATTTAAGATGTGGCTGGCGGAAGTTGGAAAGGAAAGCTGTCAGAAATTGTTTTTATTGATTATCTTATCGTTTATTCGAATATATTCAAAAACAGTTCTTCTTAAATAAGATATGTTTTGAATTACAATACAAGAGCTTATATGTGTAAGTGAACAGTGATATAGAAAAAGAGCTGGGTTTGTGGCTCAGCTCCTTTTCCTAATTATTTTCAATAACTAGTTTACCTTTGTTTAATTTTGTAGGTAAACTTTTTACTCGCCTTTCTTCTTGCGAGAGAAGAATGCTGTTGCAGCTCCCAGTGCACCAATAATTGCGCTGATCAATCCTGCTTGCCCCACTTCATCACCAGTCTTTACTAATTGGGAGAAATGCTTTGCAGAAACCTTGTTGCCAGGCTTAGTGGATGCGTTGGAACCTGAAGCACCAGTGGATGCGTTACCAGCGATGTTGGCATTATCAGCGCCACTTGATCCATTGGTGCTATTCTGAGCACCGGAATCTGTAGAGCTGCTACCACCAGTAGTAGACCCGCTAGCTGGACCACCATTGTTAGGCGTGGAGTCGTTACCAGAATCAGAGCCAGAATCAGAACCTGTTCCTGAACCAGAGCCTGTTCCTTCAGGAGTGGTTGTTGGGTTAGTTCCTGTTTTGCCAGTTTTTTCTTCGCTCTCG
>CAMPVF010000012.1 GCA_946997485.1 uncultured Atopobium sp.
TACTGCGGAGTGAGTCCGTGGGAGATTAGGACGTCGCTGACCAACGAGGGACATTTGTATTTAGAGGGGCTGGTGTGTGCCCCGTTTATATGGGCGCTGTTTATGTGAGCTCCGTCTTGCTTACCCTGTTTGCCCTTTTTGTTCTTGTATGTACATGCGTTATCAGGCGTTACAAAACTTTTTCATTCATATTAGAAAATTACCCCACTTTGACACGCGTTTTAGCGACACTCAGGTGTGCTTCAAGTCAGCGCTAAAACGTGCCTTTGCAAAGGTGCAGGTAGAAGCGGTGAGGTATTTTTGCCCATTCGGCAGACGTGCTTCAGGAGGTAATTTTTGGTTTAAAACCGCGTGTCAAAGTGGGGTATTATTCTAATATCGCTCAACTTTTTTTGTAAGAGGCGGGTTGGTTTTATTTATAGGCATTACATCGCAGTAACATGCAGCTGTAAACCCGCTGTAGCAGCAACCCCGCCATACTAATCACTACGCAATGGATATCCAGTTTATTTGCGTGCGCCGTGAATGTCGCGCGCTATGTGCTACCTGCGTGTAAGGCGATTTTTCACGCGCCGTGCGCCTGCACGAACACGCGGTGTGAAGTCTACGTTGTTGGGTGTTATCAAATTAAAATGCAGCGAAATTCTTCTCAATATAACAACAGTTACAACGCATAAGGTAGCCGCAATTGGTCGGTTAATGTAGAGCACAAACACGCTTACGTACGACACCACCGAGCCCGCGATGGCGCAAATGGCGTAATAGTTGCTGCTTTTGAAGATGCGCGGAGTGTCGTGCGTGCACACGTCGCGAATCATGCCGCCGCCCACCGCCGTGAGCGTGCCCATAAGTACGCACGCCCAGGGGCTTAGCATAAAGCTCATGGCTTTATCGGTGCCTGCCGCGGCAAAAAGTCCAATGGAAATGATGTCCACCCACTCTACGCAGCGCGGATGGCGTGTTAGCGCGCTTGGAAACATAAACGCACAAAGGGCGGTTATAACGGTTGAGGGGATAGCAAAGGTTGAATCGAGTGCATACACACCGCCGCGCTGCATGATGGTGTCGCGTATGAGGCCGCCACCAAGGCCGCCCATCACCGCAAGTGCCATAAATCCCACCAGGTCGAGCTTTTTTTGCTGTGCGACCAGCACGCCCGAGATGGCGCCCACGATAACCGACGCAAGGTCGAGCCATAGCGGCAGGGTAAGTGCGGATGTGTCGGGTCCGTAGGCAGAGAAGAAACCTGTTGGCATGAGTTGGCCTTTCGTGGAGTTACGTGTATGCGGGTTATTATGCTGAGAATATCATGGATTATTCTAGCGTATATGTGTACAAAGCTCGAAAAATACGCTATACTAACGTACGCGCAAAACCGCGCCAACACACGCGCACCAGCTGTAAGTAGCTCCAAGCGGCTGCAGCCAGTTGTAACCAGCGTGAGTTGTGGCGTGAATGTGCCTCGCGCAATGCGCGTGCGACTATGTTGTGGAGAGTTGTCCGAGTGGCTGAAGGAGCACGATTGGAAATCGTGTATACGCCTAAAGCGTATCCCGGGTTCAAATCCCGGACTCTCCGCCATTACATCTGGCGGCAGGATTCCTGCGCGGCGATGATGTGCCCGGGAGGGGTGGCAGAGTGGTCGAATGCGGCGGTCTCGAAAACCGTTTACCCCGTTAGGGGTACGAGGGTTCGAATCCCTCCTCCTCCGCCATATTTTTTCTTATTAAATACCCTGTTTTACCTGCATATTTACACATCGGCACCTTTAATTTATTAAAAATATGCTAAGCAACCACAAGTATTAAGCGCAGAGGCGTACATATCGAAAAAGGCACCCAAAGCAATAAAGACACTCACGGCGCATAAACTTCAACACAAAACCAAACAAAAGCACGTAAAATCCCACCGCAAGCTGTACAATAATATAAATGCACACAACAATCGCAGCTACTCCCTTGCATACGGGTTGAGCTCGCTTAAAAAAGGAGTTGCATATGAGTACACATCAAGAAATGTTTCACACCGCGTGGAATTCTGTGTTTCGCAGAGACACGCAGGTTTGGAAAACACTGCTTTTACTTGCGCTTATCGGGCTTATTCCCATTGTGGGCGAAATCGTTATTTTGGGTTTTATAGCCGAGTGGGCATGCTCGCTTGCATGGGGTCAAAACACCGCCTTCGCGCGACCCATTAAATTTGTGCACCACCTTAAGCTTGGCTTTAGGGTTGCCGTGCTCTACCTGCTGTTTACCATTGCGTGGATGCTTTTTTCTACCTATGTGTTGTCGTTTTTTAATGACATTCCCTTTTTTAACATCATCTCCTACGCGCTGGCGTCGGTGGTAAGTTCAATCTTCACTCTGTGCATCCTGCGCGCCGCCATTTACCAAAACATTTCAGCAGCGTGGAATTTTGTTTTTATAAAAGATATGATTACGCGCGAAAACAACGAATTTCCGCTGTATCTGGTTACGCGTTTTTTGGTTGAACTTATTGGCTGCATCGTTGTTGCCGCTGTTGCCCTGCTGATGATGCTTCCCGGGTTTGGCGCGGTTGCAGAGGTAGTTACCCTTTACTTGAGCGCAGCGTCACACGGCGGACAGCATATTGCAACCGCGCTCATTTCGGGCGGGATATTTTCGCTGCTAGGCAAACTGCTTGTGGCGCTTATCATTACAGCGTATGTGGTGTTAATTTTTGCCAACGTGGTGCAAGCTTTGTCGATGGGCGTAGCTGCTGTGTGGATGAGTCAATTTAATGTGAGTACCTGGGGGAATAAAAACGCGTCGCTTCCAGACGACGTTGCCTCATACAACGCGCTTTCAAATTATGCAGCTACTGCACCTGCGCCTACAGCTGGGGCTGCACCTGTGCCTGAGGCTGCACCTACTGCCGGGCCTGCGCCTGAGGCCGCTCAACCAAAAGACACCGCGTCTGAGCCACCCGCGCAGCAATAACGGTGCACCTACGCAGCATCAATATTGTTATACACACAACACGTATGTAACCACTGCTTACGATGTAAGCGGTGGTTTTTTGTGCCGCGCGCCAATGTAACTGCGCCAGTGTAACTGCGTTATGTGTGCACGTTGTGGAATGTGATAACGCGCTGCGAACATGGTGCGCGTTATGCCTGCGTAAACTGTCTTGCGTATCTGCTACACTAACGCCAGATTAGGTTCGCAATGTGTGAGGGCATGTGAGGTGATGGCAGGTTAAGCAAACGCAAACCAAACGCAGGGCAAATGCAGGGCACATGCAAGGCGTTGCATGGCTGATGCTAGATGGCTGAGTGGCAGCTCAACATATGCTTTTTTAGTGGATACCTCCCGCACGAAAAACGACTGAAAATTTCGTGCACTGATGTGTTACAGTTAAATACTGTATTTTCCTGCTTCGAGTGCTACCTTCACAGCTCGAAGCCGCTAGTCCAGAGGAGGTGACAGTATTGAAGGCATATGAATTGTTGTATTTTGTAAGCCCGTCAGCTACCGATGAGGTACGCGCTGCTGTAGCAAAGCGTATTGACGACACTATTACCGAACAGAGTGGTGTTGTAGATTCCGTAGAAGACTGGGGTAAGCGTAAACTCGCGTATGAGATTAATAAGCTTACCGAAGGCGACTATACCCTTATCAATTTCCACGCAGACCCTGCACACATTGCAGAACTTGATCGTGTACTTCGTATTAACGATACGGTAGTACGTCATATGATCGTGCGTCGTCCCGATAAAGATTAGGACAATTGAGGGTGATGCTATGCACCACCGGGTAAGACCTATTGGAAGGTGAGTATTGTGAGTATCAATCGAGTTGCAATTTCAGGTAATTTAACACGTGATCCTGAGCTTCGCGTTACTACGTCGGGCTCTCAGGTGATGACTTTTTGTCTTGCGGTAAACGACCGTCGTCGCAATCCGCAGTCGGGCGAATGGGAAGATGTTCCCAATTATGTGGACTGTGTCTTATTTGGTGCTCGTGCTGAATCGCTTAGCAAAATCCTCACCAAGGGTCAAAGGGTTGTATTAGATGGTAGACTTCGCTGGAGCCAATGGGAGCGCGATGGGCAAAAGCGCAGCAAGCTCGAAGTTATAGCAGAAACGCTCGACTTTGTATCGCCGCGCAGAACGCAAGCTCCAACAGCGCAAGGCGGCTATGGCTCGTATGCAGGTAGTGCACCTGCTGCTGCAGATTACGGCAACCAAAGTTATGGTGCGCCGCAGCAGGCACCGTATGCCGCACAAAGCGCCGCGTATGCTCCTGCGCCAGCAGCGCCCGCACCTGCGCCTGCAGCACCAATGGACGATGGCTACTCTGCCGCCGCTCCTATTGATGCAGCTATGCAGCCACCTGCGGCCGATGCGTATTCGGATGACATTCCGTTTTAGGCGCATTTTTAGGCCCACTGTTTAAGCGCGTCGCTTAGGCGTCGTTTTGGCGCATGTGTTTACCACGTACTGTTCGTCTTAAGAAAGGTATCAATCATGGCTAGAAAAAAGCATGTTGAGCAGCGTCAACCGCTGCGCAAATATAGCCAACTTGATAAAGCCGAGCTTGATAATGTCGATTACAAAGACACTCAGCTTTTACGCAAGTTTATGACCGACCGTGGCAAAATTAAACCACGTCGTGTTACTGGCATTTGTACGCAACACCAGCACAACGTTGCTATGGCTATCAAGCGCGCTCGTGAAATGGCGCTATTGCCATACACCGTAACCGTAGTTTCCACGCGTGGGAGCCGCAATAAGGGCTAATGCACGGCATCGTGTATATGTCCTGCGCTCCACAACGCACTACTGAGTTAAAGGAGTTCCTATGAAAGTCATCCTTCTGGGTGAGCTTAGGGGCAAAGGTGGAGAAGGCGATATTGTAGACGTAGCTCAGGGATATGCAGAAAACTGCCTATTCCCAAACAAAATCGCTCAGCCTGCCACCCCTGGCAATATTAAACAACTTAAGGAGCGTGCTCACAATATTCAACAGCGTGAAGAAAAACGCTTGTCGGATGCACGTGACATGAAGGCAAAACTCGATGATAAACAGGTATTTATCGAGGCAAAGGTTGGAGAAAACAACCAGCTGTTTGGTTCAATTACCGCTGCACAAATTGCAAAAGCTATTAATGAGCAGCTTTCGGTAGAAATTGATCGCAAACGCATTTCGCGCGGTGCTACCATTAAAACCGCTGGTACGCATGGTGTTGAAATTAACCTGTATCGCGACATTAACGCTCGTGTTTCGGTAACCGTTGGTGCCAGCATGAGTGAAATGAAGCCGTCTGAAGAAGCTGCAGAAGCTGAGGCAGACACACAAGAAGCAGAAGATGCTGAAAAGCAGGATGCTTCTGAAAATGAGTAATACGTGCGCAAAGATAGGGTATAATACTCTTGTCTTTTTCGCACGGTAGCACGACGCACTAGTATTGTTCGATCGTGCTAAATGCGCGGTACTATCGCGCAAGTTGGGTATGTATAGTTATATAGTATAGTAGTATGCAAACAGGTGCCTTTTGGGGCACCTGTTTTGTGTTACAGGGCTGTTGTTATGCGCCGCACATGCTGCGCGCGTTAGGTATCGCATCTGCTGTTTGCGTCCTGCAACGCCGGACCCGCAGCGCCGCACCCGCCGCAGGTGCCCGCCGCATGTGATCGCCCGTGTGCCCGCCCTGCGCCTGCCGCGTTCCACACGCACGCTGCGGCGTGCAATGTTGAAAACGCGCATGGTTGTGCCACTTTTCGTCATTCAAAACGCCTATGCTGACCACGGGCTATACATTGGGGTAACCCTTGTACTGGTGTTAAACAAAAAGCGTTGCATAATCGTGCATAAAACATAATGAAACACCAGGTAGCAGATACAAAAAGTGAATAATACGAGTAAAACATAAAAGCGCAGGTGAGCGCCTTGCGGGGGCTACACAGTTTATACACAACCAGTGGCACGTTGATAAATTGTTGAAAATGTTGATAAGTCGCTCATTTCACGGTAAATGGGAGCTACTTTTCAACATTGGCATGTTAAAAACAATTCAATAAAAAAGCCCACCGTTTGCGAGGGTGCTGCCCGCAAAAGCGTTTACACTAAGTTGTACGTAGATGAAAGGTGCACCCGTGTCAGATTCACTAGCTACATCAACAGCGTCGCTGCTTAATTTTCCGCCCGTAAACCCCGACGGCACAACGCAGGGTAAAGCCCTGCAACTGCCGCAAGACGTTGAGGCGGAAAAGTCGCTGCTTGCGGCAATGATTTTAAGCGATGACATTTTGCAAAACTGTATAACTGCACTTAAAGAGGACGATTTTTACCTCACGCGCCACAAGATTATTTTTAGGGCAATCCTTGCGCTGGCAGATAAGGGGCAAACCGTCGATCCCGTTTCGCTTGCCGACTGGCTTAAAACCACAAACGAGCTCGATCGCATTGGCGGCTCAGCCACCTTAGTTGAGCTGAGCGAAAACAGTTTCTCGCTCGTTTCGTGGGAGCACCACATCGAAATTTTGCACCGTGATGCGTGCCTGCGCTCGCTGATTTTGGCGTCGTTCAACATTCAAAAGCTGGCGTTTGACGCGCCCGAGGACACCAAAGAAGTTATCGACTCGGCAGAAAACATGCTGCTTGAGGTTACTAACAAAGAGGTGGCGAGCAATTATTCGCCCTTATCGGAAGTAATGAGCTCGCTTTACACCGACCTTACCGAAATGCAGGCGTCGGGCACGCCGCAGGGCATTAACACCGATTACCCAACGGTAGACCGCTGGCTGCAGGGTTTGCGACCTGGGCAAATGGTGGTTGTTGGCGCGCGCCCTGGTGTTGGTAAAACGTCGTTCGCGCTTAACTTGGCGGTTAACTTTGCAAACAATGGTGCCAGCGTTGCGTTGTTTTCGCTTGAGATGAGTAAGGTTGAAATTGCACAGCGTTTGCTTTCGGCGCAGGCAAAAATTAACCTGTCGGCTATTCGCGGCGGCTCAATTCAAAGCGATCAGTGGCCGGCAATTTTGCAAGCGACAAACGACTTGTCCCAGCTCGACATTATGATAGACGACACGCCGGGTACAACGGTAACCGAAATTCGTGCAAAGGCGCGCCGCATGCTCAACAAAAAAGAACGCGGCATTGTGATTATTGACTATTTGCAGCTGCTGTCGCCGCCACAGGGGCGTTTTCGTGCGGATTCGCGTGCTACGGAAGTGTCTGAAATGTCGCGCGGCATTAAGATTATGGCGAAAAACCTTGAGGTGCCGGTGGTTGCGCTCTCACAGCTTAACCGTCAGGTAACGGGGCGTAGTTCGCAGCGCCCGCAGCTTTCTGACCTGCGTGAATCGGGTGCTATTGAGCAGGACGCCGACATCGTTATTTTGCTCGATCGCTCCATGACCGAAGAAGAAGCGCAGCGCCCGCAACGCCCGGAGATGGGGCAAACCGATCTCATTATTGCAAAGAACCGCTCGGGTCCGTTGGGCACGGTGTCGCTTGCATTTTTGCCTGGTACAACCAAGTTTCTTGAGGTTGATATGAACAACGTGGAGTAGGGTGCAGTGTTGCGTGCGCCCTGCCGCACCCAGTGCACTTAGCGCACCCCGCCCGCGTCTGCGGAGAGTTTGTTGCTTTCTTGTTTGTGTGCTTCGAGCAGCGCGTATGAGTGTAATACTTAAAGAGTTGTATTGCGTAAGGAGGAACACTATGCCTGCTTCAATTTTGGTTGGTGCACAATGGGGTGATGAAGGTAAAGGTAAAATTACTGACCTTATCGCTCGTGATTTTGATGTTGTATGTCGCTATTCTGGTGGCGCAAACGCCGGCCACACTGTTGTGGTTGGCTCCACAAAGTTGGCGCTCCATCAAATACCTTCGGGTATTATGTACAAAAATTGCCTTGCCGTTATTGGCAACGGGTGTATTGTAGACCCCACCGTTGTGCTCCAAGAAATCGAAACGCTTGAGGGCGAGGGTGTATCCTGCAAAAACCTTAGAATTTCGGGCAAAGCCCACCTCGTTATGCCATACCACAAGGTGCTCGACGGCGCGCAAGAAGTGCTCCGCGGCGACAAACACATTGGCACAACCAAGCGCGGCGTTGGCCCTACCTATAGCGACAAAATGTTGCGCATTGGCCTACGCGTGCAAGATTTGCTCGACGAAACCGTGTTTAAAACTAAGCTTGCCGACACGCTCACCTATGTAAATGCCCTGCTTGAGCACGTGTTTCACATGCCAACATACACCGTTCAGCAAATTTGCGACGAATATCTGCCTTATGCAAAGCGCCTTGCTCCCTATATTGTAGAATCTACGCTTCTTTTGCACGAAGCGCTCGACAACAAGCAGTCAATTTTGTTTGAAGGTGCGCAGGCAACCATGCTCGATATTGACCACGGTACCTACCCCTTTGTTACCTCGTCTAACTGCACTGCAGGTGGCGCCACCACTGGTTCGGGCGTTGGCCCCACGCAAATTAACCGCGTGATTGGCGTTGCAAAAGCCTACCTTACGCGCGTGGGTTCAGGTCCATTTCCAACCGAGCTTACCGACGAAGATGGCGAAAAGCTGCGCCAGGTTGGTGCGGAGTTTGGCGTTACCACTGGTCGCGCACGCAGATGCGGCTGGTATGACGCGCCTGTTGTTCGCTATTCTGCGCAAATTAACGGTCTTACCGATCTTGCTATTACCAAGCTTGATGTTTTAAGCTGCATGCCAACAATTAACATTTGTGTTGCGTACGATTGCGCAGGTAAACGCTATACAAGCGTGCCTGAGTACGAGCATTTGTTTGAATGTGCCAAGCCGGTTTACGAAACAATGCCTGGTTGGAATTGCGACATTTCAAACGCGCGCACCTTTGACGATTTGCCTCAGCAGGCGCAAAATTACATTGCGCGCATTGAGGAGCTTTCGGGCGTACGCGTCTCGATTGTTGCCGTTGGCCCCGATCGCGAGCAAACCATTAATCGTAGCTGGTAATTCGCGCTTTATGGTATCGTAATACGCAGAGGTAAAGCGCGCAGGTGCACTTGTTACACCCGCGCGCCGTCTTATCCAGCGTGGTTTTGCATCGCGCCCCGCGCCGTCCATGCGCTATCCGCGCTGCCACCCGTGCGTTACACGCTTTTGTTACACGCTTTGTGAAAGGAAGGGATACTATGTCTCATACGCAAAAATCATTTGCCATTGTATGCGACAGCGGTTGCGACATTTTGCCTGCCGCCAGCGCCGCGTATGGTGTGGAGTTTGTCCCTTTTTACATACACACAAACCAAGGTGAGCTGCGCGACACCGTTGACCTCGACAAAAACGAATTTTACATTCAGCTGTCGTCTACCAAGGGCTCGTTTTCAATTTACAATCCGCGTCCCGACGACTATCGTAGCTGTTTTACTTCCCTTGCTGAGCAGGGCTTTAGCGACATTATTTCGCTTCACACATCTTCGGCACTGCGTGGATCATATCAGGCTGCTCGTCACGCTGCGGGCGACATTGAGCACGCGCGCATTCATGTTATTGATACCAAATGCATCTCTGCGCAGTTAGCGCTGGTACTTGCTGCAATTCTTGAAGATCGCGACAATAATTGTACGGTTGAACACGCCTGCGAGCACGCGCTCGACGTGGCGAATGCCGCGCGTTTTATGGTTATTCCGGCGCCTGCTGCGCCGTTGCTTACCACCAATGAGCTGCCGTCGTACAAAAAGTGGATTTTGAATGCCAAAAATTTGCAGGCGCGTGCCATGGGCGTGCGTCGCGTGTACACAATGAACAACGAAGGCTATCCGCAAGAGGCATATCGTGCACACGAAATGCACCTTTTAGCTGGGAATATTGTGCGTGCTATGAGCTTGTATTCGCACCGCGTGGGTCCGCTTGTGTATTTTGAAGTAAGTGCGGGCGCACCACGCATGCTCGATTTGCTCGAAAAGCCGCTTGATACCAACGAATTTGTGTCGCATTGTGCTGGAACAATTAACACCAATCCTTCCACAACGCGCCAGCTTGGCGTGGGTGCTGTGGGCGTGGCATTTGTTCCTGCGTCGCTTGTTTCGCCCGATGCGTGCAGCCGCCTGGTAGATGACGCTGTGTATGCGGCCGCTGCACAATAACCTGCACGTTTATACCGAGTAGCTGGTAGTTGAGCTTGTAGCGAAGGGGCTTGTATGAAAAAAGAATCGAACACTACGCGCGCCAAACGCAAAGCAACATCTGCAAAGGTAGCGGGTTCAGACAACACTGCTGTTGAGCCTGGAGCCGCACGTAATGCAGCTGCTCTGCCTGGTACAGCTGCCGTACCCAAAACGCCTAAAGTACCCAAATCACCTAAAACACCCAAAACGCCTAAAGCGCTGGCCCAGGTAAAGCGGGCAACAATCCCTACACCCGTGGCGATGAGCGCTTCGCCCAAACAAATACAACGCGCACAAACGGCACTTGAGCAGCAAACGCAGGCGCTTGCAACAGGTGCGCGTGCCCTTCTCGACGAAATTGAACAAACTGAGCGTGACGATGCCGCCTTGCAGCACGGCGTAAGCCTTACGCCCACAAAAGACGTGCTTGCAAGCATACAAGAAACGCCGATTATGGAGCAAACGCTGTTTGAGGGGCTTATTTTTAACGTGAATCGCGTGGACGTGCGCCTGCCAAACGGCACCATGTCGCAGCGCGATATTGTGCGTCACCCCGGCGCCGTGGGCATTGTGGCGCTTACCGACTCGGGAAAAATTTGTCTGGTGCGTCAGTGGCGTGCCACGCTGGATAGAGCAACGCTTGAGATACCTGCGGGAAAGCTTGAGCCGGGCGAGGATCCCCTTGTCTGCGCAAAGCGCGAGCTTAAAGAAGAAACGGGCATGACGGCGGGGAACATTGCGTTTTTAACCACGTTAGCGCCGTCGATCGGCTGCTCAGACGAGCTTATTCACTTGTACATGGCAACCGACCTTTCGTGCGGAGATGCGCACCCCGATGCTGATGAGTTTGTGAAAGCGGAGCTTATCGACCTTGATACCTGCATAAATTTGGTTCTCGATGGTAGAATTGAGGATGCAAAAACTGTTGTAGGCGCTCTTATTTGCGACGCAATTTCAAGGCGTTTACCTGCGCAGATTACAAACAATCAGATGAACACCATCTAGAGGTTGGCATGGCAAAAAAACAGGACAAAGCCCGCATTCAAAAGCACGCGCTTACTGCATCGAATGCCGAAGAGCTTTTCTCAACCGTAGACGAAACGGGTCATACAAACGCCGAAACGGCAAAGAAGCAGCGGATTCGCCGCCGTATGTTTGGCAGCACCGTTGCTGTTGACCCGTTGTCGCGCGAGGACCCTTCGGGTTCAAACGTGGAGCGCGTTATTACGCTTACCGCTGTGAGCTTTGTGCTAGTGTTTTTTGCGCTGGTTATTGTGGGTCAGGTGGGCATCGGCTACATTCGACGCGTGTCTACCGCCAACCTGGCAAACGAAGTGAGTGTAAAAGCAGTTGGTTCGGCTATGAGCGGCGGCGTTGAGTGGGGCAACGGCTTTACGCAGTTCCCCGAGCATTTTTCAGTGCAAGAGGCCGACGAAAACACCCATCGTATTGAGGTAACGGTTGTTGACACCACGTCAAAAGAGCTCATTGAGGTGTTTGCTGGCTCGCAAATTCAGGCGTCGGCGCTGGCAGTAAACGCGCTTCTCAACCCCAAGGTTAACCAGGTAATTTATCACGTAAATGTGTACTTCGACGAAAAAGGCAAGCTTGCTCCCGCTCAGCTCTTTGGGCTTTTGCCGCCGTCGGGTGTGCAAAAAACGCTGATGACGTTTGAGTGGCAAAAGGTGCAAACCGAGGAGGGCGTGCGTTTTAAGTGCACGATTTCTGGTCTTGATTCCGGCACGCAAGCGCAGCTGCGCTCAGCCATTGCCTCGTCGTTTACGCCAAGCGACATTTTGGGCAAGGTGTTGGGTTCGTCCTCAAGCGGCGATGCTGCCGCGGGTGATGCTGCCGCAGGTGCAGGTAGCGGCGCCAACAAGGGCGCAGGTTCGGGTTCTGCGGGCAACGGCGCCGGTAGCAGCTCTGATAGCAGCTCAAACGGCGGCGACGCTGCAAACGGCGCAAACTCCGGTTCTAATACGGGTTCAGGTTCTGCTTCTGGTTCGGCTGCGGACGATAAAAACGCTAACTCTGGCGGCGACAATGCCAACGCCGCAGGTAATGGTGGGCATGCGGCCGAACCTAAGGGTTCAACCGTTGCCGAAGACAATTCAAACAACGTGTAACTAAACAACGTGTAACGGTTGAAGGTTTAACAACATGCAGCTGTACATGCGCGCGGCACGTACAGCTGCATTGTTTTTGTGTGCAAGCGGGGTGTGCCTGCTAAATTACCAGGTAAACCCCTATATTACAAACTACAATAACCTTGCTATTTTACAAACGCGGCAACGTCGCCCAAAAGCGGCTCAAAGCTCACGCCGCGCATTTCCCACTCAGGCTGTGAGCGCGTAATCCACATGGCGTTGCGCACAAAGCGTGCTGCAAAAGCAACGGTATCTACCAGCGGTTTTTTAGCGAGCAAACCCGCGCACACACAGCTTGCAAATACGTCGCCGGTGCCATGGAGCGAGAATGGCAGTTTTTCTTCTTCAACCATGTTAACGGCAGCTTCAATTGCAGCTACGTCTACCTGCATATCGTTGGCCGAAAGCGTTGATACGTCTTGTGTAGCAAACGGCGCTTCGTACACATAGTTAACAATTGTGTTGTGATCGGTTTCGATGCCCTTGAGCACCACGCGCTTTGCGCCAAGCGCCACCAAATTGGCAATAATTTGGCAGGCTTCGTGCTTTGAAATTGCCTGTCCGCTATAAGGTTTGCCTGTGAGCAAAGCCGCCTCGGTGAGGTTGGGCAGCAGAATGTCGGCACCATGTACCAGCTGTTTTGTAGCGTCGCACAGCTCCTGCGTATACGTTGCATACATCATGCCGCCGTCGCCCATAACGGGGTCCACCACGTGCAGCGCCTGCGGGTAGGTGGCGTACAGCTGCTTTATGATGTCTACCTGCTCACTTGAGCCCAAAAAGCCCGAGTACACGGCATCGAGGTTTACATCTTCAACTTTCCACGCTTCAATGTAGTCGTGCAATATTGAGGTGGTGTCGTGCATGTAAAAGTGCTCATATTTGGTGTGTGCCGAAAAAAGCGAGGTAGGAACGCTGCACACGTCGCAGCCTGCGCTCGAAAGCACCGAAATTGCCACGCTCAGCGAGCAGTTGCCATAGCCGCACAAATCGTGGACGGCTCCAACGCGGGGGATGTAGGTGCTTTTCTCTGCAGTTATTCTCTCTGGTAATACTGTTGTAGACATGCGATTCCTTTCGTTGAGCGCACCTGAGTACTTGCGCATCACGTGCGTGCGTCTATAACTTCTCCATATACTATACCGTAACTTTTGCATGTTGACACCCTGTATACCGCTATTAAAAAACAGCACGTACACGGCTTGTTATGTGCAAAATTTTACATATTTTTGGGCGTACCTCCATGTGCGCTTATACGCGGCATGCCCCAAGCGCGCGTGCTACAATAGTGACCAACTTACACAACAAAGGATTACTTATGCCGAAAAACCACGCTCACCACATGTTTAATACGTCCGCACCCGCAGCTGCCGCTCCGGGTAGCGAGTCTGCCGCTGTACCTGGCGGTGTACCTGGTGGTGCATCTGGTGGTGCGTCCGACCAGGCAGCTAACCAAGGCTCCAACCAGGCGTTCAATCAAGCTTCCAACCAAGGTCGCGCGGTGGGATTTAACTCCTACACGCCGTCGCACCTTGCGTCTGCAACTCAGCGTGCGGTGCACCGTACGCCAGCAGCGCATGCTGCAGCTGCACATGCGCAAAGCGGGCAAGGCGCGCGCGGGGGTGCGTTTGCCAAAGCCGAGGCGAGCAGCTCTTCATTCAACCAAACAAGCAGCTCAAACCCCAAAAATACACACCGTCACGGCGGACCTGTGGCGTTTATTAAGCGGCATATGTCAACCATACTTATGTGCATTGGTGTTGCGCTTATGCTGGCCGCCGCCGGCTACTGGGGTTACTCGCAGTGGTGCTATTATGAGCAGGCGCAAACGAACAGCAAGCTTGCGGCGTTTGCCACCGTGCCCGACCAAACAAATGACCAGGTAAACGATGATGTGCGTGAGGATACATCAACAGCACCGCAGGTAGATTGGCAGGGCCTAAAGGCAATTAATAGCGAGGTTGTTGGCTGGTTGCAGGTGCCCAACACGCCTATAAACTACCCCGTTTACCAGGGAAAAGATAACGAGCATTATTTGCGTCACAATGCCGAGGGCAAGTGGACCATTGGCGGGCAAATTTTTATGGATTGCGACAACACGGCGCCCGGGCTTGTGGACCAGCAAAGCGTTTTGTATGGTCATCACCTTAAAGACGGCTCAATGTTTTATCATTTCTTTTTGCTGCGTGAGCCTCAAAATTTTGAGGCAATGACCTGCGTGTGGTATGTAACCGAGCATGCGGCGTACCGGCTGCGCCCGCTGTTTTATTATTACACCAATCCCGACGACCAAAACGTGCGCAAGTTTACGTTTGGCTCCAACGACGAGTTTAGGGCATATTTGCAGGAGCGGCTTAAGTTGGCGGTTACAAAAATGGACGATGCCGAAAAAATTATTCCGCACATAACAAAGGTAATAACCATGTCTACCTGCAATTATGAGCCGGGCTTTGGTAGGTCGGAAACCGTGTGCGCGCTGCAACGCGAAATTGACTTGGCGGAGCAGGAGATTAATAGCGCAAAGTAGGCGCCGGCTGTGTTGGTTGGTGCCGGCTGCAGCTACGTGTAGCTGCGTGAACGCTAAAACCCGCTACAACCCGCTACAACCCGCTACGGAATAAGCGTTTGAATCGCGGTAATCGTGTCGTCTTTTTGCCCGCTTCCCTGGTTGTTAATGTCGGTGTAGGGCGCGCCCATGGTTACCACAATGTAGTGCTTTTTGTTTTTCTCAACCAGCGTTGCCCAACACAAACCCGCGTTGTCGGTTGTGCCCGATTTGCCGCCCAAAATAGTAAAACCCTGCTGCTCATCGGGGGTAAGGTGCGACAGCACGGTGCTTTTTATGGTAATGCCCTTGGGGTGCTTGTCAGTTTTTGACGAGTCGTAACTGGCCGTGCAAAAAATTTTGCGAAATGTTTCGTTTTTAAGCGCGCAGCTAAGCATTTGCCCAATTTCGTGCGCTGTACTCATAAGACTGTTGTCGTCGAGCCCTGTTGTGTTAGCAAAATGCGTGTTGCGAAGCCCCATTTTTTGAGCGTTTTTGTTCATTTCGGCAACAAAGGCATCCTCTGAACCCGCAGTGTTTACCGCTAGGCTTATGGCGCACTCGGCCCCCGACCGCAGCATGGTGCCATAGAGCAAGTCGCGAAACGTGGTTTGCTCGCCCGCAACAAAACCCGCGGTAGACGCATTTTGCTCGTCGAGTTTGGCATACGACGCTGTGTCGATGGGGGCCTTGGCGTCGAGGTTGCGTATATACTGCAGCGCGGTGTACACCGTCATAATTTTTGTGAGTGACGCGGGCGGTAGCTGCGCATCTGCGTTGAGGTTTTTCACTTCGCAGTTGTCGGTGAGGTTGTAAATGTAAATGCTTTTGCTTTGGAAGGGCGGCTCTGGCAGCGTGGGTTTTTCTTCTAGGGGTTTAAGTATGTCTAATACCTTAAATATCTGCGGGTCTTTAGCGGTGTTGTTTTGGCTGCTGAGCACGTAGTGCGCGGCGTAGGTTGCTCCTGCGCCCAACGCTGCGCATATGGCAAGGCACAGTAGCATAAGTGCGGCGGTGCGCCAGCGGTGTTTGCGCGGGTGCGTAGATGGTCGGCCTTGGGGTTGTTGCTGATTGGCGAGTTGTTGCTGGTAGACGGGCTGTTGCTGGTAGACGGGTGGCTGCTGGTAGGCGTGTTGCGCAGGTTGTTGTGCGGGTTGTTGCACGGCATACGGCTGCGACATTGGCGCCTGCGCGGGCAGGGGATATGTGCGCGCGGCATACGTCTGCGCTGGTTGCTTGAGGTGCCGAGCCATGTTGTCTCCTGGATTTTGTGTTGTTACATGTTCCTTACATATAGGCGAAATTATAACATTTTAGATGCGCATAAACTCAAGAGTTGATACACTAAAACAAATAGTTTTTTATCAGTACGCACAACAACCTGCGACGCTTCAATAGCGTGCGCCAGCAAGCCCGCACACCGCGTTGCACAGCCCGCGTACCAGCAAAAATCGGTAGAAATGGAGAATGCAATGGCACAAACAAATGCTCAAATACAAGCTGCCGCACAGGCCTACATGGACACTGCGATTGATTTTCTCAAACGAAAAATTGCTATGAAGGCCGTTTCAGCAGAAGGAATTTCTGCCGAGCACATGAAGCTCGACGCGCAATTTGTGGCCGATGAGCTGGAGCGCGTGGGCGTGAGCACCCGCGTTGTGCTGTCCAAAAACGCCGACGGCACCCCGGGCGCCTGGGAAGTTATCGGCGAAAAAATTGTGAACCCCGCGGCAAAAACCGTGCTTTTGTATGCCCACCACGACGTTCAACCTGCGCCAACAGACGACGGTGTGTGGAAAACCGACCCGTTTGTGGGCACCATTAAGGGCGACCGCCTGTATGGCCGCGGTGCGTCCGACGACGGCTCGGGCATTGCTATTCACCTGGGCGCGCTTGCAATTTTGGGCGATGAGCTGGGCGTTAACGTTAAATTCTTTATCGAGGGCGAAGAAGAAATGGGCTCGGATAGCTTTATCCCGTTTGTAAAAGAGCACCCCGATTTCTTTGACGCCGACATTATGATTGTTGCCGACTCGGGCAACTGGTCGCCAGAAATCCCCAGCTTAACCACATCGCTGCGCGGTAACACCAACATCGACGTTACGGTGCGCGTGATGGAGAGCCCGCGCCACTCCGGTGCGTTTGGCGGCGTTGTGCTCGACGCAAATACCATGGCTGCGCTGCTTATTGCAAGCATGTACAACAAAGATGGCGAGCTTGTGGTTGATGGTGTTAAGTCGCAAGAGGTTGTCGGTGGTTTGCAGCAGGACATCGACGAAGCGCAGCTGCGCATTGATGGCTCGATTTTGCCGTCGGTTAAACTGCCTGGTACGGGTTCTTTGGCGTCGCGCCTGTGGGTAAAGCCGAGCGTTACGGTTATTGGCTTTGACGCGCACCCGGTTGAAGGGTCGTTTAACGTTATTTCGCCTGCTACAACCTTTAGACTGTCGCTGCGTACGGCACCTTCGCAAGATCCGCTTGAGGCGCAGCGCGCGCTTGGTGAGTTTATGGTTGCTCATGCGCCGTTTGGCTGTGAGGTGAGCTGGAAGCCTGTTGATGCAGGTAGGGGCTGGGCTATGGATGCCGATTGTGATGTGAGCAAGATTGCCGAGAAGGCGCTTGAGGATGCGTTTGAGTGTGCGCCAATTAACCAGGGGCAAGGCGGATCCATTCCGTTTATCCCCGATTTGTGCGAGATGTATCCAAAGTACCAGGTGCTGGTAACGGGTCCTGAAGATCCGCAGGCAAATGCACACAGCCCCAACGAGTCGCAGTCGCTTTCGAGCTTGCGCAAGCTCATTGCGGCCGAGGCTATGATGCTGCGCGATTTCGTGCACGCTGAGTAGGCTTGCTGCTTGCTTCGGTGCTGCTGGTGGTGCTGGCGTTTGCGTTGGCGCTGGTGGTGGCGTAACTTTTCAGCAATGCTAATCCTGCGCGCGCGGGTTATCCTGCGCGCGTTTTATTTTTCGGGCGATTTTTTGGCTGAAATTGTACAAAAACCATACTTTGACACGAGGTTGAACGCGCTTGAAGGCAAATCGGGCGCGCCGTGCTTGGGCGTGTTTTTTGTTTGCGCAGGTAGTGCGTTTGTTAACTTATTTAACCACGTGGCCCGGCGAGCACATTTGGGCGATTTTGGGCCTTAGCCGCGTGTCAAAGTGGGTATTTTGTCCAATATTGCTCAATATTTTTACCGAAAAATTGCATCGCACCCAATTGCACCAACCAACTCTGCCGCACATGCACCTTTACTGCTCAATCCCACCGCGTTTGTGCTCCTGTTATGCGCGCGCGGTGAAGGCAGTTTACAATGTTAACCTAAAACGTGGGTGAAAGCTAAGATCGCGTAGCTCGGCGCGGTGTGTTGAAGTCGCATTTCATTTTTCGGGCGATTTTTTGGCTGAAATTGTACAAAAACCATACTTTGACACGAGGTTGAGCGCGCTTGAAGGCAAACCGCGCGCGCCTTGCTTGGCAGCATTTTTCATTTGTGCAGGTAGTGCGTTTGTTAACTTATTTAACCAAGTGGCCCGGCGAGCACATTTAGGCGATTTTGGGCCTTAGCCTCGTGTCAAAGTGGGTATTTTGTCCAATATTGCTCAATATTTTTGCCGAAAAATTGAATCGACCCAATTGCACCTACCAACCCCGCTGCACGTACCGCCCCGCAACGCGCGTCAAACCACGCAACCCCCTACATTTCAACCGTTTACCGAAAAATTGGCACGGTGGGGCGTAATCTTAATTTGATTATCCGTCGGTTGTGCTATTACATGTATATGGAAATCGTCTTAGGCTACATAGAATCCCTTATGTACTGGCGAGCACACCGCGTCGCCAACCAACCCACATTTATGCCTCGGCGCACTCCTTTGAGCGCTGAAGATGCACGTGGTAATGCACATACACGTGTTAATTTGTGTGGAAAGCTGGTTCATGCGGAGGCGAGTGCGTATACGAGCATACCGCCAATATCGTTTGCTGAGCAAAAACAAATACCAACTGCCGAAATTAAAAATTACATGCTAAGCAGATTGAGTTGCTTTGCGCCACAAGCTAATGACATGAATTGCATGCGGTACACGGATGATTACACCATTGCATCAATGCTTGAGCACAACATGTATAATCGCGCTACTTGCGAACACATGCGCGCAGCAGACGCAACCCCAACCCGCGCAACCGCACCCTGCACAACCCGCGCGACCCGCACGCGCGCTGCAAAAATTACCAGCAATGACGACAGTGTTTGGTCTCAAAAAAGCTACCTTATAGAGCATTTGCATGGCGTGCGACTTTCGCCACATGTTACTGCGAGCGCCCCGCTTAACATTTTTGTTCCACGAGAGCAGCGCGGCCTCTCTCAAAAGGACAAGCGTCTAACATACATAAACACGCCCCTTCCGCGCGGTATGCTTTATCAGCTGGTTATTACGTCGCATGAGAAAAAGCGTTTTGAGCTGCCACCAACGCTTAAACTCTATATCATTTCGCCGGAGCTCGCCGTGCTTTTTGCGGCGCAAAAGTTGCAGATCTTGTGCTTGGGAAACATGTGCCCCAGTGCGAGTTGTTATATGCACACGCGCGGCAAGCAGCTGTTTGTGCATAACGTAATTTCGCTGGTAAATGAGGTGTGTGGCACGTATGGTCGCGATCCTCTTACTGCCAGCGTAATGTCATATGGTTTGCGCCCGCTCACCTCTGTGCAAAAAATCAGGCGCTGCGCCACGGCTATGAAAGGCGTGCACGGATGTAAAAGTTTGCTGGCAGCACTTGATTATTGTAATGATAATTTGGCTTCGGCATTTGAAGGTGCTGTTGCAAGCGCGCTTATGCTCCCCACAAAGTTTGGGGGTATAAATTTTCCTCCGTTAGAAATCAATCAAACGCGCGCCCTGGCAGCTAGTAGTGCGCTCACGCCGCATCATCAAAGTATTACGCCCGACCTTAGTTCAAAGGAACACCGGCTCATAATTGAGTGTAATGGGCTGGCGTTTCACAAGTCCAACGAGGCTATTAAGGAAGATCATCGCAGGTTAAGAGACTATGTTACGCATAATGAGCGCCACATTCCGCTAACCATGAGCGATATAAAAAATTCCTTTGTGCTGAGCAAAACTCTTGAAGAAATAGTTGCTGCTTGTCATGACACGCTTGGCGTAGATAAGTCAGCGTACCTGCGCAAGGTTATCCATAACGCCAAGCTGCGACCAGCGCGTCAAATTATGCTGGATGTGCAGCTGTTTTAGGTGCTTTTTGTGTGCCGGGCTTTTGACGTGGCAAGGCGCGTTTTATTTTTCGGGCGATTTTTTGGCTGAAATTGTACAAAAACCATACTTTGACACGAGGTTGAACGCGCTTGAAGGCAAATCGGGCGTGCTGTGCTTGGCAGCATTTTTCATTTGCGCAGGTAGTGCGTTTGTTAACTTATTTAACCAAGTGGCCCGGCGAGCACATTTGGGCGATTTTGGGTCTTAGCCTCGTGTCAAAGTAGGTATTTTGTCCAATATTGCTCAATATTTTTGCCGAAAAATTGAATCGCACCCAATTGCACCTACCAACCCCGCTGTACATGCACCTTTACTGCTAAATCCCACCGCGTTTGCATGGCCGCAATGGCCGCGCGGTAAAGGCAGTTTACAATGTTAACCTAAAACGTGGGTGAAAGCTAAAATCGCGTAGCTCGGCGCGGTGTGTCGAAGCCGCATTTCATTTTTCGGGCGATTTTTTGGCTGAAATTGTACAAAAACCATACTTTGACACGAGGCCAGCCGCGCTTGAAGGCAAATCGGGCGCGGCTTGCTTGGCAGCATTTTGCATTTTCGCAGGTAGCGTGTTTGTTAACTTATTTAACCACGTGGCCCGGCGAGCACCTTTGGGCGATTTTGGGCCTTAGCCTCGTGTCAAAGTGGGTATTTTGTCCAATATTGCTCAATATTTTGACCGAAAAATTAAAACGCACCCAATTGCACCTACCAACCCCGCTGCATACACGCCTGCATGCCGCACGTCAAACAACGCAACGCCTCAGGGTCATGCAGTTAGGCGAGGCGCTTTTTGCCTGCCACACTGAGGACAAAGCCGCAGATGAGGACTACCGCCGCCGCCAGCATGATGGGTTTTGTTCCGCCGCTATCTAATAGCGCGCCCGCAGACATCGACCCAAGCATAATTGAGCAGTTAAACGACGCCGACTGCAGCGAGTTGGCAACCGCCGTGCCCGACGTAACCTGTCGCGCCGTTGCCGTTTGGAAGATGCTGCTAAGCGACCCAAACGCCACACCCCACAGCACAAACGCCACACACGCTACTAGGTTGGCTTGGTTTGCGACAAGTCCTACTGCAAATACCAGCACAAACGCAAGCATGCTCACCGTGCCTATGGCAAACATGGCGAGCGTTACAAGCCACAGGTGTTTGTCGATAAGAGCAAGCGTTGCCACAACCGAAATAATCGATCCAATACCAAAGAAAAGTTGTGCCTGCGCGATGGTAAGCGGCGCGACGCTTTGCGCGATGGAGGGAGCGCCGCAAGCACCGCCAGTCAAACCTGCTGTACCGCAAGCACCGTCAGCCAAAGCACCGCCAGCCAAAGCACCGCAAGCCCCGCACAAGCCCGCCAGCTCCTGCACGAGGTTCGAGATAAACGTGTACGCGCCGTAGTTTGCGCCCACCGCCAAAAACGTCAGCGCAACAACAAGCAACACGCCGCGGTTGCGCAGCATGGTGCCAACCGAGTTGTCGCGACTGCGCGCCTCGCCCGGAATGCTCGGCAAAAATATCCAGCATAAAACAGCCACAAGGCACAAAATAATTCCCAGCGCAAAAAACTCAACATGATAATTACTCAGCGTGCCAAGCCACGTAATCGCAGGTAAACCCACTGCCATGCCCGCCGTGATGCCCGACATAATAATGGTTACGGCTTTGCCGCGGTTGAGAGGACCCACAAACTCCATGCCGTACGCGGTAATCATCGGCCACAGCGTGCCCGCGCACGCGCCGCCCAGCGCCCGGCCAACAAGCGCCACTTCAAAGCAGCCAGCGCCGCCCACAATGCAATTCGAAAGCGCAAAACCAATCAGCAGCACGCACAGCAGGCGTTTTCGGTTGGCGCTCACCGTGAGCGTAACCAGCGGAATGCCGCAAATCGCCGACGTAATCGCGTAGCTGCCCACCAGGCTGCCGCAGGTCGCGCTGCTCACGCCAAACGCCGCGGCCATCTCGGGCAGCACGCCCGATGGCACAAGTTCGCACAGCACGGCCAGCGCGGTAATCGACGACATCAGCAGCAGCATGCCCAGCTCGGCGCAGGTAAGGCGCGCGTTGCTGGTGCGCGGCGCGGCGGGCTTGGTGGTGGTTGATGTTGCATGCGCAATGCTAGTCGTTGTGGTGGCTTCCCGGGTGGTTGAGGGGGTTTGGTCGTTTAAGCTGGTACGTGACACGTGGGCACTATGCCTTTCTTGAGTGGTGGATTTGTTTGCAAGTGAATGTATATGCTATACGGTACTACGCTTATCTGTGCACGTAGCCCGCGGGGGCAAAAAATCCGGGTTTGCATAAAAAACGCACCGTATGCAAAAGTCGGGGCTGGGGCAGCGGTAACGTGGCTGCAACGGCTGTGATGCCGGTAACGGTGATGCAATGGCGGTGGAACGGCTGAGCTGGGGCGGTGCAACGGTGACAACGAAGACGCAAAAACCCTGCTAGCGACAGGGTCGCAAGCAGGGTTAATTTTGTTTTTACACCGCGCTCAACAGCGCACTGCAAACGTCGTGCGCGCGTTTGTGTGCGTGAAACTAGCGGGGTTTGCGCGACAAGTTCAAGCGTCCACGGAATGTAAACGCTGCGAGTGCCACCGATCCCGTTACCAGCGCAGCCGCGCCAAGTTGCATGGCCATATTCATGGTGTTTGCTTCTTGCGGCGAAGACGCGCTCGCCACAGTGTTTGCCGAGCTCACGGGCGCTTCCGAAGCGTCGGGGCTGGCGTTGTTCTCGTTTGCTGCAGGCGCCTCAGGTGCTGGAGTAGCAGCTGCAGCATCGGCCGCGCTGCCATTGCCGTTGCCATTGCCGCCGTTTGGTTGCGCGGGAGCTGGAGTTGCTGCTGCAGCAACAGATGCGCCTTCTACCTGCGCGTTTGCGGTTGCGCGAAGCATGTGCGCGGCGCGTACGCGTGCGTGTGTACCGCGCGCGTTGCTGCTGCCAGCTGCGCTGTCGGTGTTAGGTGCAGCTGCGTGCTTGGGCTGAGCCTGCGCGGCATCTTGCGTAGGCGCACCGGGAGCCTCAGGCGCAGCTTGCGGAGCGGCAGGCGCGGGCGCAGCTTGCGGAGCTGCGGGAGCACTCACACCAGGCGCAGCTTGCGGAGCAGCAGGAGCAGCCACCGAAGGTGCGTCGCTCTCGATTGGCCTATAGTGCTCAACGGCATACTGTGCCGCAAGCTTGTTGTACGTCTGCGTCGCGCGCTCAAGCGTCGCCTTCGCAGCTTCATGCTTTTCGTGCAGCTCATTAAGGGTATTAATAGCTGCAGCAACAGTTGAGTCAAGTTCGTCTTTTGCAGCTTGAGCCTTGTTCACGCGCTCCAGTGCAGCCAGCTTGGTTTGGTATTGGTCACGCAGCGGTGCAAACGTTTTTTGCTCCTGCTCTAGCGTTGCGCGCGCAGCCTCATATTCCTGCTGAGCCAATGGAGCAGCTTTACCTGTGTTTTTGTGCGCATTTTTCGTTTGCTCAATAATCTGCTGCACTTCTTCAATAAGCTTTTGTTTTGCTGCAACCTCAGCGTTCGCAGCTGCTACCTGCGCCTGACGCTTTTTCACAACAACGCCCACCGCTTCGTCATAATTCTTAATCCAGTCGGTTGCTTCCTGCGTTCTGGCCGCTTCAAGCGCTTGTGCTACTTTCAGCTTAACCAGCTCGTCTACCAGCGCCTTCTTTGCTGTTTTAAGCTGCTCAATCTCCTGCATTTTCTTGGTAATTTCTTCTTGAGCGGCTTGTTGTTTCTGGCTCTCATCAGCTATTTTGGCCTGGAATTGCGCCTGTGCCGTCTTAGCTTTTTCCTCGTTTTGCTTTGCTTCTGCCTGCTTGGTTTTGTTGTCTTCGAGCTCTTTTTTGTCAGCTTCATAAAGCATCTTAGCTGCGCTATATTCTACCTGGTAGCGGCTTTGATCTTGCTGGTATTTAAGCTCCATCTGATTATAAGCCAGCTCGCTCGAGCGCAGTTTCGTTTCAATGCCTTGCTGCTGTTTGGTGAGCGTGTTGTGCCATTCTTTTGCCTTCGACTCGTTTTGTACCTCTTTAGCAAGCTCTTCTTGTGCCTGCTTAATAGCCAAATCCGCCGCCTCTTTTTCCTTGTTGGGCGCAGCAAGCTCCCCGGCTGCCTTCTCAATCTTTGCGTCCTGCTCTTTAACAGCAGCCTCTTTATCTTGCTGTTTCGATTCAAGTTTCTGTTTTACAACGCCCTGCTCAGCATTCTGCTTTTCAAGTGCCTGCTTAGCGGCAGCATGCGCCTTCTGAGCCTTCTCCTGCGCAGCGGTTGCCTTCTGCAAGCCGCTTTCCGCAACCGATTTTTCCTTGTTCGTAAGCGCAAGACGTTGCTGAGCCGCAGCCGACTCTTGAGCCGCTTTTTGCAGCTCCTGAGCAGCGCGTTCGTTCTTATCTTTTTTCTCGTCGTGATCTTTTTGAGCGTTCTCAAACTTTTCCGCCGCCTGTTTGTATGCAGCGTCGTCCACCTGTGGCGCCTTGGCCTTAGCTGCCGTGGCTTCTTCGAGTTCGCGCTCTGCTGCAGCCTGCTTATCTTTTGCAGCGTTCAACTTCTTCGCAGCCTCGTCGTGAGCGCGTTTAGCTGCGGCTTCCTTTGCTTGAGCGTCGCGCTGTGCGTCGCGCGCATTGTCCACGTCTGCCTTGGTGGGGCTAGCGGGAGCTGGTGCTTCCGCTACGTGTTGGATGGGCTCGCCGGCATTTGTTGCAGCAGCCAAAACGGCTGGTTGGTTTGCATATGCAGCGACGGGTACGGCCAGCAGGGTAGTGGTTGCAAGCATTGCCACGTTGGCTTTTTTCACCATGGTATGTGTCTCCTTATCGGGGTTCGTGAATAATGTAATGTGAGTATATCCAACACATCCAAAAATTAACTTAAGCTCCGTTTAAGGTACATGTAATGGTTGTGTTATTGCCCACACACGCTCGCGGCATGCAGCATACCCCCAGGTACAAACCATAATAGCCACGGTTTTAGCCGCGCGCCTACACCTAGGCAACGCCCCTTCACCCGCTGCACATGACTACAATTTAGCAACAAGTTTGCCCAGCCGCGCCCATTTCTTCACATGTTGGCTATGGCATAAACTTGCATTCTTATGCATTATTTGATACGGCTAACTTTTTTGAGAAAACACACGTCGTCCAAGCAGCCACCATCAACCCCGCACCATGTCCATTGCTGGTGCGCGTGCGTTACCGGTGTGAGTTGGTGTTGTCCGTGCGCGGCACTGCTATATACGTGCGTCCTTCGCGCGGCTCACGCTCGCGCTCGCGCAGCTGGCCGCGTCCGCGCCCGTCGGAAACCCGCTTAGTCGCGCTGCTCACAAACTGCTTGTATGACCCCGCAGCATCAGCCAGCTTTGCACCAACACTACCCGCCCACTTTGCACCAACAGCGTCGGCTAGTCCCACGCCCAATTCAACCGCATCAGCCACGCCCGTACCAACAGCGTCGGCAAACCCTACGCCAAAGCATTCAATAAGCGCACCAATATATTCACGCGTTACCGGACTCACCTTCGACGCGGCGGCATACACCCGCTTCCAACAGCGCGGATCGCACACAATCTCGGTTATGTCGTTTTTACCGCTTGCATACAGCGCATCAAAAATCTCGTCCACAGCCCGCTTTTCAGCATCCTTTACCAGCGACCGCTCCCAGCGCGCATGCATCTGCGCCACCCGCGTTGCCGCCGGATGCAACCCGTCCGCCGCAATAAGCGTGGCGGCACTCATGCACCACGTGAGCGGCTCATGCTCAAACAGCCCCATCGCGGTGCTTTTCACCACCACACAGGGCGCAGCATCGGTGCCAAACAGCTGCCCTACCACGCTAAACTCGGGCACAATGCGCCGATAGCGTTCGCCATACACCGCGGAGGGGTTAGGCACCGTAAGTGCGGGCGAAAAATTAGGCCCATCCAGGTTATAAACCGCTGCAATGCGCCGCTGCAAATCCTGCGGCAACGACGCTGCCGCAAACGCAGCAAGATTGCCACCTTTCGAGTGGCCAAGCACGGCAACGGGAAGTGGGGTGGGGTGATCGCATGGCGAGTCACCAACCAACATGCCGCCACCCGCAGCGCTACCGTCACTGCCCGCAGCTTCGCCCGCCACCACGCGCGCCAGGTACTCCCGCGCCATCGTTTGCGCAGGCACTTCACCTAGCCCCAGCAAAAAATCCTCTTTCCACCCGGCAATCGACATATCGGTTCCCCTAAAACACACCAGCTCAAACGTGTTCGGCACCATCCAGGTTTCCGCACAAAACTGCACGTGGTCAACGTTGTTGCACACGTCGGTGTAATTGCGCAGCACCACGTGTGCGTAGCGCGGCGCGGCTGCAAGCTGTTCAAACATGCTGCGCGCGGGCGCAATCATACTGCGGATATAGGTGGGGTTGATAGTTTTGCTGCCAGGCGGCGTAAGGGCAACAAGGCTGCGTGCAAGGTCTTGGGGCGAGGTAACGCGCGTGTGGGCATCGTGCTCCACGGCGCGCACGTTAACGTACGACAAAATCGCAAACAGCAGGTAGTCGCACTCATTCCAGGGCGAAGCCGTAAATGAAAGGTCGCTTCGCCAGGTGAGGTAGTCGTAGATGGTAGATTGAGCGGATGTCATGCTGCCTCCTTTGTGCTGTGAGTGGATGCGGCGCTGCTTGCTGTTGCGCTCGCCGAGCGTGCATCGCCACCTGCATCGCCGCGTGCACCGTCGCGTGCGTGCATGCGTATTGCGCATAATCAGCGCGCGTATGCTATGCAGGTTTGTAATAGATGTATGCGCGAAATGTGTGCACTCTGTGTTTTTACGTAAGTGTACACGTGTTGCCATGTTCGCGCTACTCATTGCGGCGCCTACGTTGCTTAGTGGTTTGCCCTTTTTTGTACCCGCGTTGACAGCTTTTGCTATCACACCGTTTTTACACGCACGGTACACAATATCCATGCCATACATGCACAGAGCGCACCACATCATGTGTCACCGCAAATAGCTGCGGGGGGGGGGTCAATGGTATAGCTCTTAGCGACCGTATTTTTTCAACCGCACCATACCCATTACAGTAACAAAACTGCACCTACGGCGGCATACCGAATGCAACCGTTTACCGAGAAAACGCCCCGTGCAGCCCGCGCGCGCAACCTGGTTTGCTAAAATTTAGCTTAAAGTGAACTTAAACGTGGTATATATCTCACTGTACACACCTATATCACGATTGTATTTGTACGCGGCTCCGCGCCCGTCACTACGAAAGGAGCTTGTATTATGGCTCGAAAAAAATCTGGTAAGCACAGTAAAACTCCTGCTGCAACGTCTGCTACAGCCCGTCGCTCATCCATTGCGCTTGGAGCTGCAACCGCGGTGGTGGGGGCGTCGCTTGCTTTGGGCGTAACTCCCGCGTTTGCACAAACTGGTGCTGCGGCTGCTCCTGCTCAACCTGCTGGATCTGCTGCACAGTCTGGTGCCAATAACAACCAAAAACCCGCTGATAATAAAAAAGACGCTGGTAAACCGGCTGAAAAGAAACAAGTTGAAACCAAGAATAATAAGAAACAAGACGTCCAAGCCGAAAAAACCGAGCGGGGGGGGGTATCCTCCAAGAAGCCTGCCGCTGGTAACAACGCCGCAGGCAATGGCAGCGTAGCACAACAAGCGCCTAAAACCGTACAAGGACAAGACAAAGACGCCACCGGTTCTGCGGCGGCACCTGCACCCGGAAAACAAGCAAATCCTGAAATTACGATTTCAAAAGAAACAAAAGACACGCTTCCTAACATGTATGCGTGGGGTTCGACTGACAATACGTATATTGACAACGGTCAGAATACTTCCGTTAAAATTACACTTAAATCAGCTGATGGTATTGCTGTTACCAAGGTGGCTATTTTCCCGAACGATAACATCGACATCAATGGTAGAAACGCAAAGGATTTCGTTGAATACAAGACTGGTGACGATAACGCGCATCAACCTTATTCGGGTGAATACGGATTTGCGACAAACCAAGACGGCTCCGCTACTCTTACTGTAAACAAGCTCTATAGAAACAACAATATGCCAGCTGCTGGCTATGCCGCAAACCGCTGCATCTATGTTTACGGCATGAAAGACGGGCAGGAAGTT
The DNA here is from genome assembly GCA_946997485.1 of uncultured Atopobium sp. GTDB lineage: Bacteria > Actinomycetota > Coriobacteriia > Coriobacteriales > Atopobiaceae > Fannyhessea. Next base: position 28,190 of record CAMPVF010000012.1, read on the forward strand.
CTGTTGTACAAAACAAACATCGCCCGTGCAGCAACGCTTATTCCACCGAAAACAACAGGTTCAATTGTTTTAAGATACGATCAAAAACTTGAAGAAAAAACCATTCGTGAAAAGCTTCAAAAGGCACTGGATGCTCCTACTGCAGGCAAGGATGGCAAATCAATCCGTGACCAAATTAAAGACGCAAGCCAAGCTAAAGGCGTTGGTGTTCGTGACAAAGTTAACGAAAAGAAGCTTGATACAACACCCGATGACCCCGAGAAAAAGATTCTTGTTACCGATAAGCAGGCGTATGACGAAAATCAGGTAAATTCCATTAACACGGTAACATCGAAGCCCGATGCCAAAGTAACCGCCTATAAAACTGGCGTGTATAACCTTAAGACCTACCTGGTCTCCGACCTCGGCTACAAGTCTGACGTGTTGCCTCTTACTATTGCGCGCTATGACACGCGCATCGATAAGCCAACTGTTGAAGACCTGTCCAAGGTATCCGACGAGGTAAAAACCGATATTAAAAAGAAGCTTGCACGCCTTAATCACGTTTCGGAAGACAAGGTAAGCATCAACGACAAAGGTGAATTTACCATCAACTTCGACGGTGTAGACGCAAAGGACGCTCCTAAGATTGCTCTGCGTGACCTTGTGTTGAAGAAGATTACAGAGGATAAGATTACTGTTCCTGCAGCCGACAAAGCAGTCTTTGTTGCTAACCCACTTGGGTACTCAAACGCTGAACTTGACCGCATTAAGACAGCTATTTTTGAAGCTAACAAAGACAATAAAGAGCTTGGGCTTACCAGCAAAGATCAGATTACGCTTGAGTATCTGAAGGGCGATCTTACTGCAACTGGTGACTCTAATAAGGGAATCTCGAACGGTCAGGCGGAAAACAAGATTACCGTTAAGATCAAGACCGACAAGTCAGTTGCCGAGTTTACGTCTAATGTAAAAGAGAACAAGCTTACCAAGCTTCCAGACATCCGCAAGGATTACGACGTTTCGTGGACTAAAACCAAGATTGATGGTCGCGACACCGACGAGGGTATTTCTTGGAGTAATGATCAGAAAACCACTATCATCTACCGTTACGATCCAACTAAAGCAGAAGAGTTTGATACAACAAAGATTCTTGGTTTGCTGAAAGCTACGCCAAAAGACAAGCAAGCTGGTTTGCGCGATCTTACAGGCGGCGAGCAGCTTCAGTATGAAGGTACAGGGAATAACGGGCGCAAGTCGCACATGCACTATGCGTTGCAAAATGGCGAGCCAACGGGCGAGCTTACGCTTGGCAATATGAGCGGCGCTTATTGGCAGGGAAGTCAGAAAGTTTCTAATTCTGACGTAAACCTCGGTGATAATTTATCAGACGCCGGTTCGTATTCATGGGATAAAGAGGCTGGCTCTGTAACGGTAGCTGGCAAAAAGGGCAAGATTTACAAGGCACGTTTGTTTGTTCAGCCGTATGCAATGACGTACTATAAGGATGTTTATCTGGAGAAAGGCTCCAATCCAGGCAATACGGCAAAAGCGATTAACGTTATCTTTGTGCCGCAAACGAATCATAAAACGAAAGACCTTTCGGATTCGATTGGCGAGCACAAGCTTGCTGACGATAAGAAGACTCCGACCGAGGCTAAGTACTACAACGCGTCTGCTGATAAGAAAGATGCGTATGAAAAGGCTCTTGATGCTGCAAAGACGTTGTATAACTCTGTAAAGGATACGGACGAGTCAAAGCTTACCGAAGATCAAAAGGCGCAAATCGATAACGCGACGATTACGCTGAACAAGGCACGCGAGGCTCTTGATGGTGCTGACACCAACAAGGACGGGCTGACCACCTCGATTGAAGCCAACGGCAAGGCCGCTGAAGGTAGTACTGCCGCAACTGGCACGCAAGCGACGAACCAGTTTAAGAACGTAAGCAATCCCGACTTCAAGACACCTGATGGCAAGCCTGATACCAAGAAGAATGAAGCAGCTAAGAAAGCCAAGGAAGATTACGACAAGGCTCTTGAAGAGGCTAAGGCGTTAAAGGACGACGAAAACGCCACGCAAAAGGCTGTTGATGCTGCCAAGGCTAAGCTTGATGCTGCACGCGCAAAGCTTAACGACTTTACTACTAACAAGGATGAGTTGAGCGCCGCGATTGCCACGGATGGTAAGGTAAACACGGGCGATACAAAGAAGACTGATCCTGCAGAGAAACTTAAGACCGCCGACCCAACCTACCAGAACTCGAGCGAGACAGAGCGTAAAGCATACGACGACGCTGTTGCTGAAGCTCAAAAAGTAGTTGCTGACCCCAACGCTTCCCAAAAGGAAGTCAACGAGGCTATCAAGAAACTTAAGGACGCCAAGGCAGCGCTTGACAAGAACGCAACCGACAAGGCTCCACTTGATGCTGCCGTTCAAAAGAGCTTCGATAATCCCGATCCAACCAAACCTGACAAGCAAAGTGTGTTCTATAAGAACGCAAAGGCGAAGACTAACGATCCTGATGCTAAAAAGGCTGTCGAGGACTACGATAAGGCGCTTGCAGAAGCTAAGAGAGTGCTTGGTGACAAGAACGCTACAAATGACGATGTAAAAAAGGCTAAGGAAGCGCTTGAAAAAGCAGAAGCAGCACTACATGCTGATAAGTATCAAACAAAGGCAACTGATTTAGCTAAAGCTATTGCAGACAACTTCAGTGGTTATTTGATGCCAGCCTACTTCAATGCCTTTGATAAAGCGCAAGCTGAGGGCAAAGATTCTCAAGCTGCCAAAGACTTCAAAGCTTATAACGACGCTTATCATGCTGCAAAAGATTTGATGGAACAATTAAAGAAGCCTGATAGCACAATAAAGCAAACAGACGTTGACAAAGTTAAAGATCAGCTAATCGCTGCGCGTAAGATTATTGATACGTATGCAACCGACACCAGCAGACTTTCTGCGGCTGTGTTTAATGATATTGCCATTAAGAACAGCCCTGCCTACAAGAATTTGAAGGCGCTTGCTGAAAAGGAAAATCCTAGTGAAGAAGAAAAAGCTGAGGTAGAGGCCGCTAAGAAAGCTAAGAAAGCATACGATGATGCAGCTGAAAAGCTACACAATGCGATTACTAACCAGCTTCCGAGGGATAAAGCAAATGATCAGGATATTCCTGATAGCAATATCCCGAAGAAAGATGGCGATCTTAATAATAAGGACTACCTGAAAGATATCCAGGCACACAAGAACGGCGAGCCGCTGAACAGGGATGTTGACAGTATCCTTCAGGAAATGAACGAAGCAGCGAAGGCGCTTGATAAGTTTAAGACCAATACCGACGACCTGATTAAGTCGATTAACGAGGATGCAACCACGCATCCAAGCCCTGCGTTTAAGAACGCGTCGCAGCCCAACTACCAAAAGCCTGATGGTTCGGGACCGGATGACACCAAAAATGCTGCTGCACGTAAAGCCGCCAGCGATTATGGTCAAGCTCTTAATGAAGCTAAGGATTTGTTGAACAATCCTAACGCTACGCAGAAGGACATCAACGACGCTAAGGATAAACTTGATAAGGCGCGTAAGGCTCTCGACGACTATAAGACTGACGTGTCTAAGCTCCAAGAAAGCGCTAATAAGCATGGTAAAGAGAAGCAGGGTGACACGGCTGCTACAGAAGGTACTGTTACTTCTGATGCGTATCGCAATGCGTCTGATCCTCACTTCATGAAGGAAGAGGGCGGTAAGCTTGTTCCGGATGATGACAAGAACAAAAAGGCCGCCGAAGACAAGAAGGCGTATGACGAAGCTTTGACCAAAGCTCAGGAGCTTTTGAAGAAGCATGATGATAAAGCTGCGCCGCAAGATGCAAAGCCAACGCAAAAAGAAATCAACGATGCGCTTGATGCTCTTGATAAAGCGCGTACCAAGCTTGACGCGTACAAGACTGATACCACTAAGCTTGATGAGGAAGCAAAGAAGTCTACTGCTGACGGTGGCACATTAGCTGATGCGGACTTTGAAAATACGCCAGAGTTCAAGAACGCTGACGACCAGAAGGGCGAAGGCAACAAAGATAACGACGACGTTGCTGCATATAAGAAGGCGCTTGAGGGTGCGCGTGGCTTACTTGCTAAGAAGGATTCTGCTACGCTTAGCGAACGTCCAACGCAGCAACAAATTAACGATGCGCTTGAGGCTTTGAAGAATGCCAAGAAGCAAATTACTGACAACTACAAGACCAATCTTGATGCACTGACTTCTGCCAAAGATTTTGCAAATGGTGACTTCAAGAAGACGCCTGAGTATAAGAATGCTGTGGCGCTTAAGGATGATACCTCTGCCACTGTGGATCAAAACAAGAAGACTGCGGCTCAGAATGCTGTTAATGCTCTCGATGAGAACACTAACGATAGTGCTTTGAAGAAAGCCATGGACATTGTTGCTAATCCAGCTGGCAAGACTCAGCAGGAAGTTAATGCTGCTCTTAAGACCTTGCAAGAAGCCATGAAGACTGTTACCGACAACTACAAGACCGACGTAAAGCCTCTTCAAAACGAGGCTGGTGATAAGGACGCGGATGGAAATCCTGTTGTTCCTCCATTCGAGGCATCGGTGCCCTACAAGAACGCACTTGAAAAAGCGAAGACGGAAGATCCTGCTACAACGGATACTACCTCCGCAACTAAGAGGCTTGCTGCTTATGCCGAGAAGCTTGCTAAAGCAAACGAGCTTATCGAAAAGGTTAAGAACCCTGATCCAAACGCAAAGCCCGAAGATCGTCCAACTCAGAAGCAGGTTGATGATGCTCTTGCAGCTTTGAAGCAGGCCAAGAAAGACATCGACGACAACTTCAAGACCAACGCGAAGGCTTTGAAGACAGAAACGAAAGAGCTTAAGGACGACGGCGGAGCTAAGCCAGACGCCGAGAAGTTTGAAAACTCTACCGAGTACAAGAACGCGCTTGCTAAGACGGATGCTGACGGCAAAAAAGATGTACAAACGTACAAAGATGCTCTAGAGAAAGCTAACAAGCTTCTTGGTAAGTTCGACGAGAACGGTCAGCCAAAGTCTGGAGAAAAGGATATTCCAACGCAGCAAGAAGTTGACGAGGCTAAGAAGGCTCTTAAGGAAATCAAAGACAAGATTATTGCTAACTACAAGACCAATCCGACCGAGTTGCAAATGGAAGTCGACAAGTCTAAGGACGGCGACGACGACCAGCGCGATACCGTGTTTGAGAATACGCCTGAGTTCAAGAATGCTGATGCTAAGGGTGATGAAGCGTCTAAGAAAGATCTTGACGACTATAACACGAAGCTCAAGGCTGCCAAGAAACTTCTCGATGCCTTTGATCGTACTACTGGCAAGCCGAAGACCAAGCTTCCAGAAGGCATGGATAAGGCTCCAACCCAAAAAGAGCTTGACGATGCCCTAGATGCATTGCAAGCCGCTAAGAAGAAGATTACTGACAACTACAAAACAAATACGGCTGGGCTAAAGGAAGATTACGACAACAGAAACAAAGAGCAAACCAGCGACTACACGATGGCGTCGAAAGATAAGCAGAAAGCATATTCTGATGCGCTTAATCACGCAAACGACGTGCTTAACAACCCGAACGCTACGCAAGCTGAGGTAGATGCGGCACAGGCAGCGCTTAAGAAGGCACTTGAAGAGCTTGAGAAATCGGCGAATGCAAACCGCCGTGCGATTTATGAGGACATGGTAATCGACGCGCGCAATGCGCTGCAAAAACTGGTAGATGCAAACGAAGCGACGCACCTTAAAGACCTGTACACGCATGCGGAGCCTGCTGCACAACACGAGTTTATGGCAGCTATGAACAACGCAAAGAAGGTGCTCGCCGACAAAGAGGCGCTTGCAAGTGAGCTCGACGCTGCACGCGTACGCCTGCTCCGCGCGCTCGACGGTCTTGCAAAGCATCAGCTACCAGGCATGACCAACGCGGGTGCCAACGGTAATGCCGGCACGGGTGCTAACGGCGCAGCTGGATACGGCGCGCACGCAGCGGGCGCATATGGTAGAGGCGCTCATGCAGCCGGTCGCGTTCGTGCGCACGGAGGAAAGCACCTTGCGCAAACGTCCGACCCAACAAACGCGCTGGCAGCTGCTGGTATGCTGGCTTCTGCCTTGGGCTTTATAGCGATGGGCTTTAAAACGAAAAAACGTCGCGCAAAGTAGCGTACTAAACGTGAGGTAAAACGCAGCCGCACAGAAGTGCTCAGTATAATGCGTTAACGCGCGGATTTACGCAACGCGTAAGCGCGCAATGCCAAAAAACGGTGCCTGGTGTAATCACTGGGCATCGTTTTTTTGTTGATGAAGCGGTATTCCGGTGTGTTGGTTGCGGGTATGTCGAAACCTGCGTGTAACGCTGTGTTGAAACCTGCGTGTAACGCCATGTTAAAACCTGCGCGCCCTACCTGCGCAACGTGCGCACGTATGCTTTTTGCTCGGCAGAAAGGCGCCTACTTTCACACGCCTTTTGAATCGTTTTATTATGCACAAAATCGTCAAGCGTGTTCTTACGCAAAAACGCCGCGGTATCCTCCCACTGCTTTGCCAGTGCCGTTGCATAAAACCAAGCAATCATCATGGCCACATAGTACTCATTTGTGTGTATATGCGCAGGTATATCAAGGTATTCGGTGCAAAAGTGCTCGTCCAAATAATGTGTCATAAGCATTTTGAGCGCAAACCGCTTCGTATACACAGCGTTAGTCGTAAGCCACCGCGCAATGTGCGGCATAAGTGCATTGGTGTGTGCGGCAAATACCTGCGGCGATAGTGCATCACACACCGCCCAATTGTCCACGTAAGGCAAAAATTCGTCGAGCAGCGTTATGCATTCAGCAAAATTGGTGCAGTGCGACAAAAGCACAGCATGGAGCATGTTTTCATCGTAATAGGTGTGCGGCAACGTATGCATATACGCAGCTGCTTTTCCCGCTCGCTCAAGCGTTTTTGCAAGCGCTCGTACCTGCGGCATGCGCACGCCAATAACCAGCGCTGGCGCCACCGTTGGCATAAGTTTGCTCTGAAACGCCGCATACGTGGCGTCGCGCCGCGCAAATAATTCGTGTGCAACGCGTTGTGCAATGGCTAGTGTAACGCCTTCCGCAATGGTGTGTGCATCGGTTTGTGCATCGGTTTGCGTATCGGCTTGCGCGCGAGCCTGCGTTGCTTTTTGGCCATGTACCTGCGCAGCAGTATGTTGAAATGTGCCCGTCTCCATGCTTTCAGCCCTTATCCATGCGCCTTATGCCCGTGCTTGCTGTGTGCTATATCCCCGCACTGTCCGCACGATTTTTACCATACTCAAGGTAGTTTTTAACAAACACAATGCCAGCGCCCATGAGCGCGCAGCCGAGCCCCGTGTAGAAAAACGCCACAAATACCTGCGGCACCAGGTTTGCCGCCCGCAGACCAATGCCGGCGCTCATCATAAACGCCATTATCAGGTACGATTTTGTGTCAAAAAAATTCCAAAACGGCCGCATGTCCTCGTAGGCAAGAATACGCGCGGTGTGCTTGGAGCTCATCGTAACAAACATGCCTCCAAACGCGGCAAATACCAGCACGCTTAGCAGGTACGTAAGCCAGCTTGGGCTAATGAGCCCATAGGAGAGCACGCCCAGCCGCGCCACGTTAAAGCCGGCAAAAAGCCACACGATGCCTGCAATGAGCAGCAGATTTTGTTTTTTTACTTTGAACATGTGTCATCATCCTTTGGTGAGTGGGTTGGCTTGGTGTTGGGGGTTGCATTGGCGGTTGCGTGTGCGGCTGAGTTGGCAGTTGTGTCCGCGACCGCGCAGCTAGCGGCATTCGCACCCGCGTCCCGCAGCCCGCGCTCGGCATTCGCGCACATGGCGTCAAACACGCGTTGAAACGCGGCAAAGTCGTCCTTCGAAATGCCGTGTATCATCGTGCGCACAAATTGACGGTGCGCCTGCATGCCCGCATGCACCACGTCGTTGGCCTTATCCTGCAAAAACAGCTCCACCACACGTTTATTGGTGGCCGTGCGTTTTTTTGCAACATATCCGCGCTTCTCAAGCGCCGCCAGTGCCGCCGATACGTGCGACTTAGCCAACTTGCGCTCCCGCACCATGTCCGCCGCGGTGTTGAGCTGCGGATGCGCGTGCAAAAACATAATAACGTCGTACTCCATCTGCGTAAGCCGCCAGCGCTCACACACCGCGCGCGTCAGCGTTTCGTAATACCGCGTAATCGTTTTATGCTTGTCCCAAAACTGCCGCACGTGCGTCGCCTCATTTCACTTTGCTTGCGGTTAGCTGCGCCTTTCCCTCATAACCGTTCTATTTAGAACGATTATAATCGCGAGAAAACCCCTCGTCAAGCGTTCACCATATTCACTACAGATTGTCTTTCTCACCTAAACGCGCGCCGCTTTCGCGGTCGCTCGCGTGCAGGGTGCCTACCTGCGCATTACCAGCAGCCGCCAACAAGCGTTGCCAGTGCATATGCTGCACTACAAACAGCCAGCATAACAAGGGTGTACGCAGTCGCATGCCGCACGCCGTGCCACACGCTGTGCGAGGTGGAGCCACTACCTAGTTTACCTGCGGTTTTTTCGCCCATCATGTGAGCACTTTGTGCAGCGGGAGTTGAAAACGACGTAAAGCCGCCCAGCACGCCTGCAGACACGCATGCAACGAGCGTTGGATTAAGGGCATAGTGGTGCGCCACAATCGCCCAGGTTGCCGCCGCTGCACAGCCGAGCGCGTTAACGCAGAGCATACCGGCATTTACCTGGTGTAACGGCGCTATTACAAGGTGCGCGGTGCGGTTTAGGATGGCTTGGCGCGCAACCGCGCCCACGCCGCCGCACACAGACGCAATAAGTATAAGTACAAGTGAGGGTGTCATGATGTTCCTATCGAGTTGCTACCGAGTTGCTGAGTTACGAGCGTGTTGCTACCGAGTTGCTACCGAGTTGCTGAGTTACGAGCGTGTTGCTACCGAGTTGCTACCGAGTTGCTGAGTTACGAGCGTGTTGCTACCGAGTTGCAATCCGTATCAGCCGTGCTACCTTCGCCCGCCTGTGGCGTAGCGGTATAGTTGGAAGTATGTGCCCGTGCCATTGTGCCTGCTATTTGACCTGCTCGCGCACAAAGCACGCCGCCTGCCAGCGACGCTGCCGCATAGAGCGCACAGAGCCACGGCGCGGCTGCCAGCGTTGCCAAAATGCCCACAAATGTTGCGTACGTGGTAAACGCTCCGCAAAAACCGCTGGTCACAAACTGTTTTAGGTGAGGGCGGTTGGTGCGCATATACGTTTGAGAAAATCCCAGCACGGCCGAGCCCGCCAGGTTTATGGCCAGGATAATGCCCGGGTGAGAAAAACCCAAGCCGGCAAGCACGCACACGCCCGTGCGCGCAAACGTGCCGCAGCAGCCTCCCGCAAACACGGCAAGCATCTCTGCCTGCGGCTTTTGTGCCCGCACCAGATTCGCGTTTTTCATGTTCATAGCAGCACCTCACAAATTGTGTGTACTAAATTATACGTTAATCTGAAAGCTTGGTAGAACACGCTGAACACATACTTAAGCCTCAACAATTTTTCGGGCGATTTTTTGTCTGAAATTGTACAAAATACCCACTTTGACACGAGGTTAGCCGCGCCTGAAGGCAAACCGGGCGCGCCTTGGTTGGTAGCATTTTCCATTTCCGCAGGTAGTGCGTTTGTTAACTTATTTAACCAAGCGGCCCTGCGAGCAGTTTTGGGCGATTTTGGGCCCCAGCCTCGTGTCAAAGTGGTGTTTTTGTCCAATATCGCTCAATATTTTTGCCGAAAAATTACATCGCACCCACGTGCACCTACCAACCCAGCCTGCCACCCAACTTGCAACCCACGTTGCAGCATTGCCACGGCGCGGCTCTCACGGTACTATACAAGTAGGCAAAACGGCTGCACCGCACCGACCGCTGCACCGCACCGACCGCTGCACCGCACCCGCCGCACACCGCACCGTACCTACAACCGTGCACGTCCATACACCCGCGAACAACGCACAACCTGGAGAACGCACATGAACAAGCTCACCCTGTATCACGGCTCGCCCAACAAAGTTGTAGTGCCAACCTATGGCAAAGGTGAAGATAAACACGACTATGGCAAGGGCTTTTACCTTACCGAAAATCAAGATCTCGCCAAAGAGTGGGCAGTTTCTCGTCCAAATGAACAAATTGGATGGATTCACACATACCAACTTGACACAGATAATCTCAACATTCTGAATTTTCAGGAAAAGGGCGTTTTACCCTGGCTGGCAGAATTAATGAAACATAGAGATGCTGCTGATTCAAAGCGCTATCGCATGCTTGCACAAAAATTTATACAAACGTATGGCATAGATACCAGCGCTTATGACGTTATTAAGGGTTGGCGCGCAAATGCTTCTTATTTCTACATTGCACGAGAGTTTGTGCGGGACAACATTGACATGGATATTCTCGAAGAACTTCTTTCTATAGGGGGTTTGGGCATCCAGTATTGCGTTAAGTCGGAGCGTGCGTATGCGCATTTGCATGAGGTGGATAATGGTTTGATGATGGTGCCATATGCCGAATTTAATGCAAAATATAATCAGCGCGACATTGATGCACGGCAAAAGATGCGTACCCTAATTAACTCCGATGCCAATCGTGTGACCAGGGTATTTAGCACGCTTGTTAAGGAGAACTAAGTATGAGAGCGTATGCAGAGGATTATTTGAATGACGTGGTAGAAAATCAGGGCAAACTTTTTGACTTTGTGGCGCAGTATTATCCCGATAAAGACACCGAAGATTTTATAACTACCTATATGCAAAGCAAAACTAGAAAAAGCATCGACGCTGCTCAGGCCTATGTTGCCACGATGGATGCGCGAGAGCTATGGAGCTATTTTACCAAAACCGAGCACGTGGAGCTAAAGCCGGGCACGGCGCTTAGAGGCTTTATGCCCGATTGGATTGGCGAGTTTTATGCGTATTATCAGTGGTATTACAATATCCCAAGCTCCAGCGTGTTAAAAAAAGTGCCGCTCAGCTTTTTGAAAAAGGCGTACTTTGGCTTGCACGATTTGGACCTTGAATTGGCGGTGCGAAAAGTGGGGGAGCCCAGTGAGGTTTGATTCTACAAGGTAGTAGAACACTTCAATACGAGCTATCCAGTGCGTTATGGCGTTCGTTATGACTTTCATAGCTGAGCTTTTTCATGCCCACCCGCACGGTGCCGAGCTCGTTTTTCGAAATGTCGCGCAAAAAGGTGAAACTGTCAGGGGTGGGCGGACGGCACGGCTCACAAATTCGCTTTTTTGGATGCTTTAGAACCGAAATGTCGCGCAAAAAGGTGAAACTGTCAGGGGTCTGTGCTCCAAATTGTGCTCTGCAGCGCAAAAATCGCGTGGACACCCCTGACAGATTCGGTATTTTGCGCGACATTTTGCATTTTGAACCCGTTCTGAGGCAGAAAAGTGACCCGCAGCGACGCTGCACCCCTGACAGATTCGGTATTTCGCGCGACATTTTGGATTTGTGGATTGGCACTTTGGGGTGGCAGCACGCCACAAACCCGTGCACACGCTGCCCCAAAATTTTTCGACCAAAATATCGAGCAATAGTGTACAAAATACCCACTTTGACACGAGGTTGAGCGCGCTTGAAGGCAAATCGGGCGTTCCTTGCTTGGCGGCATTTTCCATTTCCGCAGGTAGTGCGTTTGTTAACTTATTTAACCAAGCGGCCCTGCGAGCAGTTTTGGGCGATTTTGGGCCCCAGCCTCGTGTCAAAGTGGTGTTTTTGTCCAATATCACTCAAAAAAACAAGCCAAAACTTTTTTCCAATTGTAAGACCCTTTGTTAACTAATGGTGTATATTGTTTGCGGTAAAGGAAAGAAGGGGGTTTTACAAGTGGCAAATACAGAAAAAAAGGAAGGATTGCAGAAAAGCCTGGCGCTGATTTTTGTTTACACCGTGGCTACCGGCTCAATCTTTACCTACGTAAGTTACTGGGATTCCGTATTCTTCAATTATTGTGGAGCGGGTACATTCCTGGCGTTTGCGCTGATGTCGCTGGCTATTTTGCCCGTGGCGCTTGTTTACAGTGAGCTGTCATCCCTGTTTCATACAGCGGGCGGCGAGCTCATTTACAACACGGTTGGCTTAAACAAGCACGTTGGTTTCTTGGCGTCGTGGCTTATTATGGCAGCGTGGATTTCGGTGCCGCCAGCAGTGGTTATGGCTATTGCAACGTATGTAAGCAGGACATTTGGTTTGGCTCTAAATTTCGAAAGCATCATGATTATCGGCGTAGTTATTTTGCTTCTCGTTTTCTTTATGAGCTTGCAGGATGTTCAGTTTTTGGTTAAGGCACAGGCGTTTTGCCTTTTTGCCAACATTACAGGCACGGTGCTCACCGGTTTTCTTTTGCTGTTTTCTGGTCACTGGAACATTGCAAATTTGGGCAATTTTTTCCAAACCAATTTAACGCCCATTAACGGCATTCCTGGCTGGATAATTGGTATGGCGCTGCTCATCACCCCATTTTTCGGCTTCGAAACAGTACCGCAAATGGTTGAGGAAGGCGACTTCCCAATTTCCAACACCAAAAAAGCAATTTGCGGTTCGGTGTTAACCTGCGGTACTATTTACACGTTCTTCTTCTTCTGCGTTGCTGGCTTGGACAGCTTCCAAACCCTGCTTGCAGGCGGTAAAGACGGCTTTATGACCATCACGGCAATGCAACAAATTTTAGGTTGGCAAATTTGGCCATTGATTTACGGATTGTTGTCAATTTTGCTGGGCATGACGGCTTCCATCCTGGGCTTTTGGATGTCGATTGTTAGAATGCTCTATGCTATGGGCAAGAAAAACTTCTTACCCGCAATATTTACCAAGGTAAATAAGCACAGTCAACCTATTGTTCCTAACATTTTCTTGCTTGCAATTACGCTTACCTTCGTGTTGATACAAAACGCAACCACCTTTATGAACGACTTTTTCAACCTTATGTCGTTCGGTTGTGCGTGTGCGTATGCCATCACGATGATTTCGGCAATGAGCATTAGAAAGCAGCATAAAGACTGGTACGAGGGCAATAAAAATTTGGTTAGAGGTGGCAATTTCACACGCTTATTAGCGATGGTTATTATGATTGCCATTGCATACTTCTGCACACTGGGTCAGGGTCGCGGCTCGTGGATGTCCTTTGGCGTTTACATGGGAGTTGGCGTGCTGATTTGGCTTTGGATGGTTTGCGTACGTTGGCGCAAAACTAAGGTGCTCATCGAAACACCCGAAGGTGAACAGGAGTTTTAAACACAGCCATTGAGTTTTCAACATCCGGTTGGGCTTTCCGGTTGGGTTTTCAACAAAGCTCATAAGGGTGTAGAACTGCTGTTAAGTTTTAAACACAGCCATGGAGTTAAAGGAGTGTATTATGGCAAAGTTAGCAGGTAAAGTTGCAGTTGTTACAGGTGCCGCAGTTGGTTTGGGCGAAGGTATTAGCGAAGCATATTCAAAATACGGTGCTAAGCTGTGCATGATTGATATGTCGCCCGCAGTTGAGCAAACCGCCGAGCGCCTTAGGAAAACCTACAATGCCGACATTATCACGTATGTAGGCAACGTTGCCAAGAAAGACCAGATGAAGGAAGCTGTTGAGCAAACAGTTGCTAAGTTTGGCAAACTCGACGTTGTATGCTGCAATGCTGGTGTGTGTCGTTTGGCACCTTTTGAGGAAATGACCGATGAGATGCGCGACTTTCACATTGATGTAAATATCAAGGGCGTTTGGAATACCTGCCAGGTTGCAGTTCCTTATTTGCTCAAGAATAAGGGTGGCGCGATTGTTATTGCGTCTTCTGTTACTGGTGATATTGTTGCCGACGCTGGTGAGGCTGCATATGCAACAACTAAAGCAGCGCTGGTAGGCTTAACAAAATGCCTGGCTGTTGAATACGCAGATCGCAACATTAGGGTTAACTGCTCGCAGCTTGGTTATGCACGTACGCCTATGGTTGAAAAAATGGCTGTTGAATCTAATCCTGATGATCCAGAGAGCGCAATCAACGCTATTGCTATGAACGTGCCAATGAAGCGTCTTGCTAAACCCATTGAGGTTGGCGAGCTGTTTGCGTTCCTTGGTAGCGACGAAGCTTCGTACATTACCGGTGCACAGTTTGTTATCGACGGTGGTGCAACGCTGCCCGAAACAATGAGCATTGGTACTAACTAGGGTGTTACTGCCTAGGGTTTGAGAGTTCCCATGCGGGCTTGAAAGTCCCTTTGGGGTTGAAAAGTCCCACCGTCTGGTTGCATCGCGCACCGGCGGTGGGTAGTTTTCTAATATCACTCGTACGTTTTTATAAGAGGTGCGCGTGCTTTAGCAGCATCCACTAAAATGCACGGTTGTGCGAGTGCATCTGTGCCGTGCGCTGTGCAGCGCCCTTGCCGCAGCGCAACCCTCGCTCGACGCGCAGCCGCCGCCGTCGCGTAACCCCTCGCTCGACGCGTAACCGCTGGTAAAACCTTATAATTGAGCCTTGTTTTTTGCGAAGATGGGTACTACCATTTTGTTAAATCCTTGTTTTTAACAAGGTGTAACGTGTTGCTCATGTCGCATACACCCAAGGAGGAACAACATGGCTTCTCACATGGCTAAACACAGCGCCGCCGCGCAAGCTGCCCCTCGAGTTACCCCTCAACCTGCCCCGCAGCCGGCACCACAGCCCGTACCGCAGCCTGCATCACAGGTTGCACCACAGGCTGCCCCGCAGCCCACAGCTCAACCTCATAGCAACTTTACTGCAGCACCGCTGCCCATAAGCGCAATGGGCATTACGTCCCTGGTTATGGGCGTTGTTGCACTTGTTATCTCGTGGGTGCCTATAATTAATAACCTCACGTGCGTGTTTTCGGTGCTCGGACTCATTTTTGCTATTGTGGGATTGCTGGGCATTAAGCACAACAAACGTCGCGGTAAGGGCATTACCTACGCGGGACTTATTATTTCGATTGTGAGTTTTGCAATTATGCTCGCTACGCAGGCCTTTTACGGTGCTGCGCTTCAGGCTGCTTCCGATAAGCTCAACGACACCTCGGGTGCTGGTACGTCTGCGGCTGCAAGCGACTCGTCTAAGGGTAGCGATGCCAACAGTGCCAATAGTGCTAACAGTGACAGCGGTTCTGGTAGTGACGATGCAAGTAAACAAGACGTCAACGCTGTCTCCGACGAAAATCCCGATGGCGATGTGGCAAACGGTCACTATCACATAACCATTAAAAATGCGGTGGTTTCGGGCGAGGATCACGATGGCAACCCAACGGTGCTCGTTACGTATGAGGCTACTAACAAGCAAAAAGATAAAACGAGCAACATGCTTGATTGGGAAATTAAGGTGTTCCAAAAGGGTGCAACGTTGAGTAACACGCCGTTCTTTGTGCACAAACCTAAGGGCTACGACCCAAAGGCAACGCATGTGCAAACGCAAATTCAGGCTGGTGGTAGCTTTACCTATACCGAGGCATTTGTGTTGCGCGATAAAAAAGAGCCCATCCGGGTGGAAATTGCATCCCCGCTGGGTGGCGAGGGCAAAGTGACAAAAACGTTTAACCTGTCCTAGGGTCGCTCGTGGTGCCTTGTGCGCACAGACGTGAGCACAAGGCACGTTTGCAGCCCAGACGTACTAAAACAACTCAACACGATTAAGCAACATGTCAATTAAATTGCAATGGAAAATACCACTGTCGTCGTAAAAGCTATGCGGAATATCCATGCGTACAACAACCTTTTTGAAGAAATCCCCGGTGAGCATGAGCGATGCAAGCTCGGTGGTTTCTTTTTGCGTGGTATCCATACGAAACGCTGATTGGATATACAGCTTTTTATCTGCATTATTAACAACAAAATCAATTTCTTTTTGCGCATTTGCCCCGTTTGTTCTGTCGGCTATTACGCCTACGTCCACGCTGTACCCACGCCGGACAAGATCGTTGTAGATAATATTTTCCATCATGTGACCGGGGTCGTACTGGCGATAATTAAGCCGCGCATTACGGAGTCCCATGTCAGCGTAGTAGTATTTGTTTGGATAGTTGAAATATGCCTTACCCTTTACATCGTAGCGCTTCGCCTTTGACACCA
The DNA here is from genome assembly GCA_946997485.1 of uncultured Atopobium sp. Lineage (GTDB taxonomy): Bacteria > Actinomycetota > Coriobacteriia > Coriobacteriales > Atopobiaceae > Fannyhessea. Next base: position 44,342 of record CAMPVF010000012.1, read on the forward strand.
AAAACGAGTCGATGCTGTACTGTATGTAGTTAGCCACTAAACTGCTGTTTACCTGCTCTTTTTTCATGCTTGTAAGCGCGTGTGCAACGTTAGAAGGATTTGTGAGTGAACTAATTTGTGAGGCAAGGAAATCGAGAATATCCTCGAGAACGTCCTCGCGCTTTACACCGTTGCGTTCCACGATGTCGCGTATGTAGAGCTCATTGTAGAGGGAAAGCAGGTATTCCTTCTTGTCCTGCTCGGTGTTTAAACTCAGCAGGCGCGGCATACCGCCATACAACATGTACGTGTCAAGGGCATCACGCGCATTTACGTGTGCGTTTTCTTGTTCGGCGGGATTGCTGTTTGTGTTTCCGTTTGTGTTTCCGCTTGCGTGCGCATAAAATTCTTCAAATGAGAGTGGATATACATGTATTTGTGTTGCGCGCCCACGAAACTCTGTCGCAATATCGCTCGAAAGACCCTTTGAGTTGCTGCCCGTTACATACACATCCAGGTTGTCATAGGCTTTTAGCTCGTTGAGCATGTCATATACAGAAATTTCTATGCCGCCGTGTTCCTTATCAACAATTTTTTGTGTGTACTGAACTTCGTCAATAAAAAGATAAAACTTTTCATCACGATGTTCTAACACGCGGTTTTCAACGTAATCGCACAGCGTAATGGGATTTCGATACATGTAATAGCGTCTTTGGTCGAGCTTTATGGCTATGATGTGGTCTTTTGGCACATGCTGAGAAAGCAAGTAATCGTAAAATAGGTCGAATAGCAGCACCGACTTGCCACAGCGGCGAATACCGGTTATAACTTTAACTTCGCCATTCCACATGTGATGAATGATGCGGTTTAAATAAAAGTCTCGTTTAATCATAGTCACCTCAAACTTGCGACGTATGCGTCGCTACTTTTAGGTAGGATGAATATAGTATGACAGATGGGAACCAGGTTTGCAATGATGTTGCGGCTGGTATAGCAGGTGCGCATAGTAGGGCGGCGCTGTGTGTCGCGCGCGTTAAAGCCGTGTTTAAAACTTGGCGAGAAGTCGTTTCTGTAGCTTACGCTATATATTTGCACAGAGTTTTCAACATGGGCACTTTACGTGCGCAAACGTGCTAAAAATTGTATAAAAATTGCTGTCTGGACCTTTTCTGAACGAGTATAATAGTTCTCAATGTAAATTAGTGCTTCGTCTGGAGAGGAAGCCTTCGCCATGAAAGCAGCCAAAAACCTTTGGAGTTTTAAGTTATCAACCGCATCACTCGTGCTTATACCTGCGGCTATTGGCATTAATTACGTTGCAAAACTATTTGCCAGTGTGCTTAAACTTCCACTTTGGTTGGGAACTCTTGGAACGTGCATTTCGTCGTGTTTGGCAGGTCCTGTGGTGGGTGGCATCGCAGGCTTTTTAACAAATATTGTATATGGTCTTACCATCGACCCCATTTCAACGGTGTATAGCATTACTGCCGCAGCTATTGGCGTTAGTGTAGGTATTGCCGCGCGCCTCAATTACATGGACAAGTGGCAGCACATTCTTGTTACGAGTCTTATTGTTGCAGCTATAGCCATTATTATTTCTACGCCGCTCAACATGATTTTTTGGGGCGGTACCACCGGAAACGTATGGGGCGACGCCGTGTTTGCTGCCATGGGCTCGCAGGGCTTCTTTGCATCGTTCGTTGATGAGCTCGTTGTAGACATTCCCGATAAAATTGTCGTGCTGTTCCTCGCTGCGGGCATTTATAAAGCGCTTCCACAACGCTTGATTGGGCTTTATCAATCTCATGATGAAAACCTTGATGAATAACCTGTTTGAGCAGCATGAAAAGCATCAGCCTATTTGTAGATAAACATTCGTTTTTGAATGGCTTATCTCCAAAAACCAAACTTGCATATGTGGTGTGTGCGATAGGCGTGCCGGGGCTGGTAGGAGGCCATGCTATTGGCGTGCTGTTTATTGCGCTGAGCGTGCTGTTGCTTGCGTGCTCCAAGGTTATTGCAAAAACAAAAATCGTGCTTCAAGTTACCGGATTTATCATCGTCACCATTTTTGTTGTACAAACGTTTTTTAGATCGGGCACGTACACGCCTCTCTTTGCGCTGGGACCTTTGGTTGCGCGCAAAGAGGGGTTTGAATTTGCCATGAAAATTGTTTTAAACATTTTCAACATATCCTTTGCATTTTGCGTACTTACCCTTACTACCAAACCGTCCGACATGCTCCAAGAGCTGGTAAAAGCCGGTTTTTCCCCAAAATTTGGTTACGTGTTTGTGTCGCTATTTCAAATTATTCCGCAAATAACCGAGCACACGTCAGTGGTTCTCGATGCGCAGCGCAGCCGCGGCTTGCGCACAACAGGATCGCTGGTCACGCGCTTTAAGGCCTTTGTGCCGCTTATTTCGCCCATTATGATTTCGTCGTTTATGAGTGCGCGCGAGCGGGCAATAGCCCTCGAAGTGCGTGGTTTTTCGTGTACAAACAAAAAAACGTTTATAACGCCGTTTGTGCCCTCAGTTTTCGACACAGCCTGTTTTGCCGCCTGCTGCGTTGTTTTTGCGGCGGCCGTTTTGTTTGCGCTGCTTAAATGCGCAGGTATTGTGGGGTGGATGCCATGGTAGCGGTGCGTATTAATCATTTGAAATATCGGTATCCCTATGCAAAGACCTTGGCACTTAATAATATTTCGTGCGAAATAGCAGCGGGCGAATTTATTGGCGTGATTGGCGCTAACGGCGCCGGAAAATCAACCCTTGCGCAGGCGTTGTTGGGGCTCGTTCCCAATTTATACCACGGCGCGTATGGCGGTAGTGTTGAAGTTGATGGCTGCAACGTGAAAACTACATCTATCGACGTGCTGTGTCGAAAAGTGGGGCTGGTGTTTCAAAATCCGTTTAACCAAATTACGGGCGCCAAGCTTACCGTGTATGAAGAGATTGCATTTGGCCTGGAAAACCTAGGTATTTCTCAACAAGAAATGAATAGGCGTGTTGAAAACATTATGGAGCTGCTGCGCATAGACGACATTCGCAACGCTTCGCCCTACGACCTTTCGGGTGGGCAGATGCAGCGTATGGTTATTGCTGGTACGCTTGTTATGCAGCCCGACATTATTGTGCTCGATGAGCCCACTTCGCAGCTCGACCCTCAAGGCGCAAAGGAAGTGTTTAGCGCGGCAGAAGCGCTAAAACAGCAGGGTAAAACCATTATTATGGTTGAACACAAGATGGAAAAAATTGCGCAGTATAGCGACCGCGTCATGCTGCTGAGCGGCGGGAGTCTTATAGATTTTGATACACCGCAGTGCATATTTTCGCGTGAAGATCTTGAAACCTATGGCGTGCATCCGCCCGTATATACGCAGGTATGTAAGGAGCTTTCGCTGCGCTGCACGAATGGGCTGTATCCAACCACGTTACATGACGCTGTTGAGGTGTTGCGCGCGGGGGGTGCGCCTGATACGGCTAGTACACCTAGTGTGCCTGATACGCCTGCTGCGCCTGATACAACCTGCGTACCTGCCAAAACAAAGGAGCGTGTATGATGACTCACTCCATTAGCTTGCACAACGTAACGTTTTCACACACGCAAACAGCAACCATATTCAATAAACTGAATATTTCTTTTGTACCTGGTACCTGCGCAATTGTTGGTCAAAACGGCGCCGGAAAAACAACGCTCCTTAAGCTGTTGCGTGGACTTCTTACTCCTCAAGCAGGCTGCGTTTGCTTAAACGGGCAGGATATCGCGGATGTTTCAGTTGCTGACTGCGCGGGCGACATTGGTTTTGTTTTTCAAAATCCCGATGACCAAATATTTGAATCAACGGTGCTGCGCGAGGTTATGTTTGGACTATTGCAAACGGGCATGGACGAAAAAGACGCCAAGACGGCCGCACAAGAAAGCCTTACGCTTGTGGGACTTTTAAACAAAAGCCAGGTAAACCCCTACGATTTAAGTCCAAGCGAGCGAAAAATGGTTGCAATTGCGTCCATTGTGGCAATGGATACACAGGTTGTGCTTTTGGACGAGCCCACTATGGCGCAAGACGATGCCAGCAAGGAGCGTTTAGAAGCTATTATTGCCCACCTTGTTTCTCAACAAAAAATTGTGATTGCCGTGCTGCATGACATGGATTTTGTGGCGCGTGCGTTTGACCGCGTGATTGTGCTGGTACATGGCAGTGTTTCGTTTGATGGGTCGGCGCGCGAATTGTTTTTGCATAATGATTTGCTCAACCAAGCAAAGCTCGACAAGCCCGACGTGGTAAAGCTGGGCGAGGCTATGGGTTTTGACGCGGCGACGCTTTCCGTGGATGAGTTTGTGCGAGCATATCGGCATTCCACCTGTTAGCAATCTTCCCGCCAAGCTCCGCACTACCCGCACCACCAACTTTCTTCAAACCCTGTGCGCGACGCCGAAAAGAACAAGTGGCATCATGAGGTATTGCACGCCGTGTGTGAGGTTATGTATAATATCCTAAACGCGGTAAACGGGAGGCAAGCTATGCACAAGCACCATAAAAACAGGGGAAAGGCGCTGTTCATTGCGGGTTTTATAGTTTTGGCCGTGGGTATTGTTGCGTTCGGACTTTTTAGAAACAGAATTGTACAATCAAGCCTTTTTAGGAGCGTTAGCGATAAAATCGATTTTATCGTAAATACTAAACAACTTAA
>CAMPVF010000013.1 GCA_946997485.1 uncultured Atopobium sp.
TCGGCGTGACCTGGGCAGTCTACGTGTGCATAGTGGCGCTCCCAAGTTTCGTACTCAATGTGAGCAACGTTAATGGTAATACCACGCTGACGCTCTTCAGGAGCCTTGTCGATGTTCTCGAATGCAGTAAAGTCTGCTTTGCAGCCGTCTTGCTCGGAAAGAACCTTAGTGATGGCTGCGGTAAGGGTAGTCTTACCGTGGTCGACGTGACCAATCGTACCAATATTCACATGCGGCTTACTACGATCAAATTTTTCTTTGGCCATTGCCGTCCTCCTTCTTGAAAACAACCTTATCGGCCATCTACAACAACTACATGTTTGTGACCAAACAATATTTCATGCAACGCACAGGCGCGCATTACATTGCTTACTGGTACCGGTGACTGGATTCGAACCAGTGACATCACGGGTATGAGCCGTGTGCTCTAACCAGCTGAGCTACACCGGCATTAAGCCTAATGGAGCCCGCGACCGGATTTGAACCGGTGACCTCTTCGTTACCAACGAAGTGCTCTACCGACTGAGCTACACGGGCAGTGGTGGGGGTACTTGGACTCGAACCAAGGAACCCAGAGGGAGCGGATTTACAGTCCGCCGCAGTTGCCGCTGTGCCATACCCCCAACTGTTACAAGCATCTCAAAAACAAAGACGTAGTGTGACGTGATTTACAGACAACCACGAATTCTACGCTTTTTCGCGTGTAGCGAAGCCACAAAGCACGTGAGGTGTTTACGCGGATTCGTTCTTGAGCGAAAGAGATATTACGACGCATTTTGCTTCTTGTCAATCGTTTCCACCTAGCCGGGCGTATCTCCCTCATATTTCCACCATAATTGCTGGCAGAACAGCGCGTTACGCAGATCTGCGCACGCGAAATACTGCGCCAAACGCACACAAAAGCAACGCAATTGCCGCAAGCGCGCCTGCCTGCGTCTGCATAGGTGTTGTCGCGTCGCTCGTTTGAGGGATTGCCTTTCTTTGAGGCGCCTGCTGAGGAGCCGCGGCCTCGGGTGTAACGGGCTCGGGTCCTGGCTCTGCGGGTGCGGCTGGTGCGGGTGTTGGCTGCTCCGGTGTTGGTGTTGGTACAGGCGCCGGTGCCGGTGCTGGTGGTTCCGGCGTTGGAGTTGGTGGTTCCGGCTCCGGCGTAGGTGCTGGTTCTAGCTGTTGCTTATTCGTAATAGTTACTACATTGTACTTACACATATATCCAACAACAAATTTCTGATTTTCAACAGTCATCGTACCTTTTTCCTGTACTATTGCGCCATCTTTTTTAGTCAACTCGGCTGCAGTATACACGATGTCCTTGCCATCCTTATCCTTGCTTGGCAAGTTAATAAACTCATGCTGCCATTTACCATCTTTGTTGAGCAAAACGCAATCACCCTGAGGCGTGCCATTCGCGAGCAACTGCACATATATCACTGAAGGCAGCTGCGTAAGCTCTTTACCGCTGGCATCTTGCCAGAGCTTTTTTACTGTTAGTTTTTTATACGGTAAAATCGTTGTCTTTGAATCGGTAATAATGTTATTAATTGCTTCTTCAGTATTGGTTCCCTCGCGTTTAAACGACGAAACCACAGCACTAAACCGCAGGTGTAAAACATCTTCTTCAGCCCGCAACCCAAACGGCTTATCGAGCGACGCCATGATATCTTTAGGATTGTACGAGTCTTTTACCAGCATATCGCGGCCATCCTTGCACGTAATACTACGTGCGGTAGTGTCATATGCAGCAGTTATCTTATCCGGCGTCTTACCATCTTTATCAACCACGCGAATACTTGTTTCGTCAATCTTCAGGCGCGGGTCAATTGTATCAGTACAGATAAGTGGTCGCTTCAGACCAAAGGAGCAAAATGACCCAAACTTCCACAGAATGTTGTAATCTCTAGGAAGGTTAACTGTTATATCAAACTCGACCGTATCGCCCACGTTGGCGTATACGCTTGTTGCAAATTTATTTTGCTTATTTGTGCCAGGAGCAGCTACACGCACTGATTTTGTAAATGTTGGATTATGTCCAAGGGCAATAATAAATTTAGTTTTTGTTCCCGCAAGCGTAGTTTTGCCAACAACTGCATCTGTAGATGCACCCGCAGCATAATATGACGCCTGCTCACCATCTCCCAGGTGATTCATCAATAGAGTTCCGTCATCCTTAAACGTTATACGATAGTCACCGCTCAGGTTATATGCTTTCCGCGTAGCATCATCAGTGGTTGATAGCGAGAGTTTGTACGTACCTGGCAAAATATTATGCAATGTATAGGTAGAAATGTCATGTATATCCGTCGTTACTTCAGCTTTAGTATCTACATTATTGCCATTATCATCCGTGAGCGTGAAATTCAAATTTCTTACTAAGGAAGCTTTAACTACTCCATTATACGTAAGGGTATCATTTACGGTAATTACTTGAATTTGCATGAGACGAGCAAGCGTCGCTGAATACGTGCCTTTAGCTTCGTCAAAGGTCTGTTTGACAATATCTGTAGCGCCCGCCCAAGGCATCGCTCCTACGCCAGGGAATTTTTGAAGCGCAAGGGTAATGGTTGGATTGTCTTTAATGTAGGTTACCCGCTGTGAAAAGGTTATATCGTCTCTGCCTTCTGGGACATCGATTTTAACGGTTTTTGTTTCGCAACCAGTAGAAATTTTCCATAGTGTGCCGGGCATCTTAGCCAAAGCGTAAGGACGCTTAATTGTAAATGTTACGTCTTTCGTTACGGTTTCAATCTTTTTCACATGCACAATAAAACCGTCGTCCTGCTTTTCAACAGACTGAACAGTATACTTGGCGTCGTTGATGGTAACTATTGTACCGACCGCCTTCTGCGATAACTCAATCGAGGCTGTAATCGTACCATCATCGTTTGGTTCCACACCAATCCCAATTTCATTTCCGCTTTTGTCTTCAGTAGCTGAAATTGTTGCGGTATCTTCGATACCATTAAGCATAATAGGAAAATTCTCAATGTCCTTTTTAAGAATAATGCTTGTATTATGCTCGTCAATCAGGGATAACGGCTTCGAAGTATAAAGAGAGTCTTTAAAGGTAAAATCGGCATAATACACGCCTTTTTTATCATCCCTTTTAATAGTGAGCTCTTGAAAATCTCCGAACTCATATTCATCGTTTTCAAGACGATATCTTACTGTTTCACCTTCACGATGGTTTTCTGGTGCTATTTTGTCAACCTGATAAACAACTTTATATTCATTCAGGTTGTTTTCAAGCTGTTTAGAAGACACCAAGTTTTTCTGTGTAAACGAATAGTGTTCAGCTCCCCAACCATAAAAACCAGGAGTAGAAAGAGAAAGTCCTTTGTATTGTTCTTCCGTAATAATGGTGGCACGAATTTCATACGGTAACGCATCGTCAGCATAAGCAGGTTTACCAGCATAAATACCGCTTGCAAATACAAACATCATGCTCGTAAGCAACAAAACGGTCAGTCGACGAATAAAAATATAAAGCCCCCCCCGAAGGAGTTTGCAATAACATAACTGCTCGATTGTCTCATAGTAACTCACGCTCCTTCTGGATATGCCAACGCAATGTAACACCGCACGCCATTACCTTTATGCGGCATAACGCACACATTGTTATAACACAACAACATACATTGCGCAGCGGGCAGAGAGTGACGGCAAAAAGAAAAAGCCGAGCGCGGGGCTCGGCTTGAATGTGCAATGGAGCTGGCGATAGGGCTCGAACCTACAACAACTGGTTTACAAAACCAGGGCTCTACCATTGAGCTACGCCAGCAGTGCATAATTATAGTAACGGTTTATGCGCGTTTGTGCTAGTACTTTTTTGAAAAATGTGCATATGCTGTAGACGCATGCCACAACCGCCAGCAATACTACGGCCGCGCTATCTGCCCAGCATCTCCCACAGCCGCCGACGCGTGTCCTCGTCGATACGCTGCTCAATAGTCATCTTTGTCGACGTATGTACCTGCTGATATTCGTGCACGTCCGCATCGCGCGCAACTATTTCCTTAAGCAGCAACGTGCTCGAAAGCCGCGTTACAACCGACCCCACCGAGGAGCGAATGGTTCTATCATTTGTTACAAGCGTAACCTGTCGCCCCTGTTCACGAGCACGGGTAACCAGGCGCTCGATAACGTCGTCCGCAGTTTCGCCCTCACGAGAAAACACCACGCGCACGCCCGCTACCTGCACCGTTGCAGGCGTTTTCGACTTGTTGCGCGTGCCATCAAACACAACGCAGGCCTCGTACGTGCCGTGTGCATACGCCGCAACGTCACTTACCAGCCGCTCTCGCGCCGAATACATCACGTCGGTGTCCTGCGCGCTCGCCACTGTTGCATAACCACCCGCAGGAACGGGCGTACCGGGAGTTGCACTATACAAATCAGAGGCAAGCAACACATTGTATCCATCTACCACAAGCAGCGGTTTTGCGTTTATCGGCATTGCTAACGCTTCACATTACGATTGAAAAAATTCGTCCGTATTGGCTGTCGCATTATCAACAGCACCAGCAGCACCAGCACCGCCACCATCGCCCGCCATAAGTGCCGCTTCGTTTACGCGCAGCCACTCATAGCACATAACCGTTGCTGCCTGAGCAACATTAAGCGACTCAATAACACCGCGCTGCGGCAGTTTGCACTCAAAGTCGCAGCTTTTACGCACCAGCGCCGATATACCCTGCTGCTCAGAGCCCATAACAAGGCACACGTTGCCCGCAGTGGGCGACGACCACACCGCGCGCTCGGCATGCTCAGTTGCGGCCATGGCCCAAAATCCGTGGTCTTTAAGCTCCAAAACAGCGCGCGCAACGTTTGCTACCTGCACAATTGGCACGCGCAGCACCGCGCCTGCCGACGTTTTGTAAGCGCCCACGCCAACCTGCGCCGCGCGGGCATTTGCAATAATCACCGCCGTAGCGCCCACAATTTCGGCTGAGCGAACACAAGCACCTAAGTTGCCCTCATCAACAACATGGTCGAGCACCACAACAAGCTGCGGCAACGCCGGCGTTGCAGCTGCACGCTCATCGATTGTGCGCAGCACATCAGCAAATTCGGTATAGGTAAAAGGCTTGGTAACAAGCATAACGCCCTGATGCGCGCCATGCGAACTTGCCGCATCAAGCGCCGCCTTAGACACATACTCACATGGGATATCACGCGCAATACACGCCTGTTCAAATGCGCGAATGTCCGGCGATTGCACGTCTTTTTGAATGAGCGCCCGCATAAGCGGCATAGCAAGCGAAAGCGCCTCATTGCACGCCCGCCTGCCCTCAATATAGTGCACCTGCGCTCCGGCACGTGACTTTCGTACCTGCGGCTTTGTATGCTGCTTGCCGCGGGAAAAAGCGCCCGCGCGCGGCTTTCCCGCAAAGCTCGAAGAAAAACCGGAAGACTGCCCGTCGCGACTGCGCTCAAAACGTCCATTGCCCCCGCGACGTGCGCGTTTGCGGGACAGCGCGTTGCTATTTTGCCTGTTTGATGTGTTGTAAGAGCGAGCTTCTCGCCTACCGTTCATGAATACCACCTTATGCGTTGGTTGTTTGTTGCTGATTGCTGCCAACTTGATGTTGGTTGTTAGCTGTTACCTACTTGCTGTTCCCTACTGATTGTTGTTCATTACAAGCCGACAACAGCCGTGCTCACACGCCCACTACTCTTTGCGTTTAATGCGCGTACCTGCGGCAGTATCTTCCACCACAAGGCCAAGCGCTGATATTTTGTCGCGAATTGCATCGGCGCGCGCCCAATCTTTGTTGCTACGAGCCGTCGCACGTGCAGACAACAGCGCCTCTTGCGCAGCATCAATGTCGCTGCCCTCATAACCGGCAAGCTCACGCGCAACATCAAGCAGCTCAGAAGGCAAATCTTGTTGGACAGGACGAGTAAGCGCAATGCCAAGCACGCCGCACAGCTCGCAGAGCATGTCGGCCGCGCGTAAAGCAAGAGCAACAGATGGATGTGCGCCCGCCGCGTCAAGGTACTTATTTGCGGCTGCTACCAGGTTAAATATGGCAGCAAGTGCTCCCGCGGCGTTAAAATCATCGTCCATTTGCTGAACAAATTCAATCTGTGCTTTGTCGATAGTTCTTCCAAATGCGCTGTCAAATTCCAAGGCAGCATCGGCAGCATCGGCGTCGCCGTCAGCACCAGCACCAACACCAGCGCCGCCAACGGCAGCACCACCAGCACCAGCGCCTTCGCTATCGTGCTCGGCAGCCCAGCGCAAGTTTTTCACGCAACTTTTAATGCGCGCCAATGTGCCTTGTGCACCCTTCAGGCGCTCAAACGAAAAATCAAGCGGCGCACGGTAATGCGTTTGCAGCATAAGCAAGCGCACTTCATCGGCCGAATACGTGTCGAGCACGTCCTTAAGCGTGTAAAAATTGCCCAAACTTTTCGACATTTTTTCACCGTCAACGCGCAGCATACCGGTATGCATCCAATAGTGCGCCAACGGCTGTGACCAGGCGCACACCGACTGTGCATTTTCGTTTTCGTGATGCGGAAACATAAGATCCTGACCACCGCCGTGAATGTCGATAGGCGCGTCAAGATAATGGTGAATCATCGCGCAGCACTCGGTGTGCCAACCAGGTCTACCTGCGCCCCAGGGGCTATCCCATGCCGGTTCACCCGGCTTTGCCGCCTTCCAAAGCGCAAAATCAAACGGATCGCGTTTTGCGTCGTTTACCTCTACACGCTCACCTGCACGCAAATCGTCGAGATTACGGCCAGAAACCGTTCCATAGCTGGCGTCAGAGCGAACGGAAAAGTACACATCACCATTATCGGCAACATAGGCGCACTTATTGGCGATGAGCGTTTGAATCATAGTTTGCATCGCGTGAATTTCCTGCGTTGCACGCGGGCGAATGTCGGGATCCAAAATGTTAAAACGGTGCATTTGTTCAATAAACGCGCTTGAAAAGGTACGTGCAATTTCGCTTGCTTCAACACCGTTTTCGTTTGCACGGTTAATAATTTTGTCATCAACATCGGTAAGGTTTTGCGCAAACACCACTTCATAGCCCTTGTACTGCAAATAGCGGCGAATGGTGTCAAACGACAAAAACGTGCGCGCGTTACCAATGTGAATTTGGTCATACACGGTAGGACCACACACGTACATGCGCACCCGCCCTTTTTCGGCAGGTATAAACTCTTCTTTTTTGTGTGTTTGGCTATTGTAAATGAGCATCACAATCCCCCACTTGGCTATCGTCTAGCAGCACGCATGCCCATGCGGCTATACCTTCTTTTTTTCCAACAAACCCCAGGTGCTCGGTGGTAGTTGCTTTAATACCCACGTGATTAGGCGAAACACCAATAACGTGGGCAAGCTTTGCCTGCATCTGTGCACGATAGGGCGAAATTTTTGGTATCTCGGCCGCAATTGTACAGTCGCAGTCGAGAATAACAAACCCCTTGCGTGCAAGGAGCTCCACCACCTGCGCTAAAAGCTCACACGAATCGGCGTTCAAAAACGCGGGGTCATCTGGCGGAAAGAGTTCACCAATATCGCCCGCGCGTGCGGCGCTGAGCAGCGCATCCATAAGCGCATGCACGGCAACATCGGCATCGGAATGACCCATAAGCCCCACCGGACACGGAATATCAACCCCGCCAATAATGCATTTTCGGTTTGGTGCAAATGCGTGTACATCATACCCATGGCCAATACGCATGTCTACGAGCTCCTTTTCACGCTCAGGCGCTCACTCATAAGTGCTTGCGCCATTGCTAAATCTTCGGGAAGCGTAATTTTAATGTTATCGCGTGGCGATTCCACTACATGCACGTAAGCGTTCGTGTGGTTTACCAACGCTAGGTGCTCAACCAGCGACACATCGTCGCTACCCGTAAAACCGTCGTCGCTTGCACGCTTGTGAGCTGCAGAAATAATGTCTGTGGCAAACACTTGCGGCGTTTGCGCGCACCAAAACAGGCTCCTATCGGGCGTTGCTACAACGCGCGTACTATCTACCTGCTTTAATGTATCAGTTACGCGGTGCGCACACAGCGTACCTGCATAGCTAGGATGTTCGCGCAGGGCACAAATAGCTCGCTCGGCATCGCAGCTACGAATAAGCGGGCGTGCACCGTCGTGAATAGCAACAAAGGAAATATGATACTGTGCGTTGTCTATAAACTCCTTATGCGCGCAGCTCAAGGCCGCAGCTACTGTATTTTGGCGCGTATCTTGCGCAAGGCACACCGCAATAGGGCACGCGTGCGTGCTTGCGGCATGCGCAACAGGTGTGAAGGGCGCGGGCGTTTCGGGCGTAATGTTTCCCTCAAATTCGCGCTCAATAGCATCAACAAGTGCGCACGTTTCATCATATTTTTCTTGCGAAACCGCAACGACAATGCAGGCAACCGAAGGTGTGCGTGCCATTGCGCGAATAGACCAATATACAACCGGCTTGCCGCAAATGCGTGCATACTGCTTGCCATTGGGGTTGCCAAAGCGCTTGCCAACACCGCCGGCTGCGATGATTGCGCAGGTATCGGGCTGTGCTGATTGCGGCAAAGACCGCGTTGGTTGCGACGCGCACACGGGAGCTTCTACCTGCGGCATTTCCACGTGCGTCATGCCCGCTTACCCCACATTCTGTATAGGCTGTTTGCCAATATTGATGGATTGTCAACACCCAGGTTATCCAAGCGTGATGGGTTTTGCTCAATATCATCAAGTAGTTGCTGAAGTGAACCAAATTCGTCCACGATTTTATCGGCCATACCCTTGCGCACTACCGAAACGTTAGACAGCGTGCGCAAACCAAGGGGCACCATAATGGAATCTTCGGTTTTGTTTTCAAATCCAAGCAGCTCAGCCACGCGTTTTGCGCTGCGGAGCTTGGTGTTTGCCGTGTCATGCATAACGGCGCGAATGCGCGTTGCGTTCTCCTCGCTCGAATCTTTTGCGTAGTCGCGAATAAGCAGCGTGTACTCTTGCGACGCGTTGCCAATAAACTCCTCGCGCTGCATTTCAACCGTTCTACCTTCGCTACCAAGCTGAATAATAATGTCTTCGAGCTGCTCGGACACAGAAATAAGCACTTCAAACAGGTAAATTGTGTCAACAATATCGGCAAGCGTTACATAGTCGTCAAGCTCAAGCGTGGTAAGACGCAAAAGCGAACGATCGAGCTGCGCGCGCGTAGATTGCATAGACACCAAAAGTTGATTTACCGAGCTCATAAGCTCAGGCACCGACAAAAGCTGATGGCCACGACCATTAACGTACAGCGCAACCACCTGACGGCGCTCCGACACCGAAATCACGGTTGCCCGCGTAAGCAGGCTCATACGCGCAGCTGTGCGGTGGCGCATGCCCGTCTCGGACGTAGGCAGCGATGCCGAGGGATTAAGGTGGTAATTTGCACGCAAAATTTTGGTAAGGCTTTTGTCAATAACAATGGCACCGTCCATTTTTGAAAGTTCAAACAGGCGGTTTGCAGTAAAGGAAATGTCGAGCGTAAAGCCATCGTCACCAGCGGCAAGCACGTTATCGGTATCGCCGATACAAATAAGCGCACCCATGTGACCAGCAAGTATCATGTCGAGTGCAAAGCGAAGCGACGTGCCTGGTGCTGTTTGACCAATGGCCACGCGCAAACGCTCGGCCGTGTCGTCTTGGGGTTGCTGCGGTTGCTGCGAACTTTGAGGTTGTTGGGGTTGCTGGGAGCTCTGTGGTTGCTGTGCTTGCGGCGGTTGGTTTGGTGTGGCGCACACAAACGTAGCATCAGCTTCAAACGCTGCAGTTTTATCGCCATGCTGTTGGGGCGCAGGCGCGGGACACGGTGCAGAACACGGCGCGGGACACATGGTAGTATCAGCCGCCATATCATACGGCGCAGCATGAAGCGCTGCAGCATGAGGCTGCGCGGTGTTGAACTGCGCGTGTTGGTTGTGCGCATGCGAAAGTTCTGCCATAACTGTCCCCTCTATCCACAAATCAAAACGCTTCAGGCTCGTGTAGCTGCCGGCGTTCTAAAACACTGCACGTACCAGGCACGTAGCAGGCGCCAATTTACGCTGCTTTGTGCCTCAAACGCGTAGCTGATCGTAGCTGATATTATAAGCTATCCTGATTATCACCGTGCACCACAAGCGCACGCTCCTCTTCGCGCGACATGCATGCCGGCGCGCCAAATTTCGCGCCGCCAATCGAAGATGCACCATTGCCGTGCGCGAGCGTATCGTCGTTTACGCTTTCTTCGCGCACGCGCGCAAGCTTCTCCAAATCGGCTTTTGCACGGCTAAACACCAGCTCACCCGCGCGATAATCAACGGTAATCTTATCGCCCTTATTCCACGTATGCGCCAAATATTCCTCGGACAGCCTGTCTTCAATAAGCCGCTGAATGCTTCGGCGCAAGGGACGCGCACCATAAATGGGGTCGGTGCCCTCTTTTGCAATATAATCGCAGGCAGCAGGCGTAAGTTCAATTTCCATTTCGTGCGGCGCCAAGCGCTTGTTCAAATCGCCAATCATCATGGTTACAATCTTGCGCAGCTCGTCTTTCTTAAGTGCCGAGAACACCACAATCTCGTCAATACGGTTGATAAACTCCGGACGAAATGCACGTTTTAGCTCGTTTTGCACGCGTGACGTAATTTCGGTGTGCGATAAGCCCGCCTCGTCCTGAGCCGAAAATCCCATCGGCGCCGTTTGTGCAATGTCGCGCGCACCAATGTTTGACGTCATAACAATAACCGTGTTTGCAAAGTCAACCACGCGCCCCTGGCCATCGGTAAGGCGGCCTTCTTCGAGGATTTGAAGCAGCACGTTAAACACGTCGGGGTGCGCTTTTTCAACCTCGTCAAAAAGCACTACCGAATAGGGACGGCGGCGCACCGCTTTGGTGAGCTCACCACCTTCGGCATAGCCAATGTATCCCGGAGGCGCACCAACAAGCTTGGATACCTCGTGTTTTTCCATGTACTCGCTCATGTCAAAGTTAATAAGCGCGTCTTTTGTACCAAACAAAAACTCAGCAAGCGTTTTCGCAAGCTCTGTTTTACCAACGCCCGATGGTCCCAAAAACATAAAGGAGCCGCCCGGACGGCGCGGGTCTTTAAGAGGCGAACGACTGCGACGAATGCACGCGCTTACCTTTTTAACTGCTTCTTCCTGACCAACAATGTGTTTATGCAGCTCTTCTTCGCAATGCAAAAGCTTTGATGATTCCTCATCGGTAAGCGAAGACACGGGCACGCCCGAAATATCCGAGATTACATCGGCAATCATTTCTTTGGTAACAACCACGCGTGCGGCAGACTTTGTAGCAGCTTGTTTGCGCGCAGCGGCAAGTTGAGCTGTTCGTTTTTCGTCGATTGCGCGGGCAGCTTGTGCAAAATCGCTTTCATCAAGCTCACTATCTGCGCGAGAGTCGGCCGTGCCAGCCGGAGCGCCAGACGTGCCAGCCTCTCCCGCAGCACCAGCAGCACCTGCCGCTGCACAAGCCCCATTACCCACGTCAAGCAGGCGTTTTTCTTCGTCGGTATGGACACCTTGCGCAACACGCGCTCGCGCGCCCGCCTCGTCGATAACGTCGATTGCCTTATCGGGCAAAAATCTATCTTGAATGTAGCGCGAAGCCAAACGAACTGCCTCTTCAAGTGCACCTTTTTCGTAGTGTGCGTTGTGGAACGTTTCGTAATGATCTTTTAATCCCTCAAGAATGCTCAGCGCCTGCGCACAACTCGGCTCCGACACCATTACCGGCTGAAAACGGCGCTCAAGTGCGGCATCTTTTTCGATATGCTTGCGATACTCCTCGGCGGTAGTTGCACCAATCACCTGAATTTCGCTGCGGGCAAGTGGCGGTTTAAGAATAGAGGCAGCATCAATGGAGCCTTCAGCCGAGCCCGCACCAATAATCGTATGAATTTCGTCGATAAACAAAATAATCGTTTCGTTAGCACGCACTTCGCTTACCACACGTTTGAGACGATCCTCAAATTCGCCACGATATTTTGCGCCCGCCAGCATAGAGGAGATGTCAAGCGACCAAATTTCTTTTGATGCAAGCACATCGGGCACGTTTTTATCGGCAATGAGCTGCGCCAATCCTTCAACCACGGCGGTTTTACCAACACCCGGATCGCCCAAGATAAGCGGGTTGTTTTTTTGGCGGCGGCTTAAAATTTGCACCATGCGCAAAATTTCTTTGTCGCGCCCAATAACGGGGTCGAGCTTACCTTCGCTTGCCTTTTTTACCAGGTTACGCCCATATTTTTTGAGCATTTTTACCCGCGTTTTATGCGTGCCCGAGCTTGCCGGCGCGCCCATCGCAACCTCAACAAGCTTAGGCTCATGAGTTCCTTCAAACGTTGAAACAATCTCGGCATGAATAGAGTCAGCATCGGGGGTGCACAACGCGTCAAGCGCCTTGGTGCGCACGTTCATTTTTTCGATAAGAATGATAATGCGCGCGCTTGGAGCCTGAAACAGTGCCCGAACAATGTCAAACGTAGTAATAAAGCGATCGTCACTGCGCTCGTAGGCATAACTAATAGCTCGCCCAAGCATTGCCTTTGCTGAAGGCGTATACAGCACGTGTCCACCCGACTCCTCGGGCTGATTGTGCTCCTCAAGGCGTTTTACCTCGGGCAGCACCGCATCATACGAAAAGCCTGCGCGGACAAGCTGCTGCGCACATGCGCAGCGACCTTCCTTAAGGAAAGCAAGCACGATATGCTCATTGCTTACGTAGAGCCTACCGAGGCCGCGCGCTTCTTGTTGGGCGATATCCAATATGCGCCGTGCTAAAAGAGTAAAGTTTTCAAACATGAGCCAATCTGCTTCCTTTGCGGTATACGTACATGCTGCACCGTTTGTAGATGCAACACCGTTTGTAGATGCAGCATCGTTTGTACATGCTGCACCGTTTGGCGGGAGGGCTTACGTTCGTAGCAGCGCCCAGCACCAATATCAGCGCAAAACCCCTGTTTAAAGCCGTGCAGCAATCGCGTAGAGGTTTTCGTTTGTATCATCAGGATGCTCTTCGAGCCAGGTTGGGTTGGCAGCAAGCCACGCGTCACGGTTAGGGTCGGTTGCCTTGCACGCTGCCAAAATGGCCGCAAGCATCGTTTCAACATCACAATCGTTGTATGTGGCGCCCAGCGTCATCTGATCGCGACCACATCCAGCTGCAAACTTTTTGTTTTTAAACTTTTTCTTAAGGCTTGCAAGCTCCAAATCTTGGCACGATTTCGAGGGACGAAGGCGCGCACACGCATCAATCAAACCCGACGTTTCGTCGGCAGCAAACAACACGCGCTCCATTTTAAGCTCCGGCTTTGGCAGATCGGGGTTAAAATCGGAGTTGTGCGTTTGAATACTATGGATGAGCTGCTCAGATACGCCACGACCGCTCAAAAGGCGCTCGGTACAAAGCGTGTGATCCTTGTCACCATCACACACTTCCCAGTCCATATCGTGCAGCATGCCTACCTGACCCCAAAAGTCCACGTTTTCAGGGTCGTGTATCTGGGCAAAGTAGCGCATAAGGCGCTCAAGCGTTTCACCATGGATAATGTGAAACTCCTCTTGATTGTACTGTTTTAGCAGGTCAAAGGCCTGTTCACGGGTAAGATTCGATTGCAATTGAGCGCTCATATTCTCTCCTTGTGCCAATTCACGGTGCCAATTAGGTGCCGCTTGGGTGCAGTTTCAGCCTATTTTTGTGTGCCAACCTGTTTATCAATGTCTTGCTTCGTAATAACCTCGGGCTTCATCTGCGGGAACAGCAATACGTCGCGAATCGACGCCTGATTACAAAACAGCATAATCATGCGGTCGATACCATAGCCAATGCCGCCGCACGGTGGCATGCCATACTCAAGAGCGCGCACGTAGTCGTAGTCGTAACCCATGGCTTCGTCGTCGCCCAAGCCCTTCGCACGCACCTGGTCGGCAAACCGTTGTGCCTGGTCTACAGGGTCGTTAAGCTCGGAAAATGCGTTTGCATACTCGTGTCCGCAAATTACCAGCTCAAAGCGGTCGGTAAGGCGCGGGTCGTCGTCTTTGCGTTTCGATAAGGGCGAAACTTCTGCCGGATAATCGCACACAAAGGTTGGGTGCACAATCGTTTGCTCGCCGAGCTCGTCGTAGAGTTCAAACAGCAGCTTTCCTGCCTGCCAATCTTCTTGCCATGCAATTTCGTGTTCGTCGCACAGCTTGCGCAGGTGCGCCACGTCGGTATCCATCGACACGGGCTCGCCTACCACTTCAGAAACAATGTCGGCAAGCGGCAGGCTCCGCCACGTTCCACGCATGTCTACCTCGGTGCCTTGGTAATCGATAACCTCATTACCTTCCGCACAACCACACACTTCGCGCGCAATACGCTGGAACATATCTTGAGTAAGTTTTTTCATGCCCGCCAAGTCGGAGTATGCGCAATAGGCTTCCATCGAGGTAAATTCGGGGTTGTGGGTAAGATCCATGCCCTCATTTCTAAACTGACGTCCAATCTCAAACACGCGATCCATACCACCAACAATAAGGCGCTTCAGCGGCAACTCCGTTGCAATACGCAGGTAAAAATCACAATCGAGTGCATTAAAATGCGTGGTAAACGGCTTTGCATTCGCGCCACCCAAAATTGCGTGCATCATCGGCGTTTCAACCTCAAGGTAGTGCTGCTCTTCCATAAAGCGGCGGATGAGTGAAACAATGCGACTACGCTTTACAAATACGTCGCGTACGTCGGGATTCATAATAAGGTCAACATACCGTTGACGATAACGGATTTCTTTGTCGGCAAGACCATGGAATTTTTCTGGCAGAGGACGCGTGCTTTTGCTCAGCAACACAAACGCCGTAACCGCAATGGAAAGCTGACCTCTGCGCGTACGCACCACGCTGCCTTCTGCCTGCAAAATGTCGCCCAAATCGAGGTAGCCAAGCAGGTTCCAATTTTCTTCGCTCACATTATTGATGCGCAAAAATAGCTGGATAGTGCCCGTTTTGTCTTCGAGCACAATGAAACACACTTTACCCTGCTTGCGAATGGCGCGAATGCGGCCGGCAACACTGTAGGTGTCGGTTGCGCTATCACCGTCGGCAAGCGTGGCATAGCGCTCCTCAAGCTGCGCGGCGTGTGCGGTAACACAACTTGCAATGGGATAGGGGTTTATACCAGCGTCGATAAGAGCTTGACGGCGTTGGCGACGGGTGGCAACCTCGTCGTTAATGCTCGCCTGCTGAGCTGCGGGCGCTTGCGATGTTGGCGTTTGTGCGTTGTGTACTTCGGCCATGAATAGTTCTCCTTGGTAGATACGGTATACGTGGTAGATGTGCAAAGCATACGCGTACGCGACAGTAGGGAGGCTCGTGTGCGGTTAAGCCGAGGCTAACCTAAAGCTAACCTAAGGCTAACGCATGAGTAGCCAACTCAACAGTAGCTCACCCATTCGTGTGGTGCGAACCTGTACAGCGCGGAATGCATAAGACCTTGCTCATTAAATTATATACGCTTGGGCGGACAAAAATAGCAAAACGCGCCCCGTAATGCGAGACGCACACGAGAACGCGGTTAATTACAGACGATTTGCAGCAAACATGCAGAAGGCGGAGCGTACGCACGCGTTAAACTTGCACCAAGCGCAGCGCGTACACGTAAAACGCACGGGTGCATAACAATATGCACACAATGTGCGCAACCACAAACATGCAGGTAAATGTGCTAGCGAGTGATTTCTGTAATGGTGTAGTGCTTTGTTTTCCCAGCTGGAGTGGCAAATGCAATTGAATCGCCCACTACATGACCAATAAGCTCTGCGCCAGCCGGCGATTCATTAGAGATTTTGTGTGCAAGCGAATCGGTTTCGGTGGTACCAACAATGGTAAACGTATTCGTTTTGCCTTTGTCGTCGATAAGCTTTACTTTTGTACCAATAGACACCGTAAGCTCGCCCGCCATGTGCTCAACAACTTTTGCCGTTGCCAAAATTTGGCGGATTTCGTTAATGCGCGACTCGTTTTGCGATTGCTCTTCTTTTGCCGCATCGTATTCCGAGTTTTCAGAAAGGTCGCCAAAACCACGTGCTTCTTTTAGACGCTCAACGATTTCCTCGTGCTTTTCGCCTTCACGCCAGGTGAGCTCGTCTACAAGTTTTTGACGTCCTTCAGAAGTAAGGATGAGTTCTTTTTTGTCCATAGGTGTCCTTTAACTGGGTAAATGTTCGCGTTGCTGGTAGGTGGTGGTACGTGCTGACAGGTGCAAGTAGCCGCTGGTACGCTCAGGTAGCCGCTGGTACGCTCAGGTAGCCGCTGGTAGCGGTGCCAGTTGCTGCTGGTAGCGTTGCCAGTTGATGCTACTACTCGTTGTCCTTGTCGGATTTCTCCTCATCAACAACAACATCTTCAGCGTCTTTTTCCTTTGCAGCAGAGCTTGCTGGCTTCTTTTTTGTTGCCTCTTCTTCTGCCGAATCAAGACCCTCACGCACGCTTTTTACTGTTTTACCAAGCGCGCTGCCGAGTTTTGGAAGGTTTTTTGGCCCAAAAATAAGCAACACTACAACAACAACAATTATGAGTTCGAATGGTCCCATACCAAGAAACATAGCAGCCTCCAAATGTCCGTACACATGGCGTACAATACCATGTTAGGATTCATTGCACAAAAGATTATTGCGCAAGTTCGATTGCACAGTTAGTATAAACGAGTTACGTGCTCATTTACAGACTTAATTTTAGCAAAGCATACAAACGAGGAGATTTTTGCCAATAATGCACAATATACTTACATTTTTACAATCGTGGGCAATGATTGCCACGTGGATAAGCCTTGCCGTGGTGGTTATGTCGCTTATTGTGTTGGCCGTGGTAGTACGCCTTAAGGGTGCGCATTTTTACTGGAAAACAATGTTTGGGCCTGCGCTCATTTTTGACAGCACCGACGACGACAACAACGCCATACGTCTGCTTAATGTTGGTAATAAGTTTCAGTCGGTGTGTTATGTTTCGCCTGATAAACGCTGGGATCTTGCCTGCATTTATCACCAATATATGGAACAGCTCATCGAGCTTGTGGCGTGCAAGCAGGGTGGTGCGGGTGCGAGTGCTGCAGACGCTGCAGGTGCAGACGCTGCCGCTGCGAGTGCAGACGCTGCCGGTGCGGGTGCAAACGGTAGTGCGTCACCGCTTGCTAACACAAACGCACAGCTTGCCGCCTGGAGTGGACATGTGCTCGTTATTGGTGGTGGCGGGTTTTCTCTGCCAAAATGGCTGCTGGCACATTGTCCACATGCGCAGGTAACCTGTGTGGAAATTGACCCGCGAATTATTGAGCTTGCGCGGGAGCATTTTTTTGTGGATGAGGCGTGCGCGCAGTTTTGTGCCACAGGCGAGCAAAGGCTGCACGTTGTGTGTGATGACGGGTGGAAATACCTACAGAAATGTGCTGCCGAGGGCACGCGGTTTGACGTTATTATTAACGATGCATTTGGTGGCGCGCGGCCGCTTATCGCACTTAATACTCACGATGGGGCGCAGGCACTTGCTGCATGTTTAACGCCAAATGGTGTATATTTGGCAAACTGTATTGCGGCGCTTGAAGGCTCGCACAGAAAGCCCCTCGATGCGGCGCTTGAGGGGTGCAATCCCGTATTTTCGCACGTATATGTTATTGGTGAGGATGATGATGAACCGCGTGTTATTGCAAACAACGTGCTAATTGCGTCGCAGGTTCACTATCCGCTGGCTCCTGCATATTGCATAAAAGAGGATGATGATGCAAAATAGCACGACGACGCGTGAGGTACAGGTGCCGCGCTGCGTGTTTCGTACCTATCTGCTCTGTTCCTGGCTGCGGCGCTTTTACCTGCGGCGATGCCGAAAAAACTCTTGAAGCAGCTCTACCGCTTCGCCCTGCAAAACACCTGTAGTAACCATAAATTTGTGATTGAGCCTAAAATCGTTACTCACATTGTAAAGCGTCCCCACCGCGCCAGCTTTGGGGTCATGAGCTGCGTAAACGCAACGATCAATGCGCGCGTTAAGCATGAGGCCCGCGCACATAAGGCACGGCTCAAGCGTAACGTACACCGTGCAGCCAAAAAGTCGCCAGCGCTGGAGCGTTTCAGCCGCGTGCTGCATTGCCAAAAACTCAGCGTGACCTGCAGGATTAGTGCTTTCCTCGCGCGTGTTGTGCGCGCGGGCAATGATTACGCCGTTATGAACAACAACCGCGCCGATGGGCACCTCGTTTTCCGCGGCCGCGGCGCGCGCCTCGGTTAATGCTGCGCGCATAAACACCTCGTCAGCCTCTGTAGCTGGGATTATGTTGTCTTGCATGTAAGGGGTGTGTGGCATGTGCGTCTTTCGGTTGTGGTGCCTGCCAGTTGTGTTGCGGCCAGGCGTGTTGTTCGTCAAGAGCTTAACACAAAAACGACGTGCGCAAAAGCTGTGGTGCGCTTGCGCGGGCGCCCAAAATGATATATTATGATGCAGTGCTTTTGTCGGAGGGGTGGCAGAGTGGTCGAATGCGGCGGTCTTGAAAACCGTTGAGCGGCAACCCCGTTCCGAGGGTTCGAATCCCTCCCCCTCCGCCATTTTTATGCTATGGCAGCGCACATTGCGCACATTGCGCACATTGGCGCACGTAAATCTCTTGTACCACACAATTTCCTGCTGCTAAATACAACCTCAAATACCTTTCTGCAAAAAATATTGATCGATATTAGAAAAATACCCCACTTTGACACGCGTTTTGAACCGAAAAATTGCCTTCCGAGGCGCATGCGGCAGACAATCAAAAAAGCCACAACCCTTCTACCTGCGCATTTGCAAAGCGCACGTTTTTGCGGCAAGCCGCAGCGCGCTTGAGCGGCCCCGAAACGCGTGTCAAAGTGGGGTAATTTTCTAATATGAGTGAAAAACTTTTGTAAACGAGCGCCGCACCCTAACCCGATTTCCCAAATTCAGCGCTTTGTATTGTATGGTGTCTTGGTTTTGCACATAATCCTATTGTACTTCTGATAGTATTTTGATATGTTTATGATAGAAGGAGATGATACCATGATACATATTCGTCCAGTTTCCGACTTAAGAAATAAATTCCCTGAGATAGAGGCCACTGTTGTAAACTCAAATGCGCCAGTTTTCCTAACTAAAAATGGCTACGGGACAATGGTTCTTCTAAGCCTTGAGCAATATTCTTCTCTTACAAACTCTATCGAGAAAAAGCTTGATGAAGCAGATGTTTTTGCTGCAAACTCGTCTGTGCGGCTTTCAAAGGACGACGTCTTTGATAGCGTAAGGAGCAGGATTAATGAACAAGAGCAGTTATAAATTAACCTTTCTTCCACTCTTCAAGTCAGATATGCTTGCTGTTGTTGACTATATAGCAAACACACTTAATAACCCCGATGCAGCACAGCGCCTTGTTACCGAAATTGAGCTTGCTATAGTAAAAAGGCTAGAAATGCCACTTGCGTTTGCTCCTTATCATTCGGCAAAACTACGACAGCACCCTTATTACAGAATAAATGTTCGGAACTTTTCCATATTTTACGTAGTTATCGATAACACGATGGAGGTACGAAGGCTCTTATATGCAAAACGCAACATAGACGCACTTTTGCAATAAACGCAACATATCCTCATTAGTGCAAATGCAGTTCCTTACTTAAATAGCCACTTCTTTGGGGAGAGAACCATACCATATAGAAGCTTAAAACGCAGAAATTCATAAAAATGTTCAGGACATTGAACTAAAAGTCAACATGTCGCGCAAAATACCGCATGTGTCAGGGGCGAATTGCGGCGCTACGGCAAGCGCCAGTCGATGGGCTCCACACCGTGTGCGCACAAAAATTCATTGGTACGGGAGAACGGCCTCGACCCCATAAACGCAGGTACACGCCCTGCCGCACGCAGCGCCGAAAACGGACTTGGATGCGTCGATCGCAGCACGCACACATTACGTGCCGCCGCAGCATCCACATGGGAAAGCGCGTCTTGCGCAATGGTAAACGCAAAGTTTCCCCAGCACAAAAGCACTTTTGGCTGCGGATGCATAAGCGCGACACGCAAAATTTCCTGCGTGACAACATTCCACCCAAGCTCAACATGGCTATTTGGCTTGTGTTCCTCAACACTCAGCGACGCATTAAGCAGCAACACGCCCTGCCGTGCCCACGGCTCCAAATTGCCTGATGTAGGCATAGGTACACCCAAATCGTTACCTAATTCAACAAAAATATTACGAAGCGACGGCGGAAACTTTACGCCATCATTCACCGAAAACGCCATCCCGTTTGCCTGATGCGGCCCGTGATAGGGGTCCTGCCCAATAATAATTGCCTTCACGCAGTTAGGCGGCGTGCACTGCATGGCATAAAACAGCCGGTTAAGCGGCGGATAAATGGTTTTATGTTCAACGTCTATCAACGTATGAAGCTGCGCCTCAATCGCACGCACGCGCGCTTGAACAGCAGGTTGCATAGAGGGAAACCATTTTTCAACATTGTGTGTATCTGCATCATTAGTTGCCATCAATACCTCACTTGCCTGCCTTGCCCAAGGCGCAAAAAATCCAGGTGCAAAAAAATCCAAGCGCGAAATCCTCAAACGCCAGAGCCTCAAGTGTCAAACCCGCAGTACAGGGCATATGCCCACGTACACGCTACAGCGCCACCACCGACACCTGCTCGGGCGCACACTCAATCTCTTCGCCACGTTGGCTCAGCAAATGCGCGCGACCCCAGGCATCAATCCCAGCAAAGGTGTACTGCTCGCCCGCGCCATTACCAGCACCACTACCTGCGCCAGCCGCGCCATCATCCGCGCCAGCAACTCCAGCTCCGCCATCACAAGCACAGCCACCATCCTCGTACGCATCATCAACACAGGGCGAATCTACACCGCGCGCACCAAGCTGCTCAGGCCCACGCTGCATACAAACGGGTTTTCCAATAAGCGAAATAAGCGAAAAATACTCATCCATAACGGGCGCAAGTGCCCCTGCCAGCGGTTTATCCGCGCGGCAGGCATGCTCCCACACGCGCACACGCTCCTGGACCGCAGCAGCAACATCAGCATCAAAATTAAACGGAAGCGTTTGGAGCGTTGGCGTATCGCCCGTACACACAATATCAACATCAACAAACACGCCATTGTCGTCGCAGCCACCGTGCGTTTGCACGTCAAACCGCAGCCACTCATAATACACCTCAACCTCAACGCGGTACGGCCAATGTATGCGCGCCCGATGATTCAGCGTTTTGTAGCACACATCCCACACGCCAAGCGCGCAAATGTACGGCAGCCCCGCCATGTACATCATGGGCACGCGCGGCCGCAAACGCACTCCTACCAGGGTAAATGGCACTTGTGACGGACGATTATCTGTGTTGTTCCAGCTCATAGTAATCCTATCGATAAAACAGCGATCGTTTCGGCTCGGCAGTTCTCGACGCCGCCTACTCCTGCCACTCGAGCACGCCCAAATCGCCAATCACGTGGCCAACGCGCTCTTCTGGCGGCACCACCGTAACGCCTGCATGCGTAAAGAACCGCACAGGATCGTGCATCAAATCTTCCATCGGCACAAGCACAAAGTCGCGCTCACCTAAGCGCGGATGCGGCAGCGTAAGCTTGTTACCTGCATGTTCTTCGTCTTCTATATACAATAAATCGAGGTCGAGGGTACGTTGCTGCGCCTGCTTGCCCTTTGTGGCACGCGTGCGTTTGTGCTGCTTTTCGATGGACATTAGGTGGTCGAGCAACACAAGCACAGGCAGCTCGGTGCGAATTTCAACAACGGCATTTGCCACCGTAGTGGTAAGGCCATAGGCGCCCTCACTTTCGTAAGCGCGACTTGCCTGCACAACACGGGTAAGCGGGATGTCGTTAATACTATGAATTGCCTGCGTAATGTGCTCAATCCTATCGCCCACATTTGAGCCAAGCGCTACAAAGCCGCTACGCGCATCCTGGCGCGACGATGCCCAATAGCACGAAAGCATTTCGGACGCCATCGACACGTTATGCACGCGAATAACACGCGCTCCTTGCTCAATAGCAGCTAAACACACACCCATGGTGGCACTATCGCGAGCCGGCGCTTTTTCGATGCCCGAAAGCGCACCAACAAACCGCTTGCGCGACGGCGCACAAAGCACAACGTACCCCATCGACACCAACTTATGTGTGGCACGCTGAATAACAACATTTTCGTCGACGTCTTTATCAAAACCAGGACCTGGATCGATGCAAATACGGTTGTGCGCAACGCCCGCGCGCATAAGCAGCCGCGCCTGGTCGCCCAAAAAGCCCATGATAGACCGCATAATGGGACCTTCGTCGGGCAACGTGTGGCGGCGTGAGCTAATGGGAACGTTGCGTTCAACAATAGGATGAGCACCGTCGAGCTGCACCTGCTTGCGGCTTGCGGCGGAGCTGTAACGCTCCCAGTGCATAACAATGCAGCCACATTGCGTTTGCGCAGCTACTTCTATCATTTTTGGGTCGGAGAAACCCGTAACGTCGTTAATAATCGAGGCACCAAGCCGCACGCACATTTTTGCAACGTCGGCGTGGCGCGTGTCAATCGAAATAATGGCGTGAGGCGCGCGCTCAAGAATACCGCGAATAACAGGCACAACACGCTGTGCTTCTTCTTCGGGCGAAACGGGCTCACTACCCGGGCGCGTAGACTCACCACCCACATCAATAATATCGGCACCCTCATCGAGCATGGCTAACGCGTGTGTAATGGCCTTTGCCGGGTCAAAATTTTCTCCCCCGTCGGAAAACGAATCGGGCGTCACGTTGAGCACACCCATAATGCGCGGGCGCGCAAGCGAAAGCATATGTGCACCGCAATGCCAGGAAGAAAAATCTTGTCGTAGCATATTAAACCTCCAACAGCTCGATAAAGCTACACAGATGATTACATTTTAGCGAATGTGCGCGTGACGTGCGCGGGGCGCTTAGGTGCAGGTACATTACGCAGCGTAGGTGGGTGAATTACGTACAGTTCTGCCCAGCCAAGCTACCCAAACAGGCGAACCCGCCCAAACAACCAAGCTACCCAAACAGCAGTCGCTGCACTTCTTGCTTTTTTTCGGGCTGCAACAAAATACCGCGTGCTACCTGCGTTGTTGTATGCGCCTTGCGCATGCGCACCCCGCGAAGCGACATACACGCGTGCACGGCGTCCATATATACGTACACACCCTGCGCGTCAATGCCGCGCATCAGCGCGTCCGCCACCTGCTCACACAAACGCTCTTGCATTTGCAGCCGGCGCGCATAGGCATCTACCAGGCGCGCAAGCTTCGACAGCCCGCACACATAGCCATGCTGCGCAGGCACGTACGCCACATGCGCAACACCCCAAAACGGCAGCAGGTGATGCTCACATACAGACGTAAATTCAATGTCGCGCACGCATACAATGTCCTGGTAGGAGCTATCAAAGCGCTTTTCAAATAAATCCTCAACGCGCACATCGCCGCCCGCTGTGCACTCATGCAGCGCACGGGCAACACGGTTGGGCGTGTCGCACAGGCCAGGGCGCGTTATATCTTCGCCCATACCTTGCAATATAAGGCGCACACCCTCTTCAATTTGGTCGAAGTTATAGGGCGTCGTCCCGCCAGCACAATTCATCTGCGCCGCCGCATCACCAGTGGTAGACGATGTCGTAGCTGCGGCCTTCGCGCCAGCCGCCACGCCAGGAACTGCAGGTATATCTGCACACGTAGTATTGCTGTGTAAATTCATCAAACACTTCTATTCTTTATATCGCGTGTGACACAATGGGCACAAAACGGGTAAGACGAAACAGGTATAGCATATGATGTATACCCATTTGTTATAATTACAGCACTAATTACAGCACGCTTTATATACTAGCGAACAGCCGCACGCGCGCGGTGTAAAGGAGCATGATATGTCACAAAAACACACGTACCGCCTTGCCTCATGGAACGTAAACGGACTGCGCGCGGTTATGAAAAAAGATCCAAACTTTATCGACGTAGTGCAAAGCCTTAATGTAGACATCATTGGCATTCAAGAAACTAAGCTGCAGGCAGGTCAAATTGCGCTTGACCTGCCCGGTTACACGCAAACATGGAGCTATGCTGAGCGCAAAGGCTATTCGGGTACGGCGGTGTTTTCCAAAGAGGCACCATTGCAAACAATTCACACGATTGGGTGTAGCGCTGCAGATAATGAGGGTCGTGTGTGTGCGCTTGAGTTTAACGATTTTTGGTTTGTAAATGTGTACACGCCCAACTCCAAAAACGAGCTTGCGCGGCTTGATGAGCGCATGGAATGGGACGAGGCATATCGCAGCTTTTTGCACACGCTTGATGCTAAAAAACCGGTTATTACCTGCGGCGATTTTAACTGTGCTCACGAGGAAATAGACCTTAAAAACCCCGCAACTAACCATCAAAACGCGGGCTTTTCGGACGAGGAACGCGCAAGTTTTACCAAGCTGCTCAACGCCGGCTTTACCGACACATTTAGGGCGGCGCACCCAACGCTCACCGATGCATACAGCTGGTGGAGCTATCGGATGCGCAGCCGTGAGCGCAATGCGGGCTGGCGTATCGACTACTTTTTGGTGTCGGATCGCATTAAAAACCAGGTAAGCGATGCGCGCATTCATGCGGACGTATACGGGTCGGATCACTGCCCGGTGGGTCTTACCATTACGTTGTAGGCGCGCAAGCGGACAAGTGCGCAAGCGTTTTGCCCACGCACGCGCCCGCGCGCCCGTGCCCAAGCGTATTACCCAAGTGCCTTTTTCAAACACGCCGTAAGCGTTTTACCATCGCTTGTTGCAATAAGCTCCTGTGGAAAATCAATCTCATCAAGCATGGCTTCTACGTGCGGAAACTTACCAATATCGCCCGAAAAGTGCGAGTCGGAACCCGTTACAATCATCGTGCCCTCTTCGGCGCACATGCGGGCAATTTCTTTGCAGCTTGTATTTTTATATTCGGCAAGCGTTGCCTCATTAATTTCTATGCATTTATTGCATTCGCGCGCATACCGCACCAGCTCACGAATATTAAACTCAACGCCATAGCGACCAAGGTGCCCCAAAATAAACACCTTTGGGTTGTCGAGCACGTGCATGTACATGCGCGTTACCTCGTCTTTTGAGGCGCCGCGCGCAATGTCGAGGTTGTGCAGCGACGCCAGCACGTAATCGCACTGCGACACCACCATATCCTCAAGGATGCGCGGATGTTTATACACGCCGCCCGATATACCATAGGTTACCTGCACGTTATGCCCAAAAATGTGCCCGTCCATATCGGCAATATCAACCTCACATGCACGCAAAATACGCACGCCCTCCCACGTTTTTGGCAGCGTTGGATAGTTAAGAAAATGCTGAAAATCGCGGGAATCGTAGCCGTGTGCGCGTTCGTAATCGGCTTCACGCGTAATAAGTGACGAAAAATGATCGGTTGTGCCAAGCGCGTCAAGCCCAACAACGGCTGCTGCGTGCACGTTTTCTTGTAGCGTTGAAAAAGCATGTCGAGAAAAAATTGTGTGCGAATGAGTGTCACAGGCAATACGAACCATATAAGCTCCTTTTCGTCCTTATGGGTATTGCATACAGTATAGCGGTTATGCACATGCGCGTGCACATGCAGATGCGCGTGCACATGCACATGCGCGTGCACATGCAGATGCCCGTGCAAAACACATGCGCATACAGCCGCACGTGTGCCGCCTTCGCGCTCACACTGCGCCTATATAACATGGTTTTATACTTTTAACGCATGCTATGTTATATTATAAAAATGAAGTTAGAGCTGCTCAAAGGCGGTGCGCGAACGCACAATCATGTCGTAGGGCGCGCAATAACCCAAACGAAGCCAGCCGGGCACGCCAAAACTGTCAGAAGGCACAAGCAACAGCTCGCGGGCACGTGCGCGATTGGAAAACTCCGCAGCGTCGGCGATTGGTGACTTCATCCACAGGTAAAATGCCCCTTGAGGCGTAACATAACTGAGCTTGCAATCGTCCAAAATTTCACACAGCGCGGCACGATTCTTGGCATACGCAGCCACGGGCGCAGGCGCATCAACACAATCGATAAGTACGCGCTGAAAAAGCGCGGGCGCGCACACAAAACCAAGGCGTCTACCAGCACCAGCAACGGCATACACAAGCACATCGTGCAGGGGGTTTGTAGGCGGAACCAGTACCCAGCCAATACGCTCGCCCGGCAAAGAAAGCGACTTTGAATACGAATAACACACAAGCGCGTGCGAAATAATATTAGGCACCCAGGGCACCGTGTCGCCATAGGTGAGCTCGCGGTAAGGCTCATCGCTAATAACCATAATTGGATGGCCCGTGCGCGTTTGCGCAGCACAAAGCAGGTTTTGCAGCTCCTGGAGCTCCTGCGCGCTGTAAATTACACCCACGGGATTGTTGGGCGAATCGATGATAAGCGCCTTGGTGCGCGGCGTAATGGCGCGGTCGATAGCGTTTATGTCGAGATGGAAGGTGGCGACATCGGCTAGCACTTCAACACAGGTTGCTCCGGCGGCTTCTATCCACACGCGGTACTCGGGAAAATAGGGCGCAATTACGATAACTTCGTCGCCCGCGCGCACGCACGATTGCAGTGCGATGGAAACCGACGCAGCAGCGCCGCAGGTAAGGTACAGGTCGTCGGCATGATACGCGGTATCAAAGCGACGGTTGAGCGACGCGGCAACAGCAGCGCGCGCTTCGGGTAGGCCGGGAGCTGCGGTGTAGCTGTGCAGGGCAAGCGGGCTAATGGTGAGGTTTTTCTCAATAGAAGCTTTTACGCAATCGGGCGCAGGCACGCTCGGGTTGCCAATCGAAAAATCAAACACGTTTTCGGCGCCAATAGCCGCTTTACGTGCAGCTCCCCACGCGGCAAGCTCACGGATTGCCGATTTTGTTTTGCCCGCCGCAAAACTTGCGTCGTTAATACCAGATAGTACTGCTGTGTTCGTCGCCGGTTGCATACGTGTACTTCTTTCTGTTAATTGCGCTGGCAGGCGCAGGTGCGTCTGATCCGTAAGCGTGTGTTCGTGCGTGTTAGCGCGTGTAGTTGGCGCGTTAGTTGGCAGGTGCGTCACCTTTCGGTGCATCCTCGTTGGCTGCATCCTCGTTGGCTGCATCAGCTTGTGGTGCATCAGCGGTCGAAGAAGCGCCCTCGTTTGGGGCTTTAGCACCGTCGTCGTGCGATGCAAACTCAGGGTGCGACGCCACAAACTCGTCCCACGTATTGTCGAGTAGTGCAGACACTGCCTCACCATCAACGGTTTCGCGCTCAAGGAGCACCTTCACAATGGTTTTCATGTGCTCTTCGCGAGGTTTAAGCACGTCAAACGCACGTTGGTGAGCCTCGCGCATAAGGCGCTCAACTTCATCATCGATACGCTGCGACGTTTGCTGCGAGTAGTTTGAACTGCTTGCGTAGTCGCGGCCGAGGAATACCTCGTGCTGCGCCTCGCCATACACCTGCGCGCCCAAATCGTCACTCATACCGTAGCGCATCACCATGTTACGTGCAAGTTTAGTAGCTTTTTCGAGGTCGTTACTTGCACCGGTGGTTATGTCGCCGCAAAAGAGCTCTTCAGACGTGCGCCCACCGAGCATAACGGCAAGCTGGTCGAGCATTTCGCCCTTTGTTTCGAGCACTTTGTCTTGATCGGGAATTTGCAAGGTATACCCAAGCGCAGATCCCCTGCTAATAATCGTAATTTTGTGGACGGGGTCGGCATTGTTAAGAATGTGACCCACCAGCGCGTGGCCACCCTCGTGAAATGCAATGGTGCGGCGTTCGCGCTTGGTAAGAATGCGACCCTTCTTTTCGGGACCGGCAATAACGCGTTCAAGCGCCTCTTCAATTTCGTCCATACCAATAACCGTTTTGTTGCGACGCGCGCACAAAAGTGCCGCCTCATTCAAAAGATTTGCCAGGTCGGCACCGGTAAGACCGGGGGTGAGCTTAGCTACATACTTCAAATCAACCGCAGGCGAAAGCGGCTTATTAGCTGCGTGAACCTTAAGGATTGTTTCCCTACCCACAACGTCGGGCGAGCCAACCTGCACGCGACGGTCAAAACGACCAGGACGAAGCAGCGCCGGGTCGAGAATGTCGGGACGGTTTGTAGCTGCAATAAGGATAACAGCGTCGTTTTCTTCAAAACCATCCATCTCAACAAGCAGCTGGTTTAGGGTTTGCTCGCGCTCATCATGACCGCCACCAACACCCGTGCCACGTTGACGTCCTACGGCGTCGATTTCGTCGATAAACACGATGGCCGGAGCAGCATGTTTTGCCTGCTTAAAGAGGTCGCGCACACGCGATGCGCCTACGCCTACAAACATTTCAACAAAGTCGGAACCCGAAATTGAGAAAAACGGCACGCCCGCCTCACCGGCAACCGCCTTGGCAAGCAGGGTTTTACCCGTACCAGGAGCACCAACAAGCAGCACGCCGCGCGGAATTTTGGCGCCGAGCTTGCGGTAGCGTTTGGGATCTTTAAGAAAGTCGCGCACCTCTTTAAGCTCTTCAACCGCCTCATCAATGCCGGCAACGTCTTTAAAACGCACCTTCGGCTTGCTTTTAAGGCCAACGCGCGCCTTTGCCTTGCCAAACGACATTGCTTTACCGTTTTGGCTCATAATTTGATTGATAAAGAAAATCATCACACCAATACCAAGCACCATGGGAATAACCGAGCCAACAAGGGTATTAAGCAGCGAATCTGTTGATGTATCAATGCTAAATGGCACCTTGGGGTGCTTGCTCATCAGCTCCTGGAGGCTGTCGTGACCAATGTAGTAGCTCTTAAACTGGCGCGGTTTATTGGCAGGCTGACTGTCGCCAAACGCCACTTGCGACGTGTCGTCTACAGAAGGCGTATATGCGCCGCTCACCGAGCTATCCTGCGTTTTGTACACAACTTTTTCCACGCGGTCTTCGTTTACCGCGGCAATAAACTGGTTAGTGGTAAGGGTATCGACGGGCACCGCAACCAGCGCGTTATACGCACTATACGCAAGGTAAATGCCCAGCATAACAGCCAAAATTATCCAAATATTACGGCGGCGCGATCCCTTGGACGAAGAAAGCCCGTCCATTAAGTCTTTAAGCTCGTCTGGCGATAAGTTGTCAAAGTCGATGTGCTTAAAGCGGCTCTCGGACTCGTCGTCGTTTTGCTCGTCGTCGTTTTCTGCTTCGCGTGCCTGCTGCATGGCGCGGCGCTCGTCTGCGTCGGTGCCTGCATTTCCGGCGGTATTTCCGGCGGCATTGCCGGCGGTATCGGCGGCATCGTGAGCTGCGTGTTCAGCACGTTCCGCCTGCGTGGTATGCGCGGCGGGCGTGGTGTGCGTGGTCTGCGCAGCGTTCTCATGTGCAGCTGCGCGGGTGCGCGCATGGTCATCTACCTGCACGCGCTCGGGCGCGGCGGGTTCGTTTGGGTTGTTCGGCATAATTGGTTTTTGTCCGTCTGCCACGGTATCTCCTTGGTGCGTAGTGTACGTGGTGTACGTGGTACATGGTACGTTGTACGTCTTGTATGTTCCGTTGTACGTGGTGCGTAATGCGTGGTACGTTGTACGTGCCATAACATGGTGAGCAATGGCGAGCACTTACGGCTCGCACCACGTTTAGCTCTCCTGCGTGCAGCTTGTCGTTTACTTGGTGTAGACTTCCTCTTTGAGCTCGCCTACATACGGCAAATTGCGGTAGCGCTCGGCGTAGTCGAGGCCGTAGCCCACAATAAAGCAATCGGGCACGTGCGCGCCCACATATTTAGGCTCAATAGCTGGGCGTTTGCCCTTAATATCCTTAATCGAAAACGCCGCAACTTCAATAGAAGCAGGCTTGCGTGCAGAAAGCAAATCGATAAGGTAGCTTAGCGTAAGCCCCGAATCGAGAATGTCTTCGGCAATAATAATGTGACGCCCTTCAATTTTGGTGTCGAGGTCTTTTACAATACGCACAACACCAGACGTTTTTGTACCATCGCCATAACTCGATACCGCCATAAAATCAATGGCGCACGGCACCGTAACTGCACGTAGCAGGTCGGCGGCAAAGATGTACGCCCCTTTAAGCACGGTAATGAACAGCGGGTTTTTGTCTTGATAGTCGCGTGAAATTTCGGCGCCCAGGCGCGAAACGATGTCTTTAATTTCGTCCTCGCCCAGCACAATGCGCTTTATATCTTTATGTTCTACCGACATGCCAACCTGTCCCCTCTTATGTTGTCAACCCTGCGTGTACCAGCTCATTTGCAACGGTCTGTACAGCAGCTCAACAACAGCTCGTATACAACGCGAACACGAACGTGCGCACGCACGTACGTATCATTCTAAATTAACTGAAATCCTAATTCTAGCAAAACACGCGAATGTTCGGTTACGCGAAAACGCTCATCGGTGCGAATACCTCCAACCCACACGATTTCGCCGCGCACGCCCGTTTTAAGAACGGGCATGTACGACCGCTCATGCATAGGAATATGCGCCTCTTGCATGAGGTCGCTCAACTTTTTCGACCTGCCTTCCATACCAAACGGACACATGCTATCACCTGCTTGCGGCAGGTCTACCCATAGCGACGAACACGAAGGTCCCGCCGATTGCGCACGTGCCACTTTTTCGGCATCGAGCAGCACCACACGGCCGTTTGACTCCACGCTTTTGTTGCGCGCAAATTCCGCAGGATTTTTGTCTACCAGCGGCGTTACAATTCGCGCGGTAATCATACCCGGACGGGCAGCTGCGTCAAACCACGACACACTGCCCGGTACCGTAAGCCATGCTGGTTGGGGCGTGTGCGCAACACGAGTTGCGCGAATAAAAAGCACACCATACTCAACGCGCGCCTCGGCATGCAGCGACAAACTCACCGAGCCTGTACCCTTAAACACGTGCGACAAAATCGCATTAATATGATCCGCATCGAGCCGCAAATCGCCAAACAGCTCCAAGCAAGCAAGACGCACAACACGACGGGCAAGCGCAATATCCAGCCGCACAAGCCGCACGGCGCAAAGCGCAATGGTATACCTCGTTTTAACACGGGTTAAACGCGTAAGCTCCTCGTGAGCAAGACGCTCCAAAAACGCATGTTCATCTGCAAGAATATCACACGACGCGGCAATATTTCTCACCACGTTGATGTTTTTTGTTTGAAGGCGCGGCAGGACGGCATGGCGCATATACGCGCGCATATACCAGGTATCTTTGTTAGTTTCGTCTTCGCGCCAGGGAATATCTTGTTTACTGAGAATGCCGCACAACTCCTCGTGAGTAAAGTCGAGCAAAGGCCTTACAATAATCTGTCGTTTGCGAGGAATGGAACTTAAACCCGCAAGTCCTGACCCTTGCGTGGCGTTAATTAAAAAGGTTTCGGCACGATCGTTTGCCGTATGAGCAGTTACAATGCGTGCGTCAGCATAGCGCGTGTTCGTTTGCGCGCATAAATGACGCGCCAACTTGGTGGCACAATCGTAGCGCACCTGCCTGCCAACTGCTTCGATATTAGAAGACGCACCCGCACGTGCAGCGGCTTGCTTTTTTGCAAGCTGAGCGACATTTACATGCTCAACATAACAAGGAATATGAAAATGGGCAGCAAGCAAACGTACGTAAGACTCGTCCTCATCGGCATCAGCGCCGCGAAGACCATGGTTTACGTGCAGAATTGCAAGGCGCGCGGGGTTTATGCGAACAGAGCCGCGGCCGTCGCGCAAATCGAGTGGACGGCTGCAGGCAAGCACCGTTAACGCAACCGAATCGGCACCGCCCGAAACCATGAGGATAACGGGAGACTGGGAGGTGTCGGCGGATGTGGGTGCTGTGGCGCCAGGAGCTGCGGCATTGGCTGCGGCGGAGCTTGGAGCTGCATTTGCGTGTGATGCTGCGTTTGCGCTGGCTGCAGTGTTGACGCTCCCCGGCTCGGGCTTTGGCATGGGCTGCCTCGATGAAAAATACGTGTAGACGCTCGACACAAAAAACTCCTTACCGATAACGGTGTACCAAGATACCTGCACATACGCCTGGCAACGGCTGCGCGGCACATGTGGTTGCAGGCGGTCAGCTGGCACGGGCATGTATTTGGCGAAATTATAACTCTTGTTGTTCGTGCAGGGTGCGCACATGGGCTAGCGCGAATAACTGCGCGAAGTTTGCACACATACACGCGGAGTGGCGTGCGCGTGGGGTGCAGATTGGCGGCTACAGACGGCCGCAAGACACATACGTAAAGGTTTTGAATCAATGCGCAACGACTGCTCCCAAGCGGGGCGAGTAGGCTATGATATACGTAACGCACATTACAACGATTGGCACCGGATGAATACCGCACACACAAATACGTCGGCAAACGACAACACACAAGCTCACGCAGGCAATGTAGCTCACGCAGGCAATGTTGTGGGCGATGGTTTGGGCACTACAATGGGTGATAGTATGAGCAATGCTATGGGCGATGGAGCTACAAGCAGCTCGTATGGCGTCGCGCACGACGGCATGGGCGTTGGCGCTGGTGTTGGTGTTGGGGTTGGTGGTGTTGACAGCACGGGTGTTGGTGTTGGGGTTGGTGGTGTTGCGGGTGTTGGTACGACAGCCGGCGTTGCTGGCGCAAACGAAATGCCTCAGCGACATGCGCGGTATGTGCGTCCGCTCACCTATCACAAAGCGCAGGGTATTATCGACGATTTACAGCCGCAAGACGATGCGGACGAAGCAAATGCGCAGGTACCTTCCGTGTCAAGCGTGCCAAACAGTCAGCTGCATCGCCGTCAGCGGCGTATTTCCAAGCGCGACAAAACAATCCTAAAAAGTTCACAATATGGACAATATCTTGAGATCCCGCGCAACAAAAAGAGCATTTTCCAAACGCCCGAACAGCAAAAAAAGTCTAAGATGCAGCGAGCAATGTTGGTTGGAGCCGTGCTTGTGCTCATCCTCATCGTTGCTTTGAGCATCGCTATGCACATGTTCTAACTTTCCTGTGTGCAGTGCACGTGCGCACAGACTTACTAACAGCGTTAACTTTGGTTTCACCATACCTCTTAAATAGCATGCAAATTTTGTGTCTAGCCACCCATGTATACTAGAAAATGTAACGCCTTAGCTTACATAATTTAGCAGCTTTGGAAGGATCGTTATGACCGAGATTAACGCAGCTCTTTGGGGCAAAAAAGCAGAATATGATGGAACTATGCTGTGGCTTCCACTGGCACAACATTTAGTAGACACCGGCAATGTAATTGGATTGCTTTGGGAGCATTGGCTCAGTTCGAGTCAGCGAACTATGCTTACTTCTTCGCTATCGAATCCCGCATGTGCAAAAAATTTGGTTCAATTTGTGGCGTCTGTTCATGATATTGGCAAGGCTACACCAGTTTTTCAGTTTAAAGAGGCATTCACCAACTCAAAAGAGCTAGATATAGCACTCAAAAATAAGCTAATAGCTGCTGGTTTTAAAGGAGCTGACGAGTTTATAACCTCTACCAAGGATTGGAGCACGAGCCATCACACCATTACAGGACAAGCAATACTAGAAACGTGTGGAGTACCTCAAGGAATATGTGCAGTTGTAGGGGCGCACCATGGGAAACCCCTGGATAGTCCTCGAGTGTACCTAGATGATCGTGCCGCCTACCCCGATCACTTTTATCAAACAGAAAGTATAAGTGAAGTTGCGCAGTTATGGAAAAGTACACAAGAACAGATTCTTGCATGGGCACTCGAAAGAAATGATTTTCAATGTGTTGCAGATCTTCCAGAAATAAGTGAGCCAGCTCAAATGGTTCTCTGTGGCCTCGTTATTATGGCAGACTGGATTGCAAGCAATGAACACTTTTTCCCTCTTATATCAATTGAAGAAAACAAGATTGCTAATCAGAACGAGCGTCTCGAAAGAGGCTGGAACGCATGGATTAACCATGGAACAAAAGATTTGTGGCAACCATCGTTATGCACAGCCAATGCAAACCAACAATATAACAAGCGTTTTGGGTTTACGCCTAATGGTATTCAACAAACAATATATGAATCCATGAGCACCTGCAACAACCCTGGAATAGTTATTCTTGAAGCGCCAATGGGGTCTGGAAAAACAGAAGCGGCGCTCATTGCCGCCGAACAATTAGCTCGCCAAACAGGAAAAAGCGGATTATTTTTTGGACTTCCCACTCAAGCAACCTCAAATGGCATGTTTTCGCGCGTACACCAATGGCTTAAAGGTATTATTGGCGATTTTAATGGATCACTTGGACTTAGATTAGTGCATGGAAAAGCAGCACTTAATGAAGACTTTGCATACATTGCTAAAGCGTGTAAAAGTATGAATAATGGCGATGTGAATTCTGCAGTAATTCTAAATGACTGGTTTTCTGGAAGAAAGACAGCCTTGCTAGATGACTTTGTAGTAGGGACTGTTGATCAGTTTTTATTAGCTGGACTTAAGCAGAAACACCTCATGCTCAGGCACTTGGGACTTAGCAAAAAAGTGGTAGTTATTGATGAAGTGCATGCATACGATACATACATGAATCAGTATCTTGAAGAAGCAATCATGTGGATGGCAGCATATGGTGTTCCAGTACTGTTGCTTTCCGCAACATTACCTTCTGATCGAAGAGATGCCCTACTACGAGCTTATGTAAAAGGGCTTGGTTTAAAGTGGAAAACTCAGTGCGATAGAACCGAATACAACCCTCAGTCCGAAACGTATCCGCTGCTTACGTATACCGATGGTGCGCGCATTAAACAAAAAGCCATATATGAGCGCAACGGACTGCATTCCTTACAAATTGAGGTGCGCAAACTTGTTGATGATGAAAAACATGGCGTTTTACTAGCCACATTGAAGGAGCTATTACAAGGTGGCGGAGTTGCGGGAATCATCGTTAATACAGTGCGCCGCGCTCAAGAACTCTATAACGCATGTCTAGAAGAGTTTGACCATGATGAACTTACGCTTATTCACTCCCAGTTCATCGCCACCGACCGCATAAGAAAAGAAAAAAGGATTAGCGAAGCAATCGGAAAAGGCGCAAAACGGCCCTATAAAGCCATTATTATAGGAACTCAGGTTCTAGAACAATCACTAGATATCGATTTTGATGTATTGATTACCGATTTAGCGCCAATGGACTTGATTTTACAAAGGGTAGGTAGGCTACATAGACATGTGATAGCAAGACCCGCGCGTGTAACAACCCCACACGTATATATACTTGGCACATCAGAAGAATTTAGGTTTGACAAGGGCGCAATCGCAGTGTACGGTGCTTATCTCCTCATGAGGACGCAGTATTTTTTACCCCAAGTAATACACATACCAGAAGATATCTGTCATCTGGTGCAAGAAGTATATAGTGATTCAGATATTGCGCTACCAGATAATCTCAAAGATGTATATGTACAAGCAAAGGACCAGTACATGAACGAAAGTAATACCAACAAGGACAAAGCCTGTGTGTATCGCATTGATAGGCCTCATTTAGGTATTGGTAAAAAATCCATCATGGGGCTACTGTCTAATAGCGTTGCCGAAAACTCAGAAGAAGCAGGGATTGCGCAAGTTCGTAATACTAGGGAGTCAATCGAAATAATAGCTCTGAAAAAGATTGGCTCTGGGTATGGTACATTTTCTGATGACAACGATATTAAAAACCAACTCGACATACCTCATGTTGCTATGAAGATCGCTCGTGAAACTATTAGCCTACCAGCTCTGTTTACGAGAACAGCAAAAGATACAGAACATTGCATTCGAGAGCTAGAAGCCTATCGACAGGCTCACCTAGCTGAATGGAAGAATCAGCCATGGTTGCACGACTCGTTAGCTCTCATTTTTGATGAGAGCGCTACGTGCACTTTTTGTGGCTATACATTAACATATAACCAAGAACTAGGTATCCTCTGCCAAAAGGAGTCTCACGATGCATGAGTTCAATCTTTTAGAAGAGCCGTGGATTTCGGTAATTGTAGACGATTTGGGTCATACAAAATTGGTCTCAATGATGGATGTCTTTCAATCCGCGCATGAGTATAAAGCTCTTGCAGGCGATATGAAAGCGCAAGATTTTTCCATTTTGCGCTTACTGCTTGCAGTGCTCCACACGGTGTTTTCTCGCTACGATACTAAGGGTCATGCTCGCACGTTTGATCCAGATGAAGATGAAGCAGAAGATTTTGATGAAGAGAGCATCGAAATATGGAAAGAAGTATGGAAAGCGCGCCGTTTTCCAAATATCGTATGTGATTATCTGAATCGTTGGCATAACAGGTTTTATCTTTTTGATGACGAGTACCCGTTTATGCAGGTGCTAGCAGAAGATATTAGTAGCGATAAACTCGGAGGAAAGAAGCCCAGCACAATTTCAGGGAAAAACATTAACCGTTTGATCTCAGAAAGCAATAATAAGATTGCATTGTTTTCTCCAAAAAATGGAGACGAGCAAGATAAAAATCGCTTAAGCTGCGCTGAGCTTGCACGATGGCTTGTTACACTGCAAGGCTATGTGGGGCTTTCTGATAAAACACTTTTTGGTACACAAAAATATAAAGCCTCTAAAGGTTGGCTTTTTGACTTAGGCGGTATTACACTTGCGGGATCCAATCTGTTTGAAACACTTACGCTAAACTGGGTGGCTGCAAATCCATATCAATCAGCAGCAAGTAACCAAAAACCATGTTGGGAATATTCAGGTGCCGAAAACATACAGCATACTTTTTCAAGTGCGCGAGTTGACAATATAGCGCAGCTATATACGCGATGGAGCCGTGCAGTGTCTATCCCCTCAAGAAAGGATGAAAACGAACCGTTTATTCCTTCTATGGTTAAGCTTCCCGACCTCGATCACAAAAATGCGTTTATAGAACCAATGACCTTGTGGCATTATAATAAAACTGGAGACAATAAAGACGCATTTACTCCCAGAAAACACCGCACCGAAGAAGCAATGTGGCGCTCCTATAGCTTACTTACCTTAACACACTCTCTTGATGATAGAGAAAAATATCATAAGCCAGAGGTAATAAGCTGGCTAGACTGCATTAGTCCATGTATAGAAAATTCACGCATTGTACTAGAAGCTATTAGCGTAAAGGATGATGGCAATGCAACATCGTGGGTCCCCACTGACGAGATATATGATAATTTATACGTTCACGAAGAATTGATAACAGACGTAGGCAATGATGGATGGGTGTATCGTGTAAACAATGAGGTAAACCATACAAAAACTGCTGTTAGCTCAACGTATAGGGGCTTCCTTAAAGACATGTGCGACATACAAAATCGGAGCGACGATAATGCCACTACATTTATAAATAGAACAAACAGCCATGTTTACTTTTTGCTCGATCGCCCATTTAGAGATTGGCTCGCAGGGATTAATCCAAGCGATTCAAAAAACGAATGCTGCGATAGGTGGAGAACAACCGTTAGGCAACTACTAGAAAAAGAAGCAAGCCAGATGGTTGCTAACGCCAATACAAGAGATTTAAATGGTATTACCGTAACAGAAAAAACAAGCGGAGCTGCTACAACAAAAAATATTATTACAGCTTACAACGCTTTTATATATCGACTTAACAAACTGTCAGAACAGTAATGTGCCATGCAGAAAGGAGTGCTCATGAACGAGGCAACTACGGGCTATTATGAAGTGTCAAATGCTGTGCAAAAAATTATTAGGCAGTATCTTAGCAATGCTGATGCAGCATCACGCCGAGCAATTCTTGCAAAGTTGCGACATTCTATTGGAAAGCCACTTAGCCAGTCGGTAGATATCTGGCCGTTAGTACTAACGAGTGTCCCCGATGACTTTTTAAGCGAGTATGAGGGGAAAAATCTGAAATTGCAGGCGGTGATTTATACCCTGCAAATATATGCCCTGTATGAACAGGGAAACTTGTCAATAGAAGATATAAGCGCTGACAACACTGGCGCCAACGAAAACGCTTTGGCTCAATCTTCTTCATATAATATGGGTTCTTGCTTGAGAATATTGCGTTCAGATGAAAAGCAGCGCAACGCAATGGATAGGCGTTTTTCTAATTTAATTACCTCAGATAATATCGACCACTTTTACTATAATCTAAGGCAATTAACTGGGATTCTTAAAAGTAAGACAAAGGATAGCCACCAACATATCAATTATCCACGTTTGGCACGCGATTTGTATTTGTTTAACTTTATCCCAGAGGAGATACGTCTTTCATGGGCACAGGAATACTATCGCTTTAATTAATTATCACGTATAAACACTGCTTATAAGGAAGTACCAAAGAAAGGAATTTATTATGAACAATCTGAACAATCGTCTCTTTATAGATATTCACGCACTACAAACGCTTCCCCCATGCAATATTAATCGTGACGATACCGGCAGTCCAAAGGCGGCACAATATGGAGGTGCTACACGTGCACGCGTGAGCTCTCAGTGCTGGAAGAGGGCAATGCGCACATATTTTAAAGAACACAGCGCCGAAGAAAATGTAGGAGTGCGCACGCTCTATCTTGTTGACTATATAGCAAAGAAGATTGTTACGCTCGATTCATCAATCTCATACGAAGACGCATTGAAGATCGGAGAAAAAGCACTCAATAACGCGGGCGTTAAAACAAAAGATGGAAAAGCAAAAGCTCTTTTCTTCATAGGAGAAAAACAGGCAAACGCGCTTGCCCAAGCTGCAATAGACGGCGTTGACGATAAAAAATCATTGCAGGCGATACTGCATAAGAATCTTCCTATAGATATAGCGCTTTTTGGTCGCATGTTAGCTGATGATCCATCACTTAATGAAGATGCCTCTGCACAGGTAGCTCATGCAATTTCCACACACGCTATACAGCATGAATTTGACTACTTTACAGCAATTGACGACTTGTCGCCTAAGGACAATGCAGGCGCAGGTATGCTTGGTACAGTAGAGTACAATTCATCTGAACTGTATCGCTACGCAAGTATTGCTTTGCATGAGTTTTTGTCACAGCTAGATAATGACAAGGAGGCCCTTGTAGCTGCTGTAAAA
This sequence comes from uncultured Atopobium sp., assembly GCA_946997485.1. Lineage (GTDB taxonomy): Bacteria > Actinomycetota > Coriobacteriia > Coriobacteriales > Atopobiaceae > Fannyhessea. Next base: position 39,062 of record CAMPVF010000013.1, read on the forward strand.
CTTTTTGTTAAAGGGTTCGTAGAGTCTATGCCTACAGGAAAAGCTAATACATTTGCAAATCAAACGTTGCCACACCTACTTTTGATAACGTTACGAGATGACCGCCCTGTAAATCTTGTAAGCGCATTTGAAGAGCCTGTAAAATCAACGGATGGATATGCGAACCAATCTACTGCTAAACTTGTACAAGAGATGGCAAAAACTGAAAAAATTGTCCACAAACCACTTGTTTCCTTTTACGTTAGCCTTGCAACCTGTGAACATATGCAGGAATTAGGAGAAGAAAAACCATCCATGCAAGCTTTACTAGATGATCTGGCAACCAAAATAACTGAAATTCTATAGCAATACATTTGCACATTATTTGGTGAGGATTCTTATGAAAAGCTTATTGCTAAAATTTGCGGGGCCTCTACAATCCTGGGGGACAAGTTCTCATTTTGAGACGCGTCATACCGATTATTACCCGTCTAAGAGTGCAGTCATCGGAATGATAGCTGCTGCTTTTGGCTATAGAAGAAATGAGCCCCATGATGCTGACCTTATGCAACTTAACGAACTTGCTTTTGCAGTTCGAATTGACCAGCAAGGAAACCTGCTTAAGGACTATCACATTGCATCAAAATGCAAACCTACTGGAGAGTTCGACCGCAACTATGTCACTAACCGTTATTGCCTTGAAGACGCTGTGTTTTTAGTTGCTCTTGGCTCAGAGGATATTCTTTTGCTTGAAAAAATTGAGCAGGCTCTTGCTGCGCCATACTTCCAACTTTGTTTGGGACGTAGGTCTTTTCCACTTTCGTACGATTTTATAATTGGCTTGCAAGAAGAAGACCCGTTTGCGCTACTAAGAACATACCCATGGATGGCGCAAAAATGGCAACAAAAGAAACTCCAGTCCCTGAATAGTACAAGTGACGATTCGTTTATTCCCATATATGCGGATGCCGATCTCCTTGCTCCCTATCAAAGCAGTATAGAGCGCCCTTTTGTCCGAAAACTAAGACACGATATTGCGTTTTCCTTTTCTAATAAAAATAGAAGATTTGGCTACCGGTACGAAGCTCGCTTTGACCTCCCCCTCAAGGCAATATGCCCTATGTTTAATAACACCCACGATAAAAAATCAGCTTCTGTTAATGAGTCGGCATTCGATAAAGACTACGTAAGCATAGAGCATGATGCATTCAGTATGTTAGAGGTGAACAATGATGTATCTCAGTAGAGTTGAGATTAACAACGACAATCTCAAAACCATGCGAGACCTTGCACATGTAGAAACTTTTCATGCATGGGTTGAGGAAAGTTTTCCCGAAGAATGGCTAACACATACTCGTAGTCGTAAACTTTGGCGTGTCGATACGCTTCACGGCAAGCAATACTTATTGGTGCTCAGCAATTCAAAACCAGACTTAACGAAACTGGAAAAATATGGAGTTACTCATACTGCAGCGACAAAGAACTACGATTCATTGCTTTCATCACTTAAAAAAGGAGACAGGCTGCAATTCCGCGTAGCTCTTAATCCAGTAATCTCTCTTCCAAGTGAGCGGGGTCAAGATGGAAAACGACCAAGAGGACGTGTAGTTCCGCATGTCACACATGCACAACAAATTGAGTTTCTTGCATCACGAGCGCAAAAGTACGGATTTAGCTTAGAAGCAGGAGAATTTGACATTGTAGAGCGAGGTTTCTGCTATTTTAGGAAATCTCAGAAGCCTATTCGTTTAGCTAAGGCAGTTTATCAGGGATTTCTAACTGTAGAAGACGTGGAACTTTTTAGAAGTACTCTCGTTAATGGCATTGGAAAGAAAAAGGCATATGGCTTTGGAATGATGACGGTTATCCCCCAATAGCTCATTTTCGTGAGAAGACCGTGGAACTGTTAGGACTAATTGCAATGAAAGTAAACATTGGTGCAGAGAAAATTACGTTACAAGAGCTCCCCCACGCGTCTGATCGAATAAGCTTTATCTATATTGAATACGCAAAGATTAATCGAATAGATAGTGCCATTACTGCCTACAAGGAAGAGGGAACATTTCATATTCCTGCAGCATTAATGAGTGTTTTACTACTAGGACCCGGGACATCAATAACCCATCGTGCTATGGAGTTGTTAGGGAGTGTGGGCGTTTGCGTAATATGGGTAGGCGAATTTGGTGTAAGAACCTATGCACATGGTAGACCATTAGCACGAACATCAAAGCTTCTCATGTTGCAAGCAAAGCTTGTATCGAACACGAGGACTAGACTAGAGGTAGCAAGAAGAATGTATCAGATGAGATTTCCGTCTGATGATTGTTCAGCTTACACCATGCAACAACTACGGGGACGTGAAGGGGCGCGCGTGCGAACGATATATCGAAGAATGTCACGTAAATATAATGTTCCGTGGAATGGTAGAGATTATAATTACGAGATTTTTGAAGACGCCTCCGCAGTTAATCAAGCACTTTCTGCTGGCAATGTCTGTCTTTACGGTTTGGTACAGAGCGTAGTTTATGCACTTGGCTTAGCATCAGGCTTAGGATTTGTACATGTGGGACATAATCTCTCATTTGTTTACGATATTGCTGATCTTTACAAAGCTGAAACTACCATTCCACTCGCATTTTGTCTTGCAGCAGAAAAAGAGCAGGACAGCAGTATTGATATTGGGTCGCAGATGCGGTTACGCATGAGAGATAGTTTTACTTCAGGAAAATTGCTCCCCCAGATAGTTAAGGATATTCAATACATATTGGCTGTACCTGAAGAACAACAGGTTGAAGCAGATGTTTTGCAATTATGGGATGATAAGTTAGGGACTGTTTCTGCAGGTATTAATTATAGTGAGACAGATTGACATGCCGCTTACCATAATTACCCTCAGCAAATGTCCTAGATCACTACGAGGAGACCTAACTAAATGGATGCAAGAAATTGATACAGGAGTGTATGTAGGGAACCTTAATAGTCGTATTCGCGAGAAACTTTGGAGTAGGGTTTCTAGCTGTGTAGGTTCAGGATCTGCTACATTATCTTTTGTTGCCCAAAATGAGATTGGTTATGATTTCTGTACTATTAATTCTGCCAGAAAAGTTGTATATCTGGACGGGATACCGCTTATATTTACCCCAAATGGTAATAAGCGTGATGATATTCCGGAACATGGTTTTAGCAAGGCGTATCATTTTCATAAGGCACGCACGTACGGTAATAAAAAGCTCAAAAAGGCTGATTGTTGCTCTTTAGATCCCACAGTCAACAATGAAGATATTTATACTGCAAGCGACTTTGAGATGTTATCTGATAAGAAATTTGTGGTTTTGGACATTGAAACTAGTGGGCTAAACGAAGCGGACGACAAAATAATAGAAGTAGGTGCGGTTAAAATTTGCGACAAACAGATAACTTCATATCAGCGTTTAATTAAACAGGATTTATTGGAGCTTTCCCCAGCTATAACCCATCTAACTGGGCTTACCGATAGAGATCTCGCCAACCGAGGGGTAAGTCCTAGTGCAGCTCTTAATGGGCTGAAACAGTTTATAGGAAATTTGCCTATTCTAGGCTATAACATTGCATTTGATACACGATTTATAAATAATGAGCTGCGCTCTATGAATGAAGAGCTCCTTGATAACCGAGAAATTGATGTAATGCGATTTATCAAGAAAGAAAAGATGTTCTTAGAGAGTTACACGCTTGATAATGTTCTTAAAGTGTATGGAATCTCAACTCCTGTTCCACACCGTGCACTTGGAGATGCTAAACTGATAGCAAAGCTTGCATTAAAAGTGAATAAAATCTTTGATATTCTTTAGTTAACGCAGCTTTGAACAGGGGATCTTATGAGTTTTTCCCGCACACGCGGGGGTGATCCTACCAAGTCTAACCGCGAGGGGTACATATCAAAGTTTTTCCCGCACACGCGGGGGTGATCCTAAGCTGCGCTTGTTTGCGTGTGCATGCAATACAGTTTTTCCCGCACACGCGGGGGTGATCCTATAATGCGTAGTTTAGCAGATATGACAAAGGAGTTTTTCCCGCACACGCGGGGGTGATCCCAAAAACTGCAAAAACATGGAGATTTTCGCAGCGTTTTTCCCGCACACGCGGGGGTGATCCCAGTGTAAGATATGCTACTTCATTTTTCATAGTAGTTTTTCCCGCACACGCGGGGGTGATCCCACAACTGCCCGGATACCGGGGTATACGATGGCGTTTTTCCCGCACACGCGGGGGTGATCCTGGTACCGAGCACTCATACGGGAATGTAGGCGGGTTTTTCCCGCACACGCGGGGGTGATCCTAGGACAAGTGTATGTCTACATAAAAGAAAATAGTTTTTCCCGCACACGCGGGGGTGATCCCGGACAGGCATCGCTTGCTGATGATATCTCGTTGTTTTTCCCGCACACGCGGGGGTGATCCCTAATGTATGATACAAAGAGTAACTGTTTTCGTGTTTTTCCCGCACACGCGGGGGTGATCCCAAGACGACGAAATCGCGTTCGCTATCGAAAAAGTTTTTCCCGCACACGCGGGGGTGATCCTTTTGGTGTTCGATTTTTTGCGAACAAGCGTGCGTTTTTCCCGCACACGCGGGGGTGATCCCAGAGCGCAAGAGCTTGCTAAAAATGAAGAGCTGTTTTTCCCGCACACGCGGGGGTGATCCCACGCCTGCACTACCGCCTGATTTTCAAAAATCGTTTTTCCCGCACACGCGGGGGTGATCCCGCTATATACCCAGCCGTCACGCACGTGGTTAGGTTTTTCCCGCACACGCGGGGGTGATCCTATAAAACAGAGGAGGAGGCAACTCAAGCTGCGGTTTTTCCCGCACACGCGGGGGTGATCCCTTGCACGATAGTTATACCCCTGAGAGCGAGGAGTTTTTCCCGCACACGCGGGGGTGATCCTTTATGCAATTTGCAAGATTTTGGATTTCTCTTGTTTTTCCCGCACACGCGGGGGTGATCCTTATTTGAGTTGCACCCATATTTTCATTTTGTCGGTTTTTCCCGCACACGCGGGGGTGATCCCATTATTATATTAATGATGAGTATGTCACATATGTTTTTCCCGCACACGCGGGGGTGATCCTTACGCAACCTAGATAGGGTAAGTACAGACCTGCGTTTTTCCCGCACACGCGGGGGTGATCCTTTCAGTCAAAATAACATAAGAACATGTAGGTAGTTTTTCCCGCACACGCGGGGGTGATCCTACAATGCGTAGTCTTGCAGATATGACAAAAGAGTTTTTCCCGCACACGCGGGGGTGATCCCTAGCCCCGCATTTCGTGCATCATTGCGTGCTAGTTTTTCCCGCACACGCGGGGGTGATCCCAAACTGTGAAAATCGCCAAATTTTCGCAGTTTGTTTTTCCCGCACACGCGGGGGTGATCCCACAAGCTACTCCACTCATTTATATGA
>CAMPVF010000014.1 GCA_946997485.1 uncultured Atopobium sp.
CAGACAGACAGACAGACAGACAGACAGACAGACAGACAGACAGACAGACAGACAGCATAACTCTGTCTCTTTTTCCGTAGAATTTTTTAATAGCCAGAAATATATATACCTGATGGATAGGTATGTGTTTCTGGCTATTTTTATGTGATTTTTCAAAGCAATAATATAAATAATTTAACTATACGAAAGATATAAAAAACAAAAAATAGAGGTGAAATGAAAATGAAAACAAAAAGGATAATGGCATTTTTCTTTGCTCTAGTAATGGTTATGGGCTGTATGTCTTTAAACCCAATAGCTAGCTATGCAGATAGCAATGCAAATGGCGATGTAGAGATAAATAAATCTAACTTTCCGGATCCAAATTTTAGAAAGTATGTAAAGGATAATTTTGATACAAATGTTAGCGATGATAAGTTAGATCAGACCGAGTTAGATCGGGTTACTGAGATTAACTTATACCAAAGATCAGTCTCTTCTTTACAAGGAATTGAATTTTTTAAAAATCTTACTAAATTGGATTGTACTGATGACAAGCTAAAACGGTTAGATGTAAGTAGAAACCCAAATCTTACTGTATTGGAGTGTTCTTTCAACGAGCTAACAAAGTTAGATGTAAGTAATAATACAAATCTTAAGAAATTGAATTGTGATGGTAACAAGCTAATACGTTTGAATGTAACTAAAAATCCAAAGCTTACTGAATTGTTTTTCGATGGAAACAGTCTAACGAGTTTGGATGTAAGTAAAAACAAAGAGCTTACTAAATTGTTTTGTTTTGAAAACAAGCTAACGAGTTTAGATTTAAGTAAAAACAAAGAGCTTACTGAATTGTGGTGTTATCAAAACAAGCTAACAAGTTTGGATGTAAGTCACAACACACAGCTTACTAAATTGCATTGTGATAAAAACAATCTAACGAGTTTAGATTTAAGTAAAAACAAAGAGCTTACCGAATTGGATTGTAGTAATCAGCAATACGATATAAAGGTAATTAAGGGCACAAGAAAATTTGAATATAGCAAGTTCCCAGGACAATTTGACAAAGAAAAAGTTACTTCACTAGTTGGAGCAAGTTTTGCCCAGGATGCTCTTATAGTTAATAGTGATGATGCAAATAAACTAACTTACAATTATAACGTTGGCTATAATAATACACTCATGAATGTCACATTACATGTTACCTATGTTGACCCAGAAAATGTAGTAGCGGATGTAGTAGCGGAATTTGTTGCGATGTACCGCCTTTATAACCCCTACACGCACGAGCACCTGTTTACTACCGACGCCGCCGAAAAAGATAACCTTGTTACACTTGGTTGGAACTTTGAGGGTATACCCGGCAAAGTGTACATGCATGGTGAGAAAGGTGGTGTATACCGTCTGTACAACCCTACAACAGGTGAACACCACTACACAACCAAGGAAGACGAAGTTGCAGAATGCGTAAAGGCTGGCTGGAAAAATGAGGGCGTGAAGTTCTTTAGTGTACTTGACAAGGACAAACAAACGGTTGGCATGGTAAGCATGTACAACCCATATGAACAGAAGTTCTATCACCACTACACAGCAGACGCTGACGAGATTGCCAAGATGGTGAAAGCCGGCTGGATTAAAGAGGAAGTAAAGTGGTATGCCGCTAAGTAATTAGTTTATGTACGTGTAACGCGCGCAAGATACGCTCTTTGCCTTCGGAAGTGCGCTTGCGCGAAACTTCCAAGGCAAAGAGCTCCTGCTCTTGCGCGTTAACAAATCATGCGTGCTATTTCGTTGCCGCATAGCCAAGGTGACTGAAAAGCAATACGCGCACTGCCTTGCAAATTCTGCAGGGCAGTGCGTTTTTATGGGTGGTGTGCAACCGTATCGTTGCTACGTTACGGTCACGCTCGTGCTTACCAACCAAAGCAACTAAACCGCTTTTTATCTTTCCGCGAAATTTTTGGCTGAAATTGTACAAAATACCCACTTTGACACGAGGTTAGCCGCGTCTAACACCAAATTAGGCGTGCCGTTTTGAGTGTCATTTTCTATTTGCGCAGGTAAAACGGTTGTTAACTTGTTTAACCAAGTTGCACGCCGAGCAGATTTGGGCGATTTTGAGCCTCAACCTCGTGTCAAAGTAGGGTTTTTGTCCAATTTCGCTCAATATTTTTACCGAAAAGTTGATCAATCCTATCTTATAAATTAAGGCTGGCGCTTGTACACAACGTGCTGGCCTTGTTGTTTTTTTGGTTGCATCTTCGTTTTGGCGCGATATGAGAAAAATAATCACATTGACACGAGTTTCGGGCAGGGGGATTAATGTGCGGTTTGCAGCAGCGGCACGTTTGCCCAGGAAAGGAAAACTGAGCGTGATGCAGCTTGTCCGCACATCTTTGGTGTGCAGGTTTTTGCGCGGTAAAACTCGTGTCAATTTGATTATTTTTCAAATCCAGCATGAAATCCAGCATGCTGCGTCGCAAAAAAACGTTGCCACCGCGTGTAAGCGCGATAGCAACGTTTGACTAACACTATAAATAAATTGTACGTAGCTCCAATTGAGAAGCTAATTACGCAAGCGCGGGCTCCTTTTGCTCCTTTTGCTCCTTTTGCACCTTTTGCACCTTCGCGCCATCACTCGCGGCCTCGTCTGAGCCGCAGAACGTCTCAATAATGCTCGCGGCAGCCTTCTTACCTGCTCCCATGGCCAAAATAACCGTGGCGGCGCCCGTTACAATGTCGCCACCAGCCCAAATGCGCGGGTTAGAGGTGCGACCGTTCTCATCGGCCTCAATGTAGCCCCACTTGTTGAGGGTCATACCGCCAATGAGCTTGGCAAATGGGTTTGCATTGGTACCAATTGCCGAAATAGCAACATCGCAGGGGATAACCTCAACTGCGCCGTCGATGGGCACGGGGCGGCGACGACCGGAGTCGTCGGGTTCGCCAAGCTGCATTTTTTGCACGCGCACACTGCATACTTTGCCGTCGTCGCCCGCAATAAACTCAAGCGGCGCAACAAGCGGCATAACCTCAACACCCTCGGCTTTCGCGTGGTGCAGTTCTGCCTTACGAGCAGGCATTTCGTCTTCCGTACGACGATAGGCAATAATAGCGTGCTCGGCACCAAGGCGTTTAGCTGTGCGAACGGCGTCCATGGCAACGTTGCCCCCGCCAAATACCACCACGTTTTTGCCGTGCTTGGTGGGCGTGTCTACAACGGGGAAGTTGTTAGCGCGCATAAGGTTTGCGCGGGTAAGATACTCATTTTCAAAAAAGACGTTGGGCAAGTTTTCGCCCGGAATATTCAAAAACTTGGGAAGGCCGGCGCCGGTTGCCACGTAGAGCGCGTCGAAGTCTTTTTCGCCCAGCAGCTCCTCGGCATTGGCAAGACGCCCCATAACGGAGTTGTACTCAAAGTGCACGCCAAGCGCCTTTAAGCCGTCTATCTCGCGCTTTACAATCTTTTTGGGCAAACGAAACTCGGGGATACCATACACCAGCACGCCACCGGCAGTGGGGAAGGCCTCAAAGATGGTAACGTCAAATCCGCTGCGTGCAAGCTCGCCCGCGCAGGCAATGCCCGAGGGACCCGAGCCAATAACAGCCACTTTGTAGCCATTCTTTGGTTTGGTAACAGGCGCGCTTGCAAGTTCGGGCATGTCGCCCAAAAAGCGCTCGAGCTGACCAATTGCAACGGGTTTAGCACGTCCGCCACGCCCGCGCACGCAGCGACCCTCACATTGCGTTTCTTGGGGGCATACGCGCCCGCAAATAGCCGGCAGTAGCGACGATTCATGAATAATGTCCAAACCCTCGCCGTACTTACCCTCGTAAATTTTTTCGATAAACGCAGGAATATTAATGTTTACAGGGCAACCTTCCACGCACAGGGGCCTTTTGCAGCGCAAACAACGTTCCGACTCGGCGTGTGCCATCTCCGCAGTAAAGCCACGGTCAACGGGGCGAAAGTCGCACGCACGTTCTTCGGCGGGTTCTTCGTTATCGGCAACACGGTCGATTTTCATATCCGCTATCCAGCGTCCTTTTACTACTGGCATACGCAGCACCCCTTTTCGTAGGCTTCAAGCGACTCTGTTTCTTCTTCGCGATATGCACCCTGACGTGCGCGAAGGTCGTTCCAATCAACTTGCGTTGCGTCAAAATCGGGCCCATCAACGCAGGCAAACATGGTTTTCCCGCCTACTTCTACGCGGCAGCAGCCACACATGCCTGTGCCGTCTACCATAATGGGGTTAAGCGATGCAATAATGGGCGTGTTGTATTTTTGTGCGGTAAGGGTTGAGAAGCGCATCATGGGCACAGGTCCCACGCAAAACACGCGGTCAACGCTACCAGCTTGCAGCAGCCTCTCTAACGGGGCGGTGACCACGCCTTTCTCGCCATACGTGCCGTCGTCGGTAGTAATGTGAATGTGCTCGCTATCGAGAAGACCTCTAAACTGGTCCTCAAGAAGCAGCAGGTCTTTGGTGCGCGCACCCATAATCGCGTGCACTTCGCAGCCGGCTTGCGAAAGCAGCTTTGCCACGGGAAATGCAATGGCAAGACCAACACCGCCGCCGATAACCGCCCAGCGACCCTCTTCCATTTTTGTTGGTTTGCCCAAAGGACCGGTAACATCAAGCAAGCAATCGCCCGTGTTGAAGGTAGAAAGCATGGTGGTTGTTTTACCAATGCACATAAAAATAAATTCTACCCAGCCTTCTTGCGCGTTCCAATTGGCCAGCGTAAACGGTACGCGCTCGCCATTTTCGTTCGCGCGAATCATCAAAAACTGGCCGGCATGTGCGTGTTTGGCAATTTCGGGCGCCTCTACGCGAAACTGATACACCTTCTCGGAGTACTGTTTTTTGTCAAGAATTTTATACATCGTAGTAAAATCCCTCCCCCTGGTTATAGCACAGTCGTCCCCCAACGGCTGCTATGATGTATAGGAAGCCCCCCGACTTACGCTATACAAGTACATGGTAACAAATTTTGTTTATTGTGTGTTGAGGGTTTTTTGAAAACCTTGAGCAATGCAAGATTCAAGCAGGTCAGCGGCACTATTTGCGGTGTTAGTAAATTCTTCAAGTTGACGGTGCGAAAGGTGCTGTAACACGTAGTCGGCAACCACCATGCTGCCTTGCGGTCTGTCGATGCCGCACTGAAGCCGGCAAAAGTCGCGCGTGCCTAATTTTTGCGAAACGCTGCGCAGCCCGTTGTGCGCATTAAGTCCGCCTGCCCATTTAAGACGCACCACGCCGCTTGCTTTATCGAGCTCATCGTGAACAATTAAAATTGAGCGGGCATTAATTCCAAGTTTAGCTGCAAGTTTTGCAATCGCACCGCCGCAGGTATTCATGTATGTTTGTGGTTTTGCAAGCACAATGGTGCCGTGCGGGCCTGCATACGACGCCACAAGGCAGCCAGCCTGGGTTTTCCATGCGCCAAGCTGCAAGCGCTCATAGAGGGCGTCAACTGTAGCAAATCCTATGTTGTGGCGTGTGTTGGCATAGCGCGCGTCGGCGTTGCCCAAGCCAACGATAAGCGACACAAAGGCGGGAGCCTCACCAGCGGCGTTTGTGCCGCCTGAGGCTCCTTGTGCTAATTGCGCGTTTGCGCGCCGTTTACGTGCATGTTGTTGAAGATAATCGCGCGTCATACCAACTACTTTGTCGTATTACTCCTGCATACGCTCCTGCATACGTGTAGCCGCTGAAAATCAGTCCGCAGCTACAAACCCGCAGCTACAAACCCGCAGCTACAAACCCGCAGCTACAAACCCGCAGCTATGCCTACATCTCGGAGTTACCCGCACCGCATTCAGACACCGAATGGTTGGTGTACACGTTATAAATGCAGGTGGCAACCGTTTCGGCAATGGTTATCGACTTAATTTTTGAACCGGGCTTATTGGCCTGCTCGCAGGGGATGGCATCGGTTACTACGCACTCCACAATTGGCGCATTTTCCAGGCGCGATATTGCCTCGCCCGAAAAAACACCATGCGTAGCCGACACGTAAATGTCGCCTGCGCCCATTTCTTTAAGCTTAGTAATTGAACCTACCAAGGTACCTGCGGTATCAATCATATCGTCGTTAATAATGCAGGTTTTGTTTTTAATGTTACCAATAATGCCCATAACTTCGGCGGCATTGTGCTTTGGCCTGCTTTTATGTGCAATGGCAACCTCGCAGCCCAAATAATCGGAAAGCTTTTTAGCCACCTTGGCACGACCCATGTCGGGCGAAACAACCACGGTGTTTTCCCAGTTAAAGTTCTTATTTTTAAAGTAATCGCCAAACAGGTACAGCGCGGTAAGGTGCGTTACCGGAATGTCGAAAAAGCCCTGGATTTGGCCTGAGTGCAAGTCGACAGTAATAATGCGGTCGACACCAGCGCATTCGAGCAGGTTTGCAACCAAACGTGCGGTAATTGGCTCGCGTGAGGACGCCTTGCGGTCTTGACGCGCGTACCCGTAGTGGGGGATAACGGCAGTAAAGCTCGCTGCCGACGCGCGCGTAGCAGCATCGGCAACAATAAGGGTTTCCATAAGCAGGTCGTTAATGTTTTTACCCGCAATACTCTGAATGAAAAACACTTCGTCGCCGCGCACCGATTCGCCAAAGCGCGCATAAATTTCGCCGTTTGCAAACTTGTTAAGCGTTAATCCTTGCAGCTCAAGATGCAAAATTTCAGCAATACGCTGTGCAAGTGCGGGCGCCCCATTTCCTGCAAAGAGCTTAATTTCTTTTTGATAGATGGTTGGCTTGCTCAATTGCTCGTACATACCCTAATCCTCTTTCTGTAATGTTTCCCAGTATTGCGTTGCCCATTGCTCCTTTACCAGCAATTTTGAACGTTCAAGACCGAGTGCCCCTGCAGGTACGTTTTTTGTAATACAAGAACTAGCACCAATAAGTGCATTGTCTCCAATGGTAACGGGTGCAACCATCATCGTGTCGCTCCCAATAAACACGTGGTTGCCAATTGTGGTGGGGTTTTTGTGTTTACCGTCGTAATTGCAGGTAATTGAGCCACCACCAATGTTTGTATCGGTGCCAATTGTAGCGTCGCCAATGTACGAAAGGTGAGGTACTTTGCTACGTGCACCAATAGTCGATCCCTTAATTTCTACATGTGTGCCAACTTTTGCGCTGGCGCACACGTGCGCTGCGCCGCGAATGTATGCGCGCGGCCCGCAGGTTACGTTATCGTCGATAGACGAGTTGATAATAACCGTTTCGTCTACCGTACAACCAGCTCCTACCTGCGCGTTTATCAGGCGCGAGCCGGGACCTACCGTGGTGTCTTCGCCCACGGTGCTTGCGCCATAAATAAATGTTTGCGGCAAAATTTCAACATCTTTTGCCAGCTTGGCTTCGCTACCAATCCACACTTGGGTTGGGTCGAGCATCGAAACGCCCTCATGGAGCCAGTAGGTATTAATGCGCTTTTGCATAATAGCGTTTGCTTGCGCCAGCTGTTCGCGCGTATTAACGCCCAGGGCCTCGTTGTCGTCTTCGCAGTGCATCGACATAACGGGCTCGTGCGCGTGGTTAAAAATACCAATCATATCGGTAATGTAGTATTCGTGCTGCGAATTGTTTGTTGTGAGCTGGTCGATGTAATCGCTTAAGCGCCGGCCGCAAAAACAGTACAATCCCGAATTACACACATGGTTGCTCGCGCGCTGCTTTGGGGTGCAATCTTTATCCTCAACAATAGCTTTAACGTGTGTACCTGCAAAAATAAGACGTCCGTAACCCGCCGGGTTTTGAGGCGTCATACTTAAGATGGTGCACGCGTTGTGATATTGCATATTGGTATGGACAAGCGATTGAATGGTTTCGGGTCGAACAAGCGGCGTGTCGCCATAGAGCACAATAACCGGACCATTAAAACCACCAAGCGCTTCCTTTGCGCAGCGAACGGCGTGACCGGTGCCGAGCTGTTCTGTTTGCTCAATAAAACTGAGCTTTTCGACCTTGCTTGCATAGTTAATGTCGTTAAAATATGTGCGAATTTCTTCTTGTTTGTGCCCAACTATAAGAACTATGTGGGTGGCGCCTGCCTTACGTGCAGCTTCTGCCGTCCACCATACTAAAGGACGATCGAGCAGTTTATGCATTACCTTTGCATGATTTGATTTCATGCGTGTACCCTCGCCCGCAGCAAGGATGAGTGCAGTAATAGGCATATGCGCCTCCTATAGTCGAGTTACCTCTATAAGTATTGCATATAACTTCGTTTTATGTGCGTGCGCTCATAAGTTTTACAGCTTTTACAACGATTGCATATCTTTTACAAACGTGCAGGTAATAGGGGGTAACAAGGTGTGCCGTTTTGGTTTTTGGAACGCGTGCGTATGAGCTATGGCGTAAAGATGCAGCTCAAAGATACAACCCTCAATCGTGATGGTGATGATGTGTATATTGATAATGGAATGAGAAAAACGTGCAAGAAAAATGCTTGAACCAAAGACGCACAGGAAGCGTGTGCGGCATAAAAAAATGGCTGGAGCAGCAGGGATCGAACCTACATTCTAGGTACCAAAAACCTATGTCCTACCATTGGACGATGCTCCAGTCGCAGGTATGTAGCATACTATATTTTGAACTGAAACGCAAGCGCCAGTTTTCGCTGAGATACATGCGTCGTGTGCACATGGTGTAAAGTGCGTTCATGCAGCGCTGTTGGTGTGGATTAGGCGGTGTGGATTAGACGGTGCGGATTACGCGAAGGCGGCGCAAATAACGTCGAGCAGCATAACTGCCATGCCTTGTGCATCTTGCGTGGTAAAGCTGCCGTCGTAGCGCAGCCCCTCGGGAAGATCCAGGCGAATTTGCAGCGGCGTGTGGTTGTTCTGCGCACACGTTGCACGCAAACGTTGTGCCAGCGTTTCGATATTGTCACACGATAGCGCAGGCGTGCAGTCATCGTTTGTGTGGTTTTTGCATATGATGAGCGTAATACAATTGGCCGGGGTTTGAACTTCTCTACCATGACTGAGCTCTATGCCGCTTTTTTCGGTTGTGGCGCGCGCCAAATTCCATATTCTACCTGCAATATTGCGCGAGATGGGGTCATCGCCTGTAAGGAAGAGCTTGGTTGTTTCGAGCACATCAGCCGCGCGCGAAAACGACATATCGCCCATTGAGTGCGCGCCATCGGTGTGCACGCCTTCCCACACGTGATGCAGGCGCTCGAGCGCATCGAACGTATCCTGAAACGCCATGCCGTCGGCAAGCCCACCCTGGCTTTCCTGAAACTCCTTTACCGCAGCTTCGGTATGCGCGCCGTAGTATGAATCGGCATCGCCGCAGCTAAAACCTAGTATGTTAAGAATTGTTTGCAGCTGGTACACATCGTGACCATGAAAATTGGGAAGCCGTAGGTACAATGTGCGGTCGCCCAGTACGTACGATTCGTCTACCAGCGCATTCCATGTTTCCTGGTCGACATCCTCGGACAGCTCGAGCTGCTGAGCAAGTCGAAACGATGCAACTGCCCGTGCTGTGGACGAGCCATATGTTTGCGTGTGCAGTTCTTGAGGGTCTATGACATAGCCAAGGCGACTAAGACGATTTTGTATGTCTTCTACCGCTGAGCCGCAGGCTCCTTTTTGAATGGGATTCATAGACGTCCTTTCGAAATATCGTACCTTGCAATAGTAGGTAATACACGCACGTTCTGCAAGTATTTGCGCGTATATGCACATATTTTATATGCATGTACGTGCGGATTTTGCATGGTCTGTGCCCGCACTACGAGTACTATTACGCGCTTCTGTGCGTAACGTAATGGCACAAATCAGCAAGTAGCTGTATGTGTTTGGGCGTAAGCTGTGCCTTATCCAGCGTATTGAGCGCCTGCCCGACAAGCTCACGCTCCTTCGCAAGGCTTGCCTCAGGCGCGCCCGCTTTTTCAATAAGTTCACACGCACGCGTAAGTTCACGTGCCGTATTGGTTTTTGCAGCCAATATGTCTATAAGCTCATGGCGCAGTGCGTCGGGCAAATGCTCAAGTGCATACAGCGTAAGATACGTGCGTTTACCTTCGATAATATCACTACACATATCCTTGCCTTGTGCTTTGTTGCCAAAAAGGTTGAGGTAATCGTCACGCAGCTGAAACGCAACGCCCGCAGCGCGCCCAAATTCCCGCAGCGCAGAGCACAGCGCTTGCGGTGCCTGCGCAAAAAGCGCGCCCAGTACCAGGGGCGATGCAAGCGAGTAGTGTGCCGTTTTAAGCTCGGCCATAACAAGATAATCGTTTGGCGTAAGATCCCACGCCCCCGCCCGCGACCAGCCCAAATCGAGCGCTTGGCCTTCGATAGTGGTGCGTTCCATCGTTAAAAACTCATCGAGCAGCTGTAAGGTGGTTGCGCTGGGCAGTTCATGTGTGCCTAGCGTGCATATAAGTTTGCTTGCGTCGACAAGAGCGCAATCGCCCATGTTAATGGCAAGTCCGGTGCCGTGTGTGCGATACAAGCAAGGGTTGCCTCTACGAACAAGGCTTTCATCTGCGATGTCGTCGTGGATAAGTGCCGCTGCCTGAAAAAGTTCAAGTGCACAGGCAAGGCGTACGAGGGCATCCGGGAGCACCTCCGTTTGCACTGCTTCTCCTGCTGCACGCTCGCCTGCTGCGATGTGTGCACCAAGCATGCACAGTGCCGGTCGAATAAATTTTCCTTTTCCTTGCACAAATTGTGCCAGTGGCTCATATAAAAACGCATCTAAGTTGTTCGTTATATGCCCAGGTAGCGTGCATGTTGGCGTATACACTGCGCTTTTGTGTTGCGGAGCCCATGTAGCAAGCGCACGCCTTATATGCGCCGCATACGTAGCAAATAGCTCGGCAAATGTGGGATCAGCAGCGTGCTCGAATGCGTCTTTCCGTTGTGCGCACTCACGCATTAGTTGTCACCGTAGCCATTCGGATTTTCCGATTGCCAATGCCACGAGTCGCGGCACATATCATCAATGGTGTATTGCGCGCTCCAGCCAAGCTCGGTGCGTGCTTTTGTACAATCGGCATAGTTTTCTGCAACGTCGCCGCTGCGTCTGGGTTCAATAACGTAGGGAATATCGTGACCGCATGCCTTCGAAAATGCAGTGATAATTTGAAGCACCGACGTTCCTTTACCGGTACCAAGGTTAAACACTTCGCAGCCCGTTTTGCCTTCCATCCATTTAAGTGCAGCTACATGGCCGGCTGCTAGATCCATTACGTGAATGTAGTCGCGCACACCCGTGCCGTCGGGGGTTGGGTAGTCGTTTCCAAACACGTGCACGCACTCGCGCTTACCTACCGCTACCTGCGCTACGTAGGGGAGCAGGTTATTGGGGATGCCTTTTGGATCTTCGCCAATTAAACCAGACTGATGCGCGCCAATTGGGTTAAAGTAGCGCAGCAGTACGGCATTAAATTGGGGCAGTGCTGCGCAGGTGTCTTCGAGAATTTGTTCAATCATCCATTTTGTCCAGCCATAGGGGTTGGTAGCTGGCTTTTTAGGCGCGTCCTCGGTAAGCGGCAGGCTATCGGGGTTGCCATAAACGGTAGCCGAGCTCGAAAAAATAATCGAATAGCACTTGTGTGCACGCATTACTTCAAGCAGGTTCATGGTGGTAATGAGGTTATTTGAGTAATATTCGATAGGTTTTTCTACCGATTCGCCCACTGCCTTAAATCCGGCAAAATGAATAACACGGCTAATAGGAAAGCGGTCAAATACGTCGTTTAGCTTGGCTTTATCGGTAATGTCGATGTGACAAAACGCCAGGCGACTAAATGCGTCATTGCCCACAATTTGCTTAATGCGATCCAGTACGCGTTCGGACGAATTTGAAAGGTCGTCGGCAATAACAACACGAAAACCGTCTTTTAAGAGCTCAACAGTGGTGTGACTACCAATAAAACCGGCGCCGCCGCATACGAGTACGCAGGGTTGTTCGGTTTGTGTGGGCTCGGTTTGTGTGCTCGTTGCTGTTGCTTGTGTATTCACTGCATCCACCTCATTTTGTGTTGTGTTACCTTGGATAACCGTTTTTAACCGTTCCGATTGTTAGTATAAACCATCTTGTGCCCATGTGACGCAAAGCAAGAAGACCTATACAAAAACATGCTTGCAACAACGGGTGCTGCAAGCATGCGTAGTGCGTGTTATTACGCAGCGATGTTAGTCTTCAATGACAACAACAGGCTTAATAAGGTCTTTTGGCTTGCTGCGCATTGTGAACAGTGCTTCTTCGAGCTTTTCCCAACCGTGGTACAGGTGCGTAACTTCTGGGTGAAGATCAAGACGACCAGCCGATACAAGCGAAGAAAGTTTTTCCATACGCAAACGGCCACCAGGCATAAGGCCACCGCGAATGTCTTTGTGACCCATACCAACGCCCCACTCAATACGAGGGATAGTAACAAATTCGCCCGAACCAAGGTAGTTAACGTTACCAATTTTGCCGCCAGGTTTAAGCGCTTTAACAGCTTCTTCAAAGGTGGAGCAGTTGCCGCCTGCAATGCATACCGCGTCGACGCCCTTGCCGCCGGTAAGCTTGAGTACTTGCTCGGAAATAGAACCATCTTTGTAGCTGATGAAATCGGTTGCACCGTAGCCTTTTGCAACTTCGATACATTTTGGACGGGTGCCAACTGCAATAATGCGTGACGCGCCGTGGAGGTTTGCGCCGGCAACGCTCATAAGGCCAACAGGTCCAATACCAATAACAAGTACGGTGTCGCCAAATGTTACATTGGCAAGTTCAACGGCGTGAAAACCGGTGGGAACCATGTCCGATAAAATGCAGGCGTCAGCAGGACTAATGTTGCCCGGCAGGTGAGCCAAGTTACCATCAGCATCGTTTACGTGGAAGTATTCACCAAATACACCATCTTTAAAGTTGGAGAATTTCCAACCGGCAAGCATGCCGCCCGAGTGCATGGAGTAACCAGCCTGCGCTTCAAGTGAATTCCAGTCTGGTGTAATTGCAGGTACGAGCACGCGATCGCCTGGCTTAAAGTCTTTTACCAGCTCGCCTACTTCAACAACTTCACCGCAGCACTCATGACCCAAAATCATGTTGTGACGATCGCCAATCGCGCCTTCCCACAGCGTGTGAACGTCGGACGTGCAAATTGCAACTGCAAGTGGTTTACAAATTGCATCGAGTGGGCCACAGGCTGGTGTTTCTTTTTCAATCCAACCCGACTCTCCAATTTTGAGCATTGCGTAACCCTTCATGGGCAACCCCTCCTCTAAGTATATGCTCTGCATGTTTTACAACATGTGTAGGCACATTGTAGCGTATTTTGCGTTGCTTTCCTTAGGCTTTGCGGTAAACGGTAGTGCAGTGAGGACGAGCGTATCTGGTATGGCGCGCGTGTGTAAATGTGGTGGTAGAAGGGTTATATGCCTGCGATGCCAAGCGCGCAAGAGCATGCAAGTATTGCGATGAATATGCTGCAGGCCATATAATCGCGCCGGGTGCACGCAAGCGGATGCCAGGGGTTTCGCTTTGCGTGCGCACGATAACAGCGTGCATCGAGTGCACGACCAAGGCCTTGCGCGTGTCGATATGAGCAGCTAAGAAGTGCAATGACAAGCGGCATAAGCAGCGTAAGGCGCGTGCGTAGTGTGGTGCGTGTTACCTGTGTGCTGCGTAAGCGCTGAGCCTCGCTAATAGCTCGCGCGTCGCTTGCAAGCACGGGGATAAAGCGCAGCATCAGCGAAAACACCATGGCAATTTCGTGTGCGGGAAAACCAAGGCGTGCAAGGGGAGAAAGCAGCGAATCGAGAGCGTCGGCAAGCTGCATTTGCGTGGTACACATAAGCAGCATGTTGCCAACTATCAGCGCATATACAAGCCTCAAGCTAAAAATACCTGCATTTTGGAGACCTTCTTGCGTAATACTGAATATGCCCCACGACCACAGGCGCGTGCCATCTTGCATGAGAAATATATTTGTAATAGCTACCAGCGCAACAATACCAAAAAGCGGTGTTATGCAGCGGAGAAGTTCGTCTTTGGTAATGCGCGAAAGATGAATAACCGCGATAAGGGCAAGTGCGTGAAAGACCAGTTGCCCGCCGGTGTGAATGCTAAATGCGCAGGCGGCATACATAACGCTGCATAGCAATTTAACGCGCGGATCGAGCGCGTGGATGATTGAATGGGTGGGGATGTATTGCCCCAGCTGAATGGTATTGTTCATGCGTGTTGCCGCCTTTGCGATTGCGGATGCATGGCGGCATCGACGTCTGCTATGGCGTGTGTACTATCATCTGCCCGCGTAGTTGCACGCGCATCTGCAAGCGCATCTGCAAGCGCGCGTTTTGTGAGCGCGTCTTTGGGCAGCGTAATGCCCTGACGTGCAAACTCGCTGCGCATTGCTACGGCATAAGGAAGACCAAGACCAATCTCAGCCAAGCGCGCTGCATTACTGTTAGAAAACACCTGTTGTGGAGTGCCATATGAAAGGATAGCGCCCCCGTTGAGCACTACCACCATATCGGCACGGGCGGCCCGTTGCATTGAGTGCGTAACGTCGATATGCACCATTGTGCCGTGCAGCTCGTCCATAAGCCGGTCGATGTGCGCTTGCGCATGCGGATCGAGCCCGCTTGTAAGCTCATCGGTAATGAGTACCTGCGGCTTCATGGCAAGCACGCCGGCAATCGCAACGCGGCGCTGCTGGCCGCGCGAAAGTTCAAACGGCGACGCCTGCGCTTTTTGGGCAAGTTCTACCTGGTTAAGGGCACTATATGCACGCTCGCGCGCATCGTGTTGGCTAAGTCCCATCGACAACAGCCCAAACGCAACATCATCAAGCACTGTTTGCGCAAAAAGCTGCCGCTCGGGGTATTGCATAATGTAGCCGCGCGTTGCATGTGGCGTGTAGGTGATGGTGCCGCTTGTGGGCGCATCAAGCCCGCTTAGCAGCCGTACAAGGGTCGATTTTCCCGATCCCGTTTGTCCAATAACTGCTACGTGACTTGCGTGAGGTATCGTAAGGGTAAGGTCTACAAGAGCAGGTTGTTGCCGGTGAGAATAGCTAAACGACACGTGGTTGAGTGTAATTGTTGTGCCGTTTGATTGCGCGCTTGTATGCGCGCTAGCGTCTGAGTGTGCATGTGGGTTTGCGTGTGTGCTGGTAGGTGCAGGTGTTTGGGGTTTCTCGCCCAGTGGAGTAGCCGCGGGTACACCGTTGCCTGTGTTGTTCATATGAGTTGCAATGTAGCGTGCTACCTGCGCTTGCACAATATCGTAGGCATAAGCATGGTTTGGCAGCGCAGATACCGAGCACAGCTTGCGTATTGTTTCCTTTGATGGCGCCGTAACACTACCGTTTGTAACACAGGTTCGCAACAGATCGAGCGCATAAGGAAGCTGCAAATCGTAAGCTGCAAGTTCGTGTGCGCGCGCAAATAACGCTTGCGGCTCACAATCGCAGGTAAGCGTGCCATTATGCAGCACAAGCACGCGCTGTGCTTCAAGCACATCTTCCATGCAATGGGTAATGTGAATAATAGTGCAGCCACTTTTGGCAAGCCTGTGCATCACACGTACAATTGCGCGGTGGCCGCGCACGTCAAGCTGACTTGCTGGCTCGTCAAATACCACAACGCGCGGGTTCATGGCAAGGGCGCCAGCAATAGCAACGCGCTGTTTTTGGCCGCCCGAAAGCTGCGCCGGATTTCGTTTTGCAAGCGTTTGCAGTGCGCACCGTGCAATTTCACGCTCTACGTGTCGTTCAATTTCGTCTGAAGACAACCCTAAGTTTTCGGGGCCAAAGGCAATGTCTTCTTCAACCACACTGGTAATAATTTGGTCGTCGGGGTTTTGAAACACCAGGCCAAGCTGCTGCTGCGCGCGTGAGTATGCACCAAAATGCGCGGCGTTGTTACTGTAAACGCACTCGTTAAGCAGGCACACATGGCCTTCGTCGGGAGCAAGAAGCCCGCACATAATGGTGCCTAAGGTTGATTTTCCCGAGCCGTTTGAACCAACAACACACAGGTATTCGCCCTCGTTAATGGAAAGCGACACATCGCGTAGGGCATACACATTGCCATAGCGTACGCTTACGTGCTGCAAATCGATGGCGGGTAGCGGCGCGGCGTTTGTGCCGCCTGAGGCGTTTGCGCTGCCTGAGGCGTTTGTGTTGGCTGCAGCGTTTGCGCTGCCTGAGGCGTTTGCGCTGCTCGCGGTGTGTGGTGAAGGGGTATGAGCGCTGGTTGAAAGCATGGTTTTCATGGGGAAGCTCGCGTGCATTATAAACGAGGTGTGCCCTGCGCCGCCTGCGCATCCTGTACGGCCTGCTCGTTTTGGGTGCTTTGTAAAGCTGCGACGTGTGCGGTTTTCTCAGCATATGACGTATCGTGCATAACAATACGACGTACGGGTGCAAGAAGCGTGCCCGCAAGCACAATATTTATGACGAGCTTAATGATATTAAACGGTAGCAGCAACGGAACAATCATGGCAAGAACAGCGCTTAGAGGAACTCCTGTGTAGAGGGGCGTAATGAGGAGATTTGCGCCCAAGCACGCCGCTAAGCACACGATGCTTCCAACACCAAACGCCGCTATCATGCCTGTACGCGCAGGCAATGCGCGATAGATAATACTTACGGGCATGGTGAGCGACACGGTTGCGCAAATTGCCATAATGCAGCCAAATACCCCTGTTGAGCTGGTAAGATGCACAAGGTAGGGAACTGTGCTTACCACGAGCGTGAGCGCGGGGTCGAACAGGCAGGCGCAGATGAGCGCAATTGCCGACGACGGATCGTATTTAAGCCAGGTAATGCCTGGCATAATGGGAAATTCGAGAAGAAGTGTAGAGAGCGCTGATGCTGCACATAACAGTGCGCACAAGGCAATGCGCTGGCTTGACCAGCCGCTGCTTTGCATAGTTGCGTGTGCGGATGAATTGTGGCATTGAGCTGCGGTGTTGCCTGTATGTGAAGCATTGGCTGCAGCTGCGGTGTTGCCTGCATGTGCAGCGTTTTTTGCCGCGCGTTGTGGTGCGTTACAAAACGACATATGTCCTCGTTTCTTTCGTCCGGACTATAACCGTTGGCTTTGGACTTTCACCAAATCAACCACAGTGTGGTGCGCGGGCTTGTAAACGCGTTTAGCATGATTAGTACAGTTAAGTACAGCTCGTGCGTTTATTTACCGCCAGTGGGGATGTTCGCCCCGCCCTGAAACTACGTGCCTTAGTATACCCATTTTTTGTTTGCATGTGTGCGCATCATACACGTTACATGGATTGCAACACGGTGCATGCAAAAATAATGGTGTGCTTGCTACCCCGTCTTGTGCAATCTTGGGTATACTAGAACAATCAACGAAGTAATCATACCCATAGTGAGGAGTGTGGTAGAGGCATGTCTGATAGTGCCGATCACGTGCAGCATTTATCTGCACAATGTAAGGCTATCGTGGGTGAGAGCAATGTGCGCGTTATGGAGCCGCTTAGCCGTCACACCACGTTTCGTATTGGTGGTCCGTGCGATATTTACGTAATTCCCGATACATACGACGAGGTACGCGATATAGTTGCGCTGTGCCGCACCAACAATGTTCCCTATTATATTTTGGGGCGCGGAAGCGATTTATTGGTAAGCGATGCGGGGTATCGCGGTGTTGTTATTGCGCTTTCCGATGGTCTGGTAAATGTTACGTACGAGGGCGAAGAAATTACCTGTCAAGCTGGTGTAACGCTTCGTGAAGCCTCCGAAATGGCATGTGAGCTGGGGCTTACTGGCTTTGAGTTTGCGTGTGGTATTCCGGGTTCTATTGGCGGCGGGCTGTTTATGAACGCCGGCGCCTACGACGGATGCATTGCCGATATTGTGGATAGCATTAAGGCACTTACGCCTGAAGGCACTATCGTTACCATTCCTGCCAGCGAACTTCATTTGGGGTATCGTCAATCGCGTGTTCAAGAAGACAACTTGGTGGTGCTTGCGGCAACGTTTCGTTTGCACGAAGGCAAAAGCGAAGACATTCGCGCAAAAATGGACGATTTTACGCAGCGTCGTCGCGAAAAGCAGCCGCTTGAGTATCCAAGCGCGGGTTCCACATTTAAGCGTCCTGAGGGCTATTACGTGGGCAAATTGCTTACCGACGCTGGTCTTAAGGGCTATCGCTCGGGCGGAGCTGCCGTATCCGAAAAGCATGCCGGTTTTGTTGTTAATGTAGACCACGCTACAGCTGCCGACGTTATTGCTGTTATTACCCATGTTCAACACGAGATAAAGCGTTTAAACGGCGTTGATCTTGAGCCTGAGGTTCGTTTTTTGGGTGAGTTTTAACGTATCGTGTGGCCGTGCGGCTGCGATCCCTGCAGCGGGCGGCATTTTGGCTGGTAACCAGGCTCGTTTTGCGCGCCTGTTACCGTGAGTGAGTAGTACGCGTATGAATAGTTGCCATCGTGCTTGGGCACGGTGGCAACGTTTTTTGTGTCACGAGAGTGTTTTATGTGCGGGTTTAGCGCGCGGAACGCGCAGCGCGGCGATGAGCGTGCTAGTCGATAAATCCAAGACGTTCGCAGGCGTGGTAAATGCCGTCGTCGTCGATATCATCGGTAACAAAGCTCGCCTGGGCTTTAATTTCATCCTGAGCGTTACCCATAGCTACCGAGTTTTCGCACAGGCTAAACATGCCGCTATCGTTGCCACCGTCGCCAAAACAAATCACTTCGCGCGGCGACAAATTGCAGTACTCAAGCATGCTGCGCACGCCATTTGATTTTCCGCCTTTTATGGGCATAACGTCGACAAACAAATCGCTCCAGCGGGCAATTTTTACGTCGCGTGTCGCATCAAGCAGCAGATGTTCCTCGCCGGGGTGCAAATAGGCATTAAGCTGGTACACGTCGTGCGTAAGCGCGCGGCTAATGTCCTGCACGTCGTAGTGCTGGTTTACAAATTGTTCCATTTGAATTACACGCTCACAGCGCGTATTTACATACACGCAATCAAGCTCCTGAAACTGACAGGGGTACATACCCTCATTTACCTGGGCAACTATGGTTTCTATGTCGCGCGGATTAATGGGGCACGAGTAAATAACGGTGTCCGCCTTGTAGCAGTACTGGCCGTTTATGGTAACAAATGCATCAAAATAAGAGGTATCGAGAACGTCGAGCATATAACTCGGTCTACCCGTTGCCAAAATTGGCATAACTCCGTGGTTTTTGAGTGCTCGTAGCGCCGCGTACGCGCTTGGTGGCACGCGATTTGTTACGTGACTTAAGAGTGTTCCGTCGATGTCAAAAAATGCTGCTTTTATTGGTGCTTTTGTGCGCCATTCTGTCATGCTGTACCTTTCTGTTGTGCACGTGCGCTCGTGTGTTCGATATGGTTGAGTTTTGGATGATCACAGATCACGTTGAGGGTGATAGTGCAGCAGCGCTGCATGGCGCCGGCCGCACCTTGATATTGTACGACGTGTGCGCGTTCGCTATCTAAATAACACGAACATATTGTGGTTGCTTCATGATGCTTATTTTTGCTTCAGGTTGGGTACAAGCAATCTGAGTGTGGGTGGCACGCTAACTTTACCAACGTACCTGCTTGTTCATGGGGCATGTTCGTTCGCACACAAAAAAACAGAAAAAATCGCAATATATTGTAGATTGAGTCTTGTTTTTATACCATCCATTGTGGCAATATAGGTATGCACGCACGCGCGTTTTACGTGGCTGCGGGCGTGTTTGTACAACTCTTGGTTTTCGTGTCATTGGAGAAGTAATGAGAATTATTAAGCGTAATGGTTCCGAAGTAGAGTTTGACATAAGCAAAATTTCAAACGCTATTTCAGCAGCAAACAAAGAAGTTCCCGAAGGCGAGCGTCTCACCCAGCGCGAGATTACCTTTGCTTCTCTCAACGTAGAAGACTTGTGCAAGTCGGCGGGGCACACCGTTACCGTTGAGGAAATCCAGGATATGGTTGAGGACCAAATTATGGCGCTCAACCACTTTAGCGTTGCTCGTAAATACATTATTTACCGCTATTTGCAAGCTCAAAAACGTCACCGTAACACCACCGACGACACCATTTTGTCGCTTATTGAGTCGAACAACGAAGAAGTTAAGCAAGAAAACTCAAACAAAAACCCCTCCGTTGTGTCGGTTCAGCGCGACTATATGGCAGGCGAGGTGTCCAAAGACTTGGCGATGCGTGAGCTTTTGCCGCAAGATGTTGTTAAGGCACATAAAGAGGGGCTTATTCATTTTCACGATGCCGATTACTACGCGCAGCACATGCACAACTGCGATTTGGTTAACCTCGATGACATGCTGCAAAACGGCACGGTTATTTCGGGTACCATGATTGAAAAACCGCACAGCTTCTCTACTGCGTGCAACATTGCAACGCAGATTATTGCGCAGGTTGCGTCTTCGCAGTATGGTGGTCAGTCCATTTCGCTTGCGCACTTGGCGCCGTTTGTTGATGTATCGCGCAAAAAAATTCGCCGTCAGGTAGAATCGGAGCTTGCCCTCATCGAATGCAAGCTCAATGAAGAGCGCTTGTCTGAGCTTGTAGAAAAACGCCTGCGTGACGAGGTTGCTCGCGGTATTCAAACCATTCAGTACCAGGTTGTTACGCTTATGACTACCAACGGTCAGGCGCCGTTTATCACCGTGTTTATGTATCTTAACGAGGCAAAAAACGAGCAAGAAAAGCAAGATTTGGCACTGTGCATCGAGGAAATGTTGCGTCAGCGCTATCAGGGTGTAAAAAACGAGGCTGGCGTGTGGATTACGCCCGCTTTCCCCAAGCTCATTTATGTGCTCGAAGAAGACAATATTCACGAAGGCGATCCTTACTTTTATCTTACGAAACTCGCTGCTAAATGCTCTGCGCGCCGTCTTGTTCCCGATTACATTTCCGAAAAGAAGATGCGTGAAATTAAGCTGTCGCGCGGCGAAAAAGAGGGCGAGGGCGACGTATTTACCTGCATGGGCTGCCGTTCCTTCCTTACGCCCGACCGCTCAGAAGGCGGCTACAACAACATTGCCCACGCCAAAAACTATGAGCCAGGCAAACCCAAGTATTACGGCCGCTTTAACCAGGGTGTTGTTACCATCAACCTGCCCGACGTTGCGCTATCTTCGGGCAAAGACATGGACAAGTTTTGGAAGATTTTCGATGAGCGTCTGGATATTTGCCACCGTGCGCTGCGTTGTCGCCACGACCGT
Organism: uncultured Atopobium sp.; assembly: GCA_946997485.1. Classification (GTDB taxonomy): domain Bacteria; phylum Actinomycetota; class Coriobacteriia; order Coriobacteriales; family Atopobiaceae; genus Fannyhessea. Next base: position 21,200 of record CAMPVF010000014.1, read on the forward strand.
TTGCGCGGTACGCTTTCTGATGCTGCGCCAATTTTGTGGCAGTATGGTGCCCTTGCGCGCCTTAAAAAAGGTGAGGTTATCGATAAGCTCCTTTACGACGGCTATTCAACCATTAGCTTGGGCTATGCAGGTTTGTATGAGTGCGTAAAGTATATGACCGGCTATTCGCACACCGATAAAGAAGCAACACCGTTTGCGCTTGCGGTTATGCAGCACATGAACGACAAATGCGATGAGTGGAAAGCGGCAGAAAACATTGATTACTCCATTTATGGTACGCCGCTCGAATCAACCACGTATAAATTCGCTCGCGCGTTGCAAAAGCGTTTTGGCATTATTAAAGGCATTACCGACCACGGTTACATTACCAACTCATACCATGTAAATGTGCGCGAAAACATCGACGCATTTACCAAGCTTAAGTTCGAAAGCCAGTTCCAACGTTTGAGCGGCGGCGGCGCTATTTCGTACGTTGAGGTTCCCAATTTGCAGGACAACCTCGAAGCTGTTATCCGCGTTATTCAGTACATTTACGATAATATTATGTATGCCGAGCTTAACACCAAAAGCGATTATTGCCAGGCGTGTGGCTACGACGGCGAAATTCAAATTAAAGAGGACGACAACAAGCTTATTTGGGAGTGTCCAAACTGCGGTAACCGCGATCAAACAAAAATGAATGTTGCGCGTCGTACCTGCGGTTATATTGGCACGCAATTTTGGAATCAGGGTCGCACACAAGAAATTAAAGAGCGCGTGCTTCATTTGTAGTAGCGCTGGTACAGCGTGGCTGTACATGCGCGTGCGTTATGTGCGCGCATGGTTGTTTTGCGCACACAGGCGCGTCGTCGTTGGGCAAACGAGAGTGAAACAAGCGAGTAAGAGCCGATGAACTACGCAAACATTAAATATTGTGATGTTGCAAACGGCACGGGCGTGCGAACCGTGCTGTTTGTTTCTGGCTGTCGGCTGCATTGTCCGTTTTGCTTTAACGAAGCAGCGTGGAACTTTCATGCAGGTACGCCCTTTACACGCGATGTGGAAGACGACATTATCGCAAGCATGGAGCCGCCCTATATTGATGGACTTACCGTGCTTGGAGGCGAGCCCTTTGAGCCCGAAAATCAGCTTGGGCTTGTTGAATTTATGGAGCGGGTGCGTGCTACGTTTCCTCACAAAAGTTTGTGGATGTATACCGGGCACACCTGGAATGAGCTTATGATTGGTGGCTGCCAGTACACGCCGTTTACGATGCGCATATTAAAAACGCTTGATGTGCTGGTAGATGGGCCGTTTGTAATTGCAAAGAAAGATATTAGCCTGAGGTTTAGAGGCTCGTCAAATCAGCGGCTGATTGATGTGCCCGCGTCGATAAAAGCGGGTAAGCCCGTGTTGTGGAGCGACGATCCTCTGTACGAAACGCACGCGTTTGACGCGTGATGGTGCGTGGGAAAGCTGCGTGCGAATAGCGCTAATGATGCTGGAACCTTGACCAAAACGAGAGATTAGTGCATAAAATAGTTGACTAAGGTACGAAACGTATCTTGCCCATCGCGGCAGGTATCCAGCAAAAACCCAGGTCCGTGCGGGTATTCATTAAGCCCACGATAATAAAAATACTTTTTTCTATCTTCGATAATAAAGGGCATTATGTTGTGGTGCAAACATTCCTTAAATGCAATAAGCCTTCCTACTCGACCGTTGCCGTCCTGAAACGGGTGAATTGTTTCGAATGCATAATGAAATGCAATAATGTCCTCAAACGTAACGGTGGTATGAGCGTTATAGTCTAAAAGAAGTGTTTGCATGGCATGAGCAACCTTGGCGGGCGGCGTTGTCTTTTTGCCGCCTACAACATTAGGCCGCATTTTGTATGCGCCTACATTAAACCATGGCAGCTGCTCGTCTTGCGTGCCGCGTTTTATGAGGTAATGCAGGTGCATAATGTCCGCTTCGCTTAAAGGCTCTTCGGCTTTATCAATACAATAATCAATTGCCCGAAAATGATTTACTGCTTCGATGATATCGTCTACAGCCATGTTTTCCTGCGCATCTATTGTGCGCGTTTCAAAAATAAGGCGCGTCTGATCTTCGCTTAGCTTGCTTCCTTCAATATGGTTAGAATTGTATGTCATTCTTACCTGGAGTTCGTGATATAAACCGCCCGATATACCGTGGTTTTTTTCGTCTACAAGCAGCTGAACCAGGGGATTTTGAGCAACGCTTCTACAAAGGTCGCGCGGCTCGCACGCAAAATAACTGCAGAGTTTATCCATCACGTGCGGCGACAGCTTTTCGCCTTTTGCGATTTTTGCTATGGTTCGCGACGATATGTTGAGCGTGCGTGCAAGCTGCGTTTTGAGGATGTGATGCTCGCGTAGTTTGTTGATAAGACCGCTGTAGTCGTACATGGTTGCCCCCAATCTTTACTTATTATGGTGAAAATCGGCAAAAAAGTAAAGATTTTGGTACCTATACGGGTAAAAAAGTAAAGATGGTCGCTGTGGGGCACGCTGCGCACTGCTCGCAGTTTCCGTAGCTCTTGCTGCTGTGCGGCGTGTGGGAGCGCGCCGCTTGTAGCATCGCTAGGTGTTCCGCCGCAAAACAAAAACACCGCAGCAAGCAGGCATGCAATGGTGCATGACGCTCGCGTGCGGTGTTGTGATGTATGAGCGCGCGTGCCTTACGCGTAACGCTCCAGAAGCACGATTTTGCGCAGCTATTTTAGTGGCGGATGCAAATCCCAGTCGGGAAAGCAGCTTGCAAAGCCGTCGAGATTCTGTTGCAGCTTAACCTTGCGCTCGTCTACAAACCCATCGCCGTCGTCGTCTTGCAGAAGCGCCTCAAGATCGGAAATATCATCCATCTCGTTTTCGTCGTTGTTCATGGTTTCTACAGGATTATATGTGGTATCGTCCATGGTTACTCCAAACTCGTTGTGCGCACGTATTGGTGTGTTTACGTGCATCTTTGTGTGCTTATGTGCACTCTTACGTTTACATTACGGTGCCTGTTACGTGCATCGTCACGGTAGCAGCGCTACGTGTTAATACAGCGCCTCACCACTACGCAGCCAGGTACTTTTGCGCGTTTGATTCAAAGTCGCCAATTGCGTAGTTAATGTTGTTCCACTCGGTTATGCACTTAAAGATGGTGTCGTAGCCCTTATTTGCAAGTTGGTTGTATTTTTCATCCATCTTTTTAAGGTATTCAGCCGGGTTAACCGCAGTTTTGTAGTACTTATAACCAAACCACGCGCAGGCAAGCAAAAAGATAAACGTAACTGGTATAAGCATCATAACAAGCGTAAGAAACGCACCCACGCCGCAGCCTATCGTTTTGTACAGATTCTTTTTGCCTTGGTGTTCCTTATATTCGGCAATTTCTTTTTCTTTGCAGGTATCGAGGTACGCTTTGTATTGACTCTTAAGCACTTCGATGTTTGGCTGCTTGTCAACGCTAAGCTTGCATTCGCCAAGGTTAAGGGTAATGGTGTTGGGGAAGAGCGGCTTTGCGTCGTTAAGATATTGCGTGTAGCCCTTATTGATGTAGGGTTTCAAAAGCGACACAGCGGTTTTCTTTTCGGAAATCGATGTGTTGTCTTTATTAAGAATTGCTTTTACCATGCGCTCAGCAAGGCTAAACTTTTGCTTTTGCGCGTTTTCACGCTCGCGGATAAGCCGTTTGCGCACGTCGTCATAGCGCTGTTTACCTTTGCTGTTCTTTACAATGGTGTAGCAGGCTTCCTCAAGGCGCAGGTCTTGCTCGTCGTCGGCATAGTTATTAATTACGCGCACCAAATTGTCGTCTACATTTGCGCGAATTTGGTCGATGTTAATTTCGGCGGCGTTAATGTCGCTAAATTCTTTTTGAATGTCGTAGGAGCTATACACGCGGTTTGTGTAGTTTTTAATACGGTCGATTTCATCAACGTGTTCTTGCAGGTTAGAGTATAAATCGTCGTGCGCGGTGGTGCGATTTTCGCAAAATGCTTCCCACTGCTTGTTTTGTTTTTCTTCAAAGTCGGTGCCGCCAGCTTTAATTTGCTGGAGCCATTTGTCCACGTAGTCGCTGCAGATGTGCTTTTCATCGGGACCAAATACGCCGTTGATGTATGCATCTACAAAGGTGTAGCCACCTGCGGTAAAGCTGTTTACGTCAATCTTCGAAAAGTAGATGTTAAGCCATTCGTAGCACGCATTGGTGCGCTTGTTACGGCGGCAAATGAGCGCCATCGTAAGCGCAGTGCGCTGCTCGTCGCGCTTCATTGCCTCTCTAATTGCACGGTCGGCAAGGTCGCGGTCGTTGCTAATCCAGGCGGATATTGCAATAAGGCAGGGTGCCAGCCAGTAATTTGGCGTTGAAATCATGAGCTCTTCGGATACGTTCGAAATGGTCGACTTTTTTACGAGTGCCAAGTCGGTTGCCTGCAGCACACCAATCATCGTTTTACGAATTTGACCATACTCTCTAAAGTCTTTGTCGATATCCTGGCGCACGCGTACAAGCTCGGTAGTTGCGTGTGCGTATTCCTCGGCACGCTTTCGGTCTTCCATCAGCTCTTCAAACCGCTTTTTGAGCTGCTCGAGATCGTGGCGCGTAGTTTTAACGTCGTCATGCATGTCATCAACAAGGCCGCCTATGACATCTACCTTAGCGTTAATTTCACGCACATCACGTTTAAGGTCTTCTATGTCATGGTACCGTACTACATCTTCTGCCATGTGATCCTCCTATTGGTTGTTGGTCATGCGCGATGTGTAGCTTTGTTGCATCTGCTGGTATTTTGCTGCCAGCTGATTTTTAAGTGCCGATTGTTTCATGTGTTGAATAATTGTGCCTACAGGCACAACGTAGTGCTCATAGAAGTACTGCGTTTTTGCATGAAACGAAAATGTATTGCCCGCATACGGCGACTCCGGATTTTTTTGTATACCAATAAGCAGCGCTACACACGTTTTGGGGATGTCGATATGAGCTGCCAGGTCGGCATAGTAGCCAGCCATTTCTTCATCGAGAAAATCGATTGAGCGTTGATGCTGAATAACGTAGGGACAAACGGCTTCAACGCACGCTGCTAGTTCTTTTTTGTCTTGTTCGGCCTGCATATTTGTGGCAAGGATATAGATGAACTCTTTTTCGTAATCGATAAGCAAGTGTTTGCTTGCAACAAACACACGCATTAAATCGCGAATTTCATCAAACTCAAGCGGAGTAGCATCTTGACGCATAATGCTTTCGAGAAATTGCTTAATGCTTAGGCACTGACCCTTTTTTACCTCGTTGTAGTAGCTCACGATGTATAACGCAGGTGCATAGTCGCTAAACAGGTTAAGCGTTTCGAGCGCATAGTGGTATGCTTCTTCGAAGTTGCCATCGCAGAAAAACTCGATGGCGTTTCGCATGGCAAGAATTACGTTTTTGTTTTTTGCCATTGTTGCGCGCGAGTAGGTGGTGTGGCTGCCGCACTGATTGCACTGTATGCTGCGCTCAGCGGCGTTGTATTCGATATTGGTGCTTCCGCAGTTGGGACAGGTAATTCCGCTTAGTTCCATCGTGCACCTACTTAAGCGCGTTGCGCATTTTTACAGCGCTTTCAAGAGCAGCTATGTGCTGCGAAAGCGTTGCATCGTCGCTTTGTTGGCGGATGAGTGTTTCAAGCTCGCCCAAACGTGCATAAATATCGTTTTCGTAGGGCAGCGTGGTGCTATTTGAAAGTGCATTGCTGTAGTCGAAGAGCTGTTTTACGGCAAGAAGCTCCTTTTTTATCTGCTCATTGGGTGCAACTGCCAGAAGCGCTGCCATTTTTTTGGAAATGAGCGACGAGACATTCATAGCAGCCTCAACCGTTTGTACGGTGGCTTCAACGCGCGCTGTTGCGCGGTGTGCGTAATATACAACGGCAATGTAGATGCACAGGATAACAAGGTTAATAAACAGAGTGTGATCAACCTTGGCAGACGTGTGGCTTAATACATAGTTTGCAACAAGGCACACAACAAGGTAGGTGTTTGTGTAAATGCTGGTAGTGTATGCAGCTTCGTTTGTTTTGGCTGATGTAGTGTTAAAGCCAAGCAAATAAACAAGGCACACAATAACGCCGATACATCCGCACGCAAGAGTGGTGTAAAACAGCTCGTCAGAAACGGTGTTTTGTCTAAAAATGAACATTGCTGCAAGCCAAATAACAAACAACAGCAACGGTATAAGACATGTGCTAAACGACTTTTTCATGATGACATCCTAACTGGTGCATTTTAACATTTGGCGCCGCATTGCATGCAGAATTTAGATCCTGCTGCAAGGGTAGCTCCGCAGGTAGAACAGGTTATTTGCTGGGGTGCAGCGCAGCCGCAGTTGGAACAGAATTTTGCCGATGGTGCAAGCGTAGCGCCGCATTGTGCACATATTGCCCCGGGCGCGGCGGCCTGTTCGATGGGCTTTCCGCAGCGTGCGCAGAACTTTGATTGCGGGCTGCAGGGCGCCTGGCACGACGGGCATGTAGTAGACTGCGCCGTTTGCGGGGTTGCAAAGTTGGTTGCCTGCATGGTGTGCTGCGCGATAGTACCCATAGACGAGCCCATACCAGCTCCTACCATGGTGCCCATGCCAAGACCCATGCCCGCACCCATAAACGTTGAGGACATGCCTTCGTTTTCGGCAGCGGCTTGCATAACGTTGAAGCCCTGTTCTTGCTGGTAGGTGTAGCCTTCGCGCTCACGCATACGCGCACGTGCCGCCGATTCGATGTCCATCTTTTTGGCGTTACCTTGCGCTTCGAGTTCGTTGCGTTTGCGCTCAATTTTCATTTCGTTAACAGCGTCGAGATCGTCGTCGGGTGCGTTAATCGATGTGCATGAGAAGTTGTCGAGCACAAGGCCAAAGTCGGCAAAATAGGGCTTGAGCTTGGTAAATAGCTCATCAGAAAATTCGGTAAGGTGGCTATTGATGGCCAGAATGCCAATTTTTTCGCCGAGCATTTTTTTGCTTATCATATCGGGCGCATATTCAATAATTTTTGCGCGCATAAAATTGAGAAGCTCAGCTTGCGTGTAGTTGGCACGCGTGCCTACCACCTTTTGCATAAACGTGCGCGCCCACGGCACCGCAATGGTGGTGTCTTGCTGCTCAATGTGTACACCAAACAGACCGTTTGCACGTACGTGAATGTTTACTTCTTCTTCGGGGTCTTGCATGACAATTGGCTTTTGGGTGCCCCAAGGAAGCTCGTTCATGTAGGTGGTATTTATGAAATACACCGTTGAGTGGAACGATGACTCGCCACCAGAAAGGGCGTGCGACATGTTTCTAAATGGCGCAAAGCGTGCATCGCCCGTTTCGAGCTTTATTTTGCAGGGTCCAGAAAATATTGAATACTGAGATTTACCAGCGGATTCGTCAAGCGAGCTTCCCGTTGCTAAATTGTTCGTAAACACGGCAAGCTGGCTTGCGCCCACAATAAGGTATGAGCCGGTGGGGAAATCTTCGTACTCAAATTTGTGCACAACGAGCGAAGCTGCGTTGCTGTCTTCGGGCTCCCACTTGATGAGATCGACCGAAAGCGATCCAACAATGCCGCTGTGGCGCTGTTCTTTAGGGTTATCGCTGCTAAAGAGCCCCATGCTTCCTCCTTTAAGAGAAGCTCTTGCGCTCTAGCGTTGCGCAAGAGAGCGTATGTGTGGCACACAATTATGGTGGTTGTATGTCGTTAGGATGACTATAGCACAATCGGTAGACAAACTTTTGTATTAGTAAAAACGCGCAATCTACCTGGGAAAACAGGAGATTGCGCGCTGGATGTAGGGCAGCGTTTAGCTCGCCTTAAGGCTTTTTTGTTGCTATGCCTGTGCAATAAGGACGTCTACGGTATCAAACAAGTCGCCCGCCTTTTGAATGGCTTCTTGTGCACCAAACACGCACACGCAGCGCTCGCGTATATCACCCTCAAGATACTGCGCCAAGCTGCGCACATCCGCCGGTGTGGCATGAAGCTGCTGCGTGCGAATAAGCTCATTAAAGTTTTTCGGGCGATTTTTGAGATACCACATATCAAGCATGCGCGCCTGTGCATATGGCTTTTGCGGCGCATCAATCATTGCGGTTGTCGATACCACATAGCCCTCAAAGTCGTCGCAGGTAGGATGCCAGTTTTGAAGCCATGCTGCCGCTTTTTTGTATGCTTCGAGTGTAGTTGCAATTGCCGGATCGCGATACGACCACATAGCAGAAAAACCTGCAGTATTATGCTGAAATGCGCAGCCGTATGCGCCGTTTTTAACGCGCACTTCGTTCCATAGGTAGTCGAGCGAAAGCGCGCGCGACGCAATGTTCCAGGTACCAATGGTATTGATATCGGGGCAAAGGGTGGGCGCGTCGGCCGCAATAAATTGCACCTGAGAGGGGATGATAAATGCGCATCGACGCGGCTTGAGTGTGGGTATAACCAGGCGTGATGTGCCCGCATTCGCTGTCGCAGCACCAGCGCCCGCCACGCCCGCAGCAGCGCCCGTCATGCCCGCACCCAGCGGCGCGTCATCGAGCTGCGCAGTTATGGCGGCTGCGTCGTGCGTGCTTCCGGCAACGCTCACCACAAAAGGCAGCCTCAAGGCGCCCTGCGGTGCTTCACCCAAAAATACTACTCGTGCAATTGCGGCTAGTTTCTCGGGCAGCGTGAGTTTTTCCTCATCCCACCTATCCAGCAGTTTTGTTAAAAAGCGATAGTGCGAAACACCTTCAATTTCGTCCATAAGACGCCCTTGAGCAAAGCGCATCGACGACAAATAGTCCATAGCGCAGCTGTGCCCCGCATTAATAAACGCCGATTCGAGCGAGAGTTTGCGCTGCATAAGTAGGGTGTGTATGCGCTCCAACTCATCAAACCGAGACGATGCACAAATTTCAACCAAATAATCAACAATGTAGTGGCGCATCTGCGCAAGCGCGCTTGCCGAAACAGCAAAATACGGCGCGATTGCCTGCGGGTTTTCGTCGTTAGACGTGCACACAATGTATGCCGACAGCGCGCCGAGGTGCTGCTGGGTAAGAATGTCGAGCTCATCGGCACTGTGCTGCGTGGTGCTTACCTTGCCAAAAATTTCCTGCAACACGCCCACGTAGGGAGCATCGCTAAACCGTATGGTATCAAGCGGAAAATAGCTGTACATGTAGGTAATGCCGCGCGTTGCAATGGCGTGGTGAAGCAGGGTGTAGCGCCCGTTTGCGCCGGCATGCACACTGGTTTGGGGAAGGGCTGGGCTTGCGGTAATGTCGCTTGTATGCAAGCGGGGGAGCGTTGCCACGTTTTGCGGGCTATCGGGGGCTTCTTGCAGGGCTTTTAGGCGTGTGGTTTGCGTGCGTATAGCCTCAAGTTCATCGGTTGTCATCTGCGCTTTTTTCGCGGCTAAAAGGCGCGCCTCATCGTAGTCGTCCTGCTCGCTTGGAATAAGTTCTACGCAGGCACAAAACGCGTTTTTGCACACAAACTTTTGCAAAATGTGCTCAAAATACGAGGATGTAAGCTCGCGTTTCATGTGTGCGAGCGCCGCTTCAAACTTAAGTGTATCGAGCGGCTGCTCGTCGTTATACAGCCAGCTCGAAAGCACCTGAATCGCCAGGGCAACGCCGTCGCTGTACGTGCTCCAATCGCGCTCACGCAGCATAAATTCCGTTTGCGCAAGCGTTGCATTAATGCGCTTGCGATCTATGCCATCGCGCACGTACTGCGCGCAGCGCTCTTCGATACATGCCTTAAACTGCGTCGCTACACCCTTATGAGCACCTTTAAGCTGAAACATAATAACCGGCTGCGCACACTCATCTACCAGCATTGCGCTCATGTCGTTACCAAGATTTGCCTCAAGCACATCGCGTTTAAGAGGCGAATCGTTGGTTGCACACAAGCTTTCGATAATAACGCTTGCTGCAAGCACCTCTTCGTGCGTAATGGGCGCATCGATAACATAGCTTACCTGCACCATTGCGTTGTCAGGCGTAGTTTTCATGGTAAATTGCACGGGCTTTGGGCTGTGCGGACGCTGCAAGCGCAGCTCATTGGGTACGCCCATGGGTGCCGGTGCGTTACTAAAATGCTTGTCGATAACCTGCAGCATATCATCCAAGCAGAGGTCGCCATACAAAATGGTATAGCTGTTTGCAAGTTGGTAGTGGCGTTTGTGCGCGTCGATAAACTCCTCATACGTAAGGTTTGGAATTTCGCGCACATCGCCTCCCGACACGTACCCGTAGCAGGTATCGCAAAACAGCGTTTCCATTGTTTTGTGGTACAGCATCGTTTCGGGGCTCGAAAGCGACCCGCGCATTTCGTTTAGCACCACGCCGTTATAGCACAAGTTGTCCGCATCGTCGTTTAGCTCCAGGTGCCAGCCTTCTTGCTTAAAAATGTCGGGCTTGGTGTAAATGTTGGGGTGCAGCACCGCATCAAGGTAAATATTGGTGAGGTTAATGAGGTCTTTTTGGTTGGTGCTCGATACCGGGTACACGGTTTTATCGGGGAAGGTCATGGCATTAAGGAATGTTTGCATGCTTGTTTTAAGCAGGTGCACAAAAGGTTCCTTTACCGGGTAGCGCGCAGATCCGCACAGTACCGCGTGCTCAAGAATGTGAAACACACCGGTTGAGTTTGTGGGCGGGGTTTTAAATGCAATGCTAAACGTTTTGTTTGTATCGGCACATGCAAGCCACATAAGGCGCGCATGCGTTTGCTCATGCTCAAAAATATATGCATATCCATCGATTTCTTGCACTGCTTGCATGCTTGTAAGCTTGAAATGATGGTAGCTTTTAGTAAGATGAAGGAAGCTCAAAGGAGAAGTGTATACAGGGGTTGAAGTGGGTGTGTCTTGTTCAGACATAGGTGCTCCTTTTGGTGCGTGTACATACAATACCCATGCTGCACCTGCGTGTTGCCCGTGCGCGTGTGCGTTGTTGCGATTTTGCGCGTATGTGCTTTAGTGCATTGTGGTGCCCACATGGCGGACTCGTGTAGCTGCAGCATTTAGGTTGCATTCCATTGTATACTACTCACGTTTTACCATGCATACCGCATAAGGAGTTTGTGTTGCATCATACAGATTACAAACGTGCCCTCACGCAGCGCTTTTCTCTCGAGCGCATCACATCCGCACTGCAAAACTCACACAATCGTCGCCTTCTACATGGCATTATGCTGACGCTTGCTGGTGGCTCGCTATGGGGCGCCAATGCAACACTTTCAAAAATTATCATGGACACCTACGCCATTTCGCCCTTGTGGCTTGCATGTATACGTGAAATTTTTGCAGCGTTGTTATTTTTGCTGTGTGCTTATAAGCAAACGCCTGACAAGGTGCGTGCCGTGTTTGAACATCCTTCATCGCTCATCTCAATTGCGCTTGTAGCGTATGATGCTATTTTGCTCTCGCAGGTGTCGTACCTGCAGGCAATTAACTGGACAAACTCGGCAACGGCAACGATTTTACAAAACATCTGCGTAATTTTTGTTATGGTGTACGTATGCGTTGTAAACCGTCGTGCGCCCAAACGCCGCGAAATAGCGGGGCTTATATTGGCTATTGTTGGCACGTTCTTTATTTGTACGGGCGGCGACCCCTCCAAGTTTTTGCTGCCACCAGAAGGTCTTATGTGGGGTTTGAGCTGCGCACTTGCGGCTGCGATTTTAGCTATTCACCCGCTTGCGCTTATTGAAGCATACGGTAATTTTGTGGTTAACGGATTTGCATTTTTGGTTGCGGGCACTACGCTTGCATGCGTGGTGCAGCCTTGGAATCACCTGCCCGCCCTTGATGTGCAGGGTGTTGTATATCTTATTGCAACCGTAGTTTTGGGCACATTTGGGGCATACGCGCTCTTTTTGGAAGGTGTAAAAGAAGTCGGATCCGTTAAAGGCTCAATGCTTGGCACGAGCGAGCCGCTTGCTGCAACTATCACTGCTGCTGTTGTTGGGGGAGCGGTGTTTTCGCCTGGTGAGTTGTTTGGCTTTGCGCTCATTATTATTATGGTATTTCTTACTGCGTAGAGCTGCGCGTTATAGAGCTGCGCGTTATAGAGCGTCGTGTTACAGAACGTCGTGTTACAGAACGTCGCGTTATAGAGCTGCGCGTTATAGAGCGTCGTGTTACAGAACGTCGCGTTATAGAGCTGCGCGTTATTAAATTTTGCTCATTTCGTTTAAGCAGGTAGAATACCAAAAACTTGCATTTGGCGGACAATATTTGCGTGCGGCAGAAGGCGTAGGTGCCGAGCCATACCCTTGGGCAAGGCCAGCCACATGTGCGCGTATAGCCGATTGCCAGTTTTGCCAGCTGCTGTTTCCCCAGCCCCACGCGTTATACGGCTTAAAGCAGGCGGCGCCTTTGGAGCTTTCGATGTTAGATATAGCTGGTGACCAGCGCGGATCGACGCCGTTATCCCAGGCTGCTTCGGCAAACGTTTTGCCCGTACCCGCAAGCGGTGATCCTGCTAGATAGTTGTTAATGCGCTGCGTCCATTTTGCCACAAAGGCCTCACGCGGCTCGGTAAGCGACACATCGGCAACCGGCTTTGAGGGTGTTTCAACTGCTACTTTATTGCCTTGCTCGGTGGTAAATTGCTTTTGCGCTTGCGCGGCTTGTTTGGCCTGTTCTTCTGCTTGTTTAGCGGCTTCTGCCTCGGCTTTTTTGCGTGCTTCAAATTCGGCCTGCGCACGTTTTCGCACCTCAATTGCCTGGTCAAAGGCATCTTTTGCCTGGCTTTGCGCGCGCTCACTGTCCGATTTTTCTTGCTCGAGGTCGCTTTGCGTTTGCTTTATGTCGTTTACTACTTCGGTTAGCTTGGTAATTGCCTCATTATTTTTATGCTGTATTTTATTGAGGTACTGCATAATGCTAATAAAATCGTTAAAATCTTTTGCCGAAAAAATAAGGTCGATAAGTGATGCATTCGACTGGCTAAACCGATACATAACCTTTATTGAATTTGCTGCTTGCGTGCGCAATTTTGGGAGCTCGTGCTGCATTTCGGTGAGTTTTTCTGTGTTTGCTTCGAGCTTTGCTTGAATTTCTTTTACACGTTGCGTGCTTTGGTTGTAGGCATCGGCTGTTTGTTGTACCTGCTGTTGGAGCTGGTCGAGTGTGGGGTCTTGTGCTTGTTGTGCATCGTCTGCGTATGCAAACGTGTGGCCGGCATGCGTTGCACCACATACCACGCCGCATGCGAGTCCGCATGCAACAGCGCCTGCCATTACGTTGTGTAAGATACGATGCATGAGAACACAATCTCCTTACTGATTTAAACACATGCGTTCATGCAGATACATGTGCGTTATGCTCCGTACAGATTTATATATAATACCGTATTTTGCTATTGTGCATAATACTGCCGCGTTCATACAAGGGTGTTTATGGTGGTCTTGCGCATGCGCCTGTGCATAAAACGCCACGAAAAAGGCGTGTTTGCACAGCTACATGCATTATGTGTGCAAAACACGCATTCGTGTGGAGTTGCTATGTAATTACGCGCAGTATGCACGGGCATGCGTGTATGCATGCAGGTGTAGCATGTGCTCGTTACACCGTGCATGCGTGCGTTACATGCGTTACACCGTGCGTTACTTGTTCGGCATGTACACGTGGCTTACTTAACAACCAGCGTGTCGCATTGCGTATAGCGTGCCAAAAACGTGGAAATTGAGCCAAGCAGCGCATACTTAATGGTCGAAAGCCCGCGCGCCCCGCAAATAATAAGATCGGGTTTAAGCACATCGAGCATATCTTCCTTGAGCGTTTCGCGAATACGTCCCGCTTTTACCAGCACATCTACGCTCGGAATATCGGGGTCGGCTCTAAGCGCTTCCACATCGTGTTCAATCGACGTTAAAAAACTCTCTTGCAAGCTGGTAAGCAAATTGGCTGGATACGTGCTTGCTGTTTCAAGTGTGTATGAATCGACAACATGCGCAATGGTGAGCTTTGCGTGATACGTGCGAGCAACATTAGCTGCACGTTCAAGAACGTAATCCTGATTTTCGCTTCCATCGAGCGCTACAAAAATTGATGAATATCCGCCTGTGTGCTCTGTCATGTGAATCAACTCCTTGAACATAGGTGCAGCTGATACAACGTGTATCGTGCAGTATCTCCAAACCTAGCCTTAGTGTAAACTACTCGCATGCCGCGCACACGTAAATTTTGTGTGAGCGGTTGTAGTAGGCGCGTGATTGGCGCAAACTAGCACCCGAGTATGTACGCGAGTATGTGCGTGAGCCATGGGTACGTTGCCTGCCCGTGCGCACACAACAACTTCAACCACGTGAACTACAAGCACAAAGGAGTAATATGGCCGCTGCAGTATCCCTTGTTGAGCTTATAAAAGCTGCATTGTATGGTGTTATTGAGGGCATTACCGAATGGCTGCCCATTTCGTCTACAGGGCACATGTTGCTTTTTGAAAAATTTGTTCAACTGCAGGTAAGCGCTCAGTTTTGGCACATGTTTTTGGTGGTAATTCAGCTGGGTGCCATTTTGGCTGTGTGTGTTACGTTTTGCAAACAGCTCAACTTCCTTGCGCCTTCGCTTACGCCTGCTGCGCGCAAAAACACGCTTGTGCTGTGGGCAAAAATTATTGTTGCTTGCGTTCCCGCAGCTGCAGTGGGTATTCCGCTCGACGATTGGATGGATGAGCACCTTTCGAGCCCCTATATTATTGCAGCGGCGCTTATCGTGTATGGCGTGGCGTTTATTGTGGTTGAGAAGGTCTTTGCCGCGCGCGAGCGTGCGCTGGGTGAGCGTGCAGCTACAGGGTTGGCAGCTGCGGCAGCTACGCCAGCTGGAGTTGAGCCATTGCCTCATCATGCGCCAAAACACATGGCTGTAGCTGCTCATGATGTACGTGCTGGTGCTGATGCAGCAGTAGAACCAAGCCGCATTACCAGCCTTGAGGCGCTTAACTGGAAAACAACCATTGGCATTGGCATATTCCAGGTGCTTTCGATTGTGCCGGGCACGTCGCGCAGCGGTTCAACCATTTTAGGTGCCCGTATGCTGGGCTGTTCACGCAGCGTTGCTGCGCAATTTACCTTTTTGCTTGCGGTGCCTGTTATGGTGGGAGCAAGCGCACTTCGTCTCATTAAATATTTCCTTAAGAAAAATATTCCAACGCCTAACGAAGCCGCTATTTTGGCGGTTGGCTGCATTGTGGCATTTGTGGTGTCGCTTTGTGTTATACACGGCCTTATGCGCTACATTAAACGTCACGATTTTCAGGCGTTTGGCTGGTATCGCATTGTGCTTGGGATTATTACCATTGCATACTTTGCGCTTGTGTAGGTAAGGTACGTGCGCCCCTTGCGGCGTGCTTGCGGTGTGCTTGCTGCGTGCTTGCGGCGCAAGACCCTGTAGCTCGCGCGCGCCGTTGTACAAGGCGTGTTCACAACCTGCGCACAACCTGTCCACACGCTGCTCATACGACATCCACGAGGTGCGCACAACAAAGCCACATGATGTGTATTATCGCGCACAGCTGCGCGCGTTTATCCGCAACGTGAAATATGCCCGCGCGGTTGGGGTATAAGCAGGTGTACATAGCACTAAACATGCAGCTCCATGCATTATTTGCTCGCATCCTATGTGCAGCGTTTTGCAAGCAGCTGCAAAGCCGCGCGGGTGCATCGCGAAATATTACGATTGTGAAACATTCAATAATTCGCATCCCGTTTGCGTGTTCGGTACAGTACTATGCAACAAATCAGTATTTTGGTGTATCAATTACGGTATCAATTGCATACGCCATCGACTTTGCCTTAAGGAGGTAGCATTATGGCACGTTCGTTTAATCGTTCAACTATCACTCGACGAGAAGCTATTCGCTTAGGATTGGTTGGCATGTGTTGTTTTTCCAGCTTGGGGCTGGCAGCTTGTGCACCGGAAGACAAACTTTCGCAGCAGCAAAACGGCACTACCGCAGCTAACGACGCGCCAACTCCTGTGGCTATCGATGCCGCTGCGTTTGATGCTCTTATCGAACAAGGTCCTGTGGCCGATGCCGCACGCGTTGCAAAAAGCACGTGGGCAACAAAGGTTGCGCAGGCAGGTAAGCTGCGCATTGGTGGCGTTAAAACGTCGATTTTGTTTTCTATTCTCGATGAAAAAGATGGTAAAGTGCGCGGTTTCGATGCCGGGCTTTCGCAGATGCTTACGCGCTACATAGTAGGCGACACGCAAAAGCAGGAGCTTACGCTGGTTACGTCGAACACGCGCGAATCTGTACTGCAAAACGACCAGGTAGACGTTGTGTTTGCAACGTACTCCATTACCGACGCCCGCAAAAAAGTTATTTCGTTTGCAGGTCCGTACTACACCACGCAGCAGGGCATTTTGGTTACTGCCGACAACACCAGCATTAACGGCCTTGCCGACTTGGCAAATAAAAAAGTTGCTGCGCAGTCGGGATCTACCGGCCCTTCAATTTTGGAAAAACTCGCGCCCGAGGCTACGGTACAAGAATTTGCAACCGACGAGGAAGCGCGTGGTGCACTCTCGCAGGGTCGCGTTGATGCCTACGTTATCGACGAAACCATGCAGCGTGGCTCCATTGTGCGCAACCCCGGCAAATATAAGCTGGTAGGCGAGTCGTTTGGCCCGGTAGACTCATATGGTATTGGTGTTCCTCACGACTCAGATGCCGTCCAATTCATCAACGAATTTCTTAAGATGATTATTGATAGTGGCGTTTGGGAAAAACTGTGGAACATTACCATTGGCGCACGTACGCAGGCTACTAAGGCTCCGCAACCACCTGCACTTGGCGTTTAGTATAAGAGCGCATTATGTCGTTCGCAGAATTATTATCTACCTATGGCAACAACTATGTTGTTGCCTGGGTTGTTACTATGTATATGGCGTTACTTGCGTATGTGCTTTCCTGCGTTATTGCTGCAGGTATAACCGTTATGCGCATTAGCCCCATTGCCCCGTTGCGCACCATCGGAGCTGTGTGGGTTCAAATTTTTCGTAATATTCCGGCTATATCGCTGCTGGTTATCGTTGTGTATGCGCTGCCAAACTTGCGCATTACGCTGCCTTACGACGTGTGTGTAATACTTACCGTTACCCTTATTGGCTCGGCATTTGCGTCCGAAAATATTATGACGGGCATAAATACCATTACCAAAGGGCAAATTGAGGCGGCGCGCACGCTTGGCTTTACGTTTATGCAGATGCTGCGTTTTGTGGTTATGCCACAGGCGCTGCGCTCGTGCGTGCTGCCTATGACCAACCTGCTTATTGCTATGATGCTTACCTGCGCCATTGGTTCGCAGGTGCCGCTGTCTCCGCAAGAGCTCACGGGGCTTGTGTCATACATTAACACCCGCACCGTGGGCGGTATTGAGGCCTTTGCCATCTCGGCTTTGGGCTATGTTGCAAGTGCGCTTGTTATAAGCTTTTTAGGCAATAAGCTCGATAAGGCGGTGAGAATAAAACGATGAATGCTTCTTTAGATTCGGCACATTCCGTGCTATACGAGCCGCCCGGTCCGCGTACGCAGCGCATAATGCGTATTGCAACTGTGCTATCGATTGCCGTGGTGGTGCTGCTTGGCGCCGTTGTTGTGTATCGTTTTTACATTACCGGGCAGCTGCAGCCGCGCTTGTGGAATTTCTTTTTACTGCCTTCTACCTGGCGTTTTTTGGGTCAGGGTTTTCTTGGCACGCTGTCTATTGCCGTGTGCGCCGGCGCGCTTTCGCTCGCGCTTGGCCTTGTGCTTATGCTGTGTCGCATTTCACACAACGTGGTGCTCACCTGGGTTGCGCGCATTCTTATCGACTTTTTCCGCGGTGTACCAAGCCTGCTTCTTATTTACTTTTGCTTTTTGGTTATTCCACGCTACGGCATTAAGCTTGCTTCGTTTTGGATGATTACGCTGCCCGTTGCCTGCGCTGCGGCGGCAGTGTTGGCTGAGGTGTTTCGTGCGGGCGTGCATGCTGTGGGTAAAGGTCAAAAAGAGGCGGCGCGGGCGCTTGGATTTTCGCGCTGGCAGGTGCTTAAGCTGGTGGTGCTACCACAAGCTATTCGCTATGTTATACCTGCGCTTATTTCGCAGCTGGTTGTTGTTGTGAAGGACACCACTGTAGCGTACGTTGTGTCGTACCCCGATCTTATGCAAAACGCGCGCGTGCTTATTACCAATTATGATGCACTTGTTTCGGTGTATTTTGTTATTGCTGCAATATATATTCTTGTTAACTGGGGGCTTAATTCGGTTTCGGTGCGCTATGCGCGCGGCGGGCGCCCTGGGTGTGCCGCTACTGCTGGAGGTTCTGGCGGCGCAGGTGCGGGTGCTGGTGGCTTTGCTTCGGGCGCTGCTGCCGATGGAGTTTCAGGTGCTGCAGGTACCTTAAGTGCGTCGCTACCAGCTGATATGCCACAAACTGATATGCCACCTACCATAGAAATGAGAGAACTCTAATGAGCGATGTAACTTCCGATATGGGCGAGACTGCTGCTTTTGCTTCGACCGCTCCTGCTTCAACTGATTTTGCCTCGGGCGCTGCTACTGCCACTACGGAAACTGCGGCCACACCGGACACAACGGCCACACCGGCGCGCACCATTGTTGAGCTTGCCGGCGTAAATAAGCACTTTGGACCTGTGCACGTGCTTAAAGATATTAACCTTAGCATTCGTGCAGGTGAAGTTGTGGTTATTATTGGTCCTTCGGGCTCGGGTAAGTCTACGCTGTGCCGCACAATAAACAGGCTCGAAACCATTGATAGCGGCACTATCACCATCGATGGAAAGCCGCTGCCACAAGAGGGCAAAGAGCTTGCCGCCATGCGTGCAAAAATTGGCATGGTGTTTCAGTCGTTTAATTTGTTTGCTCACAAAACGATTCTTGAAAACGTTACGATGGCACCCATGCAGGTGCTTGGGCACACGCGCGCCGATGCTGAGCGTACGGCTCAGGCGCTGCTTGAGCGCGTGGGCGTGGCGCAGCAAGCGCATAAGGTGCCCGCGCAGCTTTCGGGTGGTCAGCAGCAGCGTGTGGCTATTGCGCGTGCGCTTGCAATGAAGCCCGAAATTATGTTGTTTGATGAGCCAACAAGCGCGCTCGACCCCGAAATGATTAACGAAGTGCTTGAGGTTATGAGCGGGCTTGCGCGCGACGGTATGACCATGGTTATTGTGACGCACGAAATGAATTTTGCGCGGCGCGTTGCCGATCGCATTGTGTTTATGGCTGATGGTGAAATTTTGGAGCAGGCAGCGCCTGAGGAATTTTTCTTGCACCCGCAAACAAAGCGCGCGCAGGATTTCCTGGCGTCGATTAAGCACTAGGGGACGTGTGCACCGAGCGTGGGGCGCGACTGTGCGAGCAGTTTGGTGCGGGTGGCTGTGCAGCTGCGCAGCTGCACGTGGCGTCTGCCTGCGCTTCTGTCCGTGCATGCTGCCCGCGCGCCGCGGCGTTACAAAACTTTTAGTAAGTAACGTCCATATAATGGTGTAAAATTTGTTAAGATTATTATGCTAACCAAAGCGATGGTAGATCTTGTTTACTTAATAATCTGTTTTGTAAGCATTTGATACAAAGTGGTGTTACAAAAAGGGAGGCTAGTAGTGTTATGAGAGGTAAAACTAATTTTTTAAACATTTTTCAAAGTTGTCTTGTTGTGCTTCTGTTGCTAGGTTCTCTCTTTTCTCTTGCTGGGTGCGCTGACGATGAGGAGAAGGCGGAGCTTGCGTCGTATCATTGGGAAACAGTAGCGGTGTCTCAAGAAGAGTCTCGTATACCAGAAAACTATATGAATAAGGATGAATTGTATCTCTTTGTGTCTCGAGATATTCTTGATTCTCATTATGATTTGTCTCAAGTCACTCTTGGAGGTAAGCGTATTAAGTTAGTTGACTCATCGTTCAATTTACCTGGTTCAGGATATAAAGCTTTATTTTTAGTTGGGAAATTTGACTTAAAAGATAAGCCAGACTCTGATGATCTTAAAGTACCAGGACTAAATAAAACAGGTAATGTTGCTATAGCTTATAAGGAGAAATAGTAGTATTTTGCACTCAAGAATCAAGCTATTAAGCAGGTCTTAAACCTTTTAACGATAGTTTTTCCTATCGTTAAAAGGTTTTTCGTTATCCATAGTGTGCACTCAAAATTTAGACAGATGTCCCAATAGCTTACTCATCAGTAAATTCAAATAAATCTTCTACTTTTACTTTGAA
>CAMPVF010000015.1 GCA_946997485.1 uncultured Atopobium sp.
TGCCTTGAATGGCGAATAAAATAGTCAAAACAACTAAGTAGTCAATTGATGTAGAAATAAAAACTAATGAAGCGGATACTATTGTTTGCATTATTGCTCCTTTCAAAATGTTTAATTTTTTAGACAAGGGGGTGCGGATATTTTTTAGACAGCCACACCCAGTTCAATATAGCAGTTCAAGTTCAACCGCATACGTTCAATTAAAACAATGCGCAAATAAAATTGTACACCGGCAGCACAATTACAGGCAAAAACGCAGCTGGCAGCATGTTTGCAACCTTTATATTCGTGAGCTTCATAAGATTAAGCCCCACCACGAGCAGCAAAAGCGACCCGGTAACCACGATATTCGAAACAATAGACGCACTTAAATACGGGCTTACCACATTGGCAAGCAAGCTTAACATGCCTTCATAAATTAAAATGGGCACACCACAAAACGGCACACCAACACCCATAGACGCCGCGAGCACCACGCACACAATCATGTCGAGCGCACCTTTTACAAACAACATGGCGTGGTCGCCCTGCATCCCGCTGTGCATCGACCCAATAATTGCCATAGCGCCCGTACATGCATAAACTGTGGCATAAATAAAGCCCGTTGAAAAGGAGTAATGCGTGGTTGCAGCAGGCGCCGCTGCAGCAGCCTCAGACGCCTGAGCAGGCGTAGCTGCCGCGGGCGACTTCTTACCACTCATAAGCTTGCTTAGCGAATGCTCAATGGTGTCGCCGCATTTGGTAAGCGCCGCATCAATATCAAGATAATAACCAATAAGCAAGCCAATGCCCATGCACACGGTAACCACAGCTAAATTAGCCGACGTATCACTCATGCCTTGCACGCCAAGCAGCACCACAACAAGCCCCTGCCCCATGATAAGAAAGTCGCCAAGTTCCTCAGATATGAATCGCTTAAAGATAAGACCAATCAATCCGCCTAAAAAGGCCAAAATCGCGTCTACTATCGAGCCAAGCAATATCATATTGAGTCCTTATCAGTCTTACCTATAGGTGCATTAACTAGGCGATAATGTCTTGATACTCGGGGTGTTTGCTAAACCATTTTTCGGCATAGCTACATGAACAATGTGCCTTCAGACCTGCGTCTTTAATGTGAGCAGCAGCACGCCCCATAAGGCGTCCCGCATAGCCAAGGCCGCGGTCGCACGGACACACATACGTTTTGGTAATGTCAACCACACCGTCCTTGGGATCGCTCATGGTAACGCGCGCCTTTACATTGCCGGCATCGCCTAAAATAAGCATTTCGTTTGGTGTAGATTGAAAAACCATTGTAATCTCCCCGCTTTGTGTAAAACATGGTACCAATTGCACGCAAGCTGCTGGTAGTAACACTTCAGACGCAGCCGCCGTGCACTATTAGTATGTACCATATTTCATCCGTCATACATCTAATCATAAAACGACCGTTAAATTCAACAGATGCATATAATAATCAATAAATTGAATACGCTTGTAAGCAGCTATACGCTAAGTTATGTGATAAACAATGCATTTTCTGTAAGTATCGCTGCGTTTTTATGCAATATTATTGCAATTTTTTGCTAATAATAGCCTGAGTGATGCATATCCTTTGCGCTGCTAGGACACCGCTACCCGAACAACCAGGGCGCATGCCCAAGCAGGTGCACGCGCGGTACACCATGCATGCAGAATACGCATAAGAGATGCACGATTAGTTACGCCGTGCACGTTCAAACGCACCGCGGTACAACGCACATTAGTAAAGCGGTAATTCATAAAACGACTGATAGAACGCGATTTGCGCCGCGCCGGGCGTTGAACTTAAAAATTCAATTGTTCCTGCGTCTTCGCTCGGGTTGAGCAGCCCGCGCGCAGAAAGCACGCTCAAGCAGTGGCGCGCCGTTCCAATCGCGCCATCGTAACACGGCACATCGCCCAAAATGTCACAAATATGTTGCTTTACAAATGGATAATGCGTGCATCCCAGCACAACACTATTCACAACACCGCGATACTCGTCCAAAAGCGTATGTAAATCCTGCATGAGGTCGTCGGCATTAAGATTGCCCTGCTCAATGCGGTGCGCAAGCCCCTTACATCCAAGCCGATACACCTGCGACGTGTTGCGCTGCACGCCCAACTTGTGCTCTAGCTCCTGATATTTTTCGAGCGTAAGAGTTGCCGGCGTAGCAAGCACAAGCACCGGCATTGTTTTGGGGTGATCGAGCGCCGCCTTAAGCGCCGGTTCAATTCCAATGATGGGAAGCTCAGGAAATTGAACTCGAAGATAATCGGATGCGGCCGACGTTGCCGTATTGCATGCAATAACCAGCGCTTTTATGCTATGCGCAAGAAGCTCGTTTACAATAGTGCAGGAACGATCGATAATTTGCTGTTTTGTTTTTGAACCGTAGGGGTTATACGCAGAATCGCCCATATACACAAAGTTTTCGTGTGGCATAAGCTCTACCAGGCGTTTTAACACGCTAATGCCGCCTACACCAGAATCAAACACGCCTATAGGTGCACGTGATGTGTCCATGTAAACCCTCTTTAACCACGTTTTCTTGTTTGCATAAGTATATACCTCTCGCGCGCGGGTGTGTGCGGATTATTAATGGAGCAATACGCGAGAAGTTATGGGCAAAAAAACAGCGCGCAAGCTCATAGCTCGCAAGCTCATAGCAAAACGGGCAGCTTTGCGCTGGCGTGCGCTCACAGCACATGTCCAGCAAAAAGCTACCCGCTTCTACAAACCTATCGTTTTACATAAACGCTGGTGCTCAGCACAAACGCAATGCATGCGCTCACAACATCGTTTTTACCACAAAATTACGGCTACGCGTTATCGGCAATAGCAACAATTGCAGCTTCAAGCGCACGTACAATGTCGTCAAGACTCATCCACGGCGTTGTAGCTGGCTTATCAAGTACCTGGCTTGCAATAAATGGAACGTGAATAAATCCGCTCTTGAGACCCTTGCCCTCGTGCTCACCATAATAGCGAATGGAGTAAAGCACGTCGTTGCACACGTATGCGCCGGCTGTAAACGACATCGACGCAGGTAAGCCTGCTTTTTTGATGGCGTCTACCATAGCACGTGTTGGCAGGTTGGAGATGTATGCATCGGCACCGTCAGCAGCGGCGGGGTCGTAATCGGGCACATTGCCCTCGTTGTCGGGAATACGACCTACGCGCACGTTAACGCCCACGTATTCAACGGTAATGTTTGCACGGCCGCCCGCCTGACCAATGGACAGCACGGCGTCGGGGTGCACCTCTTTGATTTTTTCGACAATCTTAGCTGGACCCTTACCAAAAACGGTAGGAATTTGCAGTTTAACGACTTCGATATCGGGACGCGTAATATTGATTTTGTTAACGGCTTCCCATGCAGGATTAATAGGCTCTCCGCCAAAGGGATCGAAACCAGTTACAAGAATTTTCATGCTACACCTCAGCTAAATACAATCATGATAGCAATTTGAACCACAAGCATAATAATTGCTGGTACAAATTGGTTTTTAAGAACACCGTTTTTGTCTTTCATCTCAAGAATTGCAACAGGAACGATGTTGAAGTTTGCCGCCATGGGCGTCATAAGCGTACCGCAGAAACCGCAGGTAAGTGCAAGCGAACCGATGAGTGTTGGGTTTGCGCCGTGTGCCAAAACAAACGGAGCACCAATACCAACGGTCATAACCGTAATTGCAGCGTAAGCGTTACCCATAACCATGGTAAACAGCGCCATACCAATTGCATATACGATAATGCCGATAACCACATTGCCTTCGGGAATGGCAGCGCCAACCAGCGACGATACACTTTCACCTACACCGGCCTTGGTAAATACGGCACCGAGCGATGCCAAAAACATAGGAAGCATGCTCAAAGGCCCAACCAAGTCTAAGAAACGCTTGGAGTCCTTCAGATATACACCCATCGTGTTTTCTTTGTTCATAAGCGACAAGAAAATCATAGCAAGGCATACACCAACACCTACGCCTACCAGCGCACCGAGCTTAGTAAACAGCGCGCACGCAACCGCGGCGATACCAATCGTAAGTGCCGGGATAAAAATCTTATATCCAAGACGATCGGAAATTTTTTGGGAGTATTCCTTCTTGGGCATATCGTTTGTTTTGTAGCCAACCTGGCCAATAACCGCAGGGATAGTCATGATAACGACGAGTGCACCAACTACCTGCACCGGAATCCATTTTCCTAATCCAACAACAATACCCAGAACAATCCAGAAAAAGGCTGTACCATATTTTTTGTCGTTTTCTTTATCGAGGTAGTTTTTAACACCCGTGTAGATAAGTACCAAACCGGTAATCATGTACACAACTTCGAGCAGTTTAGCTGCAAGCGTTACGTCGGGGCTCATAAAGAAATTCATTTGGCGCCTCCTTTCTCTTTCTTGGTTAATTGCGCGTCCTTAATACCGTAGTAGATGATTGCAACAAGAGTGGCGATAATGGCAACGGGGATTTCAACCATGGCAAGGTCGACCAGGCTTACGTCGTAGCCCAAGCTCTTAAGCGTACCCTGAACAAGCAGACCACCAGGACCGCCAACAAACAGCACTTGTCCAAAGAACCAGGTAATGTTTTCGATACCTGCAGACATGCCTTTTACCTGCTCAAGATGGTCTTCGTTTACCTTACCGTCTTTGTCCTCAAGCGTAGCTTCGGCCATAGGCATCAATACCGGGCGAATAAAACCAGCTACGCCGCCAAACGACGTGTTAAATGCAGCAAAGATAACTCTCATAAAGCCGTATGCAGCAATAAGCTTGCCTGCAGATGCGTGCTTAATTTTTGAGATAAGCTTTGCGGCCGACTCGCGCAAACCGTTGCGCTCCAATGTGCCCGTTACCAGCATAACGATAACGAATATCATCATTGAACGATTTGCCACGAAGCTACTTCCGAGTGTTTCAAGAAAACCTTCAACACCCAATCCACCAATTAATGCCGTAACAATCATGGCAATAAAAATGGTGGCAATGGAATTAAACTTCAGGGCAAAACCAATGATGATTATGGCAATGCCTATTAATTTAATCACGCGTCCTCCTTTATATCGCGCCTGTGGATAGGTAATACAACGCAGCGGCACATGCGGTGTATTAGTGCTTATTCAAAGTAGGACAGCCCACTTCGCTAAGTGCTTTGTCTACAATACTTTGATCGAAATTCATGTCCGAGAAGCCCTGACGCACGCGCTGGGTGTACTTCTCGGTGGGACGCGCCTTCACGTTTTCATACTGTGGGCACATGAGGTAAATCATCGCTTGTACGTCCCCGTGATTTGTTGAAACCGTAACCGTTTCTTTTTTGTAGTAGTCGGGATATTCCTCGTACACGTCGAGCGCGTCCTCGTCTTTATCTTCAATACTCCAAAGTGCTACAGGAAGTGGCTGCTCAGTGGGCGTACGAACAAGATTGAGATACCCTTTGCCACGAAAATACAACGCAGCATTAGGAATAGTACCCGTCGAAATAAATTTTGCTGATGGACACAAATTGCTCATCCATGTTTTGTTGAGATTTGACCCATATGCAACATACGTCTTCATGCAACTACCTCTTTTACACACCTGCTTATGTAACCCTTATCGAAGTGTACGCTGGACGCGCGGCGCGCAGGTGCTGAACGGCGCTCGCATCCAACTCTGTATTGTTACAACTATAGCGGCTAAATGTTTCCTATGTGTAAACAACTGAAAACTTTTTTAATTATACAAATTTAGTATAAAAAAGGGCAAATTACTCGTTGATTATATAATAGCGCGCCTATTTAATGCATTACTTTCAATACCATGTATCGCACGGAGCATACCACCGCACTCACCTGCGATATGCTAGTATAAAATCACTATTTCGAAAAAGAAGGGCACTATGACATCGCACTACAAAGCCAAACAGCTCATCGTTATGCGCAAAGACCTGCATATGCGCAAGGGTAAAATTGCAGCTCAAGCAGGGCATGCATGCGTGGAGGCGGTGCTTTTAGCGCTTGCGCGCCAAGGTAAGCTTGCTGATATTCAGCTTACACATAACGATACATGGGTTACGCTCGCAGATGAGCCAACAAAAAAACCAACCGCGCTTAACGATTGGTTTTCTGCTGGTGTTGCAAAAATTTGCGTGTATGTTAATTCGGAAGACGAGCTGCTCGAACTTGCGCACAAGGCGGATGCAGCGCATATCGTGTATGCGCTTATTCAGGATGCTGGCATTACCGAATTTCATGGCGAGCCAACATACACCTGCCTTGCGTTTGAGCCGTGCTATCCCGAGGTTATCGACCCGCTTACCGGCAATTTGCCACTCTTTTAAGCCACGTAGCTGCGAGTAGCTGCAGATAGCTACAGGGAACCCGCAGCTAGACGCAGACCTTGGCGCTGCACGGCTGAGCCGCGGTGGCGCCTAAAATTCGGCATTACCAACGGTGCGCGGGTGCGGCAATACGTCGCGAATGTTATCTACGCCCGTAAGGTACATCACCAAACGCTCAAAGCCAAGGCCAAAACCGGCATGGTGACAGGTACCATATTTACGCAGGTCGCAGTAGTATTTGTACTGCTCAGGCTCCATGCCCAAATCGTGAATACGCGCAGTGAGCTTATCGAGACGCTCCTCACGCTGCGAGCCGCCAATAATTTCGCCAATGCCCGGCACCAAACAATCGGCAGCAGCAACGGTTTTGCCGTCTTCATTCATGCGCATGTAAAACGCCTTAATTGCAGCAGGATAATCGCACACAAAGGTTGGCTTTTTAAAGTGCACTTCGGTAAGGTAGCGCTCGTGCTCTGTTTGCAAATCAACACCCCACTCAACAGGATACTTAAACGTCGTGCCCTGCTTTTGTGCAGCTTTCAAAATGTCAATTGCATCGGTGTAGCTTACGCGCGCAAAATCGGACGAAACAACATGCTGCAAACGCTCTTCGAGCCCCTTATCAACAAACGAATTAAACATGGCCATTTCGTCGGGGCAGGTTTTCATAACGTAAGAAATTACATACTTGAGCATGGCTTCTGCCACATCCATATAGCCCTCAAGGTCGCAAAACGCCATCTCGGGCTCAACCATCCAAAACTCTGCAGCATGCCGACGGGTGTTTGAGTTTTCTGCACGGAACGTGGGGCCAAAGGTATACACATCACCAAAGCTCATCGCAAAGTTTTCGGCTTCAAGCTGGCCAGACACGGTAAGGCTTGTAGGCGCCGAAAAGAAATCTTGCGAATAATCAACCGCACCGTCTTTTGTGGGAACATGTGCCAAGTCGAAGGTAGTTACCTTAAACATTTCGCCCGCGCCCTCAGCGTCAGACGAGGTAATAATTGGTGTGTGCACGTATACAAAGCCGCGCTGTTGGAAAAACGAGTGAATGGCAAATGCTGCC
The DNA here is from genome assembly GCA_946997485.1 of uncultured Atopobium sp. Classification (GTDB taxonomy): domain Bacteria; phylum Actinomycetota; class Coriobacteriia; order Coriobacteriales; family Atopobiaceae; genus Fannyhessea. The sequence goes on from CAMPVF010000015.1 coordinate 7,406, forward strand.
ACCGAACGCACGCGGAATATTGCACGGAAAAGATTAGTACGACTGCGCAGATGCTGCTGCGTGCGCAAAAACTCACGCGACGCGCGCTTTTTTTGCATGGGATAATCGGGCTCTGAGATGCCTTCTACGGTAATAGTACGTGCATGAAGCTCAAACGGCTGAGCGCGATCGGGCGTAAGCTCAACTTCACCGGTAATTATAAGCGCTGCACCAACGTTTTGAGCAGCAATTTCTTCATAATTTTGCAGGCCTTCGCGCTCCATAACAACCTGCAAATCTTTAAAGCAACTACCGTCGTTGAGTGTTACAAAGCCAAAATTTTTCATATCGCGAATTGAGCGAACCCAACCCGCCACCGTAATGGTTTTGCTGTCGTATGAGCTCATTGAATGATATATTTCGGCAATTTTAACTCTTTGCATATGATGCTCCTCAGTAGTTACAATAGTGCGTTTAATCATACATAATCGCGCGCACTATAGCAACAAGCCAGCACTACAAACACATGTAATGCTGGCTTTTATTCATGCATATCATACGCGCATTATGCGCATTTTGCGTATACCGCACGCATCATGCGTACCGCACGCATTGCATCCCGCGCATTGCGCAGCTTGCCGCCATGCATGACGGCAAGCTCATGCATATCTTAGAGAGCGCCGCAGATAACGACGTCGCCTTCCTTCATGATTGTTTCCATGTTCTCGGGCTTAAGCTCGTGAATGTTGCGGAGTGGGTCGCCGTTAAGAACGATAAGGTCGGCAGACAGACCCTCGCGGAGGGTACCAAACTCGTCCTCATGGTGTACCATCTTTGCGCCGTGGAGCGTTGCGTATTTAATGGTCTCGAGCTCGGTGAAGCCAGCCTTGTCAACAAAGTCGTACATCTCGTCGATAGTTACATAACCGTACGGCGTTACAAATGAGAAGGAGTCGGAACCAATGGTGAGCAAAACGCCATTCTCAGCAGCTTTACGCAGGTTAGCATAGGTGCGCTGCAGCTCTTTTTCGATGAGGGTGTCGCCGCTGTATTGCTCAAGCTCTTCAGTCCATACTGGAGGATACGTTGCATACCATGTTGGCAAGAAACCAATGGTTGGCGTAAAGAATGTACCTCTTTCGGCCATGAGTTCCATTGTTTTTTCTTCGAGCTTAAAGCCATGAATGAGTTGCTCTACACCACAGTCTACTGCGTCATGAGCAGCGGAAGTTGAGTTGTAGGAGTGTGCCCATACAGGAATGCCAACCATCTTTGCTTCGTCGCAAATAGCCTGAATTTCTTCACGGCAGTAGTTTTGGTCGCCTGCTGCGTCCCAACGCCACATACCACCACCAGATGCCCAAATCTTAAGAGCATCGGGGTTCTCGCGCAAACGACGACGAACAGCAATACGAAGGTTCCACGGGCCGTCTACCTGGTCGCCCCAAGGGTGCGAATCCTTGTTGTAGTCTTGTGGAAGACGGTGAGAGTCACCGTGACCAGCAGTACGCGAAAAACCAAGGCCGGTAGCAAAAATACGGGGGCCTTTCATAATGCCCATGTTAACAACGTCGCGGATAGCAATACCGTTACGGCCAATTTCGCATACGGTGGTAAGACCATGCGTAAGTGCGTCATACGCTTGCTTTACAGCAACAGTTTGTTTTTGAGCAACAGACTCTACAACCCAGTCGATGTCGTTATCGGTAAGGTTGCCCGAGAAGTGAATGTGGGAGTCGATAAGACCAGGCATAATGGTTTTGCCCGAAATGTCGCGTACTTCATAGCCCGCAGGAACTTCGGTGCGAGGACCAGCATACGTGATCTTCTTATCGTCTACCAATACCAGAGAGTCTGCTACAGGTGCTGCACCTGTACCGTCGATGAGCTGACCGCCAACGAAAGCATACTTAGCCATTTACATGACCTCCTTAGGAAAAAACCTAACTACTATTAAGACTGCGCGAGCATGCACGCGAATTATGTTCGCAGGCACATTGGCGCTATGCACACGCACGCGCAGATCTATCCAACAATAAGGTGACGTCTCAACAAAACGCGCATTTATACGTCACACGATGCGCTTTACCACCTGCCGGGGTGTTATGTGCTACTTCTTTGAGTTCATTGATTGCGATGCAAAGAAGATAGCAAAACCAATAACAATCCAGGCAACGGTAATAATCCACTCAATAGGTTTGAGTGCGGCAGGACTAAATGGAACAACCATAAGGCCGATAACAATGAGACCAGCCAAAATAGCAGCACCAATACCAAGATAGCCACCATTTACCTTGTAAGGACGAGGAAGCTCGGGCTCGGTTTGACGCAAGCGCCAGCATACGATGCCCGCCATGGTGCATGCGAAGATAAAACCAAGTGCTGCAACAGCGGTAAGCGGAAGAAGCATATTGCCGCCCAGGAAAGGTCCAACAAGTGTGAGCACAGCAAGAACAATGTTTGCAACCTTGGGTGCACCACTGTTTGGATCGATTTCTGCAAACGCGCTGGGAACCATCTTTTTGCGGCCAAGTGCCAGCAGCAGACGGCTTGACGCACCATAAAATGAGTTCATGGGGCCTAAAGGACCAAGCGTTGCGATGATAAGCATGGCAATGTAGAAGAAAATGTTAATGCGTTCAAGCACGGCAAGTGCAGGTACCGACGACTTAACAAATTCGTGCCAATCGATGAGCGTACCAAATGAATAGATGCAAATGAGGTAGAAAATGCCGCTGGCAATAAGAGCCAAAGCAGGGATAATACCAAATTTCTTCCAGTCGATACCCTCTGAAGCTTCTTCTGCCTGCTGCGGAATTGTGTCGAAGCCTGCATAGAAGAACGGCGTGAGTACAAGAACAGCCATAACACCAGCAAGGAGCGAGGTTGCATCGGTAGACTTACCACCAGCAGCGTCGGCTACTTGCGAAAAGAGTGGCATACCATTTGAAGGCGAACCGGTCATAAATGAAATTACCATGGCAAGAATCATACCGGCAAGCAGCGCTTTTGTGAGGAACGATGAAAGCTTTGCTGCTGCACCAGCACCATGAAAGTTAAGGTACACAACAAGCACCGCAAACCCAAGTGCAATAACCGTTGGCCACAGATACACGTCTGCACCCAAAATGGTGTAGAGCTTAACATCGGTAAGCCAAGACAGAACAGGAAACTTTGCAAAACGGTCGGTTAAGAGTTTTGAAATTGCAATTGCTTCCCAGGGGCACAAAGGCGCATTACCCAACAGGAGCATCCATCCGGTGAGAAAACCCATCTTTCTACCGAATGTGCGGTCTACATACTCGATAATGCCTCCCGAGATGGGAATGGCTGCCGTAAGTTCACCAAAACACATACCAATAGGAACAAGGAATACCGCACCAAGTGCAAATGCAATCATTGCGGGAATAGGACCGCCGCCCAAGACCATCCAGTCGCCTACAAGCAGAACCCAACCGGTACCAATAATTGCGCCAAAGCCAATTGTAAAAAAGTTAAATAGGCTGAGCTCTTTTTTCATACCGGAACCCTGAGCTACAGATTGCTCTGATGTCGATGATGCCATACACTCCTCCAATCATATTTACCGAAACCACTTTTCTTAACGCGCGTAACTTCATGATTTGAGTATACGGAAGAACTTTTTTTGTGTGTCAAGGCTCACGGAGGATCTGCCGCAAACGGACGATTTTTTGAGCTAAACGGCACTACCTATTGGTATGCCTATTCCAATTAATTACGTATCTCAGATAGTTTTGCATGTATAAATGGAAAACCAATTTCATATTGCTACGCGCTGGCGGCCTTAATAGCTCTTCTACCAGTGCTTTTATAATTGGTATGAAAAAACCACCTCGCCCATACGACGAGGTGGTTATGTATTCTCAGCCGTGTTGTTTATGAACAATTGCACGTAACACGGTGTAAAAATCTCTGCACAGCATGCCCTACGCACGCCCTACGCACGCCTTGCGCACGCTGCACACAGGAACACGCAGGCGCACAAACACCTACGCTACACGTTACGCGCGGTATGGCTCAAGCGCCTTTGTTACCACGGCAACTGCCGCTTGACACGCTGCATCTGTTGGTGCTTCTGCCAGCACGCGAATGAGCGGCTCGGTGCCACTTGCACGCACAAGCACACGACCATTACCCTCAAGCATGTGCTCAGCAGCATCAATAGCTGCAGTTATGTCGTCAGAGGCCATCACCGCTTTTTTATCGGCAACATGAACATTTACCAAAAGCTGCGGATAGCGCGTTACCGGACGGGTGAGCTCAGAGAGCTTTTCGCGCTCAGCATTAAGCACTTCCATAATGCGCAAGCTGGTCATAATGCCGTCGCCCGTTTTTTCGAGGTCAGAAAAAATCACATGACCCGATTGCTCACCACCAAGCGAATAGCCACCGCGCATCATAGCTGCCCACACGTTTTTATCGCCCACGTCGGTTTTTTCGTAAGACAAACCTGCATCATCAAAGGCCTTAAACAGGCCAAAGTTACTCATAACGGTTGGTACAACGGTGTTTTTAGCCAGACGCCCGTGCTTTGCCATGTAAGTTGCACACACGTACATAATAAGGTCGCCATCAACCACAGCGCCGTTTTCGTCAACTGCAAGACACCTATCGGCATCACCGTCATACGCAAAGCCAACATCAAGGTGATTGCGTAGTACCAAATCTTGCAGGCGCTCAATATGCGTGGAGCCGCAATCAACATTAATGTTAAAGCCGCTCGGAGCATTGCTGATAACGTGCGTTTCTGCACCCATAGCATCAAAAACAGGGCGAGCAACCGAAGACGCAGCACCATTTGCACAGTCTAACCCCACGCGCCAGCCTTGCATCGAAAAGCCACACGACGCAATAAGGTGCGCAATATAACGATTGCGACCCTCCATGTAGTCAACGGTACAACCAATTTTGTCGCCCGTTGCCAAAGGCACGGTACCTGCGTATTCATCGTCGATATAGGCTTCGATGTGCTCAAGCACGTCCTCGTCCATTTTGTAACCCTCGCCGTTCACGAGTTTAATACCGTTGTCGTCAAACGGATTATGCGAAGCAGTAATCATAATGCCGCAGTCGAAATGACCGTCGAGCACCTCATAGGACAAACCGGGTGTAGGAATAACATGCAAGATGTACGTGTCGGCGCCCGATGCAACAAGGCCACTTACCAGGGCACTTTCAAACATATAACTTGAACGACGGGTATCTTTACCAAGCAAGATGCGGGCTTTTTTGCCTTCGCGCAAACCATAATACCAGCCCACAAAACGGCCAATCTTAAACGCGTGGTCAACGCGCAAGCCCTCGTTTGCCTTGCCGCGAAAACCGTCAGTTCCGAAATATTTCATTTCAACTCCTTTACGTGTTTTTAAGCTGTTAAACACAAAAGTAAGCATATTGTAGCGCGACTTATGCAAAAGCAGGAGTATGCATAGCTACCATACAAAAAAACCTGCACATCGCAAGATGTACAGGTTTTGCATGCATGTATAGCACGTGCGTTGTGCTTGTACGCTGCTGCAAGCTGTGTTGTACAACCTGCAGGGCGTGAAAGCACATATTAACGCTTCGAGAATTGCGGACGCTTACGAGCTTTCTTCAGACCGTATTTCTTACGCTCAACAGCACGTGAATCGCGGGTGAGCAAACCAGCCTTTTTAAGGTCGGCACGATATTCGCCTGCATCAAGCAGAGCACGAGCAATACCCAAACGAAGTGCACCAGATTGACCGTTGATACCGCCGCCATCGCAACGTGCGTGAACATCGAAACGATTTACGGTATCGGTTGCACGAAATGGTGCAAGTGCATTATCGAGAAGCTGCTGGCGACCAAAATAGACGCGCGCTTCACGACCATTTACAACAACTTTACCAGTTCCAGGAACTAAACGAACACGGGCAGTAGCCTCTTTACGGCGTCCAGTGCCAGTGTATACAGCGCTTGTATCAGCCATATGCTATGCCTCCAATTCGATCTTTTGAGGATTCTGAGCAGTGTGTGAGTGCTCGCTACCAGCGTATACCTTAAGCTTTGTAGCTTGCATACGGCCAAGCGTTCCCTTAGGAAGCATGCCCTTAATTGCATGCTCAATAACGCGCTCAGGATGTTTTGCCATGGCTTCTTCAAACGATTCGAACTTGATGCCACCCAGAAAACCGGTGTGACGCCAGTAGGTTTTGGAAGCAGCTTTGCTACCCGAAAGTTTTACTTTAGCAGCGTTGATGACAACAACAAAGTCTCCGGTATCGGAGTTTGGTGTGTATTGTGGCTTGTTTTTACCACGAAGAATCATTGCTGCGGTCGTTGCAAGACGACCAAGTGTTGCACCGTCAGCATCGATGAGAACCCATTTGCGTTCTACCTCGCCTGCTTTGGCAAAGTGAGTCGATTTTTTCACGTGACTCCTCCACTTACTATTAGATGACGCTTATCCTTTTGAGGTTACGGGGCTCAGTGGTAAGCTTTAAAAGTATACGTCAATTGTGTATGCCTATCAATCTTTTATTTGCGCAACAGGTGCGGACGCAGTGTTTTTCAAAAGTTATCCACAAACCCGTTAATTCCCGTAAATTCCAAAGGTTAGTAGAACACTACGTAGAACACTTCACACGCCTCCAAGACTTAGTAGAACACAGATCAACGCTCAAACATGTTTAGGCGGAATTTTTGGCTGAAATCGTACAAAACTCCACTTTGACACACGTAGCGCAATTAACAAAAAAACAGTCCATACATGAGCCCGCGTTTGTGCAGGTAACCATGCATGAACTGTATGATTTTCGATGGTGGAGGTGCGGAGAGTCGAACTCCGGTCCAACGTACATTCCTGGCAGGTGTCTTCAAGCTTAGTTACGAATTAGCATTTGGATACAACACATCTCGCAACGAATTTGTTCTATCCTATCCCGCATAGTCTTATGCACAAATCTGCAGGCATTCTTTGTGCAGCAACCTCCTAAAATGACACCTAATCTCATGCCGGAGATACGCACAAGAAAGATGGCTGCTTGTATAAATTAAGCAGCAAGAGCGAGCTTTTGGCTGCTCTTGAAAGGAATAACGTTGTCAATTAAATTTGACAGTACCCCTGTTTAACGTGGCGAGGAGACCACGGCTTGCTGCCCACCTCAAACGTACCTTGTCGAATCCAGTCACCCCCAATGCTGCGCCGCTAGGCGTGGCGCTTACGCGTTGCGTTTATCTTGGCTTTCTATGGTACCAATATCACACGCTACTTTGCAAGTGCCCAGCTCAACCCTGGCGTTGCTGCGACCTGTTAAACCCTAGCGTTGCTGTGCACGTTCCTTGAGCGCACGCGCAATTTCCCGATCGGAATCGCGCTTTGCGGCGCTTGCGCGTTTGTCGTACAGCTTTTTTCCTCTACCCAAGCCAACCTGCACTTTAACGCGGCTGTGCTCATCAAAATAAATCTTAAGCGGCACCAAGGCAATGCCTTTTACCTGCAGTTTTCGCTCAATAGTGGTAATTTGTTTGCGATGCATCAGCAGCTTACGCCTTCTATCAGCATCAATGTTCCACACGCCGCCATGCGAATAGGGCGGAATGTGCAAGCCAACCAAAAACAGTTCACGCTTGCGCACAATACAAAATGTGTCGGTAATTTGGCATGCGCGCTCACGCAAACTTTTAACCTCGCAGCCCACAAGCTCAATGCCTGCTTCCCATGTTGTATCAATATCATATTCATGACGAGCAGTACGATTTTGAGCAATAAGCCGAGCTGCGCTTGCGCGGTTTGATGCACCCTGCGCACGCGACGCTGTGTTCATAGTGTTGTGTTTTGCCATGGTACCTCACCTACCTGCAGCTACATCGCCCGCTTCACCCTGCGCACGAATTTCTGCGTACAGCTGCATTACCATCTGCTGACCCACCAAATGCGTGGCGCGTACCAGCAACTTTGTTGCCTCGTTGGTATGTTGCTGCTTGGCAAACTCATACGCACTCATAAGCAAGCAAATTACCACGTTAGCATTTGCTCCATAGGGCACGCCCTGCGCCTGCAGCAAATCACGCGCTTCGTCGTCGGTAAACCTATCGGCATCTAATTCGCTGTCAGCAACCTCATGAAGCAAGGCATCTACCTGCGAATTGTGCGCATCGAGCATTTTTGCTGCATGCATGGCGGCACTGGCAGCATCCATGTTGTTTTGTGCGCGTAAATACAGCGCCATATTCGTATAGGCACTGGCAAGATGACGTACATCGCTTGCACGTTCAATTACCGACACGCTCAGCGCTGCAAATTCGTCAATATTGCCAAGTATGCGATACACGTCCGCAACGCTCAAACGCGCCTGGCAATCCATAGGATTCCAGCGTATTACCTGCTTAAGTGCCTCGCGAAACAGCTCTTTTTCATCAAGATACGCCCACGCCAGCGCCAAATCGTTGTACAACCTACACAGCGGCTCTTCACTATCATGCAATTGGCGCTCATCGTGCTCGCAGCGCTGGTAAGCCAGTTTATCGGCAAATGACGAAAAACAAAACCACTGGTCGGTAGGGGTGGTTGAACAATTTGCCGCCACATAGCTTTCGGCATCATCGGCACGCGCACGAAGAAGCTCCGAGGCGTGGTCGTATTCGCCCTGCATAATAAGACTTTCGGCAGTGTCGAGTTCGCGTGCAAGCTGCGATTGCTCACGCGCTTCAAGCACTCTATTAAATGCGGTAAAACGAGTGTCTACCATAGTTAGCTTTATCAACCTTTCAAAAAGCGCATCCGCAGCAGATGCAACAGATGCGCTTTACTCATATACATACACAAGGTGTATTACATAATTGAACGTTGCTGTTACACCTTAAGGTAGCGACGCATAGCAATCAGCGAACCAAAGATACCAATAAAAAGACCAATACCGGTAAGCGATGCGTAAATGCTCAGCAGCTCATTGAGGCTAATTTGGAAGGTAAGAAACTGCAGGCTGGCCTGAAGTTTTGGAATAATGAGCGTCATGCCCACTTGCAGCACGCCAATAGCACACAGCGAACCGATAAGAGCCTCAAGCACACCCTCCATCAAAAATGGCCCGCGGATAAAGCCGTTTGACGCACCTACCAGGCGCATGATGGCAATTTCGCGACGACGCGCCGAAATAGCCAGGCGAATGGTGTTATTAATAAAGATGAATGCAATAAACGCAAGGAGCACAATAAGTGCCACAGCACCCACACGCAGGTAGTTTGTAACGCTGAACAGACGCTCAACCGTTTCGCGACCATACTGAACAGACGACTCAATTTTATCGGGGTCGTCGGCAACACGCTTAAATGTAGGCTCATGGATAATTTGCTGTGCCACATCTTCTACGTGCTGAGGGTCGGTAAGGTTGATAACAAGCGACGCGGGCACAGGATTTTCGCCATCAAGTGCCGCAACGGCATCGGCAGCGTTTCTGTTGCTCATCGTTTGCTTGTACTCGTTAAGAGCCTCGTCTTTGCTTTTATAGGTAACCGACTTTACGTGATCCCACGAGGAAATTTTGTTTTTGAGCTCGGTTACGTCGCTATCAGCAGCGTTGTCCGACAAAAACGCCTGGATGGTTACCTGGTTTTCTACCGAACCTACCATATTAGAAACAAAGATAGATGCAATGGTAAACATACCCATTACAAACAGCGACAAGAAAATGGTAATAATTGCACCCAACACGGTAGACCAATTGCGCTTAAAGTGACGTCCGGCTTCGCGCAGAGAATATCCAACATTAGAGAGCACCATAATACCCATAGCCTCCCTTCTCCTGGTCGCGCACAATGCTACCCGCTTCAAGCGCGATAACGCGTTTGCGCATGGAGTCAACCATTTCGCGGTCGTGCGTTGCCATAACAATGGTGGTACCAGCACGGTTAATGTAGTCGAGTAACTTCATAATACCCAGTGAAATAGCAGGGTCGAGGTTACCCGTTGGCTCGTCGCACACCAACAAAGGCGGGCGATTTACCATGGCGCGGGCAACGGAAACACGCTGCTGCTCACCACCCGAAAGCTGATCGGGGTAATGCGACATTTTTTCGGCAAGACCAACAAGGCGAAGCACCTCAGGTACCTGCGCTTTTATAACCGAGCGCGGCTTGCCAATACATTCGAGCGCAAAGGCAACATTTTCGTACACCGTTTTATCGGGCAAAAGTTTAAAGTCTTGATACACAGTACCAATTTGACGACGCAAATACGGAATTTTCCAGTTGCGCATAACCGTTAAATCTTGACCCGCTACAAACACCTTGCCGTGGGTTGCTTTGAGCTCGCGCGTAAGCAGCTTAAGGAAGGTAGATTTACCCGAACCCGAGTGACCAACCACAAAGGCAAACTCGCCCGGGTAAATGTCGAGCGATACATGGTTAAGCGCCGGCGTGTTGGGCTGAGCTGGGTAAATGAGCGTCACATCGCGAAGGGAAATAGTTGGCTTGCCGCTGCGTACCACGGTTTGCGTGTTTTCTTCGGCAAGTTTTGCGTAGCCTTGTGCGATTTGCGACGTTTCTGATTGTACGGACTGCTCGGGTTGCTGCGCGGGTTGCTGCGCTGCGGGTACAGTTGGTGCAGCTTGAGGTGCTGCTACCGGCGTAGATGCTACCGGCGCAGGTACTGTCTTGTCATCATACGCATCATCAGTTACAACAGATGCAGCCGCGCGATTTGCCGCGTCGCTTTCGCGCGCGGTAACCACGTGCACGGCTTCGGCATTGGCATACACGTCTTGTGCATCAGCAGCTCCATTGTGCTGCGCAGGTGCTTCATCCTGCATCGCTGCTGGTTGCGGCGCTGCTGGTGCAGGCGCAGCTGGCGCTGCTGGTGCCACGGGCGCCGGGGCAGCTGGCGCTGCATCTACAGGTGCAGGCGCTGCAGGTGCTAAAACATCTGCCGGTGCTGATGGTATTGAATCCGCTACAGTTGTACTACTATCATTGGAGGATGTATCGGCCATATCTTCGGCAGACGCATCATAAGAGCGCGTATCTGTATCGGCAGTACTACTACGAAAGTGGTTTGCCACAAATAGCTCCTTTTCTTGTTCGACATAACTAGGTCGTTTCATTTTACCAAATAAACACAGCAGGTAAAGGCTACAGGCGCGTATGTGCGTAGTTTATAGAGGAGCCGTGGCGTGTGCGCAAAGCGCGTTATCGGTGTAGGTACCGTGCAAGAAACTCCTGCGTACGCTGGTGCTTTGGGTGGTCGATAAGATCGTGTGCCGAACCCTCTTCCAAAATAATGCCTTCATTCATAAAACACACACGGCTGCACGCGTCTTTTGCAAAACCAATTTCGTGCGTTACTACCATCATGGTAAGCCCCTGTTTTTGCAGCTTGCGCATCGTATCCAGCACACCGTCCACCATTTCGGGGTCAAGCGCGCTGGTAGGCTCATCAAACAGCAAAATCTCAGGTTTCATTGCCAACGCACGCGCAATTGCCACACGCTGCTTTTGGCCACCCGACAAGCTTTTTGGCTTTGCGTGCAAAAAATCACCCAGGCCAACGTTGTCTAGCTGCTCCACTGCCTGCGCCTTTGCCGTTTTTTTATCCACGCCAAGCACTTTTATTTGACCAAGCATGCAATTTTCGAGCACATCGAGGTTTTCAAACAGATTAAACTGCTGAAACACCATGCCAACTTTTGCGCGGTAGGCACTCACGTTAAAATCGGGGTCGAGAATGTCCTTCTCATGCCACAAAATACTGCCCGATGATGGACGCTCAAGCAAGTTTAAGCACCGTAAAAATGTAGATTTGCCCGAGCCGCTGCTACCTAAAATGCCTACAAGCTCGCCTTCTTGCAGGCGAAACGTAATGTCACGCAACACAACGTGGTCGCCAAACGATTTTTGCAAATGATTAACCGTAAGAAAGGGCTGCGACTCATGTTTTGCAGTTTGGTGCGCGGGTGCTGGTGCGGGCGCAGACTGCGCAGCCTGAACAGATTGCTCGGTATGTTCGCTGGTAGATGCCATAATGATTTCCATTCTTCTCAAAAGTAGTAGAACACAAGAGTTAAGCAAGCGCTAAACAAGCGCCAAACGTACTATTACTCGTTTTCGCTTGCCAAACTGGGGTTTATGCCTAGCACGTGACGCTCAATTTGTGTAAGCATGATGCCTGCCGCAAACGTAAGGATAAAGTAAATTACGCTGGTAATGAGGTATGTTTGAAACGTTTGGTAGGTTGTGCCTGCAATCGACTTGGTAACAAAGAACAGCTCAGATACCGCAATTACATTAAGTACCGAGGTATCCTTGATATTCATGTTGAGCTCGTTTCCAACCGAGGGCAAAATGCTCACGATTGCTTGCGGCAAAATGATGTGCACCATCGTGTCCCAGTGACCAAGACCAAGCGCTTTTGCACCCTCAAGCTGGCCAGCGCTTACGCCCAAAATACCGCCGCGCACCGTTTCGGACAAATAGGCGCCCGAATTAATCGACACAATAAGAAAAGCCGAGGTTAATGGCGATAAATCGATACCAAAAAAGAGCTTTGAGCCATAGAAAATAAGCATGGCCTGAACCATCATTGGTGTGCCTCTAAATATTTCGATATACACTTTTATGATAATATCGAGCGTTTTATACAACGCATACGCCGCGCGATGATGGCGCGCAACGTGAAGCGACTGGAAAATTGCAATAAGAAGGCCAATAAGAAAACCAATACCGGTAGAGATAAACGAAATGATAACGGTAAACAGCGTACCCATTAAAAATTGCTTGTAGTACGTACACCAAATGGTTGCTACCTGCGAAAAGAAGTTGGTGTCGTCCTCGCGCTTGTTTAAATCAACCATGTGCTGCATAAGCGTGCTTTGCGCGCGGGCATCAAAGCCCTGAAGCGCCGCGTTTACATAGGGCACCAGGCGTGAACCCTTGCGCAAACCAACGGCCGCCGACGTTTCTACGCCGCCGGTATCAAAGCCCTTGCCGTCCTCAAAACTTACCATCGCAAGCTGCGGATTTGATGCAATGGCCGCCATCGCGCCCGGGCGCTCCGACACGTATGCATCAATTTTGTCGCTGAGCAAAGACGAAATCATCGTGGGAAAATCGCTGAGCGCCGGCTGCTTATCAACCTTGTTAATTTGGCTTATGAGCGTGTATTGAATGGTGTTAAGCTGGCTGGTAACACGTGCGCCCGCAAAGTCGTCCAGCGCATGTGCCTGGGCAAACGGGCCGTTTTTCTTTACTACCATCACCATATCCGAAAAATAATACGGGTCGCTAAAATCTATTTGCTCGCGCCGCTCGTTGGTTGGGGTCATGCCAGCAACAATCGCGTCGATTTTACCCGATTGCAGCGCAACCGAAAGGCCGTCCCACTCCATTTTTATAATTTCGAGCTTAAGTCCTAAGGCATCTGCCAGGTGTTTTGCAACCTGCACGTCGTAGCCGTTGGCATATTCATCATGTGTATTAGCAATAGGATACGCGTCATTTGCATCGGTGGTTTGCGACCAGTTGTATGGCGCATAGTTGGCCTCCATGCCAACACGCAAAACACCTGGGGTTTCGAGCTCCGTTTGCATAAGCTCTTGAGGGACGTTTTGTTTTTGAAACGGCTCAGTCGCATGGGCTTGAGGCGCGCGCACACAAAGCGCAAGCACCATGCCCCACACACACGCAAGCACGCGGTATGCAGCGTGCCACTTCGCGCGGGAATTAGTTACAGCCTGATGATTGTTTACAAAAAGCAGTCGAAAACCGCTCGTAAACGAAAACTCACACATCATATGCCTCCTTTAGCAAAATGCTATACATAATGATGTAAGATAAGGCAGCATTGGTGCTATGACCACCGCGCGCAACCTAACTAGAACCCCGTGTGCGCATATTACCTGCGCACACGCATGCCCGTGTATGTGTTAGATGATTGCTGTGGTGAAAAATAATCGATAGCGCTCCACACCTGTGACAGTCATGCGCCTCTTAAACGCATGCCCAAGACCCCCGTATGCTGCGAGAATCTTTCGGCGCTTATCCCTTTCCCTTTTTTCATCGCTGCCGCTCCAAAAGGTACTCTTAATAAGCGCTCCTCTATCCTACTAATTGCATATTTTAATCATTGCTGCAAAAAATGGTACGCAAAACCCTAATTTTTTTCGATATGGTTACATGTAATTACCACGTAAAGCGCCATATGTGATACAGGTGCACAGGGCGTGTATTCGTTTGGTTAACCAGTGTTTGTCATTTATATGCATTTAACTGCATGTTAAGTTAACCAATGGTTATCATTGTTGTCTATCTTCGTACACATACACAGGTAGCAGCCGATAAAAACCTGCACACCACAGCTCCATAAACTGGTACCTACCACACGTACAATTATGGACGCTTTGTGGAGCAGTAACGCGCGTGGTGCAACGCGTGCGATGCAGCGCAACGCAGCGCGACTCCGGCACAACTTCCGCTGTACGCACAAAAAAGCCGGCAGCGACACATCGCTACCGGCATACGTATACCAGGGATTATCCCCGTATGTTCAACCAGCCTATTTTGCGTTGGTAACTTTTTCCCAGTCTTTCGCAAAGCTCGCAAGACCCTCATTAGTAAGCGGGTGATGCAAACATTTTTTGAGCGCCGCAAATGGAATGGTTGCAATGTCGGCACCCATAAGCGCAGCTTGAGCCACATGATTGGGCGTACGCACCGATGCAGTAATAATTTCGGGGCCGCCTTCAGCATCCCAATAGCCATAGTCATAATTTGCAACAGCATTAACAACGTTTTCGAGCTGCTCCAAACCGTCTTCCGCAATGTCATCAAAACGACCAACGAACGGCGAGATATAACGCGCGCCCGCGCGTGCTGCAAGGAGCGCCTGAGGAATGCTAAACACGAGCGTCATGTTCACGCGGACGCCTTCGCTCGCAAGCACATGGGTTGCAGGCAGCGAAGCTTCACAGATGGGGAGTTTTACCACGATATTTGGCGCCAGCGCAGACAAACGACGACCATCGGCAATCATGTCCTCAGTTGTGGTTGCGCACGATTCCGCAGATACCGGCACGTGTTCACCCACAATCTTGCAAATTTTTACCATATGGTCTTCAAAATCTGCAAGGCTGCCGCCCGTGCGTGAATAGAGCGTTGGATTGGTAGTTACACCGTCCAAAATACCCCAGCTCGCAGCGGTGCGAATTTCGTCGAGGTCTGCAGTATCAATAAAAAACTTCATGATTGCCCCCTTTGCGTTAAGGTTTTGTACTATTGTACGCGTAAAATTGCGCATACATGAGAACGCTATAGTCGAATGCCCGCTGCGTGCGCGCTTGTGGACGCGCTTGTGGACGTGCTTGTGGGCGTGCTCCATTGCAGGTGCGCTGTGGACGCACGGACCGCGTTATGTACCTGCGCTTCCTTGTTACGATGAGCTAATGGTGCCAAAGCCCTCGCCAAACGCTTCGTGCACCTCAGAAACAATCACAATAGCTTCCGGGTCCAGCTCTGCAACAATAGCTTTAAGTCGCAGCGATTCCGATCTTCCCAATACGCACATAAGCACAGGCTTGTTGTTGCCGCTCCAAACGCCGCGCGCTTGCAGCTCCGTACACCCTCTACCAAGCTTGTATAAAATTTCATTTGCAATCTGTGCATGCTTGGTCGAAATAATATATGCAACACGCGACGTGTTTAACCCGTCAACCACAGCATCGATAACTTTGCCCGAAATATACATAGCAATAGCAGCATACAAGGCGTTTCTCAGCGAAAACACCGGGATCGAAGCCGCAACAATCAAGCCGTCGACGATAATGGTAAGCGTGCCCAACGGAAGAGCCGTTTTACGGGCAATGAGCTGGCAGATAATATCGGTGCCGCCCGTATTTCCCCCCGATCGAAACACAATACCAATACCAACGCCCACAATAATACCGCCCCAGATAGTTGCTAGCAGCAGTTCGTTTTGAGCGGGTTGTGGCACAAGTGGAGCAAAAAGGTCGGTAAAGAAACCCGATACCAAAATGCCAAATATGCTGCGCGCAACATACGTCCAGTCGTGCATGGTGAGCACAACAAAGGTGAGCAGCGCAACATTCATAAGAATGGTAAGAAAACCAACGGGAATAGGAATGCCAAATTCGCTACCTACTGCCGATATAATGGTTGATAAACCCGTAAGACCGCCGGCAGCAAGCCCGTTCGGAATTTCAAACGCGTCAACACCAAACGCATAGATGGCTGAGCCAAGCGTAACCAAAAATCCCTCGTTGAGTACGCGGCGCCAAGAAATGTCTTTGAGTATCATCTAGTTTCCTTGCTCTTGTTTCCATCGAAGGTACGCAATAATAAAGGGGTCGAGGTTGCCCTCTTGCAGCACCGCATCAACATTGCCCGTTTCTACCTGGGTGCGCGTGTCTTTTACCAGCTGAAACGGATACAAAATGTAGTTTCTAATCTGGTTGCCCCACGAAATGGTTGTGGTTAAACCCTTTAAATCGTTGAGCTGTGATGCACGCTGCTGGCGCTGCAATTCGTACAATCGCGCCTTAAGAATTTCCATAGCGGCTGCTTTGTTTTGCAGCTGACTTCGTTCATTTTGGCAGCTCACCACTATACCCGAAGGCATATGCGTTAGTCGCACGGCAGAATCGGTGGTGTTAACACCCTGACCTCCCGGGCCAGATGCGTGAAACACGTCGACGCGCACGTCTTGCGGGTTAATTTCTACATCGGTTTCCTCAGGTAACACGGGAATAACTTCAACGCCTGCAAAGGTAGTTTGACGTCGGTGTTTTGCATCGGTTGGCGATATGCGCACCAAACGATGCACGCCCGCCTCGGCCTTGAGCATGCCATACGCACGCACGCCGTGCACGGTAAACGTTGCCCTGTCAATGCCAATAACCTCAGCCTGCGGGCAGTCGTTTATCGTCACGCGCCACGACTTACGCTCGCAATACTTGCAGTACATCTTAAGCAGCATCGCACACCAGTCTTGCGCTTCAAGACCACCCTGACCAGGCTTAATCGTAACAATCGCATCGCCTTGGTCGTAAGGATCACAAAACCAGCGGTTAAGTTCAAGTTCATCGAGAAGACCGGTAAGCGTTTTGTATGTGTGCTGCGCCTCACGCATCATATCAGACTGTGTCTGAACAGCCGTGTCAGCTGGTAAATCAGCGTCGCTAGCTGCAGGTATGTGGCTAATGCTGCGTGCTTCTCCTGAGGTTGTTGCTTCGGGTGAAGCTACATTATGAGGATGAGATACATCGAGACCAGATACAGGCAAAGCAGCGTTTTGCATTTCGTCGAGAGCAAACTCATACGCAACTACCAAATCATCGAGCAGGGCATGTGCATCGCGCATCGTTGCTTGCGTTTGCTTTAAATTGGTAAGCGTAGCCATCGTTTTGCTTGCGCGCGCAGGGTCGCCCCAAAAATCTTCTTTGGCACACTCTGCTTCAAGCGCAGAAATTTTGGTTTGCACGGTATCGAGCTGCAACGCTCGCTCAACATCACTCAAACGCTGCGTTACACCATCAATGAGCTGCTGTGATACAACGCACATCTACTCATCCTATCGTGCAGATCTGCCGTGGCAATTCTTAAATTTAATGCCGCTTCCACAAGGACAAGGGTCGTTTCTTCCTACTGATGCATACGGATCGTTTTCATCTTTGCGATACGTTGCTGGTTTATCTTGGCCATGCGGATTATCTTGCTGCTTAAAGTGCTTTGCGCCGTGATCGCCATCAACATCAGCTGGACCAGAATACGTAGCACGTGAAAGCGAGCTTTGCTCTTCTTGCTCGGGCATACCGCGCAGCTCAATACGCAAAATCGTGCGTAAAAAGTCTTCGTACATCGTATTAACAAGCTCGGTAAACGCAGCAAATGCTTCTGTTTTATACTCAACCAATGGATCGCGCTGACCAAAACCACGAAGGCCAATACCCGTTTTAAGGTAATCCATTTCCTGCAAATAGCTCATCCAACGCGTATCAATAACGCGAAGCATAATCTGGCATGCAAGCTCCTGCATAATGTCGTCTGAAAGCTTGTCAGATTTTTCTTTGTAGCAGGTTTCTACATAGTCCAAAATTGCATCGTTAAGCTCATCAAATGTTTGCAAATCGCTAATATCTTGCAAATCGGTTCTACCGGTAAGCTCAGCCACCCATTTGCGCAAACCAGTACGATCCCAATCTTCCGAATCGATATCTGCCGAGCAATATTGATCAACACAACGCTCAACGGTGTCTTCCGTTACTTCGTGAATATGGCTTACCAGGTCTTTTCCGTCGAGAATCTTGTTGCGCTCTTCGTAGATTACCTGACGCTGCGTATTCATAACATCGTCGTAATCCAGCACGTTTTTACGCATGGCAAAGTTAATTTCCTCAACTTTGCGCTGAGCACCTTCAACGGCTTTGGTTACCAGCTTTGCCTTAATGGGCATGTCGTCGGGCATTTCGTATTTTTCCATAAGCTGTGCAATACGATCCATACGATCGCCACCAAACAGGCGCATCAAATCGTCGTCAAGTGAAAGATAAAATTGCGTTACACCAGGATCGCCCTGACGGCCAGAACGACCGCGCAACTGGTTGTCAATACGACGGCTCTCGTGGCGCTCGGTACCAATAACGCACAAACCACCTGCAGCAATAACCTTTTCTTTTTCTTTTGCGCAAATATAGTGTGCTTGCTCGTTGAGGTCTTTTAAGCGCGCAGGTGATGCGTTTGTTTCGTTTAAGCCCAGCTCACGCAAGTATTCTTGATAGAGCTCATCGGGATTACCACCAAGCAAAATATCCGTACCACGACCAGCCATGTTGGTTGCAATTGTAACGGCACCTTCACGACCAGCCTGCGCAACAATTTGTGCTTCGCGCTCATGAAACTTTGCGTTAAGCACCTCGTGTTTAATGCCGCGCTTGTCCAAAATGCGCGATAGTTTTTCGGAACTTTCGATAGACACGGTACCTACCAAACACGGTTGACCGTTTTTGTGACGTTCGATAACATCTTGCGCAACCGCGTTAAACTTTGCATCTACCGTACGATACACCAAATCGTCGAGGTCTTTACGCTGGACAGGACGGTTGGTTGGGATTGCTTGAACAGGTAGGTGATAAATCTCTCTGAACTCAGCGTCTTCGGTCATAGCCGTACCGGTCATGCCCGACAGTTTGTCATACAAACGGAAGTAGTTTTGAAGGGTGATGGTAGCCAGCGTTTGGTTTTCTTCGCGAACGTACACGCCCTCTTTTGCCTCAATTGCCTGGTGAAGGCCTTCCGAATAACGACGACCCTCCATAATACGACCGGTAAACTCATCAACGATTTTTACTTCGCCCTCAGTTACCACGTACTGCTGGTCGCGATGGAACATATACTGAGCTTTGAGCGCCTGTTGTAGATGGTTAACAAGCTGACCGCTCATATCACCATAAATATCGTCGATACCCAGCTTTGACTCAATCTTTTTAAGACCAAGATCAGTGGCTGCAATCGTGTGTTTTGCCTCGTCCATATCGAAATCAACTTCGGGCTGCAAACCGCGCACCGCACGAGCAAAATCCTTATATGTATCTGCCGATTTAGTGCCTGCACCCGAAATAATAAGTGGCGTACGTGCTTCGTCGATAAGGATGGAGTCTACCTCGTCTACCACAGCAAAGTGGTGGCCACGCTGTACGCGCTGATCGGCACGGGTAACCATGTTATCGCGCAGGTAATCAAAACCAAACTCTGAGTTTGTACCATAGGTAATATCGGCATCGTATGAGGGCTTTTTATCGGCTAACTGCATACCATTTTGGAGCAAACCAACACTCATGCCTAAAAAGCCATAGAGCCTTCCCATGTTTTGGCTGTCGCGCTTTGCGAGGTAATCGTTTACGGTAACGATATGCACGCCCTTAGCAGGGATGGCGTTAAGATAGCCCGCCAGCGTTGATACCAACGTTTTACCTTCACCAGTTTTCATTTCGGCAATAGTGCCTTTGTGTAAGGCAATAGCACCAATTACCTGCACGTCAAAGTGACGCATGCCAAGCACGCGCTTCGATGCCTCACGAACAGTTGCAAATGCCTCAGGTAGCAGGTCGTCTAGCGTTTCGCCATTGGCATAACGCTCACGAAATTCTCCAGTTTTTGCTTGAAGCTCCTCATCGCTCAACGCAACGCAGGCTTCTTCTTGATCATTAACCAGCTGAGCTATCTGCTGAAACTCATGTAATTGTTTATCGGCGCCTCTAGATAGAAGACGAGAGAAAAGACTAGGCATACCGTTCCTTTAACATAATGAGGAAATACCTCGAGATTTTTGTCTACACCATACTTTACCAATATATTTGATATTGAGTAGTCACATATTCGTTACCATGAAAACGGCATGAGTATGCTGCGGGTGCGGCACTGCAGGTGCGACACTGCGGGCGCAGCTGCGCAGCATGAACAGCGCCGCTGCACCATCTACAACCTTAAGAGCAATCTCTAGGCGCTTGCTATTTCCTGCGAATCGTCAATCGTCTCATCACTGCTCGAACACGCCTGCGTGCGGGGATACCCATCAGCTTCTCTTCTCACGTTCTCGCCAACGTACGCACCGTCGCCGGCATCATCCATAGCATCCGCCACATGTGGCGCATCAATTAGATCTGCCGCGTCAATCACATCTGCCTTGTCAATAACAGCCGTTTCGCCGCTTGTACGCGGCGCATCTGCCAACAGATCCTCTGCCAGGCGTCTGCGCGCATGCGCACGCTTGATTAATATCGCCGCTATATCATCATCAATGCTTTTATCTGCAAGAACACTGTGTGCAACCGACGGCAAATCGGCAAGCTCAATCTTTTCATTGATCGCGTCCGTGCTCTCATCAACCGATATTGCAAGCAGCGTATCATTGTGCGCGGTAATCTCTGCAGACTGCATACATTCATCCACATTATCCAAAACATAACGTGGCGTTTGGCGTATACCAAGTGCAAGCAACTGCTGACGATACATCTGAAAATACCCATATATCTCGCTTGCTCTATTGCATGCACTCAGTATTTCCGCAAGATTCATCATCACGTCGTCACGATAGGGGCTCACCGAAAACGCTTGCTGGGCAGCTTGCGTTGCCAAAAGATTGTGATGTGTTTGCAGCGCAACTTTGCTTACAAGCATTGCTACCTGCGTATATAGCGAACGTATTTCATCACACCGACTACGAAACAAACCCGCAGTATCAGACATATCAATATCAATGCCCGACCCATATATACTAAGCACGCGGCAGCCTATGCTCATAACGTTATCGTCACGTACCTGACCGCTCAGCAGTTGCCTTGCCAGTTTTTCAAAAACATCAACGTCGCAGACCACTTCATTACCATTAAGACCTATCGAACCGTGCTGTTTTTCAACAATAATAATCGGAGTTGTTTGTGCACGAACAATGCCACCACGCAGTGAGCTAACCGCTTCATACAGGCGCTTCATACCATAATCAAAATCACAATCACCCCAGATAGAACTAATGAGGTTATAGCGCGACACTTTGTGTGAGCTCACAAGCGCAAGAAGTCCCAATACATTATGTGCATGGCGCGAGTAGAGCTTTTTGGTGTCAACTCCGCATTCACTATCTTCTACAGATATCCTGTTAAACACATGAATGTAAACTGGTTGCATGGGTTTTTCTAACGCAGTTTCACTTTGCTGTTCAAGCTGCGTTCTATCAACCGACTCGCGGGCGCTGTGTATTACATCGTTTAACAGGTCGTTTGCTGTACACGCAAGCATACTATGTGGTGATGATGCAATGCTCAAGGCTTTGTCACCATCGCGCACTGCTGGATAGTTGTAAAGCGTTACCGACGGATCCCAGCCAACGGTAATTTTTTCTAGCAGGTTGTTGTATTCACGTTTTGATATGAGGCTTTTGCGACTTTCTACATACGGATGCAGCATGCCGAGCCACTCAAAAGGAATATGACCTGTTACATTGCGGCTTAAGTTTTTAAATCCTTTACGAATGAGCGTAATTGCCCATACAAGATCGCGAACCTGGGCCATGTTCTCAGTTGAGCATAGCTGCTCCATCTCTAGTTTTTGTTGCTTTTTAGACAAAGGTGCAATGCGTGGTATACCCCACTTTGCTAGCAAGCGAGTAAGCACCGCAAAGCTCGGGCACTCCTCAATCAGCCTCGTATCAACAAATCCATTAAGCTCACAGGTACAACACAGCTCAATAAAAGCGCACGCCTGTGCAAGGTACGTAAGATTTATATTGTTAGCAGAGCGCGCAGCTTTCCGCGCAAGCGCACGCGCCTGGCCATATTTATGCTGGTAAATAAGACTTACGCTCTGTGCAACACGAAACAGTATTTCAAGCGTATCATCATGCTGCTCATGCGCCACGCCCACAAGGTGCTCGCCTTCTAAAAACAGTGCTTTACCACTCATAAGCATATCCGCAATGTCATGAAGAGCAGAAATATACAGCATCGGGGCAGATAAATTTACGTCGCGCGTAACAAGACGGTCGTAATACTGCTTACACGAAGCGGGCGTGTAGTCGTTTACCGTGAGTTTTGCGCTCACACTATACAGCTCGGTAAGAATGTAACTCAGCATATTCGCCGGTAACCCGTCACGCACATGTTCCGTTAAAAATTCGTAAGTACTCGTAAATTTTCCCTGCAACAGCTCGCGCATTGCATACGCAATTACATTTGCTGCAACGGTATAATCACTCCCCTCGCCATGTATTTGAAGTGAGCGGTAATTCGTTAAGCCAAGTACGAGCACCTTGCGAATGTGGTGCGTTGCACGCAGCGCGTCACGGCTGCGCAGCAGCGCTGTTGTAGGCCTGGTTATTCCATCAAACGCGATAGACGCTTTCATGGTACCGGCAGGTTCGTAGGTGTACATATGCACACCGCAATACGCTCTCGCCGGCCAGCTTTTATACGACGCTTTCCTCATGCATTCATAAATACGGCGCGCGACGGTAACACTACCAGCAATAAGATAATCAGATACATATGGATAAAGTTCCTTGTAGTATTCATGTTCTTGAATTGTGAGGGTGTCAATATCCATTTCTAAATCGTCCGATGGGCGTGCCAAAAGTATAGCGTGTGGATTGAGTTGTGCTCGTTGTGCATTGGGTGGCATGTTAGACGGCATGTTAGGTTGCGCGTCTTCATACGCGTCGTTGCTCGAGGCAGGTATACGCGCGGCCGCAGCGTGCAGCTTCCTTGGTTTTCGCCCAACTTTTTGCACTGTTTGCGGATCGAGGAGCATCTCGACAATCTTTGCGGAACGTATCACATGACCCTGCTTGGCAAGCAACGCGCTACAGCGCCAAAGTACATCGCGATACTCGGTGCACACGTTAGGTATTAGTTTAGTTACCTGCGCAAAAACAATGTCGTCGCACACGCCAGCACAGCTAAATGTTTTAGTTGCATCGTCTACATTAAGAAGCGGAACCGAGCCAAACGCGCGCGACCTAAATACAGACGATGCCCCGCTCGATATCGTTTCAACATCGCTAAGCACTCCAGAGCCCAACATAAGCGCTGCCATATATGCTGAACCATAGTCACGTACATACGGGCGTTTGAACGACTCTTCAATTACGCGTGCAAGCGCCAGCACGTAGGAACTGTGCGCGTCATACACGCATACCGAAGCAGATTTATCTACATCAATTGCCTCATACAAGTCGGTTATGTGGTGCGTAAGCTGCCAAAATGTACGTTGTACACCGCACGACTCACCGGTAAGCTCATCTGGCAGCTGGGGATTGAGCTGCGCTGCCGTGAGCATAGTTGCATAGGATAGTAACGGAGAGAAGTGTTTCGCATATTCGGGCGACGTATATACAATAACGAAAACACCTTGCTCATACAGCTTAAGCACAAGATTGCATAGTTCTTCATATGCTTCGGTATACGTAGTACATAAATCTTGAAACACGACAAACATGCGGTGATTGTTAAAACCTTTGCGCTTAAGACTTGGGTAAATACGCCGAATAGTTGCGCATACATCCTGATTGTAACTGCTTGCAAAGCTGTAATGCAAACATGTAGCGTTGCGACTCTCTTCGTATTTGGTAAGCGTCGTAATAAGTGCCTCGGCGCCGCAGCCAACGTCAGCATTAATCACGACTATCCGCTTGTCATGATCCTCTCGTGGCATAAATTGCCGAGCAAGTGAATGCACGTCGCGGTTGAAAATCGACCGCGACGCAGCCTTCAGATAATCTACCTTCACCGTAGTTAATGGGGAAGGACTTTCTAGTGAAACATATGATTCCATGCTAATTCATCTCCTATCCATAAACTTGGTTGTGCTTTGAAGTGCTTGTTTTGGGAATTTTACTAATATCAGGAAATGCATCTTAAATGCAAGTTTCATTCAAAATTTGCTCAGCAAAAGTTTTAAACGTGGGATTGAAACGTAAGCAAATATAACAACTGTCAAAAGAGTGTATTTTTTATGAATTAATTTGCATTTATATAGCATTTTCTGAATTTTTCATTCTTTATGGATTGCCACACAAGAGGGTCAAGTTGTGTATAAAATATGTAGTACCAAAAAATTGAAAATTTGTCCCGAAAAAGGCTTTACAAGCGGCAGGGCGTTTACCTGCGGTTTTGTTAATTAAAAATGTATTGAAAAAATCACGCTGAATTTCCGTGAACGGTAGCGTATTGTCGGTAAACGGTATTTACAGCATGTGGCATGCACCAAACACGCATGGAGCGGGCATGGGTAGAAGTCACGTCGAAGCATATAACGTAACAAACAAGAGTTTGATATAGAAGCGTGTCTTTTTCGAGTTTCCAAATCAAGAACTGCTCGCTCATACCACGTCGAGAGTGTTGTATTGATGTCAAAGGCTGATTAGGTGGGTGCAAGTTTGCCCTTGTGTAACAGGGCTTAGCGAGGGCTATCGTTAAAAGGTTTAATGCGAAGCGGCTTTAGGCTGGGTTCTCGCGATTTTTGACCGTGTTTTTGCTGTATGTGGTAACATGTCGACGCTTTGGGGTCGAGTGTACAGGATGTTAACGTTAAAAAGTGCACCCACTATCAATAGTGTGCACTCAAAAAAGTGTAGCTATACTAGGAGTTCACTTAATCCACACGGAATCAGTGGCGCTCCTTTACAAATCACACTGAATCAAAATAGCGTTTTGATGACACCTACTTGCGTGCAGTCTAGTTGCATATTGTAAGTAATACCCACTAATTTCGGAGTGGGAAAAATCCTCCTCCAGGATGTTATACTTTTTGTAGTATAAGTAGGGTGAAAGAAAGTAAATATGAGGGAGGCGAAAAAATGGATAAGGCTAAGATAGTATTGCAGAATACAGGTATTAGAAAAGATAATCATCAGTTTGATGATATTGTTAAGATTGTCGAAAGTGCCAAGGATCGCGCTTATAGAAAAGTCAATGAAGAATTAATCTTGATGTATCAGGAAGTGGGAAAGTATATAAGCGAGAAAAGTAAAGAAGCAGCTTATGGGTCAAATTTTGTGGAAAATGTTGCTGATTTTTTCTCTGAAAATTATCCTGATTTAAAAGGATTTACCCGTAGGGGACTTTATAGAATGAAGCAATTCTATGAGATATATAAGGATGATGAAAAAGTGTCAACGTTGTTGACACAATTGAGCTGGTCTAATCATTTGAAAATAATATCCGGATCGAAAAGTAAAGAAGAAAGAGAATTCTATATTAACTTAGCGATTAATGAGCATCTAACTCACCGAGAGTTGGTAAGGCAGATGGACAGTGGCTATTATGAGCGTTATATGCTTTCAAATAGTAACAATTTGCCTGCTATACAAAGGGCAAAACAAGAGACGCATAATTTGTTTATGGACAGATATGTTTTAGAATTTCTTGATGCTCCCAAGCTTGGAAATGAAAGAGACTTTCAGAAGTCAATTCTCGAGAATTTGAAGAACTTTATTTTAGAGATAGGGAAAGATTTTTCCTTTATAGGTAATGAGTATAGGGTACAGGTTGGCAATCATGATTACTATATAGATTTGTTGTTCTATCATAGGGGACTATCTTGCTTAGTTGCATTTGAATTAAAAATGGGAGAGTTTAAGCCGGAATATATCGGAAAAATGAACCTCTATTTAGAAGCACTGGATAGAGAAGTAAAGAAACAAACTGAAAATCCAAGCGTAGGAGTAATCCTTTGTGCTTCAAAAGATGATGAGGTAGTAGAATTTGCATTAAGTAGGAGTCTTTCGCCTACAATGGTATCTGAGTATACATTAAAACTGATAGATAAGAATTTGTTGCAACGAAAATTAAAGGAATATATAGATATTGCGGGAGAAACAAACGAATAAAATTTAATAATTGTAATGCGTAAAAGGTGATTAGAGTAAAATCTAACCGCCTTTTTGTATTCTAAAACTGTTTGTTGTCTGCTAGTGGATTTGAAGCATTTAGGATTTGTTAATAAATGGCAAACCTTTTAGCGATAGCTTTTCCTATCGTTAAAAGGTGCACCCACTATCAATAGTGTGCACTCAAAAAAGTGTTGCTATACTTGGAGTTCTCTCAATCCAGCTTGAGAGCATATGAGTTGACCCTCGTTTTAAGAAGAAAGAAGTCTCGCGCGCAAAGTAAACCATCACAAAACTCGCTGCGTAATTGTGCGTTGTAACGGGTTATAGGACGCATACATACCAGAAAAGAAGATAGCGAACACGACAGTGTGTTTTAGTGCGTTTTAGTGCGTTCTGGCGTGTTTAAGTGCATACACGGGTCGGAAATCGCAAAAGATATATAAAACGAATTAAACGCGCCGTATTGCAGGTTTAGCGAAACAAACAGCTCACATAAACAGCGCACATATAAACGAGGGACAAAACAGCCCCTCTACACACAAATGTCCCTCGTTGGTCAGCGACGTCCTAATCTCCCACGGACTAACTCCGCAGTA
>CAMPVF010000016.1 GCA_946997485.1 uncultured Atopobium sp.
CAAGGCGCGCACACGCAGCATCGCGCGCGCGAAGGCTCAATCTCGTGCAACCGATACGTCGTCAACCTCGCGTGCAGCGTTTTCGTTTGGTGGTATAGCTACCCGCATGCATGATGCCATTGTTGCAGTACCAGCGCGTATTATGCAGCCGCGCATCCTCTTTGCGCTTGCTGTTGCTGTGCTTACGCTCATCGGCCTTATGATGGTGTTTTCGGCATCGTCGATAAACGCGCTTAATAACAGTGTGCAAGGCAATAACCCACTTTTTTATCTTATTAAGCAATCAATCTACCTTGTACCTGCGCTTATTTTGTTTTTCTGTTTTAGCCGGTGCGATTATCACAAGTTGTATTCGTCGTTTTTTTGGCCGCTGTATCTTGGCATAGCTTTTATGCTTTTGTTGGTGCTTACGCCGTTTGCCGGCCATGATGCATATGGCGCGTCGCGGTGGATTAGCTTTGCCGGTTTTACCCTTCAGCCGTCCGAGTTTGCAAAAGCGATTATTGTGATTGGCGCTTGCCGGTTATGCACGCTCTATTTTGAGCAGGGCATTTCGCAAAAAGACGCTATGATTTTTTTGGTGCTGTGGATTGTGGCACCTATGGCGCTTATTATTAAACAGCCCGATAAGGGCACTACGCTCGTGCTTGGTATTACGCTGCTTATCATGTTTTATTATGCAGGCGGCTCGGGCAAGGTGTGCGCGGGCGTAAGCGCAGCAGGGCTTTTAGGCTTTATTGGTCTTTCGGTAAAAGACAGCTATTCGTATGCGCGTCTGCTTGGTATGATTAACCCCTGGGATAACCCCGAAACCTTTGGCTACCAGCTTATTCAGGGATTTTACGCTTTTGCTAATGGTGGTATTTTTGGTACGGGCGTAGGCATGGGTAAGCAAAAATATGGCTACTTGCCTATGGCGTATAACGACTTTATTTTTTCGGTTATTGGCGAAGAGCTGGGCTTTATCGGAGCCTTAGTTATTCTTGTGTGCTTTGGCATTATCTTGTATGCCGGCTTAAGCATTGCTAAGCAAGCGCAAGATATGGCAGGTAGGCTCATTGCATTGGGCACTACCACCATCTTTATATTTCAAGCGCTTCTTAATATTTGTGGCGTGCTTGGACTCTTTCCGCTTTCCGGAAAACCTATTCCGTTTGTTTCGTATGGCGGATCGTCGATTATCTCAAGCTTTATGCTTGCCGGTATTCTTGTTTCGGTGTCGCGTCACACGCAGCTTCCGCAAACGCCATCAGAGGCGATGCGCAGCTCGCTGAGTATTGCACGCAATGCGGGCGAAGAGCCCTATGATGGAGCTGAACGCTCATACCCTGCGCGCACTCCGCGGCAAACGCGCACGCCCGCGCGTAACTCTCGCACGCTGCAGCCGCGCGCGTCCATCCTGCGTGGCATATCGTTTGGGCAACCTCGCGCTCAAGAGCGTGGCCGCCGCCTCATGTCTGCCGCGTCTGAGAGTGAAACGAGCGATGTATCAATCGTTGCGGTGCGCCCGCGTCGGCTGACGTCGCCTGAAGCATCTCAACCAGCGAATGAAACGTCTGATTTACGGCGCGCGCGTCGTCCAAAAGGGGAGCGTACGCGCACCATTGATGAGCGGCGTAGATACCGCATGGAGCTCCGTGAGTGCACAGTGCGCCTTCCGGATACATCAACCGATAGATCGCTTGCAAACCAGGTGCCAATACGAACACGCACACATCAGCAGGTGCGTGTGCGCAAAGGTGCAAATGGCTATGAGCGCATTGATATTGGTCCTTCGGCAACCGAGCGGCTGCGAGGATCGCAACAAAAACGAGGAAGTGATACGCGTGATACCACAAACCGATATCACCGATAATATAACCGCCACTGAATGTGCAGGTAGTGCTACCACTGATGCATCTTGTGAGGCTTCGTGTGCTCAAGCAGCGAAAGCTCCTGCAAATTCCGCACCAGATACTGATGCGCTGTTTGTTGCTATTGCAGCAGGTGGCACGGCAGGGCATATTAATCCTGCGCTTGCACTTGCCGAAGAGCTTCGCAGTCAGGGTCACCGTGTGGTATTTATTGGTCAAACAACAAAGCTTGAAGGCGAGCTTGTGCCTGCGAGTGGCTTTGACTTTATTCCCATTTCTGTATCGGGCTTTAATCGTACGCGTCCTTGGACGCTCATTTCGAGCGTGCTTCACATTATGCGCGCTGCGCACGTAATACAGTCTGCGTTTGCACACGATAAGCCTGATGTGTGCGTTGGATTTGGCGCATATGTTGAGCTGCCGCTTGTGCTCTGGAGCAAGCAGCATCACGTGCCTTTTGTGTTGCACGAGCAAAATTCTGTTGTGGGACTTGCTAACACCATTGCAGCTCGATATGCGCGCGGCATTTGTGTTGCGTTTCCCCAGGCAAAAGACATATTGGCAAAGCATGCGCCCAGCGATGCTCTTATCGAAATCACAGGAAACCCTGTTCGGCGCTGTATTCTTGATGCAAACCGCGAAGACGCGCGCGCTGAACTTGGTGCTACGTCTGAGTCGTGCGTGCTTCTTGTAAGCGGCGGCTCTCTTGGTGCATCGCACATTAACGAGCAGCTTGTGGCTCGCAAAGATGCCCTTCTTGCGCATAAAAACCTTATTATTATGCATTCATGTGGTAAGGCCGATTATGAGCATACAAAAGCACGTCTGGCACTTTCAAACGAGGAAGAGGCACGCTGGAAGCTCATGCCCTACATTGCTGATATGGGCCGCGCACTTGCGGCGGCTGATGTGGTGGTATCGCGCGCAGGCGCATCGTCGATTGCCGAAATAGCAGCGGCTGGTCGTGCGAGCATTCTCATTCCATATCCCCATGCTACAGCCGATCACCAGCGGGTAAATGCTCATTTGCTGGTTGATGCGCACGCGGCGTATGTACTCGACGATGCCGCGCTTAATAGCAAGCAGTTTGATGAGCAGCTGTGCGCGCTTATCGAACAGCCTCAAACGCGCGCGGCATTTTCGCAGGCAGCACGTAGTCTTGCGGGCGATAAGGCACAGGCTCGCCTTGCAGATGTTGTGCGTAGAGCCTGCCTTGCGCGTGCATAGTTTTGCATCCTGCATTATACTAAAAGCCAATTTACTCATGCATGCATATGCTCCAGCGTGTTTTGGTGTGCTGGAGCGCTCTGCAGCATGAGTGTTCTCTGTGTCATAAGAAAAGGACATGCATGCTTAATTCATCTTCTCAATCGGTATCTGGTAGCTCGTCTGCTGCATCTGCTACACTTACGCCTGCAGTAACATTTGAACCTCAATCTCTGCTTGATACCGAAGGCTTTTCTAAACTCGAAAAAAGTACGCACATTGCACGTGCCCATTTTATTGGCATTGGTGGTGCGGGTATGAGCGGCATTGCGCTTGTGCTCCATGAGCGTGGCTGCGTGGTAACCGGAAGCGATCTTAAGGCGTCACACTATGTACGTGAGCTCGAAGACGCAGGTATTCACGTACATATTGGGCATACAAAAGATACTATCGAAGCTGCCAAGCCCGACGTTGTTGTTGTATCATCGGCCATTTTACAAACGAACCCTGAGCTCGTGTATGCAAAAGAACACGGTATTGCCATTTGGCCGCGTGCAAAAATGTTGTCGTATTTGTCGCTGCATGCAAAAACGATTGCTGTTGCAGGTACGCATGGCAAAACTACCACCTCGTCAATGATTGCAACTATGCTCGATCACATGGGCGACGACCCTTCATTTTTAATTGGCGGCATTGTTGAAGAATACAAAACTAATGGTAGAAGTGGTAAATCCGATTACTTTGTGTGCGAAGCAGATGAATCGGATGGCTCGTTTATGTATCTTAACCCGCACGTTGCAGTTATTACTAATATCGAAGCCGACCATCTCGATCATTACAAAACGTTTGATAATCTCACCCGCACGTTTGCCGCGTTTATGGATTTGGTGGGAAGCGACGGTACAGTTGTTATCTGCGGTGATAACCCCACGTGCCGCGCGCTTGCGCAGGCATCCAGCCGCCATGTTGTAACCTATGGCTTTGATGCCGCGAGCGACTATGTGTGTACGCTTGGTGCAAATACGCACACCATTACCAACAGTTTTCAGGTGCGCTGTCCTTCGGGCGAGGAGCTTGCGATTACACTTACGGCAAATCCTGGCGTACACAATGCTCTTAATGCAACTGCAGCTATAGCTGCTGCGGGTGCACTTGGCCTTGATGTGCATGCTGCTGCTAAAGCGCTGTGCACCTTTAAGGGAGCGCATCGTCGTTTTACGCATATGGGCACGTGGAACGACATTTGTGTTGTAGACGACTATGGTCATCACCCAACCGAAATTAAGGCAACGCTTGCAGCTGCTAAAAACCTTCAGTTTAAGCGCATCGTGTGTGTGTTTCAGCCGCATCGCTACACGCGTACGCAAGCGCTTATGAACGAATTTGCTGATGCGTTTGTTGATGCTGATGTGGTTATTGTAACCGACGTGTTTTCTGCAGGTGAAACGCCAATTCCGGGTGTTACCGGCCAGCATGTAGCACAGCTTATTGCAAAGCAGCATCCATCGTGCATTACCGAGAGCATTCCTCAAAAGAAGGCAGTGGTAAACCGCCTCATTGAGCTATTGCAACCGGGCGATTTGCTCATTACGCAAGGTGCAGGCGATGTAGTTTCGATTGGGTCGAGTTATTTGGAACGCGTCCAGGGGAAGTAGGGCTGTCTGTGTTACGCGTGCACCTGCATGCACCTGCATGTGCCTGCACATAAACGCATGTTCCGTACATGCCCTGCGCACGCCCTACACCTGCGCTTTTTTACGTTTTTGTTGTACCGTGATTTGTATGAGAGTGGTTACTAACGTTCATGGCATCTGGAAGCTCGCAAAAAAAGCCAACACCGCGCAAACCAACCGCGCGTGCGGCTTCGCATAACAGAATAGGTGCGCCCGCGAGCGCGCCCGCGAGCGCGACTTCGCCGCGCAGCTCGTCACCGTTGCGCGGGGGATTCTTTCGCCGAAGCAAAAGCAGCGCATCTTCTTTTGCTTCGGCTTCCTTGCGGATGGACTCTCGTGGCGCAATTGCTAAACCTGCGGCCAAACCCGCAGCTAAACCAGCGGCGCCGTTAGCGCCGTCGCCCGCCGTGGTTGCGCAGGCAGAAGCACGCCGCGCGCAGCGACGCCGCGCTGCTTTGAGTCAAACACATCCATCGCACACGTTTTTTGGCGGCATAGCTGCCATAGCCCTTGCCCTTGTAGCATCCATTCTTCATACACTTGCCGCCCACAAGCTGCGTTTTTTTGCATGGCTCGGTTTTGGCTGTGTGGTGTGCGCCGGTCTTGTGTGGCTTTCCTTGCGTTTTCTTCCCATATTTCCCATTGAGCATGTAGAAGCGCCGGCCACCGATCACTTAAGCAGCCAAGATATTGCCCAGCTTGCACATATTGAGCAGGGGACAACGCTCTTTAATATCGACGAATCAGCAATCGAGGCCCGCGTTAAAAAAAGCCCCTGGGTTGCGCACGTACAATTTCAGCGCACGTTTCCCAATACACTCACCTTGCAGGTAACTGAGAGTCGTATTGATTGTGTTGTTTCAATAGGTACAAGCACTACAGCGTGGTATATGTCCGAAGAAGGAACCTGGATAGAGCCCGTTACGCTTCCTAGCGACGATAGTATTTCGCTGAAAGAAAAAGTGATGCAAAAGGCAAAGGAGCTCGGTGCTATTGCCATATGTGATCTTCCCGATACCGTGCAGCCTGCAGCCGCTTCTGCTGCTACCGACGAAACAATTGCCATTATTCAAGAATATCGTCATAAATTGAGTAGTGAATTTTTGGCTGACGTGGTTGCGTTTAGCGCACCTACGCCCGAAAGCTGCGCACTTACGCTTTCGTCGGGTGTTGAAGTGTCGCTTGGTCGCCCTGCTCAAGTAGCCGAAAAAGAGCGCATTATACGGGCGCTTATTGCAAAACATCCAGGTAAACTTACCTACATTAATGTGCGTACGGTGCAAAAACCGTCGTACCGCATAGTAAATTCTGAGAATCTTCAACCAGGAACAGGTGTGTAAGCTGTTGCGTGTGAGCCGTGCTGCAGCACGTAACGTGCAGCAATAAGCAGTCACACACTCTAAACTCTCAAGTGGAACCTACGACTTTGCTCAAAAATACATATAGGCGTTTACCTGCATGGTTCATAAAGCGTTCACATTGGTTGACAAATACGCAGTACATGTGCAAATATAGCGCGCTTAAAACAAGCTCTCTATCTCTACCTTACCATGAGGGTTTGAGCGCTTACGTGAGTTGCTCGCGTGCGCCGCTGCACGTGTTGCAGCTGCACGCGTTGCATAATGCACTCTGAGCTTTACACAACATAAGGAGGAACCATGCAAGACACTGACATTGCTAGTAACTATCTCGCAGTCATCAAAGTAGTAGGTGTTGGTGGCGGTGGTACAAATGCTGTAAACCGCATGATCGAAGAAGGCATCCGCGGAGTTGAATTTGTAGCCGTTAATACCGACGCACAAGCGCTTGCCATTTCGGATGCAGACATTAAGGTTCACATTGGTCAAGACATTACGCGTGGTTTGGGCGCAGGCGCAAACCCTGAAGTTGGTGCTGAGGCTGCTGAAGACTCTCATGACGAAATTAAACAGGCACTTGCTGGTGCTGATATGGTGTTTATTACTGCCGGCGAAGGTGGCGGTACTGGTACCGGTGCAGCTCCCGTTGTTGCCGACATTGCAAAAAACGACGTTGGCGCACTTACCGTTGGTGTTGTAACCAAGCCCTTTAGTTTTGAGGGACGTCCGCGTACAAAGCGTGCACTCGACGGTATTGAAGCGCTTCGCAACAACGTTGACGCTCTTATCGTTATTCCTAACGATCGTTTGCTTGATGTGTCCGAAAAGAAAACATCTTTCCTCGAAGCATTCCGCATGGCCGACGATGTATTGTGCCAGGGTACGCAAGGTATTACCGACCTTATTACCGTTCCTGGTCTTATTAACCTCGACTTTGCAGACGTATGCACCACAATGCGCGGCGCTGGTAGTGCCACGATGGGCGTTGGCGTTGCTTCAGGTGACAATCGTGCGGTTGATGCTGCTGAGCAGGCAATTTCGTCGCATTTGCTCGAAAGCTCTATCGACGGTGCAACGCGCGTACTGCTTTCTATTGCAGGTAATAAAGACCTTGGTATTCAAGAAATTAATGACGCTGCCGACTTTGTAGCAAACGCTGTCGACCCCGAAGCCAACATCATCTTTGGTACTGTTGTTGACGAATCGTTGGGCGACCAGGTGCGTGTAACTGTTATTGCAACTGGCTTTAAAGACCAAGATGCATCAAACCCGCTTGCTGCTGTATCGCTTACGCCGCGTACCTCCACGCCGCAGACGCGCACGAGTGCACCTCAAAATGCACGCCCGCAGCAATCGTCTCGTCCGGCAGCAGCGCCAAGCTCAAGCTCTGCAGGTGCGTTTGACATTCCAGAATTTTTGAAGAACAGCCGCTTGTAGTTGTGTGAAGTTAGTTATGAGCCAGGAAGAACAGCACAGTTCATATGCGCTCCAGCGTGTGTGCGTAGGCGATATTGCGCTCTGGCAGCCTGCACGCGAGCCCTTTGGCATTGCGTGCGCGTTTAGCGAGCGTTTAGGCGGCGTATCTAAGGCGCCTTTCGATAGCTTAAATGTTGGAAGTGCCTGCGGTGATGATAGTACTTCTGTGCAAGAAAATAGGCGCCGCTTGGTGTGTGCACTCTATGACTGCGCACACGGCAATGCAGCACGCGCACACAGCGATGAAGCACGCGCTGAAGCTAATCAGCTTGCGTCGCAGCTTGTTGTTCCTCATCAAGTGCATGGTGCTTCGTGTTTTGTTATTGACGAGCGCGCGGCAGCTAACCTTGCGCATACACGCATGGAGCTTTCGCGCGGCTATGATGCCATTGTTTGCACGGTGCCCAATGTACCTGTGCTGTTAGGCTTTGCCGATTGCACACCAATCATTCTTAGCTGTCCTGGCGCATTTGCTGTTGTTCATGCAGGTTGGCGGGGGTGTATGGCGCGTGTTTGTGCCGTCGCGCTGCGTAGTTTGTGCGCGCATGCTCACGTTGATGCGTCCCTATGCATGGCATATATTGGTCCTCACATTCAAGCTGATGATTACGAAGTGTCAGCTGAGTTGGCAGATGAGTTTCGTCAGGCGTTTGGCGCCGATGTTGTTGAACATGAGCGCAATTTGTCTATGACGCGTGTAATTATGCATACACTTACTGCAGCAGGTGTGCCGCAGCGCAACATTGTTGAGCTTGGTATATCTACTGCCGCCGCTCCGCAGGCGTTTTACTCGTATCGTAAAAGCAACGGCGTATGTGGACGTCATGCAGCTATTGCTTATATGCCCTCTGCATGTGCGAAGACTACGCAGGACGCGTGAAACATGAAGGCACCGTATGGGCGTAACGTTTGAGTGCAAGCAAAGGAACGAATGATGAGCAATAACGAAGAATACACGGCATTCTTGCAGGCGCGACGCTGTGAGCTTATGCGCTACATTGCGCAGGTTGCAGGCGCTGCAGGTAGAAACCCGCAGGATATTACCCTGTGTGCAGTTTCGAAAACATTGCCTGCAGAAAAGCTGCCGTGTGCGCTGCGTGCGGGCTATCGTGTGTTTGGTGAAAACCGTGTGCAAGTGCTTCAAGAAAAGCTCGATATGCTGCGCACTCCTGCGTGTCAGAGTATTTGTGCTGCTGCGCCCAACACTGCGGCTGCAGGAAATCCAGCAGGCGTGTGTGCACCGGTTTCATTCGACATGATTGGTACCTTGCAAAAAAACAAGCTTAACAAGCTTATTGGTGCTGCCCAGCGCATCCAGTCGCTTGCCGATGCTGACATGGCGCGTGCGTTAAACGAGCGCTGTGCTGCGCATAATGTGCGCATGCACGTGCTGCTTGAGCTTAATATTTCGGGCGAAGCCAGCAAAAGCGGTTTTTCGGTGCCTGAGCTTATGGAGCACATGAGCGGTCTTACCGAGCTTTCACACCTTGTTATCGACGGGCTTATGTGCATGGCACCCGCACATGCACGAGATGAAGCGCGTGCGTGTTTTAAGGAGCTTACGCGCGTGCAAGCGCGTCTTCGCGACGACTACAATCTTTCGTGCTCGGTGCTTTCGTGTGGTATGAGCGACGATTTTG
Organism: uncultured Atopobium sp.; assembly: GCA_946997485.1. GTDB lineage: Bacteria > Actinomycetota > Coriobacteriia > Coriobacteriales > Atopobiaceae > Fannyhessea. The sequence goes on from CAMPVF010000016.1 coordinate 9,207, forward strand.
ATATAGCAATTCAAGAAGGTTCAACACTTATTCGACTAGGTAGGATTCTGTTCGATCCACAATACGACATTCAATCGCTTACTCAACGCAGCTAACAGAACCGTTGAGACGGGAAGGAGAAGCATTATGGGGTTATTGGATGAGCTCAAAGACAAAATTCGCGGTATTCGCGGCGAAGAGGTGTACGACGACTACGACGACGAGATGTACGCCGAAGATGATGCTGCACAAGCGCCTCGCGAACAGGTATCGGGCGTGCTTGGCAATACGCGTCGTCCCGAAGCTGAAAGCGTTAATGTATTTACTCGTTCGGGAAAGCCTATTTCTTCGCCCGTACGTCCTATAACGCCGCCTTCGCAAAGCTATCCTAATGGATATGCGCCTGCGCCTTCTGCCGGCTATGCACAGGGCTACACGCCTGCATACGCCTATCCGCGTGCCGATCAAACAACCCAAATGAATCCGGTGTACGATCCTGCTGCAGGCGCTGCGCCTTCGCGCTCCAATCTGCCTACGTATGAGTCGCACACACCCGCAGCTCCTGCCGCGCCCGCAGCTGCACCTCATGGTGCTGCCGGTGTTTCAGGCCAGCTTCCTGCCTATGTGCTTAAGCCAACGTCATACGACGACGTGCAAATGGTTGTGCGCCGTGTTCGCACAAATCAGCCGGTAATTTTGGTGCTTACGCAAACAAATACCGACATTGCCAAGCGTATACTTGATTTTTCTTTAGGTTTGAGCTGCGGTATTGCAGGTCGCGTAGATGAGCTTGCCGACCGCGTGTTTGCTGTGCTGCCGTGTGGGGTAGAGTTAAACAGAAGCGATATCGAAAAAGTAACAAGCCGCACGTCGCGCACGCGCTAACGCGCTAACGTTTTCGCGCTGGTTTCGCGCTAGCAACGAGTGCATTGCAGCACGTTGTTTGCGCTGCGGCGGGCATCGTATCACGGGTTGTAAGGTAGGTGTATCTCAACGGATATGAACCAAGTAAGTTTTGTTATTGCGAAAGCATTAGAGTTTTATACATGGCTCATTATCATCCAAACGCTGCTTTCATGGGTAGCGAGCCCTGCTATGAGCATGCAGGGGAGCAAAGACTCACTCTTTGTTGATATTTACGAAGTGCTCACACGTCTTACCGAGCCCGTGCTGGCGCTCATTAGGCGCGTTATGCCCCCTATGGGCGGCCTCGATTTTTCGCCTATGGTTGCTGTGATAGGCTTGCAAATTATCCGAGGTTTTCTTATTTAGCACGCCACATACACGCTATACTTATTGTGTATGTGCACATGGAGGCTTTTATAGCTTACCTGTATATCGTAGAATGAGTAGTACACTGATGCTGCACCGGTGGCATCTGCAAGGTTGAAAGGGATTACAATGGCAATTACTCCGTCAGACATCGAGCACATGACGTTCTCGGAAGATAAAGACCACGGTTACAACACCGATGAAGTCGATGCTTTTTTGGATCAGCTTTCAGTAGAAGTTGACGCTATGCTTAAGAAGATTGCCGATCTTAAGGGTCGCCTTACGAGCACCGAACAGCAGCTTGCCAGCGCGCAGGCGCAGGTTGCGCAGCTTCAGGATGCAACTGGTTCTACTGCTACTTCTAGCGATACTGCAAGTGTTCAGCAAATGGCTGCATCTGAGCGTCAGATTTCGCAGGTACTTATTGTTGCGCAACAATCTGCCGACAAAATTGTTGCCGATGCGCGTCAGTCTGCAGACGACATTCGCAACGAAGCCGATCAAAAAGCGCGTGAGGTTATTCGTCAGGCCTTGGCCGAAAAGCAAACAGAGCTCGACGAAATTGAGCGCCTTAAAGACTCGCAAGATTCGTTCCGCGAGGCATACAAAAAGATGCTTCAGCACTTTATGGACGATGCCGACGCTGTTTTGCCTGGTAAAAAGGGCGAGCAGGTTGACGTGAGTGTTCTTGAAAATAAAGCAAATGGCTCATTTGCCGCAAGCGCGTCGCAAGACGGCGTGCATGCTGCTGCAAGCGATGCTGCACTGTCTGACTTCTCCGACCTCGACTAGGCGGCAGTTGCTCTGTACACATATATGTGCTGTATAGGTACGTGCGTATACGATAGTAGCTGTAATGGTTGCTATCGTATGTGTTTATCTGCGGTTTTTGCATGCGTGTGCACCCAATTTTGTACAAGATACTAAGGAAGCGTTACATGAAATTTTTTACTCGTTCTGTAATTTCTCCATTGTGTAAACGCCCTCGACCAACAACGTTTGGTCTTACTGTTGCGCGCTGTGCCATTATTGGTGCGCTTGGTTTTGCAGCACATATGCAATGTGCCTATGCTGCACAAACGTCGGCTGTTGTATCGCAGCAAACCGGGGAACAACACGTATCAGCAAGCTCGCAAAAAAGCGACAAAACACTTTTAACCACCAGTGCAGATAGCAAAGCTACTGGTAAAGACAGCACAAGCAACACAAGCTCCAAAGACAACACCATTGACGCTGTAGACCGTGCTGCAGCCGATGCGGTTTCAACCTTGCAAACAACTCCTAAACGCAAGTTATTAGCTGTGAGCATATCGTCTATGGACGACGATGACAATTCTTCTTGGATAGCATATCCAGATAATCGATGGTGCTACAAAAACCCTGATGGAAGCTGGGCATATAACAAGTGGGTTCAAGATCTTGACGGGTGGCATTACATCGACGAGCACGGCTATGCTGCGCGCGGCTGGTATAAAATGCCAAATGGCAAGTGGTTCTGGTTTAGCGATTCAAACCATAATGCTGCGCACATGGGTGACACGCTCCTTAACGGCTATCATTATTACATCGACGAATCCAAAGGGCTTTTGTACGATGCTTGGCTAAAGGATAATTCCGGCAACTGGATGCACACCGACAAATGGGGGATCATTGCGACAGGGTGGCATTATACGCCCAATCATAAGTGGTTTTACTTCGATCCACAAACAAATATTGCACAGTTTGGCATCGTAAAACTCAATGGGTACAACTATTACATCGACGAAAACAAAGGCCTTTTGTATAATGCCTGGTTGCAAGACAGTATGGGCAACTGGCAGCGCACCGACCAGTGGGGTATTATGGCATCTGGCTGGCTTAAGCTGCCCAACACCAAGTGGTTTTATTTCGATCCAATTACCTTTAATGCGCAATTTGGCAAGGTAACAGTTGATGGCAAAGATTACATCATTGATGAGTCACTTGGACTGTATATGTCGTGTACGACAACGTACAACGGAACCACATACCTTTGCAATCACTCGGGTGAAGCAACAGAGCGTGACATCTTTTCTAGTAACTCGAACTCCTCGTTCTCGCCAAGCTCAAGTTCGTCGGTTAATTATATCTATGATATGCCAAACGTTTACGTAGATAGCCTCATTCGTGTAGCTTCACGCGAAATTGGTTATTACGCACCCGACGATCCTGAGCCGGGTAGCAAATACGGACGCTGGATGGCTAAGCAAACAGGCGAGGAGTGGCTTGCCGGCCCATCAGAAAACGTATGGTGGTGCGCTATCTTTGTGTCCTGGTGCTTTAACCAAGCAGGCATTAATTGGTCGGCATTGCCAAGCTACAACTGCGATCAAATTCTCGCTCGCGCACGCAGTGCAAACAGCGCTCGTGAACTTTCGTCGTTTAGCGAAGCACGTGCTGGCGACGTGGTGCTGTACGACTTTAATCACGACGGCGGCTGCGATCACATCGGTATTGTTGTGTACAATGATGGTCACGAACTTACAACCATTGAAGGTAATACGTCTTCTGGCGAAGCTGGATCGCAGCATGCGGGTAATGGCGTATATCGTCGTACGCGTCAATACGACGTGGTACGCGCTATTTTGCGCCCAAATGCGCTTGCGTAAGCGTATACCTAGTTTACATCTGTGCATGTAGCCATACGGTTTGGTACTGCGGCGCCGTTTGTTGCGCTGCTGCGCCCGCCGTGTGGCTTTTTCTGTACGCACGCCAACCCATAAATTCAAAATGCAAAATGTCGCGCGAAATACTGAATCTGTCAGGGGTAGCCACTCGATTTTTCTCTTTTGGGCAAATTTTGGAGTACAGACCCCTGACAGTTTTACCTTTTTGCGCGACATTTTGAAAATGGGTTGTGAGCAGTGCAGCTGCGCATGAAAAAAGCGCGCGAGCCGAAGCCCACGCGCTTTAATTACGACAACTTAGTTCTTGTTCTCGTTGCCTTTGTCCTCGTGCTTGCGCTTTTTCTTGCGCGCGCCAGCTACGAGGCTAATCATGCCAGCTCCCATACCAAGAATCTCGGCCGCTGTTGCAGCAAGCTGAGAATCTCCCGTTTGCGGTAGACGCGCGTGACGTGCCGCACGTACGCGCGGACGTGCCGGTGCAGGCGCAGGAGCTTCTGCAGGCGTAGGCGTTGGTGCAGGCGTGGCAGGCGCTTCAACGGCAGGGGTAAGCTCCGTCCATGGAATGCTTTCGCCTCCACCATACGAACCTCCGCCATAGGAGCCGCCGCCGTGCGAGCCGCCAGTTGTTGGATGCGGACGTTTAACCACGATGCGCACGATTATCTCTTTTTGAATGCCATACGACGAGCGGCCATATTTGTCGGTTACCGGGTGCTCTTTGCCATCGGCATCGCGATACGTGCGCTGAGCAACACCGTTGTCGTCATATGTAACGCGCTGGTCAACAGCCTCGAAGTGAAGCTCGATAGTGCGCTGTTCTTCGCCATCTTTCCAATCGGTAATATGCGGCGTGCCGCTTACTGTGCACGTGTCGCCCTTGCACGTAACAGTAACACCATCGGGAAGCTTCGTGCCCTCCTTGGGCTTATACGTGGGGTAGTTTTGCGCGTCGCCTATAAGGCGCGTGCTAAACGACTGTTCAGCTTCCGTGCTGGTTTCAAACTCGAAATGCGTAATGGGCAGCTTGTGGAAGTGTGCCAGGTACACTACATCGCCCTGGTCGTTCGCCGCGTGCTTTTGCCACTCGTAGAACACATAGCCCGGCTGAGCAATAGCGCTTGGAACGCCAATTTCTTGCTTCAGTTGTTTCTCATCGACAGCGTGCTTCTGCATCTCTTGCAAGCGCTTTGCTCGCTTATCTTTGTCAAAGTTCAGCAGTGCATTCGGGTCGATTGTGTAGCCGCGACGCACGTAGAACGTGGTGTTCGGCGACGCCAAGAATCCGTGATCGCCCAGCGCTACGCGGTAGGTTACTTTCGTGTAGTTAGCTTTCATAAATTGGGCTTCACGCGTGCCATCTGCAGGCACATCCTGCTCAGTAATCACGCGCGGCAGAATGTGTACATTCACGTCAACCCATTTAATGGCTGTCTTAAAGATTGGTTTGCCGTTTTCGTCAACCTTGGCTTCTTTGACGATTTTTCCGTCCTTGTTAGTAGTAGTAATTTCCTGTTCATCGGTGTAATACTTCAAACCGAAGCGCACGCGGTAAATACCTGGCTTATCGGTAGAAAGTTTTGCGTACGAATCGCGATCGGTTTCCCAACCAGCAAAACGCGGGTTCAGCTTAAGTGTTGAGAATGCCTCTACGCCGTTAATCATGGCAGGGTTCTGCGAGTTGGGTTCAAGAAGCAGCTGCCCTGTTTCGGGATTAATCTGCGGCGTGTCTTTTACCATCTCGTTATACGAAGGCATGCCGTCGCCTGCGGTAATCACCACATCATCACGCGGAACAAGGTTAGGAATTTCGGCCTGTTTTGCGATGAAGGTGTAGGCGGACTTAGGTGTGCTCAGTGCTTTTGCAATTTCAGCAGGATTGGTAACAAGCGCACCCGTTTTGTCGTACACCGACCAGTCTGTAAAGCTTCCGAGCTTGGCTTTGAGCTCCGCCACGTGGTTTGTGATGTCGCCTGCTTCCGTATTTACGTAGTAGACATACGGACGTGTTGAGCCGTCTTGCCAGGTGTGCTTTGGCGCTGGCAAGAACACTACGGGTACGTCGCCGTCGTGCATGGTGTTTTGCTGGCTTGCGTCAATAACGTAAGGCTGCTTTATGTACTGAGCAACGAATTTATACGTGGCTTCGGTAAAGGTTTTGCCGTACTTCGCCTCAAGCTTACGCAGGGTCTTGGGAAGGTTTTCGAGCTTGAGATCATCGTCCGTAAATGTGATATCTGGCGTGATTGTCTCTGTTGGAGTATCGGTTTGTACCAGCGTAGTAAACGGCAATACAGCGTCAAGACTTCTGCGGTGCCTCGGCGTACGTGTAGGCTGCGCCTGCGGGCCACCTTGTGTACCTTGGCCAGCCGTACCACCTTGCGGTGTGTTCGGCGTAATCTCAAGCTTCCAACCTGTGAATATGTACCTATACTTCTCGCCGGTTTGAGGGTCGGTTTGCTTTTCCTTCGCGATAACGGTAGGCATATCAAGCGTAATATCAGTGTCTTTCTTTACATAGTGCGTCACTTCGCCTTTGCCGCCTTCAAACGTACCATCTTTGTCCGAAGAGAATACAACCTTTGCATAATGATCTTTGAATTGCTTCTCCTCTGGAGTGAGATTAGGCTCTGTACCTGGAGTAGTGGTCTTCTGTTTGTTTTCGATAGACGTAACAATCTTGTCAGCCGTTTTGCTTGAAAGAACCTTGTCCATCACGCGCAGAACGCTTGTGAGCTTGTACACACTAGGCGCTGCCATATCGGCATGCTTCACGGTTATGAAAATTGGTACCGTGTACACGCCCGCGGCATCGGATTTTGGCCTCCTACTGTCGTCCTCGCCGTAATGTACTTCGATGTCATATTTGCCGTCTTTCTTCGCAATGTTGTCGAGCTCAAGCTTTTTAATGTTATCGATAAATGCTTTTGCATCAGGGACATCGCCATACTGTGTAATAACAATCTCGTTTTTAACGGTAGGATCGACTACAGCCTTTTGGTGAGCAACGAACTCTTGGAACGCATCCTTTGATAGCCAGGCTTTAGGATCGGCCTTGTGCGCCTTGTTCATGCTGCTTTCTGCAGTAATGCCCTCCATGTCACTCTTCGACCAGTCGCCCTCATAGCCATGCAGCTGCTCGCCAAGCTCAGCAAGAATGCTTTTTGCTGGATCGTTTGTAGGCTTACCGTCCTTGTCAATCTTTGAAATATCGGTGTCTTTCTTGATGTAGAGCACCTTAGGACCAGTTGAGCCGTCGCTCCACGCACGACCAGGTGCCGGTTTAAAGGACACGACGACCGAATCAGCAGGAACAGTGCCATCTACCGGCTTGTTTTCTACATACTTAATCTTTTCATATACTGCCTTGTAGATAAGGTCGCCTGCCGTCTTGGTCACTTTGAGCGAGTCGGCATTAGGTGTGCCGAACTTAATGTCGGTATCTGTGAGCTCATGCTTATCGTCTTTTACCGCCGTATCAGCCTTAGGCACCAACTTCCAACCAACAAACCTGTAGTGGTAGCCATCCTTTTCGTAGTCTTGGTTGAGCATCTTTGGCACGCGGACTCGTAGCTCTTGATCTTTAGCTACATAGTAATCAACCGACTTGCTGTTTTCATCCCCAATAATAGTACCCTTATGCTGGCCTTTTTCGTTGTCGTCGGTAATAAAGGTAACCTTGCGATAGTTGCCATTGAATACCTTGTAGTCGATAGGCTGCTTCGCCTCTGATGGCTTGTTCTTGCCGTACAGCACGCCGTATATAACCTTGAGCTGCGAGTTGAGCATGAATACGTCTGCGCTGTCCATGTCACGGTACCTAATTGTTACCTTAAGCGGCACCAGATAGGTACCCGCAATCTTGGACTGCGGCGCCTTACCCACAAACTCAACGGTGTACGACTCAATGTTCTCTTTACCAGGTACGACAACGCCGTTCTTTATGAGCAGGTCTTTGAGGTCCTGATCATTCTTGATGAAGTCGTATGGCGTGGGTACCGCCGTATTTTGAATAATGGCCTGGTATTCAGCGATAGTCTCGGGCTTGGTGTGCGCCTTTTGGTGAGCCACAAACTCCTGGAAGGCGTTGTTAGACTTCCAGCCATCAGCACCAGCGCTATCTTTCATGCTCTTGATGAGCGTAATGCCGTCCATCGAGGACTTCGACCAGTCGCTCTCATAGCCCGCGAGCTGCGATCCGAGCACTTGCAGGATAGACTTGGTGGTAGTGTCGTTATCCTTAATAGGCACACCGTGCTCATCGAGGCGAGAGATGTCCATACCTTTCTTAATGTAGAGAACCTTTGGTCCGGTTGAACCATCTGCCCACTTGCGGCCAGGTGCCGGCTTAAAGGACACGACAACCGAGTCTTCTGGAATCTTTCCGTCCGTGACTTTGGTCACGATGTAGGGGACTTTCTTATATTGTGCTTCAAAGACGATGTTTTGCTGAGCCGTGAAGGTAAGCTGTCTGTCGGTAGCATTAATGGTTTGAGGAGCAGTGCTCGTACCTTCTTCTACCTTTTGCTTCCAGCCAGTAAAGACGTAGTGATAACCGTTTGCGGTGTAATCAAGACCGGATACTTTCGGTATGTTGATGGTGTAGTTTGCATTATCTTTCTTAAAGGTAAGGTATTGAAGTTCGCTTTGTGTCTTATCGACAGACTCACTCGCACCAGATACCTGACCAGGTTCTTCTGTTTGTTCTGTTTCGTGACCTTGTGCATCTACTACCTTTTGTTTCTTGCTCACAAAGGTAATAGTTGTGTACTGGTCTTTGAGCGCCTGTTCTGTTGGAGCATTCTTAGAAGACAGAACATCACCCAGTACGTTTAAGTATCCAACCAGGTTGTATACCTTTTGGTGGCTTTCTGAAGCTGAGTCTTTATAGGTAACTGTTACCTTAAGCGGCACGGTGTAATTTGCTGCCTCTTTAGATGAAGGCTGCTTTGTATATTCAACGCTTACATTGGTTACATTATCTTTTTGAAGCTCACCAATATTGCTGATAAACGTCTTTGCATCAGGGATTTGTGTACCTTGAATAATTGTTTGAGCACTACCAAGTGTTGGTGCTACATAGTCTGTTTGCTTAGCTACGTATTCTTGGAATGCATTATTTGCAGTCCAGTCGCTATCTTTAACATCACTTATAGAAGCAATGCCTTCCATTGAAGACTTAGTCCAGCCTGTATTATCAAATAGCTGGTCTTTGAAGTAATCAATGATGGAGCTATAGTGCTTCTTTTGTCCATTTTCAACAATATCAAAGGCAAGCTTATGGACGTCTTGGCCTTTCTTTACATAGAAGACCTTAGGTCCGGTTGTACCATCTTTCCAGGTACGACCAGCAGCAGGCTTAAATGCTGTAACAACAGAATCATCAGGTACTTTCCCGTCATCAGTCTTTGTTGTGATGTAGGGAACCTTCTTATACTGTGCTTCGTAAACAACGTTTTCTTCCGCGTCAAAACTAAGCGTGCGCTGGTTGGCATCCACCAACACATCTTGCGGATGTGCGGCGTTTTGTACTTTCTTCCAACCGGTAAATACATAGTGATAACCGTTTGCGGTGTAATCTTTACCCGTAACTTGCGGAATAGCAATGGTGTACTTTGCACCCGTTTTCTTGTACGCCAGATATTGAAGCTCGCTTTGTTCAGCACCTTCAGTAGCGCCTGATACTTGACCAGGGGCTTCCTTATCAGGAGTTGACTGTCCTGCTTGCAAAGGAGCATCTTGCTTTTTGCTTACAAAGGTAATGGTGGTGTATTGGTCTTTCAGCGCGGGATCACTGGGGGCACTGTCAGATTTCAGCACGTCACTAAGTACGTGCAATGCACCCGTGATGTTGTACACGCGCGTATGTGTAGCATCAGCACTGTCTTTGTATTTCACGGTCACTTTAATAGGTACGGTGAGGTTTGCAGCGGCATCAGTTGAAGGAGCTTTCACGTATTCAGCACTAATGCTCTCTACGGTAGAAGTCTCACTTGGAACAAAGCTGTTTTTGTTTTGTACAAAGTCAATTGCATGAGGCGCCGCAGTGCCTTGCACGATGGTCTTTTCAACACCACCAACAGGGTCAACATACTGTGTTTGATGCGCAACAAACTCTTGGAAGGCGTTGTTTGACTTCCAGCCGTCTGTGCCCGCTCCCGTAGTCATGCTATCGATAAGCGTAATGCCATCCATGGACGACTTCGTCCAGTCGCCCGTGTAACCATACAGCTTCTCGCCCAAAACTTGGAGAATCGATTTAGTTGTATGGTCATTAGGCTTAATAGGCACACCGTGCTCATCGAGGCGGGAAATATCCATGCCCTTTTTAATGTAGAGCACCTTAGGTCCGGTTGAGCCATCTTTCCAGGTACGACCAGCGGCTGGCTTAAACGATACAACCACGCTATCAGGGGGAACGGTACCGTCTTCAGATTTAGTAACAATGTAGGGGATTTTCTCATACATTGCTACATACGCGGCGTTATCAGCGGGTGTAATGTCTTTGTAGTGATCTTTTGGACCGATATCAGGTGTAAATTCTTTCCACTTAAAGTGCGCTGGCACATCCGCAGGCGTTGAATCGGGCGTGGTAACTTTTTTCCACCCGCGGAACACGTAGTGGTATCCGTTTGCCTCAAAGTCGCGTCCTGCCGCGGCCGGTACGTCGAGTTTGTATGTGCCGGCAGGTGTAGCAGATGTACCTGCATATACGTACGCTGCAAGCGTGTCGAAGTCGCCGTCTGTTTGCGCAGTTTCGCGACCCGTCATAATGCCTTGTTCACGCTTCGACTTAAAGGTGTACTTCTTATAATTTGCAGCTACGCTCGCAGAATCGTATTTATCCAGATCGCCCTGCAAAAATGCGCGCGGCATAATTGTGTAGAAGAACGGCACCTTTTTCGTTACGCGATGACCCTCTCTACCTGCTTCAACCTCAATAAATACCTTGTGCTCGCCAGGTGTTGTGTTGTCAAGCGTGGCAACAACGTTGCCTTTTTCGTCGAGGAAACGGTAGGTAGCCAGTTTGCCAGGATTGCCGTCTTCTTCATTTTTGTACTGATCGGCATTTTGGATAAGGCTCTTCGCGGTTTCGTCTGCCGTAAGCACAGAATTGCCTGGCAGCACATAACGATGCGCCACCGCCACAGGGTCAATCATCACAAAATGCTTGGTGTAGGTACGATCCTTCGCGTCATTACCATCAAAGCTAAAGCCCTCGGTAGCAACAAAGCCCTTATCGGCAACAGGTGTGGGCGCCTTGATATTGTTTACCTTGTATTTGTCCAAAACAACCACGTTGGTAAGCGTGTCGAGCGTTTCGGTTCTTGTGTTACCATGATCATCAGTTATAACGCGCGACAGGCGACCGTTTTGGTCGGCGGTATAGTTAACTTTGTAGTAGCCCTGCGGCGTAGCTGCGTTGGGGTCAGATCCTACAAAGGCATTTTCCGTCTTCTTAAAGTGCGCAATGTATACAATTTTATGGTCAAAGGTTTGCGAATTTGCAGGTAGACGGTTTGCACCTTCGTATTTTTTGCCGTCTGCATAATAATCCTCAGATGTCCAACCTACAAAGGTGTAACCATCTTTTGCAATAGGTGTAGGCAGAGGCAGCTGATACGCCTTTGTGCCGTTGACGGCATCAAGTACAATTTCAGACACGTTTTGCGCGCTTTCGGTGGGAGCAAATGCAAAGGGCTTAAGCTCGCCTCCGGGCTGTTCAGAAATTCGCGAAACAACGTGCTTATTGCTATCAACCACAAGTTCGGTTGATTCCGTTTTAAATACTAAGCGCGAATAATTGGTAGGCGTTACCTGCGTATCGTCTTTGCGCTTAAGAATGCGTACGTCATCGTATACAAACGTGTAGTCGTATTTGTCATTGTAGCTACCGTCAGAATTCGGCTTAATCACAAACTGATGTTGCGTCGGCGTGCCATTTTTCAGCACGTAGCCCGGAATTGTTTTTGCTTCAACAACGTTGTAATTGAGCTTATTTGTGGTGTAAATAGACGCATTGCCCTCTTGGGGTTCTGCCGGCGCAATTTCTTTACCCGCTGCATCTATATAGTGCACCGTATAGCTGCGCTTAGTGTAGGGCTCATATACAAACTCAGCACTGTTCTTTGATTCGTTGGTATCAACAACAAAGGTGGAGTAGGTGTGATCGGGGAAATATTCGTCGTCACGATAGCCTGCTTGTACCGAGGTAGAAGAGCCGGGGCGTAAATCGTGGAGCGTTTCTACGCGCACGTTGTGGATAAGGCTCTCAAGTTTTGTACGATCACCGGTGCGGTCTGCTTCTTCCTTTGCAGCTTCGTACTGCTTAATGGTGCAACCAGGATTGAGGAACACCTGACGTACGGTACCGGTAACACGCTTGTCTTCAATCCATTCGGCACGTACTTCCAAATTGTCTACAACGGGCGTGCTAAAGGCAAACGGCAGCCAGTGTGCATTGCCTTGCTTATCAAGTGTTTTTACTTGCCAGCCATAGAATACATATCCGGGGCGCTCCGCCGCAAGCGGGAATTCGTCCTTTGGAATGTCCTTTTTGTCGCGAACAGTGCCGTCATTTTTTGCTTTGTGTGCGCACGCGCCATGCTTTACAAATACATCCGATGTAGAGCCATCTCCACGGTTCATGTCCACCGTAATTTTGTGTGTAATTTGCGACGGCACCCAGTGCGCATAGAGCGAAAGACCTGCGTCGGGAAGCACCCGCTGTGTGGTTTGTTTCTTAACGTAGTCGATAATGTCCTGTGCGGTCATTGCCGTGCCGTCAGATTTCATGTGCGGGATGAGTACCTGCGAACCATTGGCATCAAGCGCCCAGCCATCGAACACGTAATCTTTAGGCAGATTATCGGGGCGTTTAATGAAGTAGTCTTTGCCATTGAGCTGGAAGCGATAGGTGCCCGGGAACTGCTCGGCCTTTTGTCCTTGAGGCGTATACGGCGTGATGGTGGGGGTGAGCGTGGTGCCGTCGGCGCTTATGCGTCCGCCAACAATGTAGTCTTGCTTAAAAAGATTACTCTCAAAAGGCGACTTAATGGTAGCAGCATGCCCGTGCCCATCTGTAACATCTGTTGATGCGTCGTTGTGGAAACGTATGGTAGGCGTTGTGCGATCGTAGGTCCATACAAGAATGGCGCTAAAGGGGTACTTAACAGGTACTTCTTTGGTTTTACCCTCCTTATCAGTTACTTCTTTAACGTATGTATTTGTGCCGACTTTCTTATAGGTAAAGTCAAATGCGTTTTTCCATTTTGCGTTAACGTACGCCTTAAAGCGGTCTTTTTCTTTTTTATCTTTTTCTTTGTCACCTACAAGTGCAACAGGTGATTCGCCTTTATCTTTAAGATACGCACAATAGTCTTGATACAGCAGCTCATACACGCATTGCATGTGCGTTTTTGGTATCGAGGCATTTGGATCGAGTATGGGTTTTTGCTCTGAATTGCCAAAAAAATACTCGT
>CAMPVF010000017.1 GCA_946997485.1 uncultured Atopobium sp.
CATCATTTTTCTTATCTGTAGCTTCTTTTATCTTCTTTTCAAGGGCAGCTTTAGCGTCGGCAATCTGCGCGTCTGCAACAGCTTTGGTTACATCTTCGGGTTTTTGCGCATTTGTTACTTGATCTAAAAATGGCTTTTTAGCATTTTCATCAAGATTAGTAAGCGCCTTGATGGTATTTGTGGCTTCCTGTTTAGCGGCATCGAAAGTTTGGGTAATAGAGCTGAGGTTTACCACTTGCGTTTTCATACCGGGAACACTGATAAACAACTTTCCACTCTCAAGTTTTACTTTCGCGTTGTCAACTGCGGCACGAATGGTGGCCTCATCAACCGAATTATCGCCTGCGTCTTTCATTGCATTGACAAATGGTTCTTTATATAAATCACGAATAGCCCTCTTATCAGCTTCTGTTAATGAGCCGTTTTGTGAAATTACAACTTTATTTTTCGGGACATTAACTGTGATGTCTTTTACAAAAGTTGCAATAGCATAAAGAGGCACATCAGCACTTGCTCCATAAAAACGCTTTATCACCTTTATTTTGCTGTTGTCTACGGTAAGAAAGGGTAGTTTCGTAAAATCGCAAGTACCTTCTCTATAGAGAGTGGTAAGCTCGCTGTTAATCTGTATGCGATAAAAATATTTTCCTGAATTAGACGAAATCCTATCGACCTCTTTTTTAATTACAGGATACAATCCACTTGAGGATGTTTTCTCATTAGTTAAGGCGTACTGATAATATTCCTTTTTGTTATCATAACTGTAATCGCTAAAACTGTATTCTGGGTATGAAGACAAAAACTTACTTAAATTAGCAATATTACTATTGACTTTATCAATTCTCTCAATAAATTTTTTTGCATTAACCTTATTAAAAGAACCCGCTGTATCATCAATCACTTGATTTGAGCTGTCGTAATATTTCCTTTGATTCCAACTTTTTTCGCTAAACAATTTGTTATTGGTAACAGCTATATTTAACATCGTCTCTGTCATATTATGCAGACAGTCTCCATCAACCATATTAGCTGTGAGCACATCGTTACTTAATTGTTTATTCCTAATGTACTCATAGAATTTTTCAGAACTATTATTAGCTTCTTCTACGGCTTTATACAAGTCTTCAACAGATATTTCAACACGAGTGCCATTGTTTTGTAACTGAGTTGTAAAATCTTTAAAAACAGCTGAAAAATAGTTATTTAGATTAGGATTCACCTGACCGAAATCACCAAAATCAGTACCTTTTTTTTCATCTGAACATAATAAGTTAAATTTAGGTTGTACGTCGCCGGTAAAGTTACCGTTGGCACTAGAAGGATCAGCAAAGGCGACATGTGCAAGATTGGGAGTAATAGAAGCAGCTCCAGGTAAGCTGCCAAGTGCAATGAGGGCGGCAAATGTTGCTCTAAGAGCTACCCCCCCCCACGCTGTGTTTTTTGCAAGTTATTTAGGGTAGACATATATACTCCTTTTATCTGTGCACGCGTCTTTGCATGCTTGTATATTGTATTTTGCGTACAATATACAACTTACATAAGTCCATTGCAACGTGCATTTTTCATTCGTAATAAAAAATTTTCAGCTTCTTAAAAATTGCAGGCTCATGTCCCGGCTGACAGACAGGCAGAAAGACAAAAAACGGCAGCCGCCTGGCTGCCGATAGCATGAACTATGTTCGATTGCGCCGCACACACGCTCACGCAGCACGCAACAGCACCAGGTACCCACCGCGCAACGCGCTTACAGCAACGACTTACCCATGCACCAGCCCCAGCGTGGCGTGTTGGTTTTGCCGTAAAATGCAATCCACGAATCGAGGCTTTGCTCAGAAATGGAGCCAATGTTATGCCGCACAATGCCATTACCAATATAAATGCCAATATGTCCGTAAATACGCCCCGCGCGGGTGCCCGGGTGCGACGGCACAGCAATTACCATGCCCGGCTTAAGGTCGCTTTTGTTTGAACTATTGCAATAACTGGCATACATGTCGTTTGCGTTGCCACTTGGATAGCCATATCCCGCAGCCGAAAACACCTGCGACACCCACATGGCACACAAGCCCAAACCCGGCGACGCAATGCCATACGACGTACGAATAATTTTTTGCTGAGCCGCAGACAAGCCGGGGCTTAAGTTGAGCGTACCCGTAACAGGCACTCGATTATAGGTAATTCGCCCCGCACGCGCAGCGGCAGCTTCACGCTCCTGGCGTGCTTTTTCCTCGGCAGCAGCCTTAAGTTCGGCATCGCGCTGAGCCAGCAAGTCTTTTACTTCTTTCGATAACCCATTTAAGAGTTGCTGTGTTTCGTCTTGCTTTTCTTGCATAGACTTCAGCTCTTTTTTCTGCTCGTCATGCAACTGCTCAAGCGTGCGCTTTTGCTCCTCAAGCTCCTCTTTACGCTGCGTAAGCTCTGCCTTTACACGATTTATTGCCTCAATCATAAGCCGGTCGTGTTCCGAAATTTTATCAAGGTAATAAATATTGCTCGAGAGCTCGGCAAATGACGTACTCGAAAACAGCACGTTCAAAATGCCCGCATTACCACCCTTATACGCAAGAGAAATGCGCTTGGAAAGCTGCGCCTTTTTTTGCTGCAAATCTTCTGTTTTGGCATCGATTTGTTCCTGCGTGTCGTTAATTGTTGCCTGAACCGATTCGATTTGCTTTTTTGTTTGATTTTGTTTTTCGGCAAGCGCTTCATACTGCGCCGAAATATCATCGAGCTGCTTTTGCACTTCATCAAGCTTTGCCTGTGCGGCATCGAGCTGCTGCTGCGTGTCAGCACCTGCAATACGTGCCGGCACAAGGCAACTCGCGGCACAAAGCCCCATAAGCGCCAACGCACTACGTCTTGTAATTGCATGCTGCGACATATAAACTCCGATTCTTTGCTCCATTACAAAACACTTATCGATATGCTACCACATTAACGGCCACGCGTACGCATGCGCATGGTTTGCATATTGTTTGGTGCGCCTTTGCACATATCGTTGATATATGGTTTATGCATGGTTGATAAAACACACACAAACCCGCTGTAAATACCTTCGCCATCCCGCGGTGTTTACGCGCGGGTGCGCGGTGCTATCGTGCAGGTAGACGCGGCAGCACCTATGCACCAAGCATCTGCGAGATGGTGCCTAAAAACGGTGTAAACATGCACACATACCACGCACCGGCAATAAACGGTGCCCAGGGAAACGTACGGCGACGCATGATAATTGCATACACAATGCTCGCAGCGCAGGCAACAAATAAGGTAACAAGTAGGGCTTTTATTGGGGTGATAAGTGAAAGCATAAAGAGCAGTTTAATATCACCCGTGCCAATAAAACTATGCGCAAAAGTAGGAATGCCAGCAGCATCATCATGTTCAGTAGCATCTTCATCGGTAGCGCCCAAGGTAGCACCCAAGGCATCATTGCCCGAAGTTGCATGCGTGCGTTTATCAAACAAGAGCTTATCCCAAATAAATTCGCACACGCTATTTATGCCCACGAGCACGCCGGCAACCGATGCAGCAACCACAAGCTGTACGGCAACAACAAGCGCAGCGCTTTCAACTTGAGTGTCAATATCACAGGTAAATACCAGGGCAAACACGCTTACAAGCCAAATTATGCAGCCACACGCAATAAGCAGGTTGGGAATACTGCGCATGCGGACGTCTACCAACGCGCATAAATAGAGTACAAGCGCATATATGCAATACACAAACGAGATGGGCTCAAAGCCTGCAGACACAAAGGGTGCCGCGCACAGCACAAGGCCAAGCACGCCATACATACCATACTGCTTTGGTGTTGCCTCAGAAATAAGACGTACTAATTGTTGCATAGAGCTCCTCGTATATGGTGCTTTGATACGGTATGTTGGCAGCGACCAGCTCAAAACCGGCCTGCAAACGGCAGCCAGCTCAAACCAGCTAGCTCAAAGCCAGCCTACAGCGCCTACAACCTGCGCGCGTACAAGAACATGCTATGTTGACCGGTGTCACCCGAAACACCTGTTTTTTCTTTTACGCAACGCATGCCTTTGTGTTCAAAAAATTCCTTATCGGCTTCGGCGCTAATAATAACAAAGCACCCGCGTGCGCCGCAGCTGCGAAAATACTCGGTCATTTCGTCAAACAGGCGGGTACCTATACCCTGATTAGAAAATTCGGGGTCAACGATAATGAGGTTAATTTCGGCATCGGCGTTAGCGTAGCCATAGGTGATAAACACGTCTGCCGTGGTAAACATGCGAATACGGCTAAACAGACGCTCCTCTACCTTAACGCCGCCAATTTTTGCGCGGGCGCGGGCGCGGTACATAATGTCGTCGAAACGGCGGCGCCAATCACTGTCATGAAGGATTTTTTTATCGCGGCAAATACCGCCCATACACACACCAACAATGTTGCCGTGGTATTCTGCAACAACAGTATGTGTTGAGCGCTGCAAAGCGCCTGCACTAAGCACGCGGCCAAACACAATACGATCAAACGCACCAACAATGTCGCTACACCACTTGCGCACACACAAATTTACAACAGCATCAAAATCGATGTCCTTAAACGGTCGAAGGATAATTTCACTGTTTGGTGTATCCATATAAATCCTTTCATGCAACGCACGAATACATGCGCGAGCAAACGCACAGGCAAACGTGTGCTCAAACACCATGCAAACGAGCGCGCACAAACCCGCACGGCTCAACTAGAGCACGGGTATTATGCGCGCGGGTAATGTACGATGCTTACAGAGCGTGTACGTCGCTTGAGGTAAACGACAAAAATGCCTTGTCGCCTACCTGGTAGATGTGCTTATTTTTGGGGTTAAACTCGGTAACCTTTACAAGCGTGTTACCGCAGGTAACGTGGTAGTTTTGGTAGTGACCCATAAAGCGCGAAAGCACAACCTCACAAGGCAGCACACCTTCATTGGCAACGTGCACCGATTCGGGGCGAAGCACCAGCGTTACATCGTCGCCCACCTTTTTGCCGTCTACCATATCAAACTCAACAGACGATCCCTCAATGGTAGCTACACCCTTCTCGCCCTGAACATCGGTTACCGAACCATGCAAAAAGTTCGATTCACCAATAAAGTCGGCAACAAATTCGTCGCAGGGGCGGTAGTAAATGGTGTGCGGATCGCCAATTTGATCGACAACGCCCTTTTTCATAACAATAATTTTGTCGGAAAGCGCCATCGCTTCCGATTGGTCGTGCGTAACGTAAATGGCAGTAATACCAGCTTGTTGCTGAATACGGCGAATTTCGGTACGCATGTCAACACGGAGTTTTGCGTCGAGGTTGCTTAAAGGCTCGTCGAACAACAGCACGCCGGGCTCAAGCACCAGCGCACGCGCAAGAGCAACACGCTGCTGCTGACCACCCGAAAGCTGGTTTGTGCGCCTGTCTTCCATACCGCTTAAGCCAACAAGACCCAAAATGTTTTCAACCTTAGTTTTAATGGTTTCGCGATCCATTTTGCGCAGCTTAAGACCATAGGCCACGTTATCAAAAATGTTATAGTGCGGCAAAAGCGCGTAGCTTTGAAACACCATAGCGGTGTCGCGCTTGTTGGGCGTAAGCTCATTTATGGGCTCGTCGGCAAGGTAAATTTCACCTTCGTCGGGCGATTCAAACCCAGCAATCATACGCAAAATGGTAGTTTTACCACAGCCCGAAGGACCAAGCAGCGTTACAAACTCACCCGGCTCAATGACAATGTTTGCATCGTGCACGGCATAAAAGTTCTTTTTGGTTTTTGGGTCTTGATATATTTTTGAGATGTGCTCAAGACGTACACCCTTTTTCTCTTTTGACATGACTGCTCCTTGTTATTTGTTGAGTGAGGCACTCGTACCAAAGTATTTGATTGCTAGATTCATAAGGAATACCGAGCCGTAGGTAATAAGGATAAGAATGGTTGCAAACGCGCAGGCAACACCATATGCACCCTTTTCAGCAAACTCGTTAATCTGAACCGTAATGAGCAAAAACTGCGGCGTAACCAACAGGATGATTGCTGAGATTGCGGTAATTGAACGAACAAATGCGGTTACCAAACCACTGAGGAACGAATCTTTGATGAGCGGCAGCGTAACGGTCATAAACACCGTAAAGCTGTTGGCGCCCATGTCATAGGCGGATTCTTCGATTGATTTATCAATTTGACGAAGCGCCGAAATACCCGAACGCGTACCTGTTGGAAGAGAGCGAACAACAAACACGATAATTAAAATTGCTGCCGAGCCATACAGCCACTGCAAATAGCCCTGGTGGAATAGGCCGCCCGAAAAACCGCGAATGTACCCAACACCAAGTACGGTACCGGGAACAGCCATGGCGAGCATAGAAACAGCCTCGATAAAGCCTTTACCAACGAATTTGCGCTTTACCACAAGGTACGAAATAATCATTGACAAAAGCGCTGTGATGGGCGATGCAATAAGCGAAAGCACGAACGAGTCGCGAAATGCCTGGAAACCGTGGTGAATAGAAAATACCTGCTGGAACCACTTAAACGTAAGGTGGAAATCGTACCCCCAGGTTTTAAACATGGCGCCAATGGGCACGCACGCGTACATAACCACAACAAACAGGGCAAGAAGTGCGCAAATGATGGTAAGCGGAATGCGCACCGATGCATCACAAATGAGCATACGAGCGCGAGAGGCTTTGCCGGTAAGCGTTGCCGTGCTTTTTGCTTCAAGCACATATTTTTGCACGATAAACATAATAAGGGTAATAAAGAGCAGCACCACTGCCATCGCCGCAGCACCCTGCTTATCGTATGCACCGGTAATTTGCAGGTAGATAGACGTGGCAAGCGTGTCGTACGAACCACCAATAAGCATGGGGTTGGCAAAGTCGGCAATCGATTCGATAAACGTTACCAAAAACGCATTGCCCATACCAGGCAAAATGAGCGGCAGAGTAACCGACGTAAATACCTTCCAGCGTGAAGCACCCATGTCGCGCGCTGCTTCTTCGAGCGAAGGATCGATGTTGCGTAAAAGGCCGCGGAACATCATGTAGCACACGGGGAAAAACGTGAGTGTTTGTACCAACGCAATGCCCCAAAAACCGTACACGTTGTTGTCGTAAATGCCGAGCAAATGGCGGGTAACAATGCCCGATTTACCAAACAGCATAATAACCGAAAGCGACAATACAAACGGTGGCGAAACAACGGGGAGCATCGACACGATTTTAAACAGTCCGCTGATAAAACGGCTGCCGAGTGATACATACACTTCAACATAGGCGAAAAGCAGACCAATTGCTGTTGCAAGAATGCCCACGAAAAAGCCTACATACAGGGTGTTAGTAATGGCGGTTTCGAACGACGGCATGGCAAGTACGCGCGAAATGATATCGAGCGTTACACCGTGTTCGCCCATCACGCTATCAATCATAAGGATAGCAAGCGGATATAGGATAAATAACGTAAGAAATGCAATGAGCACCACAATAGTCGAAACTAAAATGGGGTCGCCCAGCATTTTTTTGCGGTCGAGCGATGAGCTCTGACTATGCGCCATATTACCCTCCTTTTCTTGTTGATGAATACGGTAGCTAATACGTTAGCTAATACGGTAGCTGTACGTTAGCTGCTACTTCGTTTTAAAGCGGCTATCCCCTCCGTGGAGCGCAGCCATCAGCTCGTTTACGTACTCTTCGGTGTGCTGCGTTGCATCTTCAAAGTCGTAATCCATTACGTTGTCGGGATCGAGCCCAAACTTAATGGCAAGCTCAGGCTGCTTAGCATCGTCGATAACCAAAAATGGGTTAGAGCCCACCTCTTGAGCACGCTCAACACATTGCGGCGACAATGCATATTCAATCCACAGCTTAGCTGCATTGGGATGCTTTGCGCCCTTAAGAATGGCCGTTGCACCAATTTCATAGCTGGTACCCGATGAGGGCACAACCATTTTGATGTTGGTGTAACCGTTGGCAACAATTTGATGAATCGCAAGCGAAAGAAAACCAATACCAATGGCACATTCACCGCTACCAACGTTTTTGGCAGGACCAACGCCGCTTTTGGTGTACACGGCAACGTTTTTGTCCAAATCTACCAAATACTTAATGCCGTCTTTTCTACCATACTTTTGGATCATGGTGTTTACCAGCAGTTTTGCTGTTCCTGCGGTATTGTAGTTGGACGACCAAATAAGCCCTTTGTACTCCGGCTTAAGCAAGTCTGGCCAATCTTTAGGAGGTTCCAAGTTCATACGGCTCAGCTCATCGGAGTTATAGAAAAAGCCCAAACTTCCTTTATACACGCCATACCAAAACCCGCGTGGGTCTTTGTATTTGTCCGAAAGCAAGTGCGTTTCGTTGCGTGCTTTGTACGTGTCGAGCAGCCCTTTCGATCCCGCAACGTTGTAGGGGTCGGTGGTACCACCAAACCATACATCGGCAGACGGCTTGCCGTTTTCTTCCTCAATTTTTGCAAGCACTTCACCGGTTGAAAGACGCATAAACTTGGTTGGAATATTAAATAATTTTTCAAAGTTCTGACATGCTGCAGCAACAAATGGTTCTTCTGCAGAACCGTAAACAACAAGCTCCTTATCGGCTTGAGCGGCGGCAATCATCTCGCTATCTGCAATACGCGCAAGATTATTATCGTCGCTGGTTTGACTTTGCTGTTGTTGCTGCTGCGAACACCCAACAGTAGCTGCACTTGCACCGAGCATTGCAGCAAATGAAATGGCGGCCCTTCTTGAGATTGCGTTCATGTAATCCTCTTTCTTTAAGAAACGTAGAAGCGGTCTTCCCGTCGTATCCATATTAGTATCATATGTTTACGAACTATTGACGATTTTACACACATTTCTCCGAAGTAATTGGACGAGTGAACAGAAAGCAATCCACCTTTCAAAAACAACAAAGCTGAACAGCAATGCGAAATCGCTGCACTGCTGCTCAGCTTGAAAACGCCCACGTAGGTACGCTTTATTGACTTTGAACAGAGCCGGTGCAAAGCGCAGATGTTACTTCGTCTTAAAGCGGTCGTCGCCACCCTTAAGCGCAGCCATAACATCCTTTACGTACTGCTCGGTGTGTGCTTTTGCATCTTCGAAGTCGTAGGTCATAACATTCTTGGGATCGAGACCAAAATCGGTTGCCACTTGCGGCTGTTTTGCGTCGTCGAGCACCAAGAACTGATATGCGCCAACCTCTTGAGCGCGGTCAACACACTGCGGTGAAAGCGCATATTCAATCCACAGCTTTGCGGCAGCTTGGTTTTTAAGACCCTTAAACATGGCCGTTGCACCAACTTCGTATGAAGCACCCGAAGAAGGAATAACGAGGCCGATGTTTTCGTAGCCCTGGTTAACAATTTGGTAAATGGCGTCGTGCAGAAAACCGATACCCAGTGTGCATTCGCCCGTACCAATATTTTTAGATGGACCAGAACCGCTCTTCGTGTAAACAGAAATGTTTTTGTCGAGATTAACGAGGTATTCGATACCCTTGTCGTGACCATACTTTTGGATGATGGTGTTAATTACGAGCTTTGCGGTACCTGCCGTGTTGTAGTTTGAAAGCCAAATGAGCCCCTTATATTTTGGATCGATGAGGTCGGGCCAGTCTTTTGGCTCAGCTAAACCAAGACGCTTAAATTCGTCTTTGTTGTAGAAGAAACCAAGAATGCCCATGTACACGCCATACCAATTACCATCTTTGTCTTTAAACGTGTCGGCAATAAGGTGCGAGGCATTCTTTGCCTGGTAGGGCTCAAGCAAGCCCTTGGTAACAGCAACGTTGTAGGGGTCGGTAGTGCCGCCAAACCATACGTCGGCAGAAGGATTGCCGTGCTCTTCTTCAATTTTTGCTTGAACTTCGCCCGTTGAAAGACGCTGGAATTGTACATCGATGCCAAAAAGTTTTTGGAAGTTTTCGCACACAGCTCCTAAGTGCGACTCCTCGCACGAACCATATACAACCAACTTGCCATCTTTTTTAGCAGCGTCAATCATGTCTTGCGATGCAATACGAGAAAGATCTTCGCCCGAACCACCCTTACCTGAAGATTGTTTATCATCACAACCTGCAAGTCCGCCTAAACCTACAAGTGCTGCTGCACATGCTCCTTGCGTAAGCAGTGCTCTACGGGTAATACTCATGCTAGCGCCTCCAAACGTTAGATATGCTGCATCATCATAATAATGACCGCGCGTGTCGTACTATGTAATCATACATACGCTATTCATAAGGGTGGGTCAAGGTGCAAATCCGCAAGCGTTGCAAAGGTGTAGGTTAGCGGCATCGCGCTACGGCAGCTCGCCGAAAGGTATGCATATCTATGCAAAATTATGCACGGAGCAACTATCTATGCATAATTGCTGCAATGCACAAGGACAAAACATGCGGCAATCATGTTTTTATAAAAGCCTGTAGACGGCATGTTTCAACATGGTATACTCAAAGACTGTTATTGAAATTTACGTGCATACAATTACTACACGTTTTACCTGCAAGTTTTAATGTATGCATGAGTACGATACAACTAATGGTATTGGGGTAACAGTGTCAAAACACGGAGCACATTTTTCGGGTGCAACAACAACGTCGAACAGCGCGTACGATAAAACGCAAATTTTACCTAACTCACACGCCCAAGAGCAGGCCATTCCTATGATGCCAGCCGTTGTACCTGCACCTTCGCAGGTAGATGCTGCAGCAGGTGCAGCAGGCGTTGCTGGCGTGGGCGTTTCTGATGGCAATGCACCCAGCGCTGCCGCAAAAACGCACACAGCAAAAAAACTGCTTATGCGGGGTGTAGCTGCGGTTATTGCTCTGCTGGCTAGCGGCTACTGCGCAGGTGGATGGTATTTTTCTCACCATTTTATGCGCGGTACAAGTTATCTTTCGTACGACATTTCATACATGGACGAGCACCAATTTGCTGCCAAGCTTGCTCAAATTGAGCAAGACTACACGTTTTTAGCAACATACGCCGACTTTTCCTCGCAAATTCATGCGAGCGACATTTCATATAAGCTGAGCGGCGACACCAACGCTAAGCAGGCAATTCACGATTATGCGCCAGGATTTAGTTGGCTGGCCAAGTTGCTGCAAAACACAAGCATTACGCTCGCTACACCGGCACAGTTTGACAAAGATGCGCTTAATAGTGTGGTAACGCAGCAGGTAGATGAGTACAACAAAAATGCGACGAACCCAGTTGATGCCTATGCACAGTTTGATGACGCGTCGCAAACGTTTACCATTTCGGATGCAAAAGTTGGTAGCGCTATCGAACCCGCACGTGCCAGCGAGGAAATTGCCACAGCTATCGAAACAAATCAAACGAGCGTTGCAATGAGTGATGCAGTATTAAAGCAGCCAACACTCAAAAGCGACAGCCCCGATCTTATTGCCATTGCCGACCGCGCAAACAAGGCGCTCAATCTTACAATTAGCCTTCGCTACCAGCAAAAAGAGCTTGCACGTATGGGCAAAAATGAGCTTAAATCGTGGATGCACATTGCAAACTTGCATGAGCTTAATATCGACCAAAGTGCTATCGAAACGTGGGGCAAAGACAATCTTATGCCAAAACTTACAAGCGACGACCCCACGCGCAAACCAAAAGTGCTGTATGACAAGCTTGCAGCTGCGCTTACAAAAGCGGTAAACAATGGCGCTGCCGACCCCATTACCCTGCCAGTAAGCATTGTTCGCTCAACGCCTTCAACAGCACCGGCAGAATCGGAAGGTGCAAAAGCACGGGGACGTCATGTAGACGTTAACATTGCAAACCAATATGCACGCTTGTACGATGAAGATGGCGATGTGCTGTGGCAATCGTATATTGTTTCGGGTAAAAACGGTGCAACGCCTACCGGCACGTTTTATGTAAATGCGCTGATGCGCAACCAAACGCTTATTGGCCTCGACACCGATAACGACGGTCAGCCCGATTATAAATCGCATGTAAGCTACTGGATGCCGTTTGTTGGCAATATGGTTGGCATGCACGATGCACCGTGGCGCAGCGTGTTTGGCGGCAAAGTATACCAAATCAGCGGCTCACACGGATGTGTGAATTTGCCGCCCAGTAAGGCAGCTGAGCTGTATGGCTTGCTTAAAGTGGGCGATGTGGTGTACGTGCACTAAGCCGTTACTGCAGGTGCGACGGTGCAACAGGCAGCGGGGATGCAGCTGCAGGCGCATGCGTACTAGTTTCTTCAGCATTAAAAATACGCACCGCGCGATACACAAACGGTATAGAAATGGCAATGAGCACGCAATACATAACAAATTGCGCAATGCCAGCTTCGCCCTGTGACACGTAGGCAATTTCGAAATTGGTGCCATATACCAGCACAGATGGTAGCATAAGCAAAAAGTCAAAGAGCGCATGCATACACAGCGCACCTGCCAAACTTTTTGTGCGCCACACAGCTAAGCAAAATACGAGCGACAAAATGCCTGTTTGCAGCACTTTTCCTGTAGCTTGCGCAAGCGTATTAAGGTTGAGCGTAGCAATTTCGCCAAATGCAATATGACTTATACCAAAAATGAGCGACGTTATGATAACGCTTGCCCATAACCGATACCGTGCATGCTCAAACGCGCGTAAAACAGCGCCAAACAAAATGCCGCGGTACAGAGTTTCTTCAAACAGACCAACACCAAGACACTGAAGCGCCACGGTGCCCACAACACGCAGCCATGCGTTACTTATGCTATGGCCTGCTGTTGCAAGATTGCCAGCATCGAGCAGCATAAACACCACCGCAAGGCCAATAAACGGGTAAAACAGCTTCCAGGCAAAACCAAGCGAAGCCGGACGCCACAACGTAAGTGACGTGCGTTTTAAGGCAAAAAGCACAAGCATAATAAGCGTGCACGATATGCCGCCTATAAACTCGTATGCAAGTATAAAATTGGAGCCATCCAAGCCAAGACGCAGTGCAGCATATGCAGCAGCGTATTGCATACCAACCGCAAGCATAAGCCAGGCAAAAAGCACAACGCTTTTACCTGCGGCGCGCCTGAGACGCTGCGCTGGCGTGGGTGTGGGTGATGGCGTGGGCATGAGTGAAGATGTAGGTGAAACTACTGGCGTGGGTACTGCGGGCGCAGGTGTGGGCATTAGTGCTGGTTGCGCTGGGACAGGTGCGGCGGTGTGAGGGGAATCTGTACGCGCGGGCACACAATGAGTGCTCATGTGCTGTGCATCATCTGCCCTATCAGTTGTACTCATAGTGTTCTCACCTCTTGCAAACCAATCAAAACAGCCCGCACACGGCACGTAAGACAGCGCGGACGCGCGCGTGTACGTACACCTACATGCAGAAATGTTTAAATTACCAATATTTATGTATGATGAATCTGCTTTTGTGTCCAGTGTAACTAGTATACTAAAATAAATTAATTACCCGCTGGCAATTACATGAGCTTTGCACAACGCTGTCGCGTGCGCAGGGCTCTGCATTGGCACCGCTCATCAATAGAAAGGCTGATTATGCTGCGCGATTTCGTTTTACTTGTAGCCGATTGGAGTGCTCTTTCGGTGTTTTTGCGCCTGTGCTTGGCATGTATTGTTGGCATTCTTATTGGTATTGAGCGCGAATACAAAAACAAAGGTGCGGGCATGAAAACGCACGTGTTGGTATGTGTTGGTAGCGCAGTTGCCATGATTGTTTCGGAATACCTTCTCCATCAATTTCCCGAAGCTCAAGCCGACCTTGCGCGTATTGGTGCGCAGGTCATTAGTGGCGTTGGATTTTTGGGCGTAGGTACCATCATTATTACAGGCAAAAACGAAGTGCAAGGCCTTACCACCGCGGCGGGACTGTGGGTATGCGCGTGCATTGGACTAGCTGCAGGTGCTGGCTATGTTGAAGGCACGCTCATCGCCCTATTTTTTGTGATTTTTACGCACATGGTGCTCAACCGTATCGATCATTGGCTGCGACAAAACGCAAAGATTTTTTCCCTGTATGTCGAGTTTGAAGATAAGCACTCTGTAAAACAGCTCATTAAAAAGCTTCACACGTGGAACTGCACCTATTCAAACTTTCAGCTCGTAAAAGCACAAGAAGGTAAGTTTGGAGGCGCGGCTACGTTTACCATTGAGCTCGATAGAAATATGAACAAAAAACCATTTATCGATGCGCTCGAAGCTCTTGAATTTATTAGTTTTGTAGAAGAAATAAATTAACCGGCGAAGCTTACACGGTAGCTGCGAGTCACCGCATAATCGCAGGTAACACGATGTCGCAACAGGTTTTACGTGCGCAAAGCGCGCAATGGCCGCATACTGCGGCGTGAAGGTGGGGATATACATGAACGTTCAACAAGCAATCGACCAGGCACATGCATACACGCTTCCGGGCTTTTTGAGTACCGACAGCGCCGTTACCGAAGAGCGCAAACGCAACGAAGACGCGCTTGCCACGCTGCTTAAAGCATGGAAAGAAGCACCCGCAAAGCAAGAACCCTGCGACTTTTCGCTCATTATGCAGCTTGCCGATAGAAACCGTGCGCTTTGCGATAGTTTTGGTATCGAAAAACTTGAGCGCGTTGCCGGCGGGTGTTTAGCACGTCAGCTTTCCGACGACGACCTTATAAGTGCCGTTGCAAAAATGCAAAAACGCTCGGTGGCGTCCGTGCGTAAAACGGCAGGGCCAACCGCTGCAAATCTTGCTATCGCGTATGCAGAAAAACCCATGCAGGGGTGCGTGTGCGGCGTTGACCTCGAAACTACCTCACGCTTCCCCGATAGAGGCTACATTGTTAACCTTGGATTAGCGTTTATGGATTTAACAAGCACCGCACAGGTGCACGACGGGCATAGCGCATATTTTGGCATGCCCGAGCTCTACAAAACAAAAGGCGTACCACTCAGCAATATCCACCATATTACCTGGGATGATATTGCCGGCAAAGAGCCGTTTCGCACAAACACTACCATTCAAAAGGCGCTGCTTGCTACGTTTACTACATTTCCCATTATGGCGCACAACGCGGCGTTTGAAGATTCGTGGTTTATGCTGCATTTACCCGGCTACGCAGAAGGCCGTAAAAGCGGAAAAATTATTATTATCGACTCGCGCGACATTTGCCGTAGGTGCGACCCCGAAGTACGCTCGCTTCCGCGCGAAAGCAGACCAGCTGCCCTCGAAACCTGGGCACGCAGACGCAAAACGCTGGTTGCCGCAGAAAGCGAAGTGCACCTGGGCTTAGACGACGTGTATTTAATGCTTAAAACCGTTCAGGCAGAATTTAATGAGCGGTCGATGTTTAGCGCGTAAGGGCGTGTACATACATGTGGTACGCGGTTTGGTGCGCAGGTGTAGCGCGTAGATTAACGTGCGCCTGCGTGCCTAAGGCACGCCTGCGTACCCACCGTACTCTGATTGTTCTATTTTTCGTGCACGTCAGACGACTCGTGATGCGCGCATGCTTCACAATGGCCATACATCACTGAGCGCATAAGATTAACGGTAAACGAATGCTCTTGCTGTACATGTTGTGAAAAATGATACAGCGTGTCGCAGTCAAACGGAATAACCCTACCACAGCACATGCAAACAAGCTGGCCATACTTGTCTTGACCTTCGTCAGCCAAACGATAGCGCGACTCTTCACCGCCTGGAGCTGCCACTTTAGAAACGCTCCCATCGGCAACCATCGCCTCCAGCGTGCGATACACGGTTGTGCGACCAGGGGTTGGTTTATGCTGAGCCAGACGACTATGAATTTCGTCCACGCTTAAATAATGATCCCGGTTTGCCACAAGAAAATCGCATATTGCCTGCTTTTGACGGGTGTTATATGAACGTTTCGGTTCCATGGCACACATGCTCCTCTAGATAATGCATACGGCAAAGCGCTTATACGCTCAAAGCCGCAAAAGCGCTTGTAGGCTACAGTATATGCAAGTTAGCCAACACATACATAGTAGCACGATACAAGCGCTATTCATACGAGCTTTACGCTCCATAATGGCGGCTGCAGTCATGAAGCTACAGTAATGGGGCTACCCGCAGATTACATGAGCTTGCAAATATCGCGCGCAAACTGTGCAGGATTCTTAATTTCGAGCCCCTCAACCAACAACGCCTGATTAAGCAGCAAATTGGCATAATCGTGCAGCTTTTCAGTATCGTGAGCAGCGTGCGCAGCAACGAGCTTAGCAAACACGGGGTGCGTTGCATTTATTTCGAGCACGCGTTTTGCACGCGGCGCGTCTGCTGCCTGCGGATTTTGAGCAAGAACACGCTCCATCTCCAACGACACATCGCCATCAGCAGAAATGCGCGCCGGAAAATCTTGCAGCTCTGCAGAAACGCGCACATCGCTTACGTCGTCTGCCAGCGCATCTTTAAGCGCGTCAAACAATTCCTTGTGCTCGTCTTGAGCTGTTTGAGCCTGTTTCTTTTCGTCGTCACTTGCAAAATTAAGACCAGCTTTCGATACGTTTGTAAACGTAAGGTCTTTTTCTTCCGTTTTAGCTGCAGTGTCTTGAGCATCTTTGACGTCGGCATCCTTCGCGGAAGCGTCTTGAGCAGCGGCATCGGCCACAACTGGCAGCTGCGCGTGATAGCTACGCCACACACCAAACATAAACTCGTCGATGTCTTGCGTGCAAAGCAGCACGTCAAAGCCATGACTCAGCGCACTTGCAACCATTGGCTGCTGCGCTAAGCGCTCTGTAGACGTACCCGCCGCATAATAGATGGTGTCCTGACCTTTGGGCATCGCCGCTACATAATCGGCAAGGGAGATAAGTTTTTTGTCGCGTGCCGAATAAAAGAGCATTAATTCACCCAAATCGCCCGCTTTCATGCCGTAGCTGCTGTAAATACCAAACTTAAGACCGCGGCCAAAATGTTCAAAGAACGCTTCGTAGGTGCTGCGATCGTTTTTGAGCATCGATACAAGCTCTGCGTGAATTTTTTTCTCAACACGGCGCGCAATACTCTTGAGCTGCGCATTTTGCTGCAACGTTTCACGCGAAATATTAAGCGAAATGTCGGGCGAATCAACAACACCGCGCACAAAGTTGTAGTAATCGGGCAGAAGCTCGCTACATTTTTCCTGGATAAGCACGTTAGACGAATAGAGCGCCAGGCCTTTTTCGTAGTCTTTGCTATACAAATCGAAGGGCGCTTCTTTTGGAATAAAGAGTAGCGCATCATAGGTAATGCCGCCCTCAGCATGAAAACTAATCACGCGCTCAGGGTCGGACCAATCGTGGAACGTGTTGTGATAAAAGTCAGCATACTCCTGCTGCGTAACGTCGCTATGCGCACGCTTCCAAATGGGCGTCATCGAGTTCAGCGTTTCAAGCTCGGTGTACTCCTCATAGGCCGGCTTGTAGTCTTCCGGCGCGTCCTTAGGCCGCGGCAGCTCACGCTGCTTGGTTACGTTCATTTGAATGGGGTGATGAATGTAATTGGAATAGTGCTCTACCAGCTCTTTTATTGTCCACTCGCTTAGGTAGCGATCGGTGTCGTCGCTGTCACTTGTGGGCTTAAGGTACAAAATAACGTCGCTACCGTGGTCGGCAACATCCTGGCGCGCGTCGGTTACCTGCGTAATTTCGTAGCCGTCAACGCCGTTCGACTCCCATGCCCAGGCGCTATCTGCATTAATTGCACGGCTTACCACACGCACGCGGCTTGCCACCATAAATGCCGAATAAAAGCCAACGCCAAATTGGCCGATAATATCAATATCGCCAGACTTTTCAGCAGCGTCGGCGTCCGCGCTTTTCTCTGCCGCATTATCTGCGCCAGACTGGCCAGCAGCATGTGTACCTGCGCTTTTACCCTGCTGCGTGGCGTTCTTAAAGAGTTCGGATCCCGAGTGCGCAATAGTTCCCAAGTACTCGTCGAGCTCGTCTTTAGACATACCGCAGCCGTTATCGCTAATGGTAAGCGTGCGTTTGTCCTTATCAATTGCAATGCGAATAGCCAGCGACGAAGGATCTACGGTAATGGCCGAATCGGTAAGGCTCTTAAAGCACAGCTTGTCGATAGCGTCAGACGCATTTGAAATAAGCTCGCGTAAAAAAATCTCTTTATTGGTATAAATTGAGTTAATCATAAGGTCGAGCAGCTTTTTGCTCTCTGTTTTAAATTGTTGCATGAACATGAACCCCTTTCAAGCAGTGTTACAAGTATGTCTATATACTATGTTCTCATTTTGTGCAGGTCTATGCAGACGCTCAGATTCTACAAACATGCACGCGCACGCACGCTCCAGCCAGCGAACGTCACCACGCAGCTACCACACGCCAGCACATACCAACGCAAAAACACCACAAGCGGCTACTTATCCGTAGCGGCTACTTTTCCGTTAACGTGTCTGCATCTTCGTATTGCCGATAACTCACACCGCACTTATCAAAAATTGAACGAGCGATAGCTGCGCCCACGGTGTCCTTATACGTGTTTTGCCAGTAAATAACTTCGCCAATACCTGCCTGTACCAGCATCTTTGCACATTCCTGACACGGAAAGAGCGTTACGTACGCTGTTGCATTCTGCATGTCTTTAAGCGAGCCGCGGTAGTTAAGCAGCGCATTTGCTTCGGCATGAATTACAAAATTATGCTTGTCGTACAGCGGATCGTCGCTTGTGCCCCACGGGAACTCATCGTCGTTAATACCAGAAGGCGTGCCGTTGTAGCCCACCGACAAAATGCGATCGTTGGTATCGGCAAGACAGGCGCCTACCTGCGTGTGAGGATCTTTGCTGCGCTGCGCAGCTATCATAGCCACACGCATAAAAAATTCGTCCCACGAAATTACGTCAGACCGTTTATATGGCATAAACTCCCCTTTTATGGTTTACACTGTGTTTCATTCAGTATATCGAAAAAATGCGGTGCAATACGGCGTATAAGGTATATCCATAATTTGTATGGCAGCACAGGGGCATGCAAACAAACGCACTGGTACAAGCCGTTCTAGCCCACAACAGCCCCTTACGAAAGCACGTCAAAGCGATTAATGCGCAGCAAAATTTGGTCGATGTCGAGCACACCCCAAATAACCACGCTGCAGGCTACAAGCTGCGCAGACGACGGCGCCCCAGGTGCAGGTGTGCGAACACGCTGAGCCCATACGCGCAGGCTTTGCTGCCCGGTAAGTGCCCCAAACTCAAGCCATTTCATACGCGTGATGGCGCTATAGGGGATGATACGTGTTGCGCCAATAAAGGGCGTTACGTGCATTTCGTTTTCATATGTTGCCACGCAATACCTGCTTAAAATAACCCACAGACCAAAAACGGTGGTTACAAACGCAGCAAAAAAGCAGCACACAACTGCGGCGTCGGCGTCGCAGGTTCCCGACATGCACAAGCTGGTTAAAAAAATGCCGATAGAGCTCATAAAAATGATGACAACCACGTTGCACAACAAAAGCGTAGACGAGATGACGTAGCTGTCGTGATGCGCGTGATGGCGCTCGGGAATGTCGCGCGTGCGCGCCCATGCACGCACTACAACCACAAGCGGAAGCACGCATAAAATTGTCATCGCACCCATCAGCATCGCTTGTGTTCACCTTCTTTACCAACACGACTTAAAAAAGGTGTACGAGCCGCCTGCAACCTTATATTCACTCGTGCATGGAATCTCTGGACATAGTTTTAGGCTGCGCACAAACGTATAAGATAGCATCAGCATAAAGCAGACCAGCGGCTGTACACCCTACAGGTACAGCGTATCGAAAAAGCAAGCACTTTTTATCTACAAGTTCGTAAACGCGCTGTTTTTGGCAGAATACGGTAGTTTTTTATCGGTGAATGACAAAACACGAAATGTAAGCGGTTTTTCTTGCACAAAGTTCATAGGCTGGCGCACGCATTCAACTACATGCGACCAAGTTCAAACTAAGTTCAATATAAGAAGTTCAAGTTCAAAATTAGCAGTTCAAATTCAATATAGCAGGGGGTACGGACATTTTTTAGACAGCCACACCCAGCCTCCTTCTCATATTTCTTGGGATAGATAAGATAATTTTAAGTAAACAAAAAAGACCTACTA
>CAMPVF010000018.1 GCA_946997485.1 uncultured Atopobium sp.
TGCTTGTTTGTAAGCTCTCGTGAGCGCGAAGAATTACTATACGCGATTATTTGTCTAATAGCAATGAGAATAGATTACTTCACATAGTGTACACATTTACGTACATATGAAGGGTAATGTGCGCACATTGTTTTAGCAACAAGAGAAATAAACACGGTGGAAAACCGCTGGTTACTGCTGGGATTGGGCGATATTGCTCGTGGCAGCATGCTACAAAACCGCGCGTACGATAGTCCAGCAATATTTCGGCGGAATTGTTGAGGTTTAAGCTATACGTCCTACGTATAAAAAACCGGGGGATAAGCCCCCGGTACTTGGAGATAGTTCTATCCGACCATCTATGTAGATCATATAACATACGCGTTACTTTGTCAGTAAGATTCTAAGCACACAGCTAAATAGGATAGGGTGCCAACTTACAACAAAAACGTGCTCAAAGTAAACAAAACATTTCAAAGCTAAAACTAAATGTAAATAGTGTCAGAACAAATAATAACGCAGAGAATGCGTCAAAAGGGGTGTTGGCGACAGGGAGTGTCGCGTTCGGAGGTGGGTGTGTACGCGAATACGGGTGCAGACGTGGTGGTGAGGAAATAAAAAGAAAGGGAGAGGCGACGAGCGCCTCTCCCTACTCAACGATGGGTTTGTAGATGTATTCTACACTGCTACAAACTAGATACCAAGTGCGTCATCAGCGTCAAGCTGTGGGTCTTTGCTAAGATCTTTAATCTCATTTACAAGAGCTTCTTTGAGTGCAACAAGAGCTTTGTAATAAGCCTTTTTCTCCTCAAGCTCAACATTATCATCAAGTTTCTTCTTGATTGGATCAACGGCTGTCCAGTAAGCCTCAACAGCAGTAGTAACCTTACCGTTAAATTGAGTTACAGCTTGATCAATCTTATTGAAGGCTTCTGTGAGGGCTTTCGCCTGCGCATCGTTATCTTGAATGAATACAAGATCGCGGAAGAGCTGACCCAAAGGCAAGGACTGATCGTAACGGAAGTCGCGGAAGGCTTTTTTAGCTTTATCGTGAGCTTGCTTAGCGAGTATAACGTTAGACTTTGCGGTTTCAAGCTTGTCTTTATCTTTTTGAAGTTTTGCTTCAAACGTTTTAATTTCTTCTTTAGCTGTTTTTACAGCATTTTCAGCAGTGGCTTTAGCATCAGCGGCAGCTCTCTTGTCATCTGCAGATGCTTTTTCGTCGTTAAGGACAAGATCTTGAAGCTTAATCTCGAGAGTTTGCTTCTCTATCTCAAGTTTCTTTTTAGAAATATTTGACTCGTCGGTTTTAATAGCATCCTTACACGTACCGACTTCCCTTTTCTTAGTGGCAACATCTTTCGCTGCTTCAGTCGAAGCCGTCTGAAGTTTATTGTAGGTTTCAGCAAATGCAGGTTTGTTATCTTTTAGTACAAGATAATCGTTAATTTTCTTTGTTGTTTTATCTTTATAGTTGGCGATATAAAGGTTAACTTGCTTAAGCTGACCTTGATAATACACAATATCATTGTGAATCTTTTCAAGTTTCTCTTTATAAGCATCTTTCTTATACTTATCTGCTTTTACATCAGCAAGGACAGCATCTTTAACGTCGTTAAACTCTTTGAGTTTGGCTTTATAGGCTTCTTGAAGTTTGCTAATGCTGTTAAGAAGGTAAGCCTCATCCTGCTCTTTTTTGAGCTCATAACCATAGAGTGCAGGTTGTTGGTGACCGTCTGCATCAACGTTATCTGCTTTCCAACCAGCTGCAAGAACTTGGTTGTTTTCTGCCAAGCCACCGTAGTTGTGGGTACCAACAGTTACATTGGGGTTAAACTGACGGTAGATACCTTCAACATCATCTTCCAATGCTGTAGTGTCAACTTTTGCTTGGTTGTCATTTTGAGCTTTTGCAGCGGACGCAAACTTAATGTCCTCACCGTTCCAACCAGCTGCCATAAGGTTGGTGTACTCTACCAAGTCGGTGGTGTACAGGTGGTCGGATGTATAGGGGTTGTACAAACGATATACAGGCATATACTTATTATCTTTAATAGCCGGGTGGTGTTCTACACCTTTAGAATCTTTGTAATAGACTGCAGGAGCTTTCCAGTAGGTGCCCTCATTTTCCCAGCCACGAGCCTCAAGATCGGCAATTTCTTTCGCATCAGTTGAAAAGAGGTGCTCGCCAGACCATTTGTTGTACAAACGTACAACGCATACTAAATCCTCTTCTGCAGCAGGTTTTGCCAGCGCAGCTGCTGGTGCCAAACCAAGACCAAGTGTGGTAGCAAGAGCAGCAGAGATACCTACTGCCTTGAATTTGTTGTTAGACAACATAATGTGTATCCTTTCTACTAAACACATCGTTGGGCATGTTAAGTATAGTATACGTGCAAATATAAACCAGTTCAACAGTTTTTTCAATTTACAAGCTGTTAATTGTTTTGCATTGTAACCATCTTAACACAAAACATCCACATCTTGCGCGGCGGGCGCACGCAGGCCAGTACAGCACGTACGTGTGCCACAGCGATCCGTGTCGCAGCGCGACGTCCGCGCAGCGCGCACAAATGCCTACTTATCCACCATGCCGTGGCGCACGCGCCATTTGCGGCGCTCCGTGTCGTTTAGAATGCGCTTGCGCATGCGTATGTGCAGCGGTGTTACTTCTACCAGCTCGTCGTCAATAATATACTCAAGCGCTTCTTCAAGCGTAAAGGTTTTGGGTGGCGTAAGCTGCACGGCAATATCAGCAGTAGATGAACGCTGGTTGCCAAGATTTTTGGTTTTGGCAATGTTTACCACCAAATCGCCCGGACGCGAACGCTCGCCCACAAGCATGCCCTCATAGCACTCGCAGCCTGGCTCAACAAAGAGTGTGCCGCGGTCTTGCAGGGTGCCAAGCGCGTAGGCAACGGCTTTTTCGGTAGACATCGAAATCATAGCACCATTTGCACGGGCACTAATGTCGCCCGCGTAGGGACCATACTCCAAAAACGTATGGTAAAACACCGCATCGCCGTGTGTTACGTTCATAACGCGGGTTTTAAGACCCATAATGCCGCGCGTAGGAATCTTGAAATCGAGGTGCGTGTGAGTTTTGCCCGTTTTCATGTTTATCATGGTGCCACCCACGTTGCCAAACACTTCGATAACTTTACCGGCGTATTCGCCCGAACACTCAACCACGGCTTGCTCAATGGGTTCAAGACGGCTTCCGTTTTCGTCCTTTTTAAAGAGTACTTGCGGGCGCCCTACCTGAAACTCATAGCCCTCGCGGCGCATTTGCTCCATAAGCACCGACAGGTGCAGCACGCCTCTACCCGCAACACTTACGCCCGTTTTGTCGGGGAGCTCCTCAATGTGCATGGTGACGTTGTTTTCTGCCTCATTAAACAGGCGCTCTTTTAGCTGGCGTGCACCTACAATGTCGCCATCGCGCCCCACCAAGGGTGATGTTGACGCTTCAAACACAACGGAAAGCGTGGGTTGGTCTATTTCAATAGGCTCAAGGTGCACGGGGTTATCAATACTGGTATATACGTCGCCGATATCGGTGTGGTCAATACCCACAACAGCGCCAATATCACCGGCACCTACCGCGCTACACTCCTTTTTGCCCAGGTAGTCGAAGGTAAATAGCTGCTTTACCGTGGCAACTTGGCTGGTACCATCATTTTTAACAACGGCGATTTTATCGCCCGTGTGAATAGTGCCTGCATAAATGCGACCAACACCAATACGACCCACGTAGTCGGAGTGGTCGATGGTAACGCACTGCATAGCAAGCGGCGCTTCGGGGTTACCGCTTGGCGCAGGCAGCTCGCCTACAATCATGTTAAGCAAGGGGTACATGTCGTTATTGGTGTCGGTAAGGTGCAGGCGCGCAAAGCCCAGTGACGCCGACGCATAAATAACGTGCTCCATAGTAAACTCAAGCTGGTCGTCTTTGGCACCTAGATCCATCATAAGGTCGAGGGATTGGTTGATAGCGTTTTCGGGGTTGGCGGCGGGCTTATCTACCTTATTTATAACAAGCAGAATTTTGAGATTGGCGGCAATAGCATGCTGCAACACAAAACGCGTTTGAGGCATGGGGCCTTCGGCGGCGTCTACCAGCAACAGCGCTGCGTCGGCCATTTTAAGCACGCGCTCCACCTCGCCGCCAAAGTCGGCGTGGCCGGGAGTGTCGATAATGTTGATTTTTACGCCCTGGTATTCGATGGAGATGTTTTTAGCAAGAATGGTAATGCCGCGTTCGCGCTCCTGGTCGTTTGAGTCGAGGATGCGCTCTTGCACCTGCTGGTTGTCGCGGAATGCGCCTGCAGCTTTAAGCAGTTTATCTACCAGCGTGGTTTTGCCGTGGTCGACGTGCGCAATGATAGCAATGTTGCGGATGTGCTCTTGCTGCATGTCTTGGAGGGTTTCTTGGGGTTGCTGGGGCGTTTGTTGTGCGTTTTGCGCGGAGGCTTGCTGCGGTTGCTCTTGCTGCATTGGTGAGTGCCTTTCTTGTGGTGATGCGTACGTGGTACATGCCTGCGTGGTGCTAAGGTGGCACCAGTGGCGCGGGTATTACATACCTGGTAAGGATAGTAACCTATACAATAAAAAAGCCGGATGCCACGGGGCTTCCGGCTTTTAGTGTGCAAATGGTGGAGACGATGGGGGTCGAACCCACGACCTCAGGCTTGCAAAGCCC